>DASVDJ010000117.1:0-4845 GCA_036381155.1 Vicinamibacterales bacterium
GCTCATCGACGACACGGACTGGAGCAGCCTCTTCGACATCCGTCCCGACGTCCTCACCTTCCGCCCGGGCACGCTGCGCCTCCCGGCCGGCGAACACGACCTGGTCGTCTACAGCGTCACCGAGGACAACCAGTGGCAGGAGATCGGCCGGACGCGGCTGCGGGTTCTCACGCCGCGCGGGTTCGAGCGCGCCGAGGTCGCGCCGCAGGTGGACGTGACCAACGCCGGCCAGCTGCTCGAGGGACACAGCCCCGCCGGCAATCTCCCGGCCCGCGCGCGCTATCAGGACTTCACCGTCGCCGCCGCACTCCGCAGCACGCTCGAACGGAACGGCTGGCAGTTCAGCACGAACGTCGGGCTGCTTGGCGTGAACACCCGCGAGCAGGCGGTGCGCTTCGGCGAAGCCGGCGAGCGCGCCCCGCTGGTCGATCTGGCCAGCTATCAGCTCGAGCTGACGCGCGGTCCAATCGGGCTGTCACTCGGCCACGTGTCCTTCGGCCGCCATCGTCACCTCGCGCAGGGGTTCCAGAGCCGCGGTCCGCTGATCAGGGCGCGCGTCAACCGCGCGGTTGACGTGAGCCTCGCTGCGGTCAACGGATCGGCGATCGCCGGCTTCCGCAACCCCTTCGGGCTGAACGACCGCGACCACCAGATTCTCTCCGCCGTGATCGGCCTGGAGACGATCCCGTCGCGTCCCGGCGGCCTGCGCGTCGAAGCGACGGTCCTCGACGGCTCCGTGCTTCCGAACGCCGGATTCAACCAGGGGGTCGTCAACGACGCCGAGCGAAGCCGCGGACTGGGCGTGCAGGTGCTCGCCTCGGATTCGAGTCAGCGCTTCCGCCTCGACGCCGGCTACAGCCGGAGCGATTTCGAGAACCCGTTCGATCCGCTCCTCGCGGGCGACTTCGAGCTCGTGCCGGTGCGGCGGGTGTCGCGCGGCGCGCAGTATCTCGACGCGACGTGGATGCTCGTGCAGAACGCCCGTGCCGACACGGGCCGGCCCGTCAACGTCGGCCTGACGGCCCGGCACGAGCGCGTGGAGCCGCTGTATCGCAGCGTCTCGGCGCCGGTGCGCGCGGACATCCTGCAGAACGCCGTCGAGCTGACCGGCTCCGTGGGTCAGCTCAACACGATGGCGTCCTACACGTGGGACCGCGACAACCTCGCCGACGTCCCGTCCATCCTGACCACGAAGACGCGGCGCGCGGCGCTGACGGTCGCGATGCCGGTGATGGGCCTCGACGCGCCGTCCTGGTCGCCGCTCGTCACCTACACGCTCGACCGCACGCACCAGTTCGGCGCCGGCGTGCCGGTCGACGGCGGGTTCAACGAGTCGCACGTCCCCGACCAGATGAGCACGCAGCACGTCGTCGCCATCGACTGGCGCACGGTCCGGTGGCGCGGCGGCTACCGCTTCGATCGATCGCTGCAGGACAACCGCCAGGTCGGCCGTACGCTCTCGGATCTCTTCAATCTGGCCAACACGATCACGGCCGGCGCGACGCCGCATCCCGACCTCGATCTCGACCTCGAGCTCGGCTTCGACAAGGCGGAGAACCGGGAGTTCACGGAAATCGACATCACGAAGCGGCTGCTCGTCTCCGGCCACTGGCGCATGACGCCCGCCAGCACGCTGGCCGGTGCGGTCTCGCGCACGGGCATCCGCGATCGCGCCGGGACCGGCGAGTCGCGCGCCACGGAGATGCATCTGCAGTGGACGCGCACGGTCCGTCTGCTGCGGCGCAATCCGCGCGTGCTGAACGGCCAGTTCTACGTTCGAGTCGCCCGCCAGTCGTCGCTCGCCCTCGAGCTGCTGTTCGGTGTGAACGACCGCCGCAGCGCCTGGTCGCTCAATTCCGGCTTCAACCTGCGGGTCTTCTGATGATGCGCACGCTGCTCGCAGTCCTGGTGCTCGCGCTCGCCGGTCCGGCGGCGGTGCACGCCGCCATTCGCGTGGACCCCACGGGTGTGAACGTCAACACCCAGGGGGCCACCACCGTGTTCCTGACGTTCGGCGGCCTCGTCGACCAGCGTCCGGCCGAAGCGCTCTGGTGCGGCGAACTGATCCCCGCCACCCCGGACCTCGGCTTCAAGTGCGATCCGGCGACGATCTTCGGCAGCCTCCCGCTGCGCTTCGATCGCTCCGTCACCAACGCCGGCCGCTTCACGGACATCATGTCCATCCCGCCGTCCGTCGCGCGGCGCGCCTATCAGGCCGCCGAAGCGGGGGCGCCGTCGGCGTTCTTCTACGTGCGCCGGTTCGTCAGTACCACCGGCGGACCGGACGAGTACGTCGCCGTGACCTGCCGGCTCGCGGGCGGCGGCGCGCGCGTGCCGCTGGCGCTGCTCGACGTGCGGCTGTCGTTCGCGTCGAAGGACCCGATCCTGTTCGTGCCGCCCGGCACGGTGCCGCCTCCCGTCGCGGCGGAGATCACGTACTCCGGCACCGGACGCCTCGTCGGCCGCTGGGAGGTCGTGATGCCGGGCGAGGAGCTGCCGACGCCGCAGGACCTGCTGCCCGAGGCGTCGCTGCCGCCCGACCAGCGGGGGCTCCAGCGCCGCTACACGCCGATCGGACGCTTCAACGTGTTCCTGCCGCCGGTCGGCCGCATCACGCTGCCCGGTCCCGATCCGTCCCGGCTCCCGACGGCGCTCGACGGCGCCTACTACCTGCTGCTGCGCGTCGAGGCCAGCGACGACAAGGAGGGCGATTCCAATCTCGCCAACGCCGGCGCGGGGCAGGGCATCGTCCACAGCGGTGCGGTCGCCGGCTTCCCGCTGCCGCCGTTGCGCTACGTCGTCCAGGGCGCCGATGGCAGCACCGCGCGCGGGCGCGATCTCGCCCTCGTCGCGCCGGCCGAGGGGGCGGTGCTCGACGCCGGCCGCGCGATCGACTTCGCCTGGACCGGCCGCCCGGACGCAGCGGTCTACCGGCTCGAGATCGAGGACACGAACGGCAATCCGGTGCTCTCGGCGCTCCTGCCCGTGGAGGTCTCGGGCTATCGCGCGCCGTCGTGGCTGCGCGATCGCGCGTCACAGGACGAGCTGCGCTGGCGCGTCCTCGCCCTCGACATCGACGGCCGGCCGCTGCGGTTCACCGGCTGGCGATCGCTCACCGTCACCACATCCGGCACCGGACCGTAGTCGCCCCAAGGTGTGCCGGATGCCGGCGGTATCCGGCCGGAGGACGCACATCCCATTCGAGAGGAACGAAGCCATGAGCAGACCGATTGCGTTTCGCCTGTGCGTGCTGACCGCCGCTGCCCTGCTGACGGGCGCAGCGATCGCGTCGGCGCAACCGCTGTCGCCCCATCTGCAGGTCGCCCGCATCTGGAACCAGGGACCGCTGACCGTCGGCGAGTCGAACGTCTTCCGCGCGAACATCCGGAACGCGAGCACCAACAATCCCGCGCGCGGCCGCATCAAGGTCGTGCTCGAGATCCTGGATCCGGACCAGAAGCGGTCGTCGTACGAGACGTCGCTCCTGAACCTCGGGCCCAACGGCGATCGGGCGGTGGCCTTCCAGAACGTCAGGCTTCCCAGGCCCGGCGCCTACATCGTCACGGTCACCGTCGATCCGGACGAGGCGTTCGGACGGTATCCGACGAAGTCGAACACGCGCACGGAGACGTTCACCGTCGGCGCGGCGAACGACGCCGGCGTCCATACCCTCATCGTGACGGTCAGGGATGCCGGCGGCCGTCCGGTCAACGCCGTTCGCGTCGCCGTGAAGACGTCCGAGGGCCAGGAGCTCGCCTGGCGGAACACGACGCTGACCGGGCAGGCGCAGTTCCCCCGTCTGGCGCCGTCTCCGAAGGACAAGCCCTACACCATCGAAGTGAAGCGCGTCGCCGAGGTGCTGGCGACGAAGCAGTTCGCGATGCCGGCCGCCGACGCGGCCTACGAGGTCAGGCTGGACCCGAAATGAACGGACGTACCGGTCTGAACGCGTCGGGCGCGGTGCGGCACGTCCGGCGAGAGGTCTGGGCGATGGGAACGCCCATCCGCTGCAAGGGAGGCGCATGGTCATGAGCGCATGCCGACACATGCTCGAACGGGTCGCTGGAGTGCGCTTCACGCGGCGCAGCACGGTGCCGGCCTGCCTGCTGCTGATGCTGCTGGGCACAGCGACGACCGCGGCAGGTCAGGGCCTGCTCGTGTACGTGACCCAGAACGTGCCTGCCGGTGTCGCCCCCGTCGGCGGCGCGACGGTCTGCGCGGGCACGGCCACGGAGCCGGCCAAGTACGGACGCCTGACCACGGACAACAGCGGGAAGGTGCACTTCAACGACCTACCGGGCAGCGAGGTGGTGATCACCGCGCACAAGGCCGGGTTCACGGGACAGCGGACGACGGCGCCGACCTTCGGCAATCAGCAGTTCAGGCTGCAGCCGGGAAGCGGCGGGCCGGTATGCCCATTGGCGCCGTTCCCGACCCAGCAGGCCCAGGTCACGATGACCACCATCAAGTCGTTCTCGATCGAGAACAACGCCGCCGACGTGGAGCCCGGCAAGACGGTGCAGCTGTGGGTCGAGTGGACGGGGGCCCCGCCGACGCACTATCGCGTCAGCGAGCAGGCGGGCTTTCCCGGTGCGAGCTGGCGGCCATGGGGACCGCCGCGGCCCGTGCCCGGGCGCACCTGGAGGCCGACCTACCTGTTTCAGGATCAGAGCCCCGGAGAGAAGACGATCTACTTCCAGCTCTGCAACGCGCACGGACAGACGTCCGGGATCGCCAGCGACAAGATCCGGATGCGCGCCGGCGCGGACATCGGGGCCCGGCGGGTGGAGTATTGCCGCCTCGAGATCCATCGCGCGAACAACGCGCTCGCGAGCGAACCCGATC
>DASVDJ010000118.1:0-2910 GCA_036381155.1 Vicinamibacterales bacterium
ACGATCGGGTTGAACTGCACGTCGAACTGCGCCGAGCTGAACGTGATGTCCCAGTGGCGGCGCGGCACGCCGAAGCTGCCGGCGAACGTCATCGACACGGTGAAGATCAGCATGCCGCCGGCGAAGAGGTACGGCTGGATCGTCGCCATGCGCCAGAACGCGACCTTGCGCCGGAAGATGAGCGGGATCAGGTAATACGTGATCCCCATGAACGCCATCGTCGTCCCGCTGACGACCGTGGCGTGGAAATGCCCCGGCACGCGCAGCGTGTTGTGGACGATGATGTTGATCTGCTCGGTGCCGATCGTCACGCCGGTGATCCCGCCGACGAAGCCGAAGACGACCAGCGAGAAGACCAGCGCGCTGAAGCCCGGGTCTCCCCACGGCGCGCGCCGCAGCCAGTCGAACAGCCCCTGCGTGTAGCCGCGCAGGCGCATGCCCAGCTCCATCCCGGCCGGCACGGTGAAGCCGTGGATCATCGATGCCAGCACGGCCATGTACATGAAGTAGCTCGTGTTGACGACCTTCCACGCGGGTCCCATGCCGGGGTCGACGAGCAGGTGGTGTGCCGAGGCCATCGAGATGAACAGCACGTAGAGCACGAAGGCCGACCGGCTGATCTTCTCGTTGAGGACGACGGAGCCGATCGTCAGGGCACCGAGCAGGTACCAGATGGCGACCATCGCCGCGACGTTGATCTGCTGCGACGAGTGGCCGAGCCCCCACCAGATCATCCGGTAGACCTGCGGGTCGACCTCCATCAGCCCCAGCGACCAGAGGAACGTCGGGATGTAGATCGCGGCGCCGTGCAGCAGCGTGATGACGGCGATGATCGCGGCGGTTACCGCGCCGTAGACGACGAGCGGCAGCGAGCCCTGGTAGGTGCGCTCGCGCCTGGCGACGACGAGGTTGGCGAAGAAGATGCCGACGGTGACGAGCGCGCCGACGGCGAAGAGGATCACGCCCAGGTAGAAGAGCGGGTCGGCGCGCAGGGGCACGTAGGACGTGAAGAGCACGTCGGCGCGACCCGCCCACATCATCCACTCGACGAGCAGCGCGCCGCACAGCATCAGCGCGTACGAGAGCCACGACGTCTTCGGCGCGCAGTTGCGGGCGTTGAGCAGCACGGTGCCGGCGAAGAACAGCACCGCCATCTCGAAGAAGATGATGAAGAAGATCAGCATGCTCATGCCGTGCACGCCGAGCAGGCGGTAGTACCACACCGCCGGGAGCAGGTGCACGGCCTGCCAGCGCGTCAGCACCAGGAGCACGGCGGCGATGGCGCCGACGAGCAGCGCCACGATCGACGTCACCGCGTGCGCCTTGATGAGACGCTCGGCGCCGCGATGGATGAGCCGCCCGGTGACGGGACAGGTGCGGAACGCAGCGGCGGATCGCGTGTCCGCCGCGAGTACTGCGGGCGTCGTCATTGCGCCCCTCCCTCGAGCGCCGCCACCGCCGGCGCTTCGTCGACGATCACGCGCCCGACCATCGTGTGGTGGCCGATCCCGCAGAACTCGTTGCAGATGATCCGGAAGTCACCCGCGGCGTTCGGCGTCACGCGCAGGCCGTAGTCGTAGCCGGGCACGACCTGGAAGTTGACGTTGATCGGGTAGAGCGAGAAGCCGTGGTTCACGTCGAGCGACGAGAGGTGCAGCGTGTACTCGACGCCCTTCTGCAGGCGGAGGATCGGCAGCCACTGGTAGGAGAACGCGGCGAGGTAGACGTGCGCGCCGGGCGGCGGGCTGACGATCGGGATCCCGTTGTGATCGCTGGTCTGGTAGGTCTGGATGAACTCGACCACCCGGGCCATGTACGCATCAGGGGTCGTCCGGCTCCGGATGCCGGACGGGTTCTGACCGCCCTTCCAGTGCCAGAGCGGCATCATCGCGAAGAGCACCATGCACCACGCGAAGGCGATGCCGACCCAGAGCTTCTCGGACGGGTGCGCCGGCTTCCACCAGTTGCCTTGCGGCGATTCCAGCGCGGTATGGGTCTCGATGTGCATCGCACACCTCACGGAAGCGTCGCCGGCGGCAGCGTCATGATCTCGACCAGCCCCCAGCCCGTGTAGAAGAGCAGCATCACGAACAGTCCCAGCGCGAGCAGCAGGAAGACGTTGTCGAACAGCCGCTGCCCGATCGGGATGTCATCGCCGGACGTGGACGTACGTGTGGAGTCGGGAGAGGCGGCAGGCATGGCCCATGTGTACGGCACGACCCGCCTTCGCCGGTATGATCGGCGTCATGCGCCGGCAGCGGCGCGCCGGGCCACAGTAGCCTCACGGTCCCGATGGCTGCCGCTGCCCGTCTTCTCGAACGCGCCGCCCTCCGTCCGCTCGCAGCGGTCGACGCGCTCTGCAACCGCCTCTACGGTTGGCGATGCAATCCGCTCTACCAGAGCGGCACGATCGTCGTCTCGCTCTACCTCGTGCTGGTGGCCACGGGACTGTGGCTCCTGCTCTTCTACAGGGTCGGGTCGCCGTACGAGTCGGTGGCCTGGCTGACCGCGAACCCATGGATCGGCAACTGGGTTCGCGGCCTCCACCGCTACGCCAGCGATCTCGCCGTCGTCGCGACGGTGGTGCACGCGTTCCGGATGTTCGCGCAGCGGCGCAGCTGGGGCCCGCACGCGCTCGCGTGGGTGAGCGGCGTCGTCCTGCTGGCGATCCTGATGGTCTGCGGCTGGACCGGCTACGTGATGGTGTGGGACACGTTCGACGGTGTCGCGCCCGGTGCGACCGGTGGCGCCGCCCCGGTCGGCCGCGGCGACTCCGGAAGAGAGGGGGCGGCATGACCGAGCTGTTCGAGGTCACCGACCGTTACGACCGCCGTCTGGCGCTGGGTGCGAGTGGAGTCCTGCACGACTTCAACGAGGCAGGTGTGCTCACCGCGGCGGACGTGCACGTCG
>DASVDJ010000119.1:0-7754 GCA_036381155.1 Vicinamibacterales bacterium
GCATCCCGGCGCCGACGACAACGCCTCCGGCGTGGCCGCGCTGCTGGCCGCCGCCCGCCACTTAGCGGCCCATCGCCCGCAGCACACCATGGTTTTCGCCGCGCTCGACGCGGAGGAACAGGGGCTGCAGGGCGCGCGCGCGCTGGTGCGGTCGATTCCCGACGTGCTGTCACGCGTCGCGCTGAACATCAACCTCGACATGGTCTCGCGCAACGAGCGGGGCGAGATCTACGCCGCCGGCAGCCACCACTACCCCTGGACACGGCCGATTCTCGAGGACATCCGGAAGCGGTCGCACGTCCGGATTCTGTTCGGGCACGACCAGCCCAAGGCGGAGTCCGGGCTCGACGACTGGACGATGCTGTCGGATCACGGCGCGTTTCATGAGGTCCACGTGCCGTTCGTGTACTTCGGCGTCGAGGACCATCCCGACTACCACAAGCCCACCGACACCGTCGAACGCATCGACCCCGCATTCTTCGGCGACGTCGTCGAGATGATCGTCGAGGCGATCCGGACTTTCGACGTCGAGCTCGTCCGCAGCGCCGTCGCACGCCGGTAGCCGCCAGAGCCCGCTCGCGAAGAACCCGCGCGCTCAGGCATCGACGCGTGCGGGACCTGCATATACTTGAGCCACCAATGGCTCGCCCGGCCGGGTCCTGTCCGAACTGTTCGGCCCCCATCGAGTTCCGCTGGTCCAGTGCGGTACAGACGACCTGTCCGCACTGCCGTTCGGTGGTCGTCCGGCGCGACGTCGACCTCGAGGCGGTCGGCCAGGTGGCCGACCTGCCGCTCACGCCCTCTCCGATCCAGATCGGCACGCGCGGGCGCTTCGAAGGACGCGCCTTCACCGTCACCGGCCGCATCGTCTACGAGTACGAGCACGGGACCTGGAACGAGTGGCACCTCTGGTTCATGGACGGTTCCAGCGGATGGCTGTCCGATGCGCAGGCGGAGTACGCGGTGTCCCGCCAGGTGCAGCCGGCCAGTCCGCTGCCGGCGCCGGAGTCGCTGGAGCCGGGCCGCCGGCTTCGCTGGAAGAACGTCGACTTCACCGTGACGACGCTGACGCGTGCGCGGTATCGGGGCGTCGAAGGGGAGCTGCCGTTCGAGTACTGGGACAAGAGCGAGGTCCTGTTCGCCGATCTCCGGACCGCCGACGGGCAGTTCGCGACCATCGACTACAGCCAGTCGCCGCCCCTGCTGTTCCTCGGCGTGTTCGTCGCGTTCGACGACCTGGAGCTGACGGAGCTCCGGCCGGAAGGAACGGGGCCAACGGTCGACGCGACCGGCTTCAACTGCAGGAACTGCGGCGCCGCGATCGAGCTGAAGGCCATCGGCACCGCGACCGTCGCCTGCACGAGCTGCGGCGCGATTCAGGATCCCGCGGATCCGGCCGTCCTGATTCTCCAGGCGGCTGCCGAACGCCAGCGCCACACGCCGAAGATTCCGCTCGGCACCATTGGAACGCTGCACGGCGATCGCTACGAGGTCATCGGCTTCCAGCACCGCACGATCGTCGTCGAGGACGAGAAGTACGGCTGGGACGAGTACCTGCTGTACAACCGCGAGCAGGGGTTCCGGTACCTGAGCGAGTACGCCGGTCACTGGAACGACATCAGGCCAGTCCACGGCCTCCCCACCGAGACGCGTGTCCGTGGACACTTCGCGGCGCGGTACCTGGGAACGACGTTCAAGCTGTTCCAGACCGCGAACGCGACGACCGAGTACGTGATCGGCCAGTTCCCCTGGCGCGTGCGGGTGGGGGACACGGCGACGGTCAGCGATTTCGTTGCGCCGCCGCTGATGCTCTCCGCGGAGCGGACGCCGGAGGAGACCACCTGGTCGCTCGGCGAGTACACGCCGGGGAGCACGATCTGGAAAGCCTTCGACCTCGAGGGGCGGCCTCCTCGTCCCTCCGGTATCTTCGCCAACCAGCCGTCGCCGTACGCCGGGCGCGTCGGGTCGTACTGGGGCCTCTTCGTCCTCCTGCTGCTGGCCGTCGGGCTGGCGGGCATGTGGCGACTGCTGTCCGCCGATCGTGAGCCGCTCTACAGCGCACGGTACTCGTTCATCCCCGGGGCGGCGGAGTCCTCGTACGTCACGCCCGAGTTCGAGCTGCGCGAGCCCTCCAATCTCGAGATCGAGTTCGCGACCAACCTGTCGAACAACTGGACCTATTTCAACCTCGCGCTCATCGAGACCGAGTCGGGGCGTGCGCTCGATCTCGGGCGTGAGGTCAGCTACTACTTCGGCGTCGACTCGGACGGCCGATGGACCGAGGGATCGCCGCGCGGGGCGGTGATGCTGCCGACCCAGCCGGCCGGCCGCTATTATCTGCGCGTCGAGCCGGAGGGATCGCCCGGCACGCCGGCCGTGACGTACACGCTGACCGTCCGGCGTGACGTGCCCTTGCCGCTCTACTACGCGATCGCGATCGTGCTGCTGGCCATTCCGCCGGTGCTCGTCTCGCTGCGTGCGGCGGCGTTCGAAGGACGGCGCTGGCAGGAGAGCGACTACGGCGACTGACGCACCCGGAGGGCGTTCGGCATGATGCGGCTCCTTTATCTCCTCTTCGGGCTCTCGGTCCTGAGCGGGGCCGTGTGGGCCGACTACCGCGGCCTCAGCCTGACGCGGCCGACCGAGCTCCGCAACGTGCCGAAGTCGGTCCGCGACAATCCCGGCGCCTACCGGTCGCTCTATCGCGGCACGGGGCGCTATTTCGGAGGCAAGTGACGCCCATGACATCCTCGATCACGGCCAATCTCGGCGCCGCAGCGCTCTTCGCCGCCCTTGGCGTCCTGCTGTTCCTCGCGACCTTCTGGGTGATTGACCGCATCTTCCCGTACACGCTCTGGAAGGAAATCATCGAGGAGCACAACACCGCGCTGGCGGTGCTCCTCGGGTTCATGCTGCTCGGCCTGTCGATCATCATCTCCGCGGCGATCATCTGAGGACCGTGGCGCCGGCGCTGCTCGCATCCGTCCTGCTCATCGCCGCGTCGGGGCTCGTGTACGAGCTGGTCGCCGGCGCGCTCGCCAGCTACGTGCTCGGCGACAGCGTGACGCAGTTCTCGACGGTCATCGGCACGTACCTCTTCGCGATGGGGATCGGGTCCGGGCTGTCCCGCTTCATCGTCCGCGGGCTGGCCGCCCGGTTCGTAGCCGTCGAGATCATGGTTGGACTCGTCGGCGGCTTTTCGTCGGCGCTGCTGTTCCTCGCCTTCGGCTACACGGACAGCTTCCGCGTCGTCCTCTACACGCTGGTGCTCGTCGTCGGCGTGCTGGTCGGGCTCGAGATCCCGCTGCTGATGCGGATCCTGCGCGACCGCTACGACTTCAAGGACGTCGTCTCGCACGTCCTGACGTTCGACTACCTCGGCGCGCTCGGCGCGTCGCTCCTCTTCCCCATCGTCCTGGTGCCGAAGGTCGGGCTGGTACGCGCGGCGATGCTGTTCGGGATCGTCAACGCGGCCGTCGCGCTGTGGACCACGTTCCTGCTGCGGGAGACGCTCGGCGCGCGGCGCCTGCTCCAGGGACTTGCCGTCGCGGTCATGCTGGCGCTCGGCGGTGGATGGATGGCTGCCGATCGCATCCTGCAGCTCGCCGAGTCGAACATCTACGCCGATGACGTCGTGCTGGCGCGCAGCACGCCGTACCAGCGGATCGTGATCACCGCCTGGAAGGACGACCTGCGGCTGTTCCTGAACTCGAACCTGCAGTTCAGCTCACGCGACGAGTACCGGTATCACGAGGCGCTGGTGCACCCCGGTCTTTCCGCGATTCCGGACGCCCGGCGTGTGCTCGTGCTGGGCGGCGGGGACGGGCTCGCCGCGCGCGAGATCCTGAAGCACGCCGGGGTCCGGCAGATCACACTCGTCGATCTCGATCCCGAGATGACGCGCCTCTTCTCCACCCATCCCGAGCTGACGCGGCTGAACGGCGGCGCGCTCAGCGATGGCCGCGTGCAGATCGTCAACGCGGACGCGTTCGTCTGGCTCGAGTCGTCGGGCGAGGTCTTCGATTTCGCCGTCGTGGACCTGCCGGATCCGTCGAACTTCTCGCTCGGCAAGCTGTACACGACGGCGTTCTACCGCGAACTGGCGCGGCACATCGCGCCGGACGGGCGCTTCGTGGTCCAGAGCACCTCCCCGCTCTTCGCCCGCCAGTCCTTCTGGTGCATCGTCCGGACGATCGAGGAGAGCGGGCTGCGGGCGACGCCCTACCATGTGTACGTGCCGTCGTTCGGGGAGTGGGGCTTCGTGCTGGCGGGGCGCGATCCGTTCCGGCTGCCGGACACCCTGCCGGATGGGCTGCGCTTCCTCACCGCCGCGACCCTGCCTGCCCTCTTCCAGTTCCCCGCCGACATGGGGCCGGTGCCGGTCGAGCCGAACCGGCTCAACACGCAGATGCTCGTGCGCTACTACGAGCACGAGTGGGACGCGCTCAACCGCTGACGATCAGCGCGCTGCGCCCGACAGCGCCTCGAGCGCCGCGTCGGCCGCGGCCACACCGCGATACTGCGCCTCCTCGAAGAGCGGCAGTCCACTGACGTCGGAGTGCGCGTGGAAGACGCGCGGCCGGCGGCGGCCCGCCACGCGCGCGTGCCGGGCGGCGAGGAATCCCGGCACCGGACGCGGCATCGCGTGCCCGATCCGGAAGATGTCGAGCCGCGACACGCAGTCGCGAATGTCCGGGTGGGCGCGCGAGAGGTCGTCGAGGATCAGGGTCGCGAGGGTCTCCCAGCTCTGCGCGAGCAGCCACTGGCGTGCCGCGGCCGGCGGCTGATCCGCGAGCGGCCAGTAGTAGGTCCACACCGTCCGCGGGACGTGGGTGCGCAGCGACTGGTGCGTTGCGATGACGTAGCCGAGCGACGGGGACTCGAAGAGCACGTTGTCCCAGGCTGGCGGCGCGCCCCGGTTCGCGGGCCAGCGCTCGAGCGTCAGGTTCGCGGTCAGCCACGGGGAGTACTCGACCCGCGGCACCGATTTGTCCGGCGGCAGAATCCGATCGGCCACGAAGGCCGGCGCCGCGACGATGACCGCGTCGGTCTCCCAGACGCTCTGCGCGGTGATGACGCGCCACCGTGATCCCGCGCGGACGATGCGTTCGACGAACGCGCCGGTGCGGACGAAGCGGCCGACGCGCTCCAGCAGGCGCGCGACAATCCAGCCGTTGCCTTCCGGCCACGTGAGCGGCCCGGCATCTCCCCCTTCGCGCGACGTGAAGTAGTGCACGCCGGCCCAGGCCGACGTGTCGCGTGCGAAGGCGCCGTAGTCGTCGCGGCATGCGTAGTCGACATGCCAGTGCACGAGCGGCGAGTCGAAGCCTTCCTTCTCCAGCCACGCGCGCATCGAGAGCCGATCGAGCGGGGCATCGGGCGCCGGCTCGCCCATCGGCACCCGGAACTCGCCCGACGCGGCCAGCTCCTGCATCCGCCCGAGGAAACGCTGCCACTGGTCCCGGTCGCGCGCCGTGGGGCCGACGTGCGGCTCGAGCCCCTCCTGCCATCGGCCGTGCACGAACAGACGCTCCTGCGGTGCGTGGCACAGGTATCGTTCCTCGAAGGCCCCGTTCCTGAGGACGCCGAGCTCTTCGAACAGCTCACGCACCAGCGTGGCCGTCGGCCCGGGGAGAGGGACGTAGTGCGCGGCCCAGGGGAAGGCGGCGATCTCGTTGCTGCCCCAACGCGCGTTGCCACCGGGTTCGGCTTCCATCTCCAGCAGCACGAAGTCGGAGAACCCGCGCTTCCGGAGCCGCCAGGCAGCCGAGAGCCCGGCGATGCCGCCGCCGACAATCACGAGCGCGCGCCGCTCGATCGCCGCGGGCATTGCACTGAGCTGACCGTCCCGCAGGCGATGGCCGACCGCGTGCGATTCGTGCACGTACCCGCCCGCCAGCCGCATGCCGCTCTTCCGGGTGGTGCCGGCAATCGCGAGGGTGGCGCCGAGGAACTCGCGGCGGGTCAGCGGGGCACGCGGCATCGGGTCATTCTATGTGGCGACCGGGATACTGCAGCGGCATCTGGACGACCACAGAGCACACAGAGACCGCAGAGGCCACAGAGAACGCAGAGGGCACAGAGAACACGGGAGGAAGGAGAACACAACGAACAGAAACGATACGGAGTCGCCAGAGCACAAGGAGAGAAGGAAACCGCGCGTTCGAAACCTCAGCAGTCGCGAAGTCCATATACTGCATTCGTCGAACATTGTCTGGCTCGGTCCCTTCTTCTGTTGCTGTCTGCTGTTCGTGTGTTTCTGTCCCTGTTCTGGTGTCTATCCTTCACCCGTCCCTGTCTCCTCTGCTCTGCGCCCTCTGCGGTTGATCAATGCGGCTGACTGATCTCGTCACCACGTCAAACGCCGTCGCTTCAGTCTCCAGCCGGCTGGCAAAGATTTCCCACCTCGCCGCCCTGCTGTCGCAGCTGACGCCCGACGAGGTCGATATCGCGATCCCGTACCTGTCCGGCGAGACGCGTCAGGGGCGGCTCGGGATCGGCGGCGCGCTGATCCGGCAGGCGCGCGACGTGCCGCCCGCCGGGACACCGACCCTGTCGCTGCATGACGTCGACGCCGTGTTCGCGCAGCTCAAGGGGTTGACGGGCGCGGGGTCGACGGGACGGCGGCGCGAGCTCCTTCGCGATCTGATGGCTCGTGCGACGTCAGAGGAGCAGGACTTCCTGGTTCGGCTGCTCTTCGGCGAGCTCAGACAAGGGGCCCTCGAAGGCGTACTGCTCGATGCCGTCGCCCGTGCCGGCAGCATTCCTGCGGCGCGGGTCCGGCGAGCGGCCATGCTCGCCGGCAGCCTTGCGCCCGTCGCGCGCGCGGCGCTCGAGAAGGGCGAATCCGGCCTGGCGCCGTTCTCGCTCCAGGTGTTCAGGCCCGTGCAGCCGATGCTGGCGGACTCCGCGGAGGACATCGAGGACGCCGTGACGGAGCTCGGCGACGCCGCGCTCGAATACAAGCTCGACGGTGCGCGCATCCAGGTGCACAAGTCGGGCGACGACGTGGCGGTGTACTCGCGTGCGCTGCGGCCGGTGACGGGCGCGGTGCCCGAAGTGGTCGAGGCCGTCCGCGCGCTGCCGGCGCGGGAGCTGATCCTCGACGGCGAGGTCATCGCCTTCCGGCCGGATGGAACACCCCGCCCGTTCCAGGAGACCATGCGCCGGTTCGGCCGGAGGCTCGATGTGGAAGCCCTCAGGCGCGAGCTGCCGCTGTCGCCGGTCTTCTTCGATCTCCTGCATGCCGACGGCGGCGATCTTCTCGATGCTCCGCAGGCCGAGCGCTTCGACGCCCTCCGCGCGCTCGTCCCCGCGCCGCTGGTCATCCCGCACCTGATCTCGCCGGGTGCGACCGACGCGGCCGATTTCCTGCACGCCGCGCTCAATCAGGGGCACGAAGGCGTGATGGCGAAGGCGCGCCGCTCCCCCTACTCCGCCGGAAGCCGCGGGTCGGCGTGGCTGAAGGTGAAGGCGGTGCGCACGCTCGACCTCGTCGTGCTGGCCGCCGAGTGGGGATCGGGCCGGCGGCGCGGATGGCTCAGCAACCTCCACCTCGGCGCGCGCGATCCGGAGCACAACAGCTTCGTGATGCTCGGCAAGACCTTCAAGGGACTCACCGATGCGATGCTCGAGTGGCAGACGCAGAAGCTGCTGTCGCTCGAGATCGGCCGTGACGAGTGGACGGTCTACGTCAGGCCCGAACTGGTCGTGGAGATCGCGTTCAACGACATCCAGACCAGCCCGCATTACCC
>DASVDJ010000120.1:0-5527 GCA_036381155.1 Vicinamibacterales bacterium
CGAGCAGGCCGAGATCCTTGAACCGCACGTCGGGCGACAGCAGGCGATGCGTGCCGACGACGACGTCGAGCTTGCCCTCGGACAGCTTCTTGACGGTCTCGATCTGCTCGCCGCGCGCCTGGAACCGCGACAGCTTGCCGATCTCGAGGCCGAAACCTTTGAACCGCTCGGTCATCGTGCGGTAGTGCTGCTCGACGAGCACGGTCGTCGGCGCGAGCAGGCACGCCTGCTTGCCACCCTGCACGGCGCGAAACACGGCGCGCATCGCGACCTCGGTCTTGCCGTAGCCGACGTCGCCGCAGAGCAGGCGGTCCATCGGGACCGGCGCCTCCATGTCGCGCTTGATGTCGGCGATCGCGGTCTGCTGGTCGGGCGTCAGCTCGTACGGGAACGCGTCCTCGAATTCCTGCTGCCAGTGCGTGTCGGGCGAGAAGGCATGGCCGGGCACGGCCTTGCGCGCGGCGTAGAGCTTCAGCAGCTCCTCCGCCATGTCGCGCATCGCCTTCTTGACGCGCGTCTTCGCGCGCGCCCACGTCGTGCCGCCGAGCCGATCGACCGACGGACGCGTGCCGCCCGTGTACTTCTGCACCAGGTCGAGCCGCTCGACCGGCACGAACAGCTTGTCGTCGCCGGCGTATCGCAGCTCCATGAACTCCTGCTGCGGTTCGCCCGGCCCGACCGGGATCTGCCGGAGGCCGACGAAGACGCCGATGCCGTGATCGACGTGGACGACGTAGTCGCCGACCTTCAGGTCGCGCAGGTCGGAGAGGAACGCGCGGTTCGCCTGCCGCTTCCGCGTTTCGGGCGCCCGGCGTTCCTCCTCGAAGAGGTCCGTCTCGGCGTAGATCGCCAGGCCGCCGTCGGCCAGACGGAATCCGCGCGAGAGCCGCCCGATGGCGACGACGAGCGCGGCCGCGTGCGCGTCCTCCGCGCGCTCCGCCGGAACCGCGACAATCTGGTAGTCGCGCGCGATCTCGAGCATGCGCTCGGCGCGCCCCGGCGACGCGGCCACGAACACCACCGTCTCGCCCGCATCGCGCGCGCGCCGCACGTCCGCGATCCAGTCGGGCACGCGGCCGTGGTACTCGAGCGCGGGCTGACACCGGACATGGCGCGCCTGGTGCGGCGCCTGGACGCCCTCCGGATCGACCGCGAGCTGCTCCACCCGCACGGCCCCGGCCAGCCGCGACATCACCGTGTCCGCATCCAGGAACAGCTGCTCCGGAGGCGCCACGTCGGGCGGCATCTGGCCGCGCGGTGCGCGCTCGCCGGTCACCAGCGCCTGATGGCTGGCCGTGATCTGTTCCAGGAACCGCTCGATCTCGGCCCGCACGTCGTCGGGCTCGATGAGGATGGGGGCCAGCCGGCGCCTGAAGGTCAGGTACTCGAAGACGGTCGCGTCGAGACCGGGATTGGCCGCCGCCGGCGCGTCGCCGTCGCCAAGGCGCTCCCGGATCGGCAGGATCCGGACCTGATCGATGGTGCCGGTGGAGCGCTGGGTCGCAGGGTCGTAGCGCCGGAGCGACTCGATGGTGTCGCCGATGAACTCGATCCGGACCGGGTCGCTGTCACCCGGCTGGAAGATGTCGACGATGCCGCCGCGGACGCAGAACTCGCCGTGCTGATCGACGGGGTCCTCGCGCGTGAATCCGGCGTCCACCAGCCGGCTCGCCAGGTCGTGCGGGTCGATCTCGACGCCCGCGCGCAGCTCGAGCACGGCGCCCGCGAGGCGGTCGGGCGGGATCAGCCGGGGAAGGAGCGCGGACGCGGAGACGACCACCAGACGGGCGTCGCCCGACGCGATTCCGGCGAGCGCGTGCGCGCGGGCGGACGCGACCTGCAGGTGCGGCGCCAGCCCGCGATACGGGTCGACCTCGTGTGATGGCAGGGGGACGACCGCCTGTTCGGCCGCCGATTCGCCCAGCCCCTCGAGGGCGTCGAGGAAGTAGCGCGCGTCGCCGGTCAGCTGCTCGACGTCGGCATCCGTGGGTACGACGGCGACGACCAGGTCGCCGGGCGCCGCATGCGCGCGGGCGGCCGCGTACAAGGCTTGCGCGGCGGGCGTGAGGCCGGCCAGGCGCCCGGCGTCTGCGTCGAGGCCTGCACGGGCAGCCGCGGAGCGGAACAGCGCACGGAGTGAGAGCGAGGTTGAAGACCGCACGAACCCGGTCAGCGCCAGGAGGCGCAAACTATCAGTATATCGAGTCGCATCGGGCCCGCCCTCCGTAACCCGAAGGGCGGAGGAGGGTCGGATCAGGGCCGATTGGCCCGCCCCAGCGTTCTCGCCCGCTCGATCAGCGCCGTCGTCGAGAACCCTTCCTCGACCGGCATCAGGACCACCCGGCCGCCGCGTGCTTCGACGATGTCCCGGCCGACAATCTGGTCGGCGGGCCAATCGGCCCCCTTCACGAGCACGTCCGGCTGGATGCGGCTGATCATGTGGTGGGGCGTGTCCTCGTCGAAGACGACCACGGCGTCGACCGCCGCCAGCGCGGCGACGACTTCGGCGCGCTCCGCCTCCGGGTTGATCGGGCGCTCCGGCCCCTTGTTCGCGCGCACCGATCGATCGGAGTTGACGGCGACGATGAGGGCGTCGCCGAGCGCGCGCGCCGCCTGCAGGTAGCGGACGTGGCCGGGATGCAGGAGGTCGTAGACGCCGTTGGTGAAGACGATCGTGCGTCCCTGCGCGCGCCAGGCCCCGACGAGCCTCACCGCGGCGTCGAGCGAGACGACTCCTGCCGGCGTCGCGGGGGCGCTCACAGGTCGGCGGGACCGAGGCGGACGCTCGGCGAGAACTCCCAGCGGTGTCGCGGACGGTAGATGCCGACGTCCTCGGTCCGTGACTTCACGCGGAAGGTATAGAGGAGCCGGTGGTAGTCGTACGGGACGCCGTCGCGCTTGTGCACGGCGACGTCGAGCTTGTACGTCCCGGCGACCAGGTCGAGGCTGTCGATGACGAAGCGGACCTCCCCGGTTCCGCTGAACTCGATCGACTTCAGCTCGGCGATGTTCGTGTTGGTGCCGTAGCAGCAGACCCCGTCCGCGTTGAAGATGCCGATGCCGAACACGAAATCGGTGACGCGGCCCGCGGTCCGGACGCCGAGCGTGATCGTCATCGGCTCGCCGGTGTGGAAGACGTGGCTGCTCTGGCCGTCGCCGCCGGTGAGGGTCACGCTGGTGATCTCGACCTCGCGTGAACCCCAGCGCCCCTCGGCGGCCAGGAACATGTCGCGCGGAGGCTCCTCGCCCGTGGCGATCGTCGCCGCCTCCTGCTCCGGCGCCGCCGGCGCGGCGTCCACCTGTTCCCTGGCCCTCGCGTCGCCGGCCGCGAGGACGCGCTCCTCGGCCTTCTCGACGTCGGTGATGTAGGCGCCGACGACGCGCCGCGGGTCGCCCGACGCCCTCGCAACCCCCTCGTCGATCCACAGGGCCTCGTCGCAGAAGCGCTCCACCAGCCCGAGCGAATGCGTGACGAGCAGGATCGTCTTGCCGCGCCGCCGGAACTCGCCGAACTTGTCGAGGCACTTGTGCGTGAAGCCCTCGTCGCCGACGGCGAGTACCTCGTCGACCAGCAGCACGTCGGGGTCCACGTGAATCGCCACGGCGAAGCCGAGGCGCATGTACATGCCGGACGAGTACGTCTTGACCGGCGCGTCGATGAAGTCCTCGAGCTCGGCGAACTCCACGATCTCGTCGAAGCGCCTGGCGATCTCGCGCTTCGAGAGGCCCAGCATGATGCCGTTGATGAAGACGTTCTCGCGCCCGGAGATCTCGGGATGGAAGCCGGCCCCGAGCTCGATGAGGGCTGAGATGCGGCCGTTCACGGTCAGCGTCCCGGAGCTCGGGCGCGTGATGCCGGCGACGCACTTGAGCATCGTGCTCTTGCCGGAGCCGTTGCGGCCGATGATGCCGTAGGTCGCGCCCTTCGGGACGGTGAACGAGATCCCCTTCAGCGCCGTGAACGTCTCCTCGGGCCGCAGATCCCGCACGAGGCTGCCGGAGAGCAGCGCGCTCTTCAGCGTCGCGAACTGCTTGCGATGCGCGAACCGGCGATAGACCTTGGTGACGTCGCGCGCTTCGATGGCTGTCGCGCTCACGATGCTCACACTTCCTCCGCCAGCGAGTCGCGCAGGCGGTCGAAGATGAAGTACCCGGCGAAGAACAGCGCGATGGAGGCCGCCAGCAGCGCCAGGAGCCACTTCCAGTGGCCGTACGGCCCATCGTAGAACAGGATCTCCTGGTAGGAGATCGCCAGGTGCGTGAACGGGTTCAGATCGAGCAGCGTCTTCCCGATCCCCGGCACCATCGTCATCGGGTAGATGATCGGCGTGGCGAAGAACCAGAACGTGAGCAGGTTCGCGAGCAGGTCCTTCAAATCACGGAAGTGCACGGTCAGCGAGGACACGATGAGCGCGAGGCCCAGCGTGAGCACCAGCTGCGTGAAGACGACCACCGGGAACCAGACGAGCTCCGACAGGTTGAGCGGGATCCGGTAGTAGAGCAGGAACGCGCCGAGGATCGGCAGCCCGAGGAAGAAGTGCACCATGTTCGCCAGCACCGTGACGACCGGCAGCACTTCCGCGGGGAAGAGCACCTTCTTGATCAGATTGCCGCCCGAGATGAGCACGTTCGACGACTCGAGCAGCGACGAGGAGAACCAGGTCCACGGCAGGATGCCGCAGAACATGAAGAGCGCGAACGGCTGGATGTCGGAGTGCGCCCCCGGCAGGATGACGGTGAAGACGAACGAGTAGATCAGCAGCAGGAGGAGCGGGTTGACGAACGACCAGAAGAACCCGAGGACCGACCCGCGGTAGCGCGCCTTCAGATCGCGGACGACGAGGCTGTGGATCAGCCCGCGGTACTTCAGCAGATTGCGGAGGTTGGCCAGCATGCGTCTACGCGCGGCTGGCCGGCCTCAATCCGCAATCACGGAATCCGCCATCGATCCGCGATCCGCAATCCGCAATCGGCAATCCTAGAGCCCCCTCTTCATCCGCACGCGCTCGGCCGCCCGCAGCTTCATCATCGCGGTGAGCATCGCGATCCGCGCCCGCTCGGCGTCCTCCTCCGTGCGGGCCTGCCGCATCTCCTCCTCGGCCTCGCGCCGCTCCCGCTCCTGCCGCTCGACGTCGATCTCCTCGGGCCGGTCGGCGAGGCGCACCATGACCGTGACGCGGTCCGGCAGCACTTCGGCCATGCCGAAGTCGAGGACGACGTAGCTCCGCTCGCTCCCCTTCCGGTACCACAGCTCGCCCGGCCGGAGCATCGCCAGCAGCGGCGTATGGCCCGGCAGGATGCCGAGCGCGCCGTCCCACCCGGGGAGCTGGACCTCGTCGACCTCCTCGGTGACGATGGGCCGATCGGGCGTGACGATCTCGAGCGCGAGCGCCTTCGGGATGGTCATGCGTTCTTCGCCTTCTCGATCGCCTCGTCGATCGTCCCGACCATGTAGAACGCCTGCTCCGGCAGCGCGTCGTGCCTGCCCTCGACGATCTCCTTGAAGCCGCGGATCGTCTCGGCGATC
>DASVDJ010000121.1:0-17040 GCA_036381155.1 Vicinamibacterales bacterium
TCGATCACGCGCGAGGTCAGCACCTCCTTCTCGGCCGGCTTGCCTTCGCGCTTGAAGAACCCGCCGGGGATGCGGCCGGACGCGTACGTGTACTCGCGGTAGTCCACCGTGAGCGGGAGAAAGTCGATCCCCTCGCGCGGATTGGCCGCGTAGCAGGCGGTGACGAGGACCATCGTGTCCCCGAAGCGGACGAGCACGGAGCCGTCGGCCTGCTTGGCCAGCTTGCCGGTCTCGATCGAGAGTGTCTGGGAGCCAATCGTCAGTGCGCGGGTGTGCATAAGGTACTCAGAGCGTTTCCTGTTGCGTGCTGCGGGAGCGGGCCGGCGGGCGCTGCGGTACAGCGCGGCCAGCCGGTCCGGTTGAATGGGGGGCGTCGCGGGTGCGGCGGGACGCTCGACGGCCTGGAAGGCTGGAGGCGGGCCGCACGGGGTCGACGGGGCCTGGCGAGAGGGGCACAGCCGGGGCGCACGCGGACACCGGCGCCCGCGCTGGCACTCCTCAGCCCCGTCCCGCCTGTCTCCACCCGTTTACCCTTCCGACTGGTTGCGCCCCAGTCCGATTCGGCCGTCCTACTTGCGGATACCGAGCTTCCGGATCAATTCGGCGTACCGGTCGGCGTCCTTGGACTTCAGATAGTCCAGCAGCCGACGGCGCTGGCCGACCAGCTTCAGCAATCCGCGCCGGGAATGGTGATCCTTGGCGTGCGTCTTGAAGTGCTCGGTCAGGTAGTTGATCCGCTCGCTGAGGATGGCCACCTGCACTTCGGGGGAGCCGGTGTCCGTCTCGTGTGTCCTGTAGGAGCCAATGAGCTCCGTCTTGCGATCCTTCGTCAGAGCCAACGCAAGTCCTCCACGTACGGCCCAGTCGTAACCAGGCCGCCGTCACCCGTGTCGAAGCGACACGAAAGACGAAAGTTTACATCAGGACCACGACGGGGTGCAAAGCTCCTCCGACGGAACGTGCCACCCCGACGAGGGTCCCATCCTCGTCGACAAGTCCAGCAAAACCATCTACTTGCAGCGGTTTGACTCCCGCCGCGACGTCCGCCGGGCGTACCGGCTGGCCGTGTCCCGCCCGCCGGCGTCCCTCCGCCGTCAGCGTCACCATCGGGTAGCCGGCAAGCAGCGTCCGCATCGGCAGCACGCGCCCGGCGGCCTCGGCCGGCGCCCCGACGAGCGTCGCCAGCGGCACGGCCTCCTCGATGCCGAACGCGCCGACCCGTTCGCGGCAGAGCGCGGCCAGATGGGCGCCCGTCCCGAGCCGCTCGCCGAGCGCGTGCGCCAGGGCCCGCACGTAAAACCCCGCCGAGCAGGTGAGGCGCAGCGTCGCCCGAGCCCTGTTCACCTCGACGACCTGCAGGTCGAAGACCTCGACCGGAACCGGCGCGAGCACCGCCTCCTGTCCGCCACGGGCCAGCTCGTACGCCCGGCGTCCGCCCACCTTCTTCGCCGACACGGGCGGGGGGACCTGCTCGTACCTCCCGCGGAACCCGTCGAGCGCCGCCTCGAGGACCGCCGGATCGAGGGTCACCGGCTGCTCCGGGCCGAGGGGCGTGCCCGCGGCGTCGTACGTGTCGGTGGCGAACCCGAAGCGGACGACGGCCCGGTACGTCTTCTGCGCGCCCGTCAGAAACTGCGCCAGCCGCGTCGCCCGGCCCAGCAGCAGCACGAGGACGCCGGTCGCGATCGGATCCAGCGTACCGGTATGGCCGATGCGCGGCTGGCTCAGCGCACGCCGCGCCGCGGCGACGACGTCGTGCGACGTCAGCCCCTCCGGCTTGTCGACGATGAGGCCGCCCTCCGGGCCCCGCGGCTCCGGGCTCATGCGCGGGCGGCGGACTCCGCGTCCTGTTCGAGGCCCGCCTGGATGGCCGGGCCCATCGCGTCGACGACCTGCGCGCGGGCGTCGGCGTAGCTGCCCGGGACCGTGCAGCCGGAGGCGTTGCGATGCCCGCCGCCGCCGAAGCGCTTCGCGACCGCGGCGACGTCAATCGACCCCTTCGACCGCAGACTGACGCGGTACTCCGACGGCCCGACCTCCTTGAAGAAGACGGACGCGCGGATCTCGCGCACGGTCAGCGGCAGGTTGATCAGCCCCTCGGTGTCCTCGTACGTGCCGCCCGCGTCGCGTGCCATCTGCTGGTCCACCCGCATCACGGCCAGCTTGCCGTCGTGCTCGAGCTCGATCGCGCTCAGCACCGCGCCGAACAGCTTCAGCCGGCCCAGCGTGTTGCTGTCGAACACCGCGCGCGCGACGGTCGGCGGATCGACGCCCGCCTCCACCAGCTGCCGGCAGATGTCGAACGTCCGCGCGCTGATGCCGGAGTAGTGGAACGAGCCGGTGTCGGTGAGGATGCCGACGTAGACGTGCGTGGCGATCTCGCGCGAGATCGGCACGCCCAGCGCGACGACGAGATCGAACACCATCTCCGCGCAGGCCGCGGCGCCGGCGTCGAACCAGTTGAGGTCGCCGTACGCGGCGTTCCCCTGGTGGTGATCGATGTTGATCACGAACGTCCGGTCGAGCCCGGCCACGCCGGTCCGCTCCAGCGTGCCGCACTCCATCACGATGGCGGCGTCGTAGTCGCCGTCGACCCGGTCGGCCACCTGGATCCGGTCCGTGCCGGGGAACGCGCGGAGCGGGCCCGGCACCGGATCGCGGTTGACGATCGCGACCTCCTTGCCGAGCGCGTCGAGCGCGAACGCCATCGCGAGCTGCGATCCGATGGCGTCGCCGTCCGGGCGGACGTGGGAGCTGATCACGAACCGGCGGCGGTCGCGGATGGCGTCGGCAATCCTGCCGATGGCCTCGCGCCGCGCGTCACTCGTCGGACTGGTTGTCGGCAACGGCGTCCTCGTCTCCCCGGGTCTCGGCTGCGCGCCGGGCATCCTCGCGGCGAATCTCCTCGAGCAGTTCCTCGACCCTCGCCTGGTGGCCGACGGACTCGTCGTACGTGAAGGACAGTTCCGGCACCCGCCGCAGCCGCAGGCGCTCGCCGAGCGCGCGGCGCAGGAAGGGCAGCGCCCGGTCGAGCGCGCGCGCCGTCCGCCGCCGCGCGTCGGGGTCGCCGAGGGCGGTGTAGTACACGCGGGCCTGGAGGAGATCCTCGGTCACGCGGACGCGCGTCAGCGTCACGAACCCGATGCCGGGATCGCGCACCTCGCGCGCCAGCAGGTCTCCCAGCTCCTCGCGGATCTGCTCCCCGAGCCGCACCGTCCGGTTCACAGCAGCTCGACCTCGCTCCGCGTGATCAGCCCCGGCTCCGCGTGCTCGATCGCATCCGCCACCGCCTCCAGCTCCCGCCGCGCCGCGTCCTCAGTCGCCGCGACCGTGACGGCCACGAGCTCGGCCCGCTGCCACAGGTCCTGATGGGCGGTCTCCGCCACGGCGACGTTGAAGCGCCGCACGCGGTCCTTCACGCTGCGGAGCACCATGCGCTTGTCCTTGAGCGATCGCGCAACCGCCAGGTGACACTCGAGCGTCATGTACGCGATCACCATTGCGGATGGCGGACTGCGGATTGCGGCTCTGGTGCGGACCGGGGAGTCATCGGATTGCGGATGCCCGACGTCCGGGCGGGTAGTGACGCGGACGGCAATCCGCGGGGCGGATTGCCGTCCAGCCACCCGCTAGACGGCGGCAGGGGCGACCTTCTCGACGACGAAGACCTCGATGACGTCGCCGACCTTGATGTCGTTGAAGCGCTCGAGGCCGATGCCGCACTCCATCCCCGCCTTGACCTCGGACACGTCGTCCTTGAACCGGCGCAGCGACGCGATCCGGCCCTCGAACACGACGACGTTGTCGCGCAGGAGGCGTGCCGTGGCGTCGCCCGCCCGGGTGATCCGCCCCTCGGTGACCATGCAGCCGGCGATGGAGCCGACCTTCGGCACGCGGAACACTTCGCGCACCTCCGCGGTCCCGAGCCGCGTCTCCTTGAACGTCGGCTCGAGCAGGCCGGCCATCGCCTTCTTGATCTCGTCGGTCACGTTGTAGATGACCGAGTGCAGGCGGATGTCGACCTTCTCGCGCTCCGCGACCTCCGCGGCGTTGCGATCGGGCCGCACGTTGAACCCGATGACGATCGCGTTGCTCGTCGTGGCCAGCAGGACGTCGAACTCCGTGATCGCGCCGACGCCCGAGTGGACGATCTTGACCTTGACCTTGTCGTCGCTGAGCTTCTGCAGCGAGTCGGCGAGCACCTCCGCGGAGCCCTGCACGTCCGCCTTGAGGATGATCGGGAGCTCCTTGACGCCCCCTTCGGCAATCGCGTCGCGCAGCGACTCGAGCGTGAGCCGCGAGCTGCGCGCGCCGAGCGCCTTGACCTTCGCCTGCTCCTGGCGGAAGAGCGCGATCTGGCGCGCCTTGGCCGCATCGGCGACCGACTGGAACGTGTCGCCGGGCTGCGGCAGCCCGGTGAGACCGAGCACCTCGACCGGCGTCGCCGGGCCCGCCGACTTCGTCTGCCGCCCGCGGTCGTCCACGAGCGCGCGGACCTTGCCGACGATCGAGCCCGCGATGACGTTGTCGCCGACGCGCAGCGTGCCGTCCTGCACGAGCACCGTCGCGACGGGGCCGCGGCCGCGATCCAGCTTCGCCTCGAGGACCGTGCCCATGGCCGGCCGCTTCGGGTTGGCCTTGAGCTCCAGGATGTCCGAGGACAGCAGGATCATCTCGAGCAGCAGGTCGATGTTCTGCCGCTTCTTCGCCGAGACCTCCACCGTGACCGTGTCGCCGCCCCACGCCTCCGGCACGAGGCCGAGCTCGGCCAGCTCGCGCTTGACGTTGTCGGGGTTGGCGCCCGGCTTGTCGATCTTGTTCACCGCGACGACGATCGGCACGTTCGCCGCCCGCGCGTGGTTGATCGCCTCGCGCGTCTGCGGCATCACGCCGTCGTCGGCCGCGACGACGAGCACGACCACGTCGGTGACGCGCGCGCCGCGCGAGCGCATCATCGTGAACGCCTCGTGACCCGGCGTGTCGAGGAACACCACGCTGCGATCGCCCACCTGGACGTTGTAGGCGCCGATGTGCTGCGTGATGCCGCCGGCCTCGCGCTCGGCGACGCGCGATTCCCGGATCGCGTCGAGCAGCGTCGTCTTGCCGTGGTCGACGTGGCCCATGACCGTGACGACCGGCGCACGCGGCACCAGGTCCTCCGGACGGCTCTCCGTCGACTCGACGTCGATCATCTCCTCCTCGAACGTCCGCATCTGGACGTCGGCGCCGAACTCGCGGGCGACGGCCGTGGCCGTCTCCGCGTCCAGCGTGGAGTTGATCGTCATCATCCGCCCCTGTTCGAGGAGCTTGCGCAGCAGGTCCTTGACCCGCACGTCGAGCTTGTCGGCGAGGTCCTTGACGGTCATGCCCTCGGCCAGCGTGATCGATCGCGTGATGGCGACCGGGGCGGCCGGGGCAGGGGCCGGACGCTCCTGCCGCGGCTGCTGACGGCGCGGCGCCGAGGGGCGCGGCGCGGGGGACGGACGATAGCCGGGCCGCCCGGCGGTCGGACGCGGCATGCCGGGACGCGCGGCCATGCCGGGCGCCTGCGGGCGCACCGGCTGGGTCGGCAGCGGACGCGGACCACCCAGCGTCTGCGGCGTCTGGTAGGACGGACGCGGCGGCGGGGGCGGTGGGCCCGGGCGCGGCGGCGCCACGGTGGGCGTGCCGGTACGCGACGCCGGTCCCACGATGGTCTGCGGCGACGGACGGGCCGGCGCCGGCCGCGGCGGCGGAGCCGGCCGTGGCGGCGCGTTCGGATCCTCGATCCGCAGACGGATCGACGGGGGCACCACGCGCCCGGTCGGCTGATGCGCGATCGGCCGGGGGAGCACAGGCTCCCGCTGGGGCGGCGGTGGTGTGGCCGGCGTTTCGGTCGATGCCGCCGGAGCGGCCGCCGGCTCCTCGGCAGCAGGCGTCTGCGGCTCGGCCACGTCAGGCTGCGGCGCAGCCGTCTCGGCAGCCGCCGGAGCTTCACCTGCTGCCGGGGCGGCCGTCGTCTCGGCGACCGGTTCGGGCTGCACGGCCGGCTGCGCGCTGGCAGCCGGCGCGGCGACCTCGGCGGGCTCCGGCGCGCGCGGCGCGGGCGGCGCTTCCTTCTCCGCTTCGGCCACGCCGGCGTCGGCCGCGGCCTGGGCGCCAGCCGCAGCGGCCGCTGCAGCCGCCGCCGCCCGCTCCGCCTGGTGGATGGCCTTCGCCGACTTCACCAGACGCGGCGGACCGAGCGTCGGCGCCGCGGGCTTCGGCGGCTCGGGCGGGGCCCCTTTCTTGCCGCCCGGCTTGCGGGCGCCCGGACGGGCAGTGGCCCCGTCGGCGAACATGTCGCCGGAGGGCAGAGTGATCCCCCGCTGGCGCGCGATGCGCTCGACGAACTGCCGCCCGACGACCTCCTCGATGGTGCTCGAGGCACTCTTCACCTCGATGCCGTGATCGCGCTTGAGCAGCGCCATCACCTCCTGGCTGGTGGTCTGCAGCAGTTCCGCGACTTTGTATATCCGAACAGTTGCCAACGGTTACCTCTGATACTCCCCCGGGACACGGCCCGACGCCGTGCACCTTACCGCGATTCGGGCTCGGTGGTGGCCGCTTCCTGCTCGGCGACGGCCTCGCCCCCGGACGCGATCTCCGGTTCCGACCGCTCGGCGTCGCCGGCCGCGGTCTGCTCGGCCGCCTGCGCGTTGCCCTCCGGTTCGACGGCGCCCGCTTCCGCGCCCGCGCCAGGCTCCTCGCCCGGCCAGACGATGTCGGGCAGCGGCTCCGGCTCGCCGGCCGCGCCGAGCGACAGGTCGAACTGCGCCTCGATCTCGCGGCGCTTCTCCTCTTCGCTCTTGATATCGATCCGCCAGCCGGTCAGCTTCGCGGCCAGGCGGACGTTCTGGCCCTTCTTCCCGATGGCGAGCGACAGCTGCTTGTCCTCGACGACGACTTCCATCACGCGCTCGCGGTCGTCGACGATCGAGACGCGCTGCACGCGCGCCGGGCTGAGCGCGTTGGTGACGAACGTCACCGGGTCCTCGGAGTACTCGACGATGTCGATCTTCTCGCCGCGCAGCTCGCGGATGATCGCCTGGACGCGGGTGCCCTTCATGCCGACGCACGCGCCGACCGGGTCGACGTCGCGCTCGCGCGAGTAGACCGCCACCTTGGCGCGATCGCCCGCCTCGCGCACGGCGCCGCGGATCATCACGGTGCCGTCGTAGATTTCGGGCACTTCCTGCTCGAAGAGCTTGATGAGCAGGGCCGGGTCCGTGCGCGACAGCACGACCTGCGGCCCCTTGGCGGCCCGGTTCACGCCCTTGATGACGGCGCGCAGGCGGTCGCCCGGGTTGTAGCTCTCGGCGCGCGACTGCTCCTTGCGGGGCAGCACCGCTTCGACCCGGTTGCCGATCTCGACGATCATGTCGCCGGTCTCGAAGCGCTTGACGGTGCCGTGCACGACCTCGCCCACGCGGTCGGCGTACTCCGCGTAGATGTTCTCGCGCTCGGCCTCGCGGACCTTCTGGAAGATGACCTGCTTGGCGGTTTGCGCGGCGATGCGGCCCAGGACGTCGGTCGGCTTGGGGAACTCGATCTCCATGTCGACCTCGGCCTCGTCGCCGTAGAGCGCCTGGGCCTCGGCCAGCGAGACCTCGACGGCCGGGTCGGTCACGGTTTCGACGATCTGCTTGACCGCGAACAGGTCGACCTGGCCCGTCTCGGGATTGAAGCGCGCCTTCAGGTTCTCGTTGGACTTGTAGGCCTTGCGCGAAGCCGCCAGGACGGCGTCTTCGATCGCCGAGATGATGACCGACGGCTCGATCCCCTTCTCCTTGGCGATCGTATCGATCAGTTGCTGCAGCGGGCTGGTCATACCGTAGTTACACGCCCCTGAGAGTCACGCGCGCATCAGAACTCCACCTCGAGCCGCGCGCGCTTGATCGCGGCGAGCGGGATTCGCTGTTCCCGCTGCCGCTTGCCGATGAGCAGGATCACCTGCCCGTCTTCCACGCCCCGGATGCGACCGGCGAAATAGGACTGGCCGTCGAGCGGCTCCCCGACCACGATGCTCGCCAGCCGCCCGGCGAACCGGCGGAAGTCTCCCTCGTGTCGGAGGGGGCGGTCCAGCCCCGGCGACGTCACCTCGAGCAGATAGGATCGATCGAGCGGATCGTCCACGTCGAGGATCGTGCCGAGCTCGCGGCTCACCGTCGCGCAATCCTCGATGCTCACGCTCTCTTCAGGGGTAGAGGCCGGGCCGGGCTTGTCGATCGTCACCCGGACGACCCAGCCCTGCGATTCGCGGGTGAGCTCGAGGTCGAAGAGCTCGAGCCCGTGGGCCGTCGCGACCCGTTCAGCCGCCGCGCGGATCACTGCGAGTGCGTCCATCCCCGGGCCCAACGCCGCCGGCCCCCAAAAAGAAAAAGTGGGCCAATTGCCCACTCAGACGTGCGCTTTCAGCCGTATCCGAACTACCGATTCTAGCACACAGGGGCTGGCTACAGCAACGGACGCGCCAGCAGGTCATAGCCGCTTGCGCCCACCACTTCGGCCTCGACCACCTGCCCCGGCGCCAGCTCGGACGGGTCGCACTCGGTGAAATAGACGACCGGGTCGATGTCGGGCGCCTGCCCCGGTGTCCGGCCGCGCAGGACCAGCTCGTGCTCCGGCGACGGGCCGTCGACCATGACCCGGACCCGGGATCCGACCCGCCCGGCCTGCGCCCGCTCCACGAGCGTGCGCTGCCGGGCCATCAGCCGGTCCCGCCGCCGGCGCTTCTCGGCCGCCGGCACATCGTCGTCCCACGCCCCGGCGCGGGTGCCTTCCTCGTGCGAGTAGGTGAACACCCCGACGTGGTCGAAGCCGACCGCCTCGATGAAGCGCTCCAGCTCGTCGACGTCCTGCTCCGTTTCGCCCGGGAAGCCGACGATGAACGTGGTCCGGAGCGTGACGTCGGGCATCCGGTCGCGGAGATGCCCGAGCAGCGTCTCGTAGCTCCGGCGCGTCCCCGGACGCCCCATCCGGCGCAGCACCGCGTCCGAGGCATGCTGCAGCGGCAGGTCGATGTACCGGCAGACCTTCTCGGACTCCGCCATCGCGTCGATGAGCGAGGCGTCCACCGTGGTGGGGTAGAGGTACAGGAGCCGGATCCACTCGAGCCCGTCGACGCGATCCAGCCGGCGCAGCAGCGCCGCCAGCGCGCCGCGTTCCCCCCGATCGGTGCCGTAGAAGGTCGTGTCCTGACTGATGAGCAGCAGCTCGCGGACGCCCTGTGCCGCCAGCGCCTCGGCCTCCCGCACGATCTCGTCCGCCGGCCGGCTGCGGTACGGCCCGCGCAGGCGCGGGATGATGCAGAACGCGCAGCTGTAGTCGCACCCCTCGGCGACCTTCACGTAGGCGTAGTGCCGCGGCGTCGCGAGCCGGCGCGGGGTTGCCGCATCGTAGATGTAGGTCGGCAGCGCCGGCCGCCCGCCGAGCGGCGCGTGCCCCGGCCGCTTGCGGTACAGCGTCGCCGGCATGACCGCGGCCCGGGGCGGCGTGGCCGCGGCCGCGGGCTCCGCGCGTCCTTCGACGGCGGCGACGATCTCCGGCACTTCCCCCGTGCCGAGCAGCGCATCGATCTCGGGGATCTGCGCCGCCAGCTCGTCCCGATAGCGCTCCGCCAGGCAGCCGGTGACGACGAGCCGCCGGCAGTTGCCGGTCTGCTTGAGCCGCGCCATCTCGAGGATGGCGTCGATCGACTCCTGCTTCGCCCGATCGATGAACGCGCAGGTGTTGACGACGAGCACCTCGGCGTCGGCCGCGTCCGCCGTGATGGTGTGTCCGGCCTCGGCCGCCAGCCCGAGCATCACCTCGGAGTCGACGAGGTTCTTCGGGCAGCCGAGCGAGACCATGCCGATCTTCACGGGCTTCATCAGGGATACAGCCGGTAGAGCATCCGGGGATACGGAATCGTCTCGCGGACGTGCTCGAGTCCGCAGATCCAGGCGACCACGCGCTCGATGCCCATGCCGAATCCGCCGTGCGGCACCGACCCGTACTTCCGGAGGTCCAGGTACCACTCGAACGCCTCGCGCGGGAGCTGGTGCTCCTCGATCCGCCGCAGGAGCAGGTCGTGGTCGGCGATGCGCTCGCCGCCGCCGATGATCTCGCCGTAGCCTTCCGGTGCGAGCACGTCGACGCCCAGCGCCTTGTCGGGCTGATCCGGGTCCGGCTTCATGTAGAACGCCTTCACCGCGGCGGGGTAGCGGTGCACGCAGACGGGGCGATCGAACTGCTCCGACAGCACGGTCTCGTCGGTGCCCCCGAAGTCGTTGCCGTACTCGAACGGCAGCCCCTTGTCGACGAGGAGCTTCGCCGCCTCGTCGTACGAGACGCGCGGGAACGGCGCCTTGACGGCTTCGAGCTTCGAGGTGTCGCGCTCGAGCACCTTCAGCTCACGCGCCCGCCGCTCGAGCACGCGCTCGACCACGGAGACCACCAGCGCCTCGGCCAGGTCCATGACATCGTCCAGGGTCGCGTACGCCATCTCCGGTTCGACCATCCAGAACTCGGTGAGGTGCCGGCGCGTCTTCGACTTCTCCGCGCGGAAGGTCGGGCCGAAGCAGTACACGCGGCCGAACGCCATCGCGTTCGCCTCGTTGTACAGCTGGCCGCTCTGGGTGAGGTACGCGGTGGTGTCCTCGAAGTACTGGACGGGGAAGAGGCTCGTCGTCCCCTCGCAGGCGGCCGGCGTGAAGATCGGCGTGTCCAGGAGGATGAAGTCGCGGCTGTTGAAGAAGTCGCGGACCGCGTCGATCACCTCGTGGCGCACCCGCAGGATCGCGTGCTGGCGCGGCGAGCGGATCCAGAGGTGCCGCCGGTCGAGCAGGAAGTCGACGCCGTGCTCCTTCGGCGTGATCGGATATTCGTGGGCGACCTGGTGGACCGTCAGGCCGGTCACGTCGATCTCGTAGCCGCCCGGGGCCCGCGAGTCGGCCCGGACCGTCCCGGTGACCGACAGCGACGATTCCTGGGGCAGGTGATCGGCGGTCCGGAAGACCTCCTCGCCGACGGCGGCCTTCGACATCACCGCCTGGATGAATCCTGTGCCGTCGCGCAGCTGCAGGAAGTGGATCTTCCCGCTCGAGCGGCGGTTGTACAGCCAGCCGTTGATCGTGACCTGCTGTCCTTCGTGGCGTGCGATGTCCTGGATGTATGCCATGCGTGCTGTGTGCAGGGCCAGGGGCCAGGGATCAGGGGCCGGTGAGAAACCCCTCCAACCGTCGCCGTGCCTCCTGCGCCTTCTCGAGGATGCGCCGTGGCGGTCCGTCCGCGCCGAGCTCGAACATCCAGACACCGTCGTAGCCGACCTTCTGCAGCGTCATCGCTGCGGCGGCCCAGTCGATGCCTCCGTCGAACGGCACGAGGTGGTCGTCGCTCCGGCGGTGGTTGTCGTGCAGGTGTGTCGTGATCAGGTGGCCCGACACCACCTCGATCGCGTCGATCAGGTCGCCCATCATGAAGGCGTGACCGGAATCGAGGCAGATGCCGACGTGATCGACGTCGAGATCCTCCTCGATGAACCGGACCAGCGCTTCGGCTTCGGAGATCGGGTTCGGGATCACCTCGAGGGCGAGCCTGACGCGCAGCGACGCGGCGTCGTCCACGAGCGTCTCGAGGCTGCGGCGCGCGGCATCGAGCCGGTTGTCCCGGCTGTCGGGCCCCTGCGCCAGCGGCACACCCAGGTGGACGACCACGATCCCGGCGTCCAGCGCGGCCGCGGCGCGCAGCGCCGCCCGCGTCTCGTCGACGGCGACCTGCCGCGCGGCCTCGTCGGATGTCGCCAGCGAGAAGGCCGGCCCCCACACGCCGTCGCGCAGTCCTTCGGCAATCGGCGCGTGCACCGAGTGCGCGCGCAGGCCGGTATCCGCGAGGTGGGCCCGCAGGTCGGCCAGCGCGGCGGCGTCGTGATAGTCGACGTGCGTCCGCGTGGCGAAGATTTCCACCACCTCGAAGCCGTGCGCCGCGATCTCCACCAGGTGGTCCCGGTCGAGGCGGTCGCCGTGATAGAGGTGCGTGGAGATGCCGAACTGCATGGGAATGGCCCGCGCCCGCGGGGGCGGCGTAACGATCTAGTGTACCTGAAGTACGGCGCCGGCCCGCCGGGGGAGGCCGGCGTCCCGCCCTAGCGCAGTTCTTCGACGTGGGGCGCGAGCAGCTCCCGCAGCCGTCCGAACGGGCCGTCGCGCCTGGCGAGGTTCGAGGCGACGTGCCGGAGGGTCCGCGGGATGTACTGGATGTAGACGCTGTTGCCCCGCGCGACCGTCTGGTATCCGAAGGTGCCGAGCGCCTTCAGGTTGCGCTGGAGCGCCATCACGTCGAACCGCCGCCGGAAGTCCTCCTCCCAGGCCCGCTGGGCACGCCGATCCGATCCGCGCGGCCGCTTCAGCGCGATGAAGTAGTCGATCAGCTCGTCGACCGTCTCCTCGTCCAGATCGACATAGGCGTCCCGGAGCAGCGATGCGAGATCGTACGTGTCGGGACCGAGCCGCGCATCCTGGAAGTCGATGAGGTAGAGCTCCTCCTCGTGGAGCATCAGGTTGCGGCTGTGATAATCGCGGTGGCAGAGCACGCGAGGCTCGGCGGCGAGCTCCTCGGCCAGTTTCCGCCACTCCTCCCGGAGCGCGTCGCGGGCGGCCGGCTGGATGCAGGCGCCGCGATAGGCCTCGAGGAAGTGCTTCGTGAAGAAGTCGAGCTCCCAGAGCAGCTTCTCGACGTCGAACGCAATCGAGTACGGCGGGTACTCGGGCGACGCCAGCTCCGCGCCCCGGGACTGGAGGATGTCGATGAGGGCGACCGCCTCCCGGTAGAGCCGGTTGTGCTCGGCGGCCGGCGCTGCCCCGACGTGGGCCTGCAGGGTGACGTCGCCGAGGTCCTCGAGAAGCAGGATGCCGAGGTCGCCGGCCCGGTCGAGGATCTTCGGGATCGGCAGCGGCATCGCCGCCAGGAGCCGCGCCACCTGCACGAAGGGAAGCGTGTCGGCGTCGAACGGCCCGGCATGCAGGGCGATGACCACCGGCGGCTCCGACCGCCGCAGCACGCGGAAATAGCGACGGTCCGACGCGTCGCCGGTCAAAGGATGGACGGTGACGGCGCGGGTTTCCAGCCCGCTCCTCCGGAGGTATTCCTGCACGCGGTCCGGCAGGGCGGCCGTCGCTGCTCGCTTCGTCATGGCAAATCAGGCTAGGGGTGCGCCGCCTTCGAACGCCACGGCGACCGGCGGTCCGCCCGCGTCGGATGGCAGCAGCACGCATTCGGCGGCCTCGAAACCGCCCGGCACAAGGGTTCCTTCTTCGACGACCACACCGTGCAGGCGCGCGCCGCCTTCGACGCGCGCGCCGTCGAGCAGCACGCAGCGGTCGACCGTGGCCGTGCTGGCGACCTCGACCCCGGACCCGGCGACCACCCGGGCGCCGGCGAGCGCGAGGCAGGTGTCCAGGTACTCGCGCGGCGTGCCGATGTCGAAGAATCGCGCCTCCGACCGGAATCCCCGGATCGAGCCCCGGCGCGCGGCCATCAGATCGGAGTAGACACCGCCGATGCTGCGCGCGGGCACGCCGTCCTCGAGGCCGGCAAAGGCCGCGCGCTCGGCGAGCTGGATCCCGGCGAAATGCCAGGTCCGGCCCGGCGTGCCACGAGGCACGAACCCCGTGACCACGCCGTCGTCGTCGACGAGCACGCCGCCGTAGCGATCCGGCGCCGGATTCGGGACGAGCGCCAGCGTCACCAGCGCGCCGCCTGCCGTGTGCTCGCGCGCCATGCCGTCGAGATCGATATCGGCCAGCGTGTCGCCGTTCACCAGCCACAGCCGCGCGTCGGGCACCAGGCTGAACGCGCGGCGCGGCCCGCCGCCCGAGCCGAGCAGCGGCATCTCCCACGAGTAGCGCACCTCGACGCCCAGCCGTGAGCCGTCTCCCATCACGGCCGTCACGGACTCGGGGTGGTAGTGCAGGTTCAGCAGCAGGCGCGAAATCCCGCGGGTCCGGAGCCAGGTCGCGATGCGTGCGACGAGCGGCGTGCCGGCGACCGGCAGCGCCGGCTTCGCGCGGCGAAGGGTCAGCGGTCGCAGGCGCGTGCCCAGCCCGGCTGTGAGGACCAGCGCGCCGGTCGGCAGGAGAGAAACGGCTTATGCCTCGTCGAAGAGCATGTCCGTGGCCGGCAGGCCGTGCGCGCGGCGATGGGCCATGAACAGGGAACGGTACGAATCGAGCACGAAGTCGTCGGGCGTGCGCCCGAGCGCGGCGGCCATGTCGAGGATGCCCTGCTCGCCGCCTTCGATCTCGACGAAGACGCCGATGGGGGTCTCGTCGATGGCGACCACGACATCGTTCAGCGCGTACTCTTCCCGGTACTTCTGGTACCGGAACCAGACGCTGTAGCCCAGGGCCTCCAGGCAGCGGAGCATCGTCTCGCCGTCGCCGACGACGGTCTCGATCTCCTCGCGCAGCTTCATCGGCGAGTTCTGCACGGGGCCCTTGAACGTCACCAGGCTGCGCCCCGACTCCACGCGCACGCGCAGCACGCAGCGGCGCTTGCGCAGCGACTCGGCGCCGTCGTCGAGCAGCGCGTCCTCCTGGAGGCGCCGGCAGCGGAGGGGGGTGGCGCCCGTCGCCTGAACCGCCTGCCGGGCTTCGTCGACCGAACCGAACCGGAGTTTGACCTCGCGTTCGAGCGACGCTGCGGTGCTCATAAGGGCTCAGTTGTACTTGATCTGCGGGCGGGACTTCAAACGGGGGCGGCCGATGCCCGCGGGCAGGCCCCCGCGGGCATCGGTCGCAGTCCGGTGCCGGACCGGGTCCCGGCGTGCGGGACCTACTCCTTGCGAACCGTCAGGAAGAGCTCCTGGTTCTGCCGCCAGACGAGCAGCATGGCAATGCCGCCCGACCGGATGCTCTGCAGCTCGCGGCTGGCCTCGGCGGCCGACGACACCCGCGTGCGGTTCACCTCGAGGATGACGTCGCCACGCTGCAGACCGCCCCGCGCGGCCGTGCCGCTCGGATCGAGGTCCATGACGACCGCGCCCGTCGTGCCGGCGGGCACGCCCAGCTGACGCGCGCGCTCGGCGGTCAGGTTGCCGAGCGACATGCCGAAGCCGGCCGTTTCGTCGGAGCCGGAGCCTTCGCGGCCGGCGCGCGCGCGCCCGTTCTCGGCCTCGAGGTTCAGCTCGTCGATGGTGATGTTGAGCGTCTGGGGCTTGCGGTCGCGCAGGACCTTCATCGGGACCGTCGTGCCCGGCTTCAGGTTCATCACAAGCTTCACGAGCTCGTCGTTCGACGCCACCGGCTTGCCGTTGATCTCGAGGATCACGTCGCCCGGCTCCACGCCGGCCTTCGCCGCCGGACCGCCACGGCTGACCGCGACGACCAGCGCCCCCTTGCGCTCGGTGAGGCCGAACTCCTCGAGCGCCTCGCGAGGCACCGGCCGGATCTGGACGCCGATCATCCCGCGCGTGACCTTGCCGGTCCGCAGCTGGGGCAGCAGGGTCCGTACGTCGTTGATGGGCACCGCGAAGCCGATGCCGATGTTCCCGGCCTGCCGCGAGTCGGCGTAAATCGCCGTGTTCATGCCGACGACCTCGCCGCGGAGGTTGAGCAGCGGTCCGCCGGAGTTGCCGGGATTGATCGCCGCGTCGGTCTGGATCATGTTGAGCCAGCGCCGATCGGCCACTTCGAACGGGCGCTCGAGCGCGCTCACCACGCCGACGCTGACTGTGTGGGCGAGCCCGAACGGGTTGCCGATCGCCATCACCCAGTCGCCGGGCTGCACCTGCGAGGAGTCGCCGAAGCGCGCCTCCGGCAGCTCGTGATCGGGCCGCTCGGTGAGCTCGATGAGCGCGCTGTCGGTCAGCGGGTCGCGCCCGACCACCCGCGCGGGATAGCGGACGTCGTCGTCTTCGCCGTAGAGCGAGACCTCGACCTTGTCCGCACCCTCGACGACGTGGTTGTTCGTGAGGATGAGGCCGTCCTTGCTGATGATGAAGCCCGTGCCGGCGGCGACCATCGGCCTGGCGCGGCCGAACTCGCGCGGCTGGCCGAAGAAGCGGCGGAACAGGTCGTCGCCGCCGAAGAACTCCGTGAGCTCCTGTCCCCGCTGCAGCGACTCGGTCCGGATGTTCACGACCGAGGGCGAGACGGTCCGGGCGATGTTGCGGAACGTCGTCGCGTCGAGCGGGCCCGTGATCGGCGCGGAGTTGGCCGGCGGCACGTCGAAGGTCTGGGCGCCCGAGGTCGGGGACAGGTCGAGCCGGGACGCGATTACCATTCCGACCGCCAGCGAGGCGACGGCGATGAGCACGGTATAGAAGGCTGTCGTTTTCCGCGTAGGCATCGCTTCCTCCGGGGCGGGCGCGCGCGCCCGCCGCCACGTCTAACTCAGCGCGACGATTCGCTTCTGCAGCGGGCCGGTGGCCCGCGCGTCGTCCCGATCGACGTAGACGTTGATCTCGGTCCGGACGCCGAACGTCGGGAAGTAGACGCCGGGCTCGATCGTGAACCCGGTTCCCGGCAGCAGCCGCCGGTCGTCATGCGTCTCGTAGTCGTCCATGTGGACGCCGTTGCCATGGACGTCCTGGCCGAGGCTGTGTCCGGTCCGGTGCAACACGTGTTCGCCGAACCCGCGTTCGATCAGCACCGTCCGCGCCGCCCGGTCCACCTGCCAGCCCCGCAGGTCACGGCCGCTGCGGACGGCGTCCTGGACGAGCGCCAGCGCCGCGTCGCGCGCGGCGGCCACGGCGGCGAACGCCGCCTCCTGTTCGGGGGGCACGTCCGTTCCGGTGAACCCCACCCACGTGATATCGGCGTACACGGCCCCGGGCCGATCGAGCTTGCCCCAGAGGTCGAGCAGGACCAGCTCGTCGCGCCCGATCCGGCGGCCGCGCTGCGGCGTCGGCTGGTAATGGGGGTTGCCGGCGTTCTCCATGGCGGCCACGACCGGCGGATCGCTCGAGGTCAGGCCCTCGGCCCGCATCCAGCCGACCATCTGCTGCTGGATGTCGTATTCCGTGACCGGCGTTCCGCTCCGGAC
>DASVDJ010000122.1:0-3019 GCA_036381155.1 Vicinamibacterales bacterium
TTCAACGCCATCGCGACCGGCATCTTCCTGCTGGCCATCCTGCATACGTTCGCCGCGGCGCGGTTCGCCAGCTACGCGCACCGGCTGCAGCACCGGCACGAGGAGCGCGCGCGGGCACGCGGCGAGGTGCCGCGCCCGGGCCTCGTGGCCGAGCTGCTGCACTTCCTCGGCGAGGTCGAGGTCGTGTTCGGCCTGTGGGCGCTGGTGCTGATGATCGCGATGGCGTTGTGGTCCGGCTGGCACACGGCCACGCACTATCTCAACGACACCGTCAACTACACCGAGCCCATGTTCGTCGTCGTGATCATGGCGCTCGCGTCGACGCGGCCGATCATCGGGTTCGCCGAAGGGGCGTTGCGGCGGCTCGCATCCGCGTTCGGCGGCACGCCGGCGGCTTGGTGGGTGATGATCCTGACCATCGGGCCGATGCTCGGGTCGTTCATCACCGAGCCGGCGGCGATGACGATCTGCGCGCTGCTGCTCGCGCGGCAGTTCTACGACCTGCAGCCGTCGGCGCGGCTGCGCTATGCGACGCTCGGCCTGCTGTTCGTGAACGTGTCGATCGGCGGCACCCTCACGCACTTCGCGGCGCCGCCGGTGCTGATGGTCGCGCGCCCGTGGGAGTGGGACACGGCATTCATGATCTCGCACTTCGGGTGGCGTGCGGCGCTGGCGATTGCGACGTCCACGGCGGTCTACTTCGTGCTGTTCCGGCGGGAGTTCCAGGCGCTGGCGCAGCGTCCGCCCGTGCCGGAACCGGAGCAGCCGGATGACGCCGTCCAGCGCGATGCACGCGGGCTGCTGCCCGTGCCGGCCTGGGTGGTCGCCACGCACATGGCCTTCATGGCCTGGACCGTCTTCACCTCGCACTATCCGGCGCTGTACATCGGCGGGTTCCTGTTCTTCCTCGGCTTCGCGCGCGCGACGGCGCCGTACCAGAGCCAGCTGGAGCTCCGCACGCCGCTGCTCGTCGGCTTCTTCCTCGGCGGCCTGGTCATTCACGGCGGGCTGCAGGGCTGGTGGATTCAGCCGGTGCTGAGCAGCCTGTCCGAGACGCCGCTGTTCATCGGCGCGAGCATCCTGACCGCGTTCAACGACAACGCGCTCATCACCTATCTGTCGACGCTCGTGCCCGATTTCAGCGATGCGATGAAGGTGGCGGTGGTGGAGGGCGCGGTGACCGGCGGCGGCCTGACGGTGATCGCGAACGCGCCAAACCCGGCAGGGCAGGCGCTGTTGAGCCGGTTCTTCGCGGGTGGCGTCTCGCCGCTGTACCTCCTCGCCGGCGCGCTCCTTCCGACGCTCATCGCCGCGGCGGCCTTCCGGCTGCTATGAGCCGTCCCTGAGCCTCCGCCAGAGCGTCACGGGGCTGATCCCCAGCGCCTCGGCGGCGCGGCGGCGGTTGCCGCCGAAATGGGCGAGCGCCTCGCGGATCAGCCGCTGCTCGTTCGTGCGGAGATCGAACGTCTCGCCGCCGGATGACGGGAGCCCGCGCGCGATCTCCGGCGGCAGGTCGCGGACGCCGATGCGGGAGCCGCGCGCGAGAATCGCCGCACGCTCGATGGCGTGTTCGAGCTGGCGGACGTTGCCCGGCCAGTCGTAGCGCACCAGGCGCGTCATCGCGTCGGCGGAAATCGTCCGGACCGGCTTGCCCGTGCGGGCCGAGGCGCGGCGCAGGAACTCGTGCGCCATCGCCGGGATGTCCTCGCGGCGCTCGCGCAGCGGCGGGATCGGAATCACGAAGGCCCCCAGCCGGAAGAACAGGTCCTCGCGGAAGGTTCCGCGCTCCACCGCCTCGCGCAGGTCGCGGTTCGTCGCCGCGACGACCCGCGTGCGCACGCGAACCGTCCGCTCGCCGCCAACCGGCCGGATCTCGCGCTCCTGCAGCGCGCGCAGCAGCTTCGCCTGTACCCCCGGCGCCATCTCGCCGATCTCGTCGAGGAACAGGGTCCCGTCCGACGCGACCTCGAACAGCCCCGGCTTGTCGCGCACCGCGCCCGTGAAAGCGCCGCGCACGTGGCCGAACAGCTCCGATTCGAGCAGCGTCTCGGTGAGCGCCGCGCAGTTCACGGAGACGAAGGGCCCGTCGGCGCGCGAGCTCTGGTCGTGGATCATCCGGACCACGAACTCCTTGCCCGTGCCGCTCTCGCCCGTGACGAGCACCGTCGTGTCGAGCGGCGCGACGCGCGCGGCCAGCTCCAGCGCTTCCTGCATCGCGGCGCTGCGGGCGATGAACCGCCGGGAGCGGGCGTGACGCGCGACGCGGTCCCGCAGCAGGTTCAGCTCGCGCTCGCGGCGCTCGAGCAGACGTTCGCGCCGGGCCAGATCGCGCGCCTGGCGGCGCACGGCCGCCGAGAGGCGATCCATCTCCTCGCGCAGATCGACGCCCTGGAAATCGGCGCGGAGCGCGTCGAGCTCGTCGCCCCACGCGGACGCCAGCCGCCCGAGCACGCGGCACCGCGATGCGCCCTGGGCGGCGCAGGCGACCTCGCGGAAGTAGACCTCCTCGCCGAGGCACGCGCTGGCGTAGCCGCTCGCGTAGCCGACGAGCGACCAGCAGACCGGTTCCGTGGCGGCGCCGTAGTGGTGCAGATGCTGCTGCACCTCGTAGGAGTTGCGCCAGACGTACTCCGCTTCGAAGCGTCCCGCCTCGACGTCGACGCGCGTGATCTCCACGCGCGCGATCCCTTCGAGCGTGTGGAGGACGACACCCGCGCGCAGCCCGTCGGCCGGTGTGCTCCACGCGGAGCGCGCGCGGAGATTCACCGCGTCGTGGTAGCCGTCGGCATAGCCGAAGCGAAGGAGGAGGCGCCGGGCGACCCCGGCGCCGAACGTCTCGATCAGCTCCTTGCGCAGCAGTCCCAGGGCGGCCGCGCTCAGAATGAGGACCCGCTGCTCGTGCAGCCGGATCTCGCCCCTGTCCGGCCGGAAATCGAGCAGTTCGGCCAGATGCAGCGCGTCGTGCTCCGGGTGACGGGGCATCCCGGAGGGCATTGTACGGGCAGGGGCGACGAGGTCG
>DASVDJ010000123.1:0-111639 GCA_036381155.1 Vicinamibacterales bacterium
CCCCTCAGTGCAACCGCTCTGACGGCGGAATGGACTTCGCGGCCTTCTTCGCCTGGCGCGCCTGCTTGGTCGCCTGCTGCCGCTTGAACCACATCGCCAGCTGCCCGACGAGCCACTCGGCGGTGACGCCGCCGTTGAGCGGGATGGTCAGGATGTCGACTTCGTCGCTGAGCGACAGGCCGTCGTGGCGCAGCACGTCGACATCGGGCCCGAGCTCGAGGAGGGTATAGGTCTGCTGTCCCTCGGGCCGGTCGCTCATCAGGACGATGCCCCTGATGCCGGACCAGCGGACGGCGACGGTGGCGATGGCCGCGTCCTCGTCCTCGCGGCGGACGCGGGCCTTGAAGCCGGCGGCGTTGAGGATCCTGACGAGGTCGTCAGGCGTGAGCGCGACATACACCCAGGCCTGGATGGCGCGGGAGGCGCCGGCGATGCGCGCCACCAGCGGCCGCCGGCCACGATAGCCGAACGCGTCGAAGAAGAGATCGACGACCTCACGCGCCAGCGCCGCGACGGCGGCCTCGTCCGGTACGTCGATGTGCTTCGCGTAGTTGCCGTTCGGTTCCAGCACGAACCCGCGCGCCGCAATCCACGCGCCCGGCCCGCTGCGGACGAAGGCGGTGGCCTGCGGACTCCAGTGCCCGGACGACATCTCCCAGCGCACCGGCGCCTGAGGCTCGGACCAGAACTGGGCGAACATGACGACCCCGCCGCCGAGGTCGACGCTGAGCACGAGAAAGCGGTAATCCCCGATCTGCCAGCCATCGTCCCAGAGACAGACGGCCGCGAGGCAGTCGCGGATCGAGGCTTCGACGCGTGCGTGGAGATCTTCGCGGGTGAGCGGCTCGCGGCAGCGCCGCAGGAGCGTGAACTCACGCTGGTACAGGCGGGGCAGACGTGCTGGGGGCCGTCCGGACATCGCTGCCGAGACTATCGCAGACTGGTCGCAGCCGGTAGAGGAAATCTGGATGCTCCGATGCGAACCGTTCCGGGCGAGCCCGGATCGGCCCAGAGCGTGCCGGCCTGGAATGTCGCCCTCAGCCGATCCGGGCAAGTCTCAGAAACCGACGGCGATTCGCGCGGTGACGGCGGCGCCGTTGAACTCGCGCTCGTCGAGCTCCGCCGAGACGCCCCCCTCGCCGAGGATGCCCGGCACGAACCGGTAGCGTGCCTCGCCGCCCACCCACAGCCAGCGTGCCAGCCTGACATCCGCGCCGCCCAGCACGTGGTACGACGTCTGCCGGGTGTCCACGTTCTCACCCGATGCGTCGAAGAGCGAGGATTCCCGGTACTTGGCGACGCCGGCGCCAGCGCCGAGATATGGAATGAAACGGCTTCGCCCTTCGAAGCGCCATCCCGCGCTGATGTCCAGGAAGGAGACCTCGACGTCGAGCGGAATGCCGAGCGGAAATCGCCGGCCGGCGCTGTCGATGAACGAGCGCTCGCCGGACTCCTTCCAGTGGGACCAGGCGGCCTGCGCGAAGAGCCCACGCCACAGGCGGGTGACGCGTGCCCCGCCGCCCACCTCGGACGGGCGGGTCGGCAACCCCACGGCTTCGAAGCTCTCGACCGGCACCGGCATGTTCACCCCGATGAGGCCGAAGCCCTGCACACCGATACCCGATCGCGCCGGAGCCGGTTCCGACGTCGGAGCCATTGGTGCGGGCGGCGCGGCAGGGGGCTGGACATCCTGAGCCGCCGTCGGCGGCGCGACGAGCATGGCGCCCCCCAGGATCGCTGCGGCGACGATGGCCCGGCAGGTGATGACAACAGGTCGCATGCGCACCTCCTACCGCGTCAGCCCCAGACCGCGCAGCGCGCGGCGGGGATCCACCAGCCCGGCGCCGCACTCCTCGGTGGTCGCGTCGATCGGGCGCGCGAAGCGCTTGATGGCTTCCTCGATCGCGCGCGGGTCGTTGATGCCCTGCGAGTAGAGGAGCGCGGCGACGCCGGCGACGTGAGGGGTGGCCATGGAGGTGCCCTGGAACGGTACTGGTTCGAAGCGATCGAATCGAGGTCGGAATCCGAGGAGCAGCAGCAGTCGCATCTCCGGAGCTGTCAGCCTGGGAAGCGTTAGAGCTTGGTTATATCCAACTTGGGTGATCCCGCGCTCGTAGTCAGTCTCATCCCTGACCGTCCCGCCCGGCGCGCAGATCTCGACGTAGGCGTGATATCCCGAGTACGGTGCCCGCTTGCCGTCCCGGTCGACGGCGCCGACGGTCATCGCGCCAGGGATGTCCGCAGCGTAGGCGGCTGGATACTGGACCGGATTGCCTTTGTCGCCAGCGTTTCCAGCGGCAATCGCTACGAACGCTCCGCGATCAACGGCATAGCGGATGGCCTCCCGGAGCACTGGTGCGTCCCCGGGGCCGCCAAGACTGAGGTTGATCACATGGGCGCCATGGTCCGCTGCGTACCGGATTGCTTCCGAGACCATTGAGTTCGTGCCCGCTGACCTGCCCGGAGTCAGTGCCGTGTCCCACCCTGACAGGACTCTCAAAGGCATGAGCCTGACGTTGTAGGCAACACCAGCAAGCCCGAGGTTGTTGTTGGTCAGCTGTCCGATCGTGCCGGCGACATGTGTGCCGTGACCGTCAAGATCGAGGGGGGTCTCGTCCCTGTAGACGAAGTCGTACGGAGCGAGGATGCGTCCCTCCTCGACGAGATCCGGAACCCGCGCAAACGGAAAGGCGAGCAAGCCGAAGCCTGTGGTGAACACGAACGTGCCGGATGCCACGTTCAACCCTGAGTCAATCACGGCTACGACGACATCGCTGGTTGCGCCGCTGTTGATCTCCCATGCCCTCGGCAGGTCGATGAGCTCGAAATTCCATTGCAGGCGGTAGTACTCGTCGTTGGGCCGCTTCTGGAACGCCGTCACCCGATAGTTCAGGGCGACCTCCTCGACCGCCTGATCCGCCGCGAGCACGGCAGCAGCCTCACGCGCGTCGACTCCGGCCTCGACGGTCAGCAGCTCCCAGTTGCCCGGCAGCACCCGCGGGACCTCGCGACCCCGCACAGCCGCCAGCGCCCGGGCGCGCAGCGCCGGCGAAGCCCCTTCCCGGAACCGCACCAGCACCTCGTCGCGCCGGTACTGCGCTCCGGTCACCGGATCGGTCGCCCAGTATTCCGGCAGCGCGTCCGCCAGGCCCGTCGTGTCGATGGCCAGCCGCTCCAGCGGTGTCGTCCGTAACCCCTCGAACACCGCCGCGGCTCCCTGTCCCGTCGGCCACTTCGCCGGAGTGCCCGGCGTCTGCAGCTGCGGGCCATCCTGTGCGATTACGATCACCCCTGCGACCACGGCGGCCGCCAGTGTGCTCACAAGCCGTCTCACGCCTCGATTCCTCCCTGCCGGCAGTCCGCGCCGGCGTCGTGTTACGACCAGATTCGGCGAGCGCCGTGACAGGAAAGGTCCGGGCCCACGCTCCGGAAGGGATCGCCGGTACCTCGGCCTCTCGGACCAGGTCCACCAGGTGTCACGCAGTGCATCCGCTCGCGTTTCGATTCGACCGTCAGAAGAGACGGACGTGCCGGAGACTTTCCACGGAGGACGTACGGCTACCTGGACGAGCGGCTCTCGCGAAACGACGCGACCGCACGTCCGGACTTGCCATGAAGCCAGAGTCTCGGGATCCCTGAATCGATCTCGACGCGCACGGTGCGGACAGGGCCGCGGAGCGGCGGCTCGAAGACGATGTCCATGACGTCGCTGGAGGCGGAAGGGCGGAGCAGGTCCGCCGTGTCTGCGCTACTATCACCTCGCCATGCGTCCAGCGCCAGTGACCCTTGCCATCGCGCTGGCGGCGGGAGCAGTCGCCGCCCAGTCCCCGCAGCCTCTCACGGCGCCCCCGCACCTCCACAAGCTCGCCCACACCTACAGCATCGTCGCGATCGATCCTTCGAACGGCGATCTCGGCGTCGCCGTGCAGTCGAAGTTCCCGAACGTCGGCGGCATCGTCCCGTGGGCGGAGGCCGGCGTGGGGGCGGTGGCCACGCAGGCGCTCGCCAACACGGACTACGGCGAGCGTGGACTGCGACTGCTCGCCGAGGGGAGGTCGGCCGAGGAGGCGCTGCGCGCCGTGATGGCCACGGACACCTCGCTCCAGGAACGCCAGGTCGGCATCGTCGACGCCCGCGGGAACGCGGCGAGCTTCACCGGTGGAAACACGTTCGAGTGGGCGGGGGGCCGTGTCGGGCGTCCCGACGGTCAGGCGGGCGGCATCGCCGGCGGCCGGGGAGACGTGATCGCCGGCAGGACCTACGCCGCCCAGGGCAACATCCTCGTCTCGGCCGCGACCGTGCGCGCGATGGCCGAGACGTTCGAGCGCGCGACCGGCGATCTCGCCGACCGGCTGACGGCGGCGCTGAAGGCGGGACAGGCGGCCGGCGGCGACAAGCGCGGGATGCAGTCGGCGGCGCTGCTCGTCGTGCGCAAGAAAGGCGGCTATCTCGGCCTGAACGATCGCCTGGTCGACATCCGCGTCTACGATGCGCCCGATCCGATCGCGGAGCTCGAGCGTCTCCTGGCGCTGCACAAGCTGCACTTCTTCCCGAGCGAGGAACGCGACCTGATCCCGATCACGCCGGAGATCGTCAAACAGCTCGAGCCGATCCTGCTGAACGAGCCCGCCGGGCAGCCGGAGAAGTGGCTGAAGGCGCCGCAGGGCGAAGCGAACCAGACGTTCCTCGAGGCCCTCCGCAACTTCATGTACTGGGAGAATTACGACGTGCGCGTGCGGATGGACGGGAAGATTGACCGGGTCGTGCTCGAGGACATCTTGAGGAAGCGCTAGTCGATTTCGGATTGCGGATTCTTGCGGATTGTTGCTGACGCTTGCGATTGCGGATCCTTGCGGATTGCTCGCGCTTCGCGCATCGATGTCGGATGTCTGCTGACCGTATCCCCTGAACGGAGAACAGATGCTCCCCAGCCATCGCATGCTCCTCGTCCTGGCCATCGCTCTGACGGCTGGCCCCGCGCTATACGCGCAGTCTGAAGCCGTCCGTACGCGCGCGGTGCGCGAGGTGGAGGCGCAGCAGGACGCGCTCGTCGGCCTGTCCGACTCGGTCTGGCGCTTTGCCGAGACGGCGCTGAACGAGACGCGGTCTGCCGCGCTGCTGGCGGATCACGCCGAGAAGGCCGGTCTCAGGGTGACGCGCGACGTTGCCGGGATGCCGACGGCCTTCGTCGCCGAGTTCGGCAGCGGATCGCCGGTCATCGGCGTGGTGGGCGAGTACGACGCGCTGCCGGGGATCTCGCAGAAGGCACAGCCGTCGCGCGAGGCGTTGCAGGAGGGTGCCCCCGGACACGGCTGCGGACACAACCTGTTCGGCGCCGCCAGCCTCGGCGCGGCGATCGCGATCAAGCGGCTCATCGAGGACGGCACGCTCCGGGGCACGGTGAAGTTCTTCGGCACGCCGGCCGAGGAGGCCGTCGGCGGCAAGGTGTACATGGCGCGCGACGGCATCTTCGACGGCGTGGACGTCATGCTGGCGTGGCATCCGGACACCCGCACACGCGCCGACACGTCCAGCAGCCAGGCGCTCGTCGATCTCGGCGTCGAGTTCACCGGGCGCAGCGCGCACGCGGCCGCCGACCCCTGGAACGGGCGCAGCGCCGCCGATGCCGCCGAGGCGTTTGTGCATGGCATCAACCTGCTGCGGGAGCACGTCCAGCCGACGGTCCGGATGCACTATGTGATCCAGCACGCCGGCGACGTCCCGAACGTCATCCCGGAACATGCGCGCGTGTGGCTCTGGGTGCGGGATCGGACGTTCGCCGGGGTCGAGACGGTGCTCGCGCGCGTCCGCGACATCGCCAAAGGGGCGGCCCTCATCGCCGGCGTCGAGAGCCGCATCGTCCCGCAGGGGGGCGACTACGAGATTCTCGTCAACATGACCGGCGCGAAGCTGCTCGATCGGAACCTGCGCGCGCTCGGCGAGATCCAGTACACCGAGGCGGAGCAGGCCTTCGCCCGGCAGCTCCAGCAGGCGGCCGGCGTCGAGCCGAAGGGGATCGACGGCCGCGTGCACCCGGTCGAGGGACAGGAGTTCGAGGGCGGCTCCACCGATGTCGGCGACGTGAGCTGGATCGTGCCCACGCTCCACTTCTCGGTGACGACGGCGCCGGCAGGCGTGCCGTGGCACGCGTGGCCGGTCGTGGCGGCCAGCGGCATGTCGATCGGCCACAAGGGCATGATGCACGCCGCGAAGACCCTTGCCGTGACGATGGCGGACCTGTTTCAGGATCCGGAGACGCGCAAGGCCATCCGCGCCGAGTTCGAGAAGCAGACCGACGGGTTCACGTTCAAGCCGCAGAGACCGGACGGGCCGCCGCAGCCCGTGCGGCAGTAGCTCGCTGGTCCGGACTTCAGTCCGGCCGGACAGCGCAAGGGCACGAGCCGGACTTTAGTCCGGCCATGCAGCCCCGGCCTGGACGTGACCTAACCTGTCAATCGGGCGATCCACAGTCGCCTTCCCCCATGGAGTTGCAGACGCGGGACCGTTCACCCATTTCGACGCACTGGCGCCGGCACGTGACGCTTCTACTGCTGCTGTCGGCTACGGGCATCGGGCTCTGGTTCGGGCTCCGGATGCGGCAGCCGTCCGGTCCTCCGGATGTCGCGCCGCTGGTCGAGGCCTGCAGGTCCGTCGCGTACCGGGTAGCGGACGGACGGCTTGCGGGCTTCCCATGGGCGCCGATGCCCTCCACGACGCGTGGCGGGGGAGAGGGCATGGCGCCACCGGACGTCCGGATCGCGGCGGCGCACATCGAGCAGCGTGCACGTCGGCACGAGTCTCCGGAGAGCACGGCCGCGCTCGGTGTCGCACGGCTGGCGATCGGCGAGATCGAGGAAGCCGTGCTGCTGCTCGAGGAAGCGACCCGCGCGCGTCCGAACGCGCCGGCGCTGCTGACCGATCTGTCGGCGGCGTATCTGACCCGCGCGCGACGCCTGGATCGCCCGGACGACCTGCCGCGGGCGCTGGCCGCGGCGGAGCGCGCTATCACCGTCGATCCGGACCTGCCGGAGGCGTACTACAACCGCGCGCTCGCGCTCGAGTCGCTGGCGCTGCGCACCCGCGCGGCGCGCGCCTGGGCCGAGTTCCGCGGCGTGGAGTCCGACGGCGCGTGGCTCCGCGAAGCGGTGGACCGCGAGCGTGCCCTTCACGCCCGGTCCTCGGCGTCCGGGCACGCGCCCGACAACCAGTCACGCCGCGAGCACATCGAGATGGTGCTCCTGCGCCGCTGGGCGCAGGCGTGGCTCGACGGCGACGCCGCAACCGCCGACGCGGCGCTGGCGGATGCGGCGACAGCCGCCGCGGCGCTCGTGAAGGACGGCGGCGACGGGATGGCGCGCGATGCCGTGGCCGCCATCAGACGGGCGCGCGAGGCCGGAGACCGCACGGTGCTCGAAGCGCTCGCCCATGGACACCGCGCCTATGCGGAGGCGCACGACCTGCTGCGCACCGCCGATGGCGTTACCGGCGCTGCGCGGCTGATGGACGACGCGGCACGGAGCTTCCGGCGCGCCGGCAGCCCGTGGGCGCTGTGGGGACCGATATTCCAGGCCATCGCACGCTGGACGCAGGGCTCGCACCACGAGGCGCTCCGCCTGCTGGAGCAGACGCCCGTCGAGACCCTGCCAGAGGATCATCTGCACATCCGTGGGCGGCGCTTCTGGACGGAAGGCTCGGTCTACTCCGCGCTCGGGCGGTACGATCTCGCGCGCGACCGTTACCAGCGGGCCCTCGCGCTGTTCGCGCGGGCCGGAGCGTTCGAGTACACGACCGTCCACCACATGTACGTCGCCGTGTCGGCGTGGATGCTCGGCGATCGGGCCGGTGCCTGGCGGCATCTGCTCGTGGCGCTCGCCGGTCTCGAGCGCCTGCCCCCGTCCGGGCGGCGCGATACGATCCCGCTCACCGGCTCGTCCTTCGCGCTGGACGAGGACCTGCCCGAGGCGGCGCTGCACCTGCAGGACACCCTGATCGACGTGGCGCACGAATCCGGGCTGGCCACCAGCTTGAGCCGCGCGTACATGCAGCGCGGGCTCATCCAGGCACGACTCGGCAGGCAGACCGCCGCGATGGCGGATCTGGGCCTGGCAACCGCCGCGGTCGCCCGCGTCGACGACAGGGGGCTGCGCGACCGCGAGGTCGCCTGGCTCGACACGACGTACGCCGAAGTGCTGGGCGCATCGGACCCGGCGCGTGCGATCGCGCATGCCGACCGCGCCATCACCTGGGCGAGGGAGAACGAGTTCGGCGGGCACCTGGCCACGTTGCTGACACTGCGTGCGCGGGCACACGTGGCGCGCGGCGACGAGACCGCCGCGGCCGCGGACCTTCGTCGCGCCATCGGCGAGTTCGAACGCGAACGTGGGCAGCTGCAGACGCTCGCCGACCGGATCTCGGCGTTCGACGGGGAGCGGCGCGCGTACGACGATCTGTTCCGCCTCGAGCTGCGGCGCGGCAACCGCGACGAGGCGCTGCGCGTGCTGGAGCGCTCGCTGGCCGGCGGACTCGACATGGCCGGCGGCCCCGTCGACCCGCTCACCGCTCACACCAGGCTTCCGGACGACGTGGCGTTCGTGTACCTGGCCGCGCAGCCCCCACGGCCTGTACTGTGGGTGCTGACGCGCGACGGCGCGGCGGCGATTGACGTCGCGCTCGACACCGGCGAGCTCGCGCGCGCTGCCGATCGCGTCCGCGGGCTGATTCTCGACGGCGCGGGCTTCGACACGATTGCGCCGGCCGCAGCGCCGCTCGTCGACGCGATCGTCGCACCCATGCTCCGGGCCGCCGGTGGGCGGCGCACGATCGCCTTCGTGCCGGACGGCCCGCTCCTCTCGCTTCCGGTCGGGCTCCTGCCCGACGGAGGCGGCTGGCCGCTCGTCGCGAGCCGTCGAGTGCTCACGGCCACGAGCCTGAGCGCGTTTCTCTCGGCGTCCGCGCGCCTGCGATCGTTCGAGCCCGGGGCCGTGCTCGCCGTCGGCGACGGCCATCGCCCCGAGGATTCGGGGTTGCCGCGGCTGCCGCATGCGGACGTCGAAGCGCGCGAGGTCGCCAGGATCTACCCGGCCGGACGCCTGCTCGTCGGAGGAGATGCCAGTCCCGCGCGCCTGCTCGAGCGCGAGGAACCGGTCCTGCACTTCGCCGGGCATGCGGTCGCGAACCAGCGGCTGCCGGTGCTCTCGCGCCTGCTGCTCGCGCCGGACCCTCCGACCGCGCGCGCCGTCGGGATCACGGGCGAGCTCTCGGGCGCCGAGATCCTCGCCCGCCGCTTCACGCGTACCCGCGTGGTCGTCCTCGGCGCCTGCGAGGGCGCGGCGGGACGGATGGTCGACGGCGACGGGGTGCTGAGCCTGGCGACGCTGTTCCTCCACGCCGGTGCAGGCTCCGTCATCGCCAGCTACTGGCCGGTCGAGGACCAGGTGCATCCGGTGCTCATCGCCCTGCACCGGGAGCTCCGGCGGCAGCGCGATCCCGCGGCCGCGCTGCGCGCGGCGCAGCTCGACGTGCTCGCGGCGGCAGGGCGCGATGCGCCGGTGCGGTTGTGGGGGGCGTTCGTGGCGATTGGCGGGCTCGTGCCCGATCCAGGAGGAGAGTCGTGATGCCTGAGTTCGTGCTGCGGTTCTCCGGGCGGTTCGTGTTCGTGGAGCAGCCGTCGGACGTCGGGCCGGTCGTGCAGGCGCTGGCGGTGGACATGACGTTCAACCGCGATGTCGCGTCCGCACCCCACCGCGCGCTCATGGCCGCGCCGCGGGTGATGGTCGACCATCTCGGCACGCGGTCGCCCGATCTGACGCTGATGCCCTCGCCGAACGCGGCGATCGATCAGACCAACCACGAACGGCTCGAGCAGGTCGTCTGGGAGCTTGCGGGCCTGGACCTGGAGATCGACCGGGGAAGCGGGGAGCCGTTCCGCTGGCAGGATCGATCGATGCTCTTCGACATGCAAACGGTGCTCGGCGCGTCGGCGCGGCTGCGCGACGACGTGCTCGGGCCGGGACCGGCGGGTGGCCCCGTGAGTGCGAGCGTGCGGATGGTCACCGGGATCGGGGACGCACGGCAGATTGCGGAACGGACGGCGGACTTCGTCCGGCTGAACGCGCCGCTGGGAGAGCCGGCGCTGAGCGGCCTGAAGCTCGCGGACTACGTCGACGTCCGCGTTGTCGTCCCGACGGAGGACCCGTCGCTGGTCATTCGCGTCCGCCGGCGCGGTGCACCGGGCCCGGTCAGCGCGATCGTCCTGCAGGCCGATCCCGACATTCCGACCGTCGTGTCCTTCTCCAACCTGTGCGCGCGCGTCTCGGCATCGGCCCACGACACGGAGTTCGCGGCGTTCTACGAGGTCTTCGAGGGGCAGGATCTGGTGCGGACCCGTCTCGTGCCGCGCGTGCGCGAGACGCTGTTCGGGAAATCCGATTGCTTCGCGCCGGTGTATCTGCAGCTGTAAACCGGTCACGGCCGGCCTCGTGGGGCGATTGCAGGCCGCCGGAGACGCCGATCCGCGGCTACTCGCTCCACGCGGGCGTGGACGTGTCGACGCATTCGCTCGTCCGCGCGCGCCCGGCGCGCGGCTGCGAGGCGTCCGCGCGCGCCATGCATGCGCTCGCGCGGGCATGCGGGTACCGCTCGCCCGTGCTGCTGCGCGGACCGGCGGCAACCGCCGGCGCGTTCGTCGACGCGTTTCGCACGAGTGCGGCATCCCTTGCCGATGGAGACACGCTGCTCGTCACCTTTGCGGGCCACGGGCGGCGGTTGTGGGGACGCGGCGGACCGATGCGCCCGCATGCGCTCGTCTTCGCCGATCGCCTGCTGACGGATGCCGAGTTCGGAGCGCTGCTGGACGCCATTCCGGTCCGCGCGCGGGTGGCCGTCGTGCTCGACGCCTGTTGCAGTGGCGGCTTCCTCGGCGCCTGGAGCGCCGCGCGGGCCGGAGGCGCCGCCGTGTCTCGACCCGGCGCACACACGGCGGCCGCAGACGTCCTGGTCCTGGCGTCGAGTCCGGCCGAGGGCGTCGCGGCCGCCGCGCCGTCGCGTGAGTCGCTGCCGCCGTTCACGGCCGCGCTGCTGCGCTGCCATCGCGGCTGCGCGAGCTGGACGGATCTCCGCGATCGGATGGCGGCGCGGCTCGATCGCGCCGGCTTCGCGACGCCCCTGCTGGCAGGCAGCCACCCCGCCCTCATGCGGGAGCGGCCGTTCGGGATTGCTCCAGGGTGCCTGCCCGCGTCAGACCTCCCATCGCGCAACCTGCCCCCGCCATTCCTGCGATAATGGCGCCTCAGCCCGGGCCGGCGTGCGCCGGCCTTCGGACAGGTACAGTCTGCGTGCCGACAGAGTCGCCTGAACCTCCCGAGTCCGATGGGCGGACGCCCTTCGAATCGCACCACGAGCTGATCGAGCGCGTGATCGCCTACGTCTGCGCCCGGAACCGGCTGCGCGCGGCAGACGCGGAGGAGTTCGCGTCGTACGTGCGCCTCAAGCTGATCGAGGACGACTGCGCCGTGCTGCGGCGCTTCGAAGGGCGAAGCTCCCTCCAGACCTTCCTGGGCATCGTCATCCAGCGGCTGTTTCTCGACTACCGCATCAGGGAGTGGGGCAAGTGGCGGCCATCGGCGGCCGCGCGACGCGCGGGGCCCGACGCGATCCTGCTCGAGCGGCTGCTGACACGCGACGGGTTGTCCCTGCAGGACGCGGGCGAGGTGATGGCCGCGCACCATGGCGTGAGGCTGTCGCCGGAAGAGCTCGAACGGCTGGCAGCCCTGCTGCCGGCGCGCGCGCGCCGCACGCGCGAGCACGAGACCGTCCTCCGACGTCTGCCGTCGCCCGACCCGTCGCCCGAGGAACTGGCCATGGCGTCCGATCGCCAGGCTGACGCGGAGCGTCTGCTGGCGGCGCTGGATCGGGCCGTCGACGCGCTCGACCCGCCCGATCGCCTGGCTTTGGCGATGCGCTTCCATGAAGGCCGGACCGTCGCCGAGATCGCCCGAATCACGGGGACCGAGCCCCGGCGGCTCTACGCGCGCATGGCGCGTCTGTTCAGCGAGATCCGGCGCACGCTCGAAGCCGACGGCTTCGACCGTGCCGCCGTGCACGACCTGCTGGGGCGGCTGGATCCACCCGGGACGGATGTGATGCGAAGCCCGGAAAGGCCCGCGCTACGTCCGTCTATGGCGAAGGGACTCTGACGTGGCAAGACCCGGGAACCACCCGCCCAGGCGATCGCCGTGCCTCCCGGCAGAAGAGCTGGCCGCCTTTCTCGAACGCCGGCTGGACGAACGCGATCGCCTGCGTATCGAAGTCCATGCGGCCGCGTGCAGCGAGTGCCGGGAGGCGCTGGCCGGCGGTGCGACATTCCTGGCGGAGCACGGCGAGGTGCCTTGCTGGCCGGATCGGGGCGCGATCGCGAGGCCCCGCAGCGTGCTCCTCGCGGCCGGCGTGGGACTGGCCGCGGTCGTGGCTGTCGCGGTGGGCCTCGCCGTCTGGATGGCGCGCGGTGATTCGCCGGTGTCGCGGTATCGCACGGCGCTGTTCGAGGCGAGCGCTGCCGACGCGCATCGTCTCGTCCTCGCGCGGCTGTCCGGGGGCGCCCGGTACCTGCCGCCACCCGTTGTCACGCGCGGCGGGCTGCGGCCCGGACCGTCGACGGAAGTGCGCATCGCCGCCGCAGAGCTCGAGAAGCAGGCCGGTGGCGAGGACAGCGCCGACGGGCGCGCGGCGTTCGGCCTCGCACGGCTGGCAGCCGGCGATCTCGACGGCGCGGTGACCGCGCTGGCCGCCGCGCTCCGGCGTCAGCCGGATTCGGCGGCCATCGCGACGGATCTCTCGGCCGCCTACCTGACGCGCGCCGGCCATTTCGACACGGACGACGATCGGCTGCTGGGACTGGAAGCGGCCGACCGGGCCATCGCCGCGGACCCGTCCGCGCCGGCCCCGTACTTCAATCGCGCGCTGGCGCTCGAGGGGTTGAGGCGTCGCGACGAGGCGATTGAGGCCTGGTCGCGGTATCTCGAGATCGAGCCGTCCGCCGAATGGCGTGCAGAGGCCCGGGCGAGGCTCGCGAGGCTGCGGCAGGACACGGGCGCCGGGCAGCAGGACGGGCGTGACTGATCGCTCCAGCACGTCATCAGTGGCCATGGCCGGTCCGGCCCGCTTCCGCCTGCCCATCGTCTCCACGCTCGCGCTCCTTCTCGCGATCACGGCGGCGTGCGAGAGCGCGGCGCAGACGTTCACCGGAACGGTCGTGGCCGTGCACGACGGCGACACCATTTCCGTCCGCACCCGACGCGAGACGATCCGCATCAGGCTCGAGGGGATCGACTGCCCGGAGTACCGCCAGCCGTTCTCGGCTCGCGCGCGCCGGTTCACGTCCGGGATGGTTCACCGGCGTACGGTCACCGTCGAGCCGCGCGGCCGCGATCAGTACGACCGCCTTCTCGCGCGGGTGCGCGTGGATGGTATCGAGCTGAACGAAGCGCTCGTGCGTGAGGGACTCGCCTGGCACTACGCCGGACGTGCGCCGGATCGCATGCTGGCCGATGCCGAGCGCGCAGCGCGCACCGCGCGTGTGGGGATCTGGTCGCAGCCCAATCCGGTCCCGCCGTGGGAGTGGCGGCGGCAGCATCCGCGGGACAGCCGGTAACACGAGGAGCGGTCTTCAGACCGGCATTCACCCATCCGTGAAGGCGCTCACGCCGGCGATACGATACGATCCCGCGCCATGACGGCAGCACGGGCTCGCAGACGCAGCGCCTCCCCGCCTTCCCGCGTCGCGATGGCGATCGCGGCGCATCCCGACGACATCGAGTTCCTCATGGCCGGCACGTTGCGGCTGCTGTTCGAGGCCGGGTGGGAGACGCACTACATGACGGTCGCGAACGGGTCGTGCGGCTCGACCCGGCTGGGGCCTGCGGCCATCGCGCGCATCCGCCGCGCCGAAGCCCGGGAAGGCGCGGCGATCCTCGGCGCACGCTTCCACGAGAGCCTCACCCGCGACGCGGAGATCCTCTACACGCTGCCCCTGCTGCGGCGTGTGGCGGCCGTCGTACGCGAAGTCGCGCCCCGCATTCTCCTCGTGCCCTCGCCGCAGGACTACATGGAGGACCATACCGAGACCTGCCGCCTGGCGGTCTCGGCCGCGTTCGTCCGCGGCATGCCGAACTTCCGGACGACGCCCGCGCGGCCGCCCGTCGATCGGCCGGTCACCATCTACCACGCGATGCCGCACGGACTCCGGACACCGCTCCGGCAGCCGATCGTGCCGGACGTCTGCGTGGACACGACGGACGTGCACGACGTGAAACGCCGCGCGCTCGCCGCGCATCGCAGTCAGCAGCCGTTTCTCCGGGCGACCCAGGGGATGAACTCCTACCTGCAGATGATGGAGGACATGTCGCGCGAGGTCGGGCGGATGTCCGGACGCTTCACCCACGCGGAAGGCTGGCGTCGACATTCGCACCTCGGTTTCTGCGAGCCGGACGACGACCCGCTTGCGGAAGCGCTCGGGAACAAAGTTCGATCGCTGGAGAGGCAGGCAGGGCGGACACGCGCCGCCAGGGCCAGGAGCTGACGATGACCTTGAACGACTTCACGACGTTCTACGAACGCGAACATGAGACCACCCGGAAGGTGCTGCAGGCCTTTCCGGCCGATCGCGCCGATTTCAAGCCGCACGAGCGGTCCAACACGGCGCTGCAGCTGGGCGCGCTCTTCCTCGCCGAGGAGCAGATGGTGGCGCGGGCCCTGAGGAGCGAGCCGGTCCTGGGCGGTGGGCCGTTCCCGTCGCCTGCGGACTGGCAGGCCGTGCTCGACGGCTTCGACGCGGTCCACCGGGAGGTGAAGCAGGCCCTCGCCTCGGCGAAGGAAGCCGAGCTGAAGCCGGTGACCTTCTACGTCGCGCCCAGAACGCCGGGTGAATATCAACCGATCCAGTTCGCGTTCTTCATGATCTGCGACCAGATCCACCATCGCGGGCAGCTCTCGGTCTACCTGCGGATGGTCGGCGGCAAGGTCCCGTCCATCTACGGCCCGTCGGGCGACGAGCCGTGGACCTGAAGACGTGTGAGCTCAAATTGATGGGCTATTAGCTCGTCGGCTGTGCGCAAGCCGCGCTCAGCGGTGCCCGTATAATCGCGGTCTGGCCGGCCTGCGCTTGCTCCCGCCCCGGTTCCCCGCGAACCGCACATCGATGGCACTCGGTGCGGCTGCGCTCGCGTTGTATCTGGCCGCGGCTCCCGTGTCGGCCCAGGAAGGGCTGTGGCGGGTGACGACGTCGGATGGCGGGCTCCCGGAAACCTCGACGTACCACGTCGCGGCCGACTCGACGGGCCGTGTCTGGACGAGCCACGGCGTGCCGTTGCTCGGCCTGTACGACGGCTACGGTGTCAGACGCCAGCTCGTCGGAACCACGGAGCTGCACCTGAGCATCGGCCCGGACGATGAGCTGTGGACGACGACGCACGCCGGCGTGCTCTGCAGTGGTGTACAGCGGTTCAACGGTGAGGTCTGGCAGCGGGTCGACCTGCCCGCAGCCGACCGCGTCCCGTACCCCGACGTGCGACTGCTCGCGTGGCGGCAGGATCGGGCGCTCCTGCTGACGCCGGGCACATTGTTCGAAGCGGATGCGACCACGGGGCGTCTCGAACCCGTGGCCGTGCCTGGGGGAGTCGGTCGTCTTCGTCAACTCCATCCGGCACGCGACGGCGGTGTGTGGGTGAGCGGCGAGCGCGGGCTGTCGCATCTCTCGCGCGATCACGTCTGGACGCCCCTGGCACTGCCGGATGGCACACGTCCGGACTGGGTGTTCGACTCGCCGCGCGGGCTTCTCGTCGTCGTCTCCCGCCCGGACGGCGACGTCGTCCTGCGATCGACGGCTGGCACATGGACGCAGGTGTCGGCGAACGCCTCCGGCGAGCCGATCGTGGCCGCGTGGGATGGCGTCGACGACGCCCTGTGGATTGCCAGCGGGATCTCGCGCGGGTTCCGTCTCTCGGTGCTCAGGCCGGACCGTCCCATCCAGCACCTGCCGCGCATGCACGCGCTGTCGGGTCGGCTCCACGACGTTCTCCCGGCAGCGGACGGCGGATTCTGGCTCGCAACCTCGCTCGGACTCGTCCGGCATCTGCCCGCGGTGTGGCGGCGTCCCGCCGCGCCTGCGCATCGTCCCATTCACACTGGCGCCCTGATCCAGCTCCGCTCCGGTGACATCGTCGCCGTCCAGGAAGACGGCGTGCTCGTACACCGGCCGGGCGGCTCGTGGCTGTTCCAGGCGCTGCCGCGCGCGGCGCTCAGCAACATCCACTACAGCGACGTGCTGGCCGAGCTGCCGGACGGGCGCGTGATGATCGGCCGATCCGCGCAGCAGTCGCCGCTCGTGTTCGACGTCGCCACCCGCCGGTTCGAGGCGCTGCGGCACCCCGAAGGGCGCCTGGTCGAGATTCTCGGACGGACGCACGACGGGCTCGGCGCGTGGACCATGACGCGGCTCGGCGCGGGCAGGGCGCGCATCGAGCGGTTCGATGGCCGGCGGTTCACGACCCGCGCGGAGCTGGACGGCCAGTGGGAAGGCGAGGGCCACCCGTACGTGATCCTCGAGCTGGCGAACGGCGACCTCATCGTCACGCCGACACCGCATGGCGTCGGACACCTGCATGGCAACCAGTGGACGTGGTACCAGGGCGCCACCGACATCCCCGAAGTGCTCCCGTTCACCGCCGCGGAGTTGCCGGACGGCCGCATCTGGTTCGGCGGCCGCTCCGGGCTTACCGAGCTTCGCGGATCGTCGCTCCGGCGCATCCGGGGCGGGCTGCAGACGGTGCGCAGCATCATCGCGGGCTCGCACGGGGACGTGTGGGCGGCGTCGAACAGCGGCGTGCACTGGCTGCACGAGGGCAGCTGGACGTCGCTCACCGCCGAGGACGGGCTTCCCGACGGGGCGGTCTTCGATGTGCTCGAGGACGGCGCCGGGCGCATCTGGGCGGCGACAAGTGCCGGGCTCAGCGTGCGCCACGTGGATGCCGACCGTGAACCGCCGGAGACGCAGGTGCCCGCGGACGTCAACGCCACCGAGGCCCCGCCGAGCGGCGAGATGCGCCTGACCTTCACCGGCGTCGACCGCTACGAGCACACGGAACGCTCACGGCTGGTCTACTCGTACAGGTTGAACGACGGAGCGTGGTCCGCGTTCACGGGGAGCACCGGCGTGACGCTCACGGCGATGCCGGCCGGACCGTACGTCTTCGCGGTGCGCGCGATGGATCGCAACGGCCGGATCGATGGCACACCGGCCGAGTGGCAGCTCACGGTGCTCCGGCCGTGGTATCGCGAACCCGGTGTGCTCGCGCTCACCCTGCTCGGGCTGATCGCCGCGCTCATCGCGCTCGCGCTCTTCGTGACCCGCCATCGGCGGCTCGAACGGCTCGTCGAGGCGCGCACGCGCCAGCTCCGCGAGGAGCTGAGCGAGCGGCAGCGCGTCGAGCAGGAGCGCGCCGAGCTGGAGCAGCAGCTCCAGCAGTCGCAGCGCATGGAGGCGCTGGGACGCCTGGCGGGCGGCATCTCGCACGACTTCAACAACCTGCTCACCGTCATCTGCAGTTACGCCGATCTCCTCACCGAGGAGCTCTCGGCCGACGATCCGCGGCACGCGCACGCCGAGGAGATCGTCAAGGCGGGGAACCGGGCGACGCTGCTGACGCAGCAGCTCCTGCAGTTCAGCCGCCACCAGGCCGTCCAGCGGCAGGTGGTCGATCTGAACACGACGCTCGCCGACCTGCTCAGCATGCTCGGCCGGCTGCTCGGCGAAGACGTGCACGTGCGCTTCATCCCGGCGAGCGGCCTGTGGCCGATCCGGGCGCATCGCGGGCAGCTGGAGCAGGTGGTCGTCAACCTCGCCGTCAATGCGCGCGACGCGATGCCGATGGGAGGGACGCTGGCGATCGAGACCGCCAACGTCACGCTCGAGGACGACTACGTGCGCACGCACGTCGACGCCAGGCCGGGGCCGCACGTCCGCCTCAGCGTCACCGACACCGGCACGGGGATGGATCCGGCGACCCTGCAGCGGATCTTCGAGCCGTTCTTCACGACGAAACCGCAGGGCCAGGGGTCGGGGCTCGGTCTCGCGATGGTGTACGGCATCGTCAGGCAGCACGATGGCCACATCGAGGTGCGCAGCGCTCCGGGGCGGGGCACGCGGTTCGACATCTACCTGCCGCGGACGTTCGACGAGGCGCCGCCGCCGCCGGGTCAGGAACGCCGCGCGCGCCTCGACGGACGCGAGACGATCCTGCTGGTCGAAGACGAGGACGCGGTGCGGCAGCTCGCGCAGGACGTGCTGACGCGTTACGGCTATCACGTCGTTCCGGCCGCTTCGGGCGAGGAGGCCCTGCGTCTCGTCGAGGCACAGCAGGTGCAACCCGACGTGCTCGTCAGCGACATCGTGATGCCGGGCATCCACGGCACCGAGCTCGCGATGCGCCTCCGCGACCGCTGGCCGGGCCTGCCGGTCATCCTGATGTCGGGGTACACGAACGACTTCGACGATCTGAGGCCGGCGCAGGGCGTGGCATTCCTCCAGAAGCCCTTCACCGCCGTCGCGCTGGGGCAGAAAGTCGGCGAAGCGCTCGGCACCCGGGCGTGAAGACGCGCCGCGTGACGCGCGATGTGCGGGGAGCGCTCGTCGAGCGCGATCAGGACTCCATGCGCTCGGCGAGAACCTGCTCGAGCAGCGCCTCGTCGCTCCCGCCGGGAGGAAGCGCCAGGCGTTGGCGGACGCGTGCGGCGATGGCCGCGGCCGCGCGCTGGCGCACGTCCGGGTCCATGCCGTCGCGCCGCTGCAGGAAGGTCTCGATGACCCGGATCTCGTCGGCGTCGAGACGCGACGCCCCGAGGCGTGCGCCGCGTGGCCGCGCCGGGGGTGCGGTCGCCCCGGCGGCGGACAGGCGTGCTTCCCGGACCACGACCGTGCCGGCGGCCATGTCGCCGAGGCGCTGTGAGCGCGGGCTCAGCAGGGCTGCGGCGATGCCGATGCCGTAGGCGGCGGGCAGCGAATCGACGACCCGCACCAGATTCCTGACAACGGCCTGTTGCACGGCCATCGGCCGGCCATCGTCTCCGATCACGCGCAGGCCGACGAACCGCTTGCCCGGCGTCCGGCCGTGGTCCAGCGCCTCGAACAGCAGGAAGTATCCGTAGAAGAGGGCGAATGCCGCGAGCAGCAGCAGCGCAGGTACCCACCAACCCGGTGAGACGCCCAGGCGCGCTGCTGCCGGGGACACGCCCGAGGCGATCAGCAGGAGCGCCACGAGCACGACGGCCTGGATGAGCGTGTCGATCGCGAGCGCGAGAAACCGGCTGCCGACGCCGGCGAGCGGCAGTTCGAGCGCAATCTGTTCGGGCGTGTCGATGGTAAGCTTCTCGGTCACCGATGCTCTCTGCGCACTGGGTCCGGCGGCGCCAGCCTCATTGGACCCGCCTGGAGGCACTCGTCGCGCGGGCGGGCCGAGCCGGCGTCCCGGCGCTCGATCGCCACGAGCTGCGCGAGCTCGCGCTGCTGTATCGCCAGACCGCCGCCGACCTTGCCGCCGCCCGCGCCGACCCGGCGCGGCACACGCTCGCGGAGTCGCTGAACGCGCTGCTCGGGCGCGCCCACCATCTCGTGTACACCGGTGAGCCCGCAAGCCGTCGCCGGGTCTGGCATTTCTACAGCAGACGCCTTCCGGCGGCAATCCGGGAGAGCTGGCGGGAGATCGCGGCGGCCGCGGCGATCTTCATCGGCGGAGCCGTCGCCGGCGCGCTGACCAGCGCCGTCGACCCGGGCTTCCCTCACGTCGTGCTCGGCGGGCCCATGCTCGACACGATCGAGCGGCGCGAGATGTGGACGCACCCGATTCTCGCGATGAAGCCGCTGGCGACGGCCGGCATCATGACCAACAACCTGTCGGTGTCGTTCACCACGTTCGGCAGCGGGCTCCTGCTGGGGCTTGGCCCGCTGTACCTGCTGTTCCTGAACGGCCTCCTCCTCGGCGTGGTCGGCCATACATGCTTCGACGCCGGCATGAGCACGGCACTCTGGAGCTTCGTCGCGCCTCACGGCGCGCTCGAGCTGCCGGCCATCGTCCTGGCGGGCGGTGCGGGACTGGTCCTCGCGCGCGGGCTGGTTCTGCCCGGTGCGCTGCCGCGCCGACAGTCGCTCGCGAGAGCCGGGGCGCGCGGCGCGGCGCTCATGCTCGGGGTCATCCCGATGCTCGTGCTCGCAGGGGTGATCGAAGGGTTCGTCTCGGCTGCGCCGATGCCGCCGGGGCAGAAGTTCGTCATCGGCGCAGCGCTGCTCACCCTGCTGATTCTGTACGTGACGAGCGGACGCCGGCAGTCGTAGGGCCGGACGTCAGTCCGGCCATCGCCGTAGGGCCGAACTTCAGTTCGGCCATCCCTACAACATATTCCGTTCCTTGATCTCGACGTACTGGTTGATCAGCAGCGGTCCGAGACGGCCGTCCGGCCACTCGAGCGCGAGCACGCCGCGTTCACGCAGCGATCGCAGCAGCGCGGCGCGGCGCTCCGTCGCTTCCTGCGCTGCCATCACCCGGAAAAGGTCGTCGTCTGATTCGGGACGCGAGTCGGCGATTGCGGTCAGGTCCGCAGGCTGCGGCACGCCGACGACGACCAGGTGCCGGGCGGCAAGATGCCCGGCGCCTATGACGACGTCGGGGAGCCCCGCCGTCTCGGCCATTTCGGTCAGCCACAGCACGAGCGCGCGGCGGGACTGCAGCGACTGCAGCATCGACGCCGCGCCGAGATGATCCCCTTCCACGGGCTCGGGCGTCACCGTCGCGAGGGCGTCCGCCAGCCGCCGCAGATGTTCCGGCCCGCGCGCCGGAGCGAGCCGCCGCTGGACACGGCGCCCGTATGCCAGCAGCCCCACGCGGTCGCCAGCCTGCATCGCCACATGCGCGAGCGCGAGCGCCGCGTCAGCGGTGTGGTCCATCGTGAGGTGCGTGCCGATGCGGGCCCGCATGAGACGGCCGGCGTCCAGCACGATCCAGATCGGCTGGCTTCGCTCGGGTTGGTACACCCGCGTGATGAGCCGGCCGCGCCGCGCGGTCGCGCGCCAGGCGACGTCACGCAGCTCGTCGCCGTCCTGGAACTCGCGGAGGTGGTGCAGCTCGCGTCCGCGTCCGCGCATCCGCGCGCGACGCAGCTCGGCGTCCATCCGCCGGCTCCGCACGAGCGTCACTGCGCCCCGGCGCGCGGCGGTGAAGCTCGGATAGACGCGCACGCGCTGGCCGATCGGCGCGGCCGCCCAGCGCAGCGCGAGCCCCGCGTCGCTCTCGTAGCGGATCACGAGCTCGCCGACGTCGTGGTCTCCGCGCTCCCCTGGAGTCAGGGCGTAGCCGGTTGCAGCCACACGTCCGGGCGCGACGTCGATCTCGCGCGCGACCCAGCCCGAACCGTCTTCGTACTCAGGGCCGAGCGCGTCGGGCGGCGTGTCGAAGAGCCGGACGCGAATCGGCACGCGGCCGGTGTTCCGGATCTGAAGGGTGACGGTTGCGCGATCGCCGAGCCCCAGTGCGCCGCTCCAGGTCCGTCGAGCGGCGAGGGCTTCGGGAGATGGCAGCCGGCGCAAGTCCCAGGTCCACGCCGCGACGAGCGCGACGTTCCAGGCGAGCAGCAGCAGGAGCGTCGCCGGCGCGAACCAGGCAGGAATCACCCAGAGCAGGCCGGCGCCGAGCAGCAGCAGTCCGCGCCGTCCCACGCCCACCGGAGCACGCGCCCGAGCCCGGCATGCCGCCGCGACGGCGTCGGGGGCAATCGATCGGGTTCTCACCCCGGAACCTCGACCGACGCCAGCACGTCGGCGATCACCTGGTCGGTGGTGACGCCCTCGAGATCGGCATCCGGCTTCAGCACCAGCCGGTGCCGCAGCACCGGCCCCGCCGCACGCTTCACATCGTCCGGGATGAGGAAGTCGCGCCCTTCGAGCGCGGCGAATCCCTTCGCGAGCTGCATCAGGCCGACCGCGGCGCGCGGGCTGGCGCCGAGCGCCACGGCGCCCCAGTCGCGCGTCCGCCGCGCGACGTCGGCGATGTACTTGAAGAGCGGTGGCTCCACGCGCACGGCACGCACCGCGTCGCGGGCCGCCGCCAGCGCGCCGGCCGGCAGCGGCTCGAGGGCCGTTCGTTCGAGGTGCCGTGCGTCGAAGCCCCGGTGATGCCGCTCGAGAATCGCCTCCTCTTCACCGGCGCTGCCGTCCGGGTAGTCGAAGCGGATCTTCAGCATGAACCGATCGAGCTCGGCCTCCGGCAGAGGATACGTGCCCTCGAACTCCACCGGGTTCTGCGTCGCGAAGGTCGTGAACGCCGGCGACAGCGGGTAGCTCGTGCCATCCACGGTGACCTGGCGCTCCTCCATGGCTTCGAGCAGCGCCGCCTGCGTGCGCGGTGGCATCCGGTTGATCTCGTCGACGAGCAGCAGCTCGGTGAACACCGGCCCATGGCGGAACGTGAACCCGCCCGTCGCCATGTTCAGCACGCTCGACCCGACGATGTCGGCGGGCATGAGATCGGGCGTGCCCTGCACCCGGTGGAAGTCGAGCGTCAGGATGCGCGCGAGCGTCCGCACGGCCAGCGTCTTGGCGAGCCCGGGCACGCCTTCGACGAGGGCGTGTCCGCCGCAGAGCACGGTCAGGAGCAGGAGATCGAGCGGCTCGCGCTGGCCGACGATGACGCGCGAGAGCTCGCGGCGGGCGTGGGCGACGACGTTCGTGATCATGGTCTGGTCGGATCGGATCGGGTCTGGTGACGGCGCACCGTGCGCGCGGCCAGGTCCTGCAGCCGCTGCACGAGGACGAGCGCCTCGCGCGCGTCGATGGGCGCGCCCGCATCGACGGCGGAATCCCGGAGGACCGCGGCGATGGTCGACGCCGGCACGCCGAGGCGCGAGGACGCGGCGGCGGCGAGTCGACCGTCATCGGTGGATGCCGGCATGCCGCAGGCGGCCGCGAGCAGCCGCCTGGTACGCGTGCGCGCGACCTCGACCGCACCCGACGCCGCGCGTGCGCGGCCATAGAGCCGCGCCATTGCGTCGATGAACTCGACCGGCGACGTCCGCACGTATGTCGAAGGCACGCGGACCGGTAGATGGCGGCGCGCATGGGTGAACCACGCGACGGCCGCGAGCAGCGCGAGCTGCGCCAGCGCCGCCGGAACCGGAGTCCCTGCCACGTACGCCCAGAGCGACTGCGCGTATCCGTGCGCGTGCTCGTCCCAGATGATGCGGCGTCCACCCGGAGGTCCCAGCGTGTTGAGCAGCAGCTCGAGATGTCCGTCGGCCTGGATACCGCGGTTCAGCAGCGGATCCGGTCCCGCCCACCAGATCGCCACGCCCTGCCCGATGCGTGCGGCGGCGACGCCGACCTCCACGTCGTTCTCGTAAACGGCGACGTACGGCGCCGCCGGCCTGGCGACCCGCAGGTGAGGTCTCATCGTCACGGACGGGACGCCCCGCGTGAGCGGTCCCGGGAGCACGGCTCGATACACCTCGGCCGTCGGGGGCGCTGCGGTCTCCGGGCTGTCCGTTTCGCTGCTCCTGCGAGGCGGGGAGTGGAGCGCGAAGCCCTCTGACGGAATCGCGTGCAGCGCACTGCCCGCCGCGAGGACGACGCCGCCGTTTTCGAGAAACGCCGCCAGTGCCCGTCGATCGGCCGCTGACAGGAAGGGCGACAACCGGGTGATGACGAGGAGGTCCCCCTGCGGGTCGAGCTTCAGCGCGGCGATGGGGGACAGCGACCGTTGGACGCGATAGCCGAGCCGGGCGAGCAGGAGATACGCGGCCTTCGCCCCTTCCGGACCGGTCGCGAACGTCGACCCGGGGAAAGGGAGACCAGGCTCGCGCGGCGGGGCGATCCAGCTGGTGCCCGCGCTCACCGCCACGACCACGAGGGCTCCGGCGATCAGGAGACCGACATCGCCCCGGAGACGGAACATCCGCATCCCTCGAGCTGCAGCGAGAGCGCGGCCGCATCGGCCGGCCGCGCGCCATACCAGGTCAGTTCGAACTGCCGGACCAGTCCGGCAAACGCGTCGCGCCGCGCGTCCCCAGCCGGGACGAGACCCGCGTACTCGCGCGGTGTCCGGCTCTCGTCCACGTCCCAGAGCCCCTGCTCCGCGAACCGCAGGAGCACGGCGGTGTACGCACAGCGCACCGCCTCGCGGGTGTCACCGGCGGCCAGCGCATGCTGCGCCTTCTCGAGCCACGCGTGCCAGGGCTCTGCGGGTTCGTCCGCCATTGCGCTCGCCGTGGACGGCCGCCGCGGGCGGCGGAGCAGCGCACGTGTCAGCAGGACGAGCGCAGCGGCCCCGGCCAGCCAGGCGAGCAGCTCCCTGAGCCCCCGCGTGCCGATCCGTTCCGGCATGGCTCGCTCGAGGAGCGACTGGAGCCAACGACGGATGCGCTGGACAAGCCGGGCCAGCGGGCCCGGCGGCGGTGCGGGAGCGAACTCGGCGAGGGCAAGGACGTCGGCGAGCTCGTCGCGCGCGGCTGCGGCGCTGAGCGACGGCGCCGCCTCGTCACCGGCGACGAGCGTTCGGAGCGACGCGAGCTGACGGCGCAAGGCGTCACGACGCTCCTCCCACGACCCCTCGGACGTGCGGGCCGTCCGGACCAGTGCGCCGACACGCACCACGTGCTCGCGGTCACCGTCCTGCACGTGCCACACGTCCGGAATCGCGCCGAGCGCGGCACGCAGTTCCTCTTCGCCGTTCAGGCCGGCCGCGAGGCGATCGAGTGCGTCGATCTGCTGCACGAGGTCGTTGACGGTCAGCACGGGCGCGGGCGCGGAGACCGCACCACCGTCCTCCGCCGACACGCACGGAGCCGTCAGCAGGACGAGCGCGAGTGCGGGCACCAGGGGATGAGCGCGCGCCGCCATCACCCGTCAGAGGCCCGGGCCCGGCGCCGGCGTAAGGCCCGGCGGCACGCCGCCGGCGTCCAGCGCGCGCAGCATCATCTGCACGTCGAGGGCTTCCCGGCGGATCCGGACGTCGAAGTACACGACCGCGAGCCCGATGATCACGAAGGGAGCCGTCACGATCGATCCCACGGCGCCCAGCACGGATGCGCCGATCGTGAACGGCAGGAAGAACGGGCTGTCGGGTCCGACGACCATGCCGGCCATCATGAGCGGCGCCTGGAAGAGCAGCCCGACGCCATACCCGACCAGGGTGGAGCAGAGCACCACGAGGAACAGCGGCAGCATGTGTCCGCGCGAAAGCGCGACGCTGCGGGCGATGGCCGCGTTCGCACCCAGGTTCTCGATGACCAGCGCGGACACGGCGAGCGCGTAGCGGAGCAGCAGAAAGAAGATGACGACGAAGCCCGCGAAGAACGAGCCCGCCAGCAGCAGCGCGAGCAGGACCGACACCACGGCGCCCGCGGTGTCGCCGATGAGCGCGCCGATTCCGCCCACCGCGGCAGCGACTCCCGCGCCCGCGGCACCCAGCAGCACGAAGAAGCCGAGCGCGCGCAGGCCGATGAGCAGCATCAACAGGAGCAGCCGGGGCGTCTGCGGCAGCACGTCGCGGTAGGCCGATCGAATCGTCACGGGTGCGCCGCGATAGATCTGCGAGACCGCGAGCGTGCCGGCGCCAATCGCGATCGTGTACAGGATCCAGAACAGCAGCGTGCCCAGGAGCATCGCCGGGATGAGGGCGAGTATGAGCACGTCCGCGCTGTCGGGGGCGTTCATGATGGCCGGCTGCAGCAGCTGGAACGGCAGCATGGCGATCGTCATCGCGACGATGGGCGCCGCCATCAGGCCGGCGAAGAGCACGAAGTGCCGCCGGTAGAGGGTGAAGATGCGGTCGAGCAGCTCGGGGATTGAGAGCGGCCGGAGCTCGTACTGCATGCCGGGGCATGCTAGCACAGGGAAAACAGGGGATCGGGGGCGGGGAAAGGGAAATGGGAAGGCGCGCTCCTTCGCCCTTCGGGCTCCAGAGGGCGCCGCTCAGGCGAACTCGAAGGTCAGCGCGTCCCCCTGCACGCCGATCGTGACCGTGCCGCCGTTCTCGAGGCGGCCGAAGAGGATCTCATCCGTCAGCCGGTCGCGGACCTCGCGCTGGATGACGCGCGCGAGCGGGCGCGCGCCGTACACGGGATCGAAGCCCTTCTTCGCGAGCCACGCGCGCGCCTCGGGCAGCAACGTGAAGGCCACCTTCCGCTCCGAGAGCTGCGATTCGAGCTGCAGGATGAACTTCTCGACGATCGTCTCCATGACCTGCTGCGAGAGCGGCCGGAACGTGACGATGGCGTCGAGCCGGTTGCGGAACTCGGGGCTGAACATCCGCTCGACGGCGGCGCGCGACCGGGCCTGTGCCTCGTGCCAGCGCGTGGCATCGGCCGCCGCGGAATCGGACTTGCCCGCCGCGCCGAAGCCGATCGACGCCGCGCTCATCTCGCGCGAGCCCGCGTTCGACGTCATGATCAGGACCACGTGCCGGAAGTCGGCCTTGCGCCCGGTGTTGTCCGTCAGCGTCGCGTGATCCATCACCTGCAGCAGGATGTTCATGACATCCGGATGCGCCTTCTCGATCTCGTCGAGCAGGACGACGTTGTACGGATGCTGCCGGACCGCGTCGACGAGCAGCCCGCCCTGCTCGAAGCCGACGTATCCCGGCGGCGCGCCGATGAGCCGCGCCACCGCGTGCTTCTCCATGTACTCGCTCATGTCGAAGCGCGTGAACTCGTTGCCGAGGTGCAGCGCGAGCTGCCGCGCGAGCTCCGTCTTGCCGACGCCGGTCGGGCCGGTGAAGAGGAAGGCGCCGGCCGGCCGGTCGGGCATGCCCAGCCCGGCGCGCGAACGCTTGATCGCCGCCGCGACGAGCGACACGGCTTCCTCCTGCCCGAACACGACCCGCTGCAGGGATTCCTCGAGCGTCCGCAGCCGTTCCTTGTCGGACGAGGACGCCTGCCGCGCCGGGATGTTCGCGATGCGCGCGACGACCTGCTCGATCTCGGCGACGTCGACGGGGAGGGGCGGCGCCGCCGTCGCGTCGTCCTTCTCCCCGGTACCGTTGGCGCGCGCCGCGCCGACGGGAGGCTGCGCCGCACCCGCTTCCGCCGCCTGCGCAGCGCCCTCGGCGCCGACGGTGACCTGTTCGGGGGCGACCTCGGCCGGGGCTTCCGTCGCCGATGCCGCGTCCACCGCCGCCCGCATCCGCACCATCGCCCCCGCTTCGTCCAGCAGGTCGATGGCGCTGTCCGGCAGACGGTAGTCGCGCAGGTGCCGTGCCGCCAGGCGCGCGGCCGCCTCGATGGCCGCCGGCGTGTAGGTGACGCCGTGGTGCTCTTCGTAGCGCTTCTGCAGTCCCTGCAGGATCCTCGTCGTCTCCTCGATCGAGGGCTCCTGGAGCACGACCTTCTGGAAGCGCCGCGACAGCGCGCGGTCCTTCTCGATGTGCTTGAACTCCTCGAAGGTCGTCGACCCGACCACGCGGATGCCGCCGCCCGCCAGCACCGGCTTCAGCAGCGTCGCCAGGTCCATCGTCCCGCCGGTGGTTGCCCCGGCGCCGACGATGCTGTGGAGCTCGTCGATGAAGAGGATCGGATTGCGGCGCTTCTTCAGCGCGGCGAGCACCGCCTTGAAGCGCTCCTCGAAGTCGCCGCGGAACCGCGTGCCGGCGAGCAGCGCGGCCATGTCGAGCGCGAACACCTCGGCGCCGGCGAGCGCGGGGGGCACGTCGGGCTGCAGCAACCGCTGTGCGAGCCCCTCGGCCATCGCCGTCTTGCCCACGCCGGCGTCGCCGACGAAGACCGGTCCGTTCTTGCGCCGGCGGCAGAGGATCTCGAGTGTGCGCTGGAGCTCGCGCTGGCGGCCGATGAGCGGGTCGAGCAGGCCGGCGGCGGCGCGCTCGGAGAGGTTCACCGCGTACGCGGCGAGCGGATCGCGCGCGACCGACGGCAGGTCGTCGCCGGCGGGCGCCGGCGCGCCGGTGTCCGGCGGCTCCTCCTCGCGGGGCGGCGGATCGACCGGGTTCTTCCGGATCCCGTGCGAGATGTAGTTCAGGATGTCCAGCCGGGTGACGCCCTGCGAGAGGAGCGCCTGGGCCGCGAACGAGCGCGTCTCCTGCAGCGTCGCGGCGAGCACGTCGCCGGCACGCACCTCGGAGCGGCCCGCGCTCTGGACGTGGAGCACGGCGGTCTGCAGCACCCGGCGGAAGGCGAGCGTCTGCGTCGGATCCTTCTGCCGGCCGCGCGGGAACTGCTCGACGTGCTCGTGCAGGTACGCGTCGAGCGTCTGCCGCAGGCGGGGCAGATCGGCGCCGCAGGCGGAGAGGATCGCCTCGCCGTCGGGATCGTGCGCCAGCGCGTAGAGGAGGTGCTCGAGCGTGAGATGCGCGTGGCGCCGCGAGGTGGCCTCGCGGTGCGCGATCGTCAGCACGATCTCGAGCGCCGGGCTGAACATCACGCCTTCTCCATGGTCGCCTGCAGCGGATAGCCGGCCTCCTGGGCCAGCTCCACCACGGTCGCGACCTTCGTCTCCGCCACTTCGTGGGGGTAGATCCCCGCGACGCCGCTGCCCTGCGTGTGCACCTGCATCATGATGCGGTACGCCTCGGCAGGCTGCTTGTGGAAGATCGTCTCGAGCACCTCGACCACGAAGTCCATGGGCGTGTAGTCGTCGTTCAGGAGGATCACCCGGTACTGCTCGGGCTCCTTGAGCGACGTCTTCTGCTTCTCCAGCACGTCGCCGGTCGTGCGCGGAGTCTGCTCGGACATCACCTTCAACTATAGCAACAGGGGCGCGGCGGCCGGCGTCGGGCGGAAGACGGGACGTCCGAAGGGCTGACCGTTCCGGCCGGACCGGCCAGGCGTTCAGGCCGAACTGCAGGTCGGCCCTACGTACGGGCCAGCTGCCGCGCCCGCATGAACACGGCCTTCAGCATGTCCGGCGTCAGTCGGCCTGTATGCGTGTTCTGCCGGCTCGGGTGGAAGCTGCCGAGGACGTGCGGCATGCCGGGGAGCGACACTTCGGCGCCATGGGCGAAAGCCGGCCGGGGGCGGGGCACGGTGTGCCCGCGCGCGGCCAGCGCCTTCCAGGCGGCGTCCCACGCGAGCCTCCCGAGGCAGACGACCACCGAGATGCGCGGCAGGGCGGCCCACTCCGCCAGCAGGTGGGGGGCGCAGCGCGCGAACTCCTCGGGCGTCGGCTTGTTGTCGGGCGGGGCGCAGCGCACGGCCGCCGCGATGAAGGCGCCGTACAGCGTCAGGCCGTCGTCGATGTGCGTGGCCGTCGTCTGGTTGGCGAAGCCGGCGGCGTGCATCGCCGTCATCAGGAAGTCGCCGGAGCCACCGGCGCCGTCGCCGGTGAAGACGCGGCCCGTGCGGTTGCCGCCGTGCGCCGCCGGCGCGAGCCCGACGACCAGCACCGTCGCCCCGGGATCCCCGAAGCCGGGTACCGGGCGGCCCCAGTAGGTCTCGTCGCGATAGGCCTTGCGGCGGACGCGGGCGATTTCGCGGCAGTACTGCCGCAGCCGCGGGCAGCGCTCGCAGGTGACGATCGCGCGGTGGACCTCGGCGAGGGCGGGCGTCGGGCCGTGGACCTGCAGGAGGACGTCGGGCTCAGGGGCGCGCCGCGGCGAGCGCGTCGGCCTGTTCATGTGCATGGTAGGAGCTGCGGACCAGGGGGCCGGACTCGACGTGCCCGAACCCGAGATCGAGGGCGATCCGCTTCAGCTCGGCGAACTCGTCGGGATGGTAGTAGCGCACCATCCGGAGATGCGCGTCGGTGGGGCGCAGGTACTGGCCGATGGTCAGGATCTCCACGCCGACCTCCCGCAGGTCGCGCAGCGTCTGGACGATCTCGTCCCATTCCTCGCCCAGCCCCAGGATGAGGCCGGTCTTCGTCGGAATGTGCGGCGCGATGCGGCGCGCGCGGTCGAGCAGCTCGAGCGTGCGCGGGTAACGGCCGCCGGGCCGCGCCAGCCGGTAGAGGCGGGGCACCGTCTCGGTGTTGTGGTTGAGCACGTCCGGCCCGGCGTCGAGCACGGTGCGCAGCGACGACTCGTGGCCCTGGAAGTCGGGGATGAGCACCTCGACGCGGCAGGCCGGATGGGTCTCCCGGATGCGGCGGATCGTCTCCGCGAAGATGCCCGCGCCGCCGTCGGCCAGGTCGTCGCGGTCCACGGACGTGATGACCACGTAGCTGAGGCCCAGCGCGGCGACGGCATCGGCGACCCGGGCGGGCTCCGCCGTGTCGAGGCCGGCGGGCATGCCGTGCGGCACGGCGCAGTAGCCGCACGCGCGGGTGCAGACGTCGCCGAGGATCATGAAGGTCGCGGTGCCATGCCCCCAGCACTCGCCGCTGTTGGGGCAGCGCGCCTCCTCGCAGACGGTGTTGAGGCGCAGCTCTTTCATGAGCCGCTTCAGCTCCAGATACTTGGGTGACCCTGGCGCGCGCACCTTGAGCCAGGCCGGCTTCGGCTCACGGGCCGGGCCGGGGCTGATGTCGCGCAGGCGGATGATCCGGAGCGGCGCGGTGGGAACCTCGGGCGAAGACACGGTACAGGTGAAATCGTAACAGATCCGGTCGGATCAGGTCGGATCGGGTCCCGCCTCCGCCGCGCGAGAACATCGGCCGCGGCTACGGCGGATCAGGTCGGATCAGGTCCGCGCGCCCGCTCGCTGCTCCCCGCTCGCGGTCGCGCGATCGGGTCGAATCGGGTCGGCACGCCGCCGCGGATGCCGCCTGCGGCGCACTCGCGACGAACGCGGGCGCCGTCAGTCTCCGCGCGCTTCGCCTGTCCCGCTTCCCGTTTCGCGTTTCCCGTTCCTGATCAGGTGCCGCCGCGATTGAGGCGTGCGCGGGCGGGATCAGGTCGGGCGGTCCTTGCTACGATATGCAGCCATGGCAAACCGTCTTGCAGTGACCTGGCTCGGACATGGGGCCTTTCACTTCCTGACGCCCGGGGGCAAGCGGCTGCTCGTGGACCCCTGGCTCGAGACGAACCCGCGCTGTCCGGAGGAGTGGAAGAGGCCCTCGCCGCTCGACGCGATCCTCATCACGCACGGGCACAGCGACCATACGGCCGACGCCGCGTCGCTGGCGAAGGCGACCGGCGCGCCGGTCGTGGCGTCGTTCGAGATCTGCACCTGGCTGATGCAGAAGGGGGTGCAGAACGTGCTCCCGATGAACAAGGGGGGCGAGCAGGAGGTCGCCGGCGTGCGCGTCGCGATGGTCGACGCGCGGCACAGCAGCAGCATCGAGGAGGACGGCCGGCTCATTCCGCTCGGCGAGGCGGCCGGATTCGTCATCACGTTCGAGGACGGCCTGCGGCTCTACTTCGCCGGTGACACCGCGCTCTTCGGTGACATGCGGCTGATTGCGGAGCTGTACAGGCCGGACACCGCGTGTCTCCCCATCGGCGATCTCTACACGATGGGACCCGAACAGGCGGCGCGCGCCGCGGTGTGGCTCGGCGTGCGGCAGGTGATCCCGATGCACTGGGGCACGGCGCCGGCACTCACCGGCACACCCGACCGGCTCCGCAGCTTCCTGGCGGGGCGCAGTATCGAGGTGCTCGAGCTCACGCCTGGCGTGACGACCAGCTGAACGCGCGGTCACGAACCCCAGAAGGCTCAGAGGACACGGAAGGGCGCATGGAGTCGGGCGCATCAACCGCCTGACGCTGTGCGTCCCTTGTGTGCTCTGTGTCCTCCATGGTCCGTGTTCTCAGCGGACCCCCCGGAATCAGTAGAACTTCCTCGAGATGTTGAACCCGATGTACCAGTCGTCGCGGCCGCCGCCGGTCCGCAGCTGCTGGGCGAGGGTGCTGCCGACCGAGTTCGAGAAGTTCAACTGGAAGACGTGGCCGCCGGCCCGCTTCTCGACGCCGAACGCGACCACGGGATCGCCCGGGTCGTACCCTGCCAGCGGCGGCGACACCTCCGCCGTCACGTACACGGTCCGCAGGACCCGCAGTCGGCCGCCGAGCCCCAGCACGAACGTGTCGTCTTCGGCGACAGCCGATGAAAGCACGTTCGTGTTGTCCACCCAGGCGGGCGCGGCATAGATCGCCAGGACGTCCTCGAAGGAACGCGACACGACGGCGCCGACCGACGGGGAGTAGCTGTCCCGGAAGTTGTTCGTGCCGTCGATCGCCAGCCACGCGTCGAGCGTGACCGGCCGGCCGTCGCCCTGGTGGATGATGGCGTGCCGGCCGAAGAACTGGATGGTCCGATCGCTCGTGCGGTAGATCCCGATCTGCGCGCCGCGCCAGATGCCGAACCGGTACTCCAGTCCGATCTGCGCGCCGTTGTCGAACCCGAAGAAGTCCTCCAGCAGGTCGCCGAAGTCGCCGTCGCCCAGCGGCCGCGCGAACCGGTGCGTGACGCGGAACGCGCTGCCGAACCGCGGCAGGTGCAGCGTCGTCGGCAGGTTGACCAGCGTGAAGTCCGGCTCGACGAGGCTGATCCCGTCCTCGTCGTCGTCGGCGGCGTCCTGACCGGCGCCGGACGCCTCCGCCGCGGCCGGGGCCACGGCGGCGGGTCCGGATGCCAGTGCCGTCTGGGCAAACGTGATGGCGGGCGCGGCCAGCAGGGCAGCCGCAATGAACGCGAGCGTCTGCGATGTCATTCGAATCTCCAGCGTGGGTGGGGAGCGCTGGCGGCGCGAGGGGCGCGTCAGGAGCCGGAGCGTGGATGCACGACCAGCGTCGCCTTCATCGTCTTGTGTCCCTTCCCGCACCACTCCGAGCAGCGGATGGCGTACTTGCCGGCAGCCGGCGCCGTGAAGGCGATCGTCTTCGTCCTGCCCTCCGGCACGAGCTCCTCGATGTCGAGCCGCTTGATCTCGAAGCCATGGTCCGCGTCGGTCGATGTGACGACGAAGCGGACCTCGTCCCCCTCGGTGACCTCGAACTGCGCCGGCTCGAAGGCGTACTTCTTCGCGGCGACGGTGAACTCGCGCACCGCCGGTTGTGGCGCCCGCGCCGCCTCCGGCAACCCGGCGAGCAGCAGGAGCACGATGAGAACGAGCTCGGTCCGGGACATGGGAATCGCGCCGGCACGATCCCGGCGCCTGCAGGCTCACTGCAAGCAGGGTGCCCGACAGGGATGCCGCAAGACCCGCCCAACCGCCAGCAACAGCACGCCTCCACACGCGTACCGCGTGTGGAGGCTTACGTGGAATGAAAGCCGTTACTGATGTTGTAAGGAAGGCGACGAACCAGGAACCGGAGGCGTGCCACCGCCCTGAGGGTCGAATCGGGTCCGACCCGATCTGACCCGGTCAGACCCGATCCGACCGGCCCTTATTCCGCGATCCGGTACTTCGCGAGGTAGTAGCTGAGCGCCCGCTGACTGATGCCCATCAGCTCCGCGGCGTCCTTCTTGATGCCGCGGGCCTGCTCCAGCGCACGGCGAACGGTCTCGCGCTCGGCCCATTCGAGGTTCTGGTGCAGGCGCAGCGAAGGCAGGGCCGGCTGCGCGGTGATCGGCGCGGCCAGCATCGAGATGTCGCGCGTGCGGAGCTGCCGGTCCGTGCTCAGGACGACCGCCCGCTCGACGGTGTTTTCGAGCTCGCGCACGTTGCCGGGCCAGTCGTAGCGCTCCAGCAGCGGCAGCACGCCGTCCTCGATGCGATCGATCGGCTTGCCGGTGCGCTGCGAGTGGCGCGCGACGAAATGCTCGAAGAGCACGGGGATGTCCTCGCGACGCTCGCGCAGCGGCGGGATGTGGATCGGGATCACGTTGAGCCGGTAGAACAGGTCCTCCTGGAACTTCCCGTCCCGCACGAGCTGGGCGAGATCCCGGTTGGTGGCCGCGATCACCCGGACGTCGACGCGCTCGGTGCGCTCGGCGCCGAGCGGCTCGAACTCCCGTTCCTGCAGCACGCGCAGCAGCTTCGGCTGCACCGACAGCGGCATGATCCCGATCTCGTCGAGAAAGATGCTGCCGCCATTCGCCAGCGTGAAACGCCCCTTCTTGTTGGTGGTCGCACCGGTGAACGCGCCGCGCACGTGCCCGAACAGCTCGGACTCGAGCAGCGTCTCCGGGATGGCCGCGCAGTTGACCTTGATGAGCGGCATGTGCCGCTGCGCGCTCCGGTCGTGAATCGCCCGCGCGACCAGCTCCTTGCCCGTGCCGGTCTCGCCGGTGATGAGCACCGTGCTCTTCGTCTCGGCCACGCGCTCGGCGCGCAGGATCACCTCCTGCATCGACCGGCTGCGACCGACGATGCCGTAGTGGTTGAACTCCTCGTCGCGCTCGCTGATCAGGTACCGGTGCTGCGTGCGCAGCCGCTGGTGCTCGATGGCGCGGCGGATGGTCACCAGCAGGTGGTCGATCTCGAACGGCTTCTGCAGGAAGTCGAGCGCCCCCAGCTTCATGGCCTCGATGGCATCCGCCACGGTCGCGTGCGCCGTCATCATGACGATCTGCGGCCGGTCCGATTCCGGCACGGTCGCGACGAGATCCCGGATCAGCTCGAGGCCGGTGATTCCGGGCATCAGGTTGTCGACGACGAGCACGTCGAAGCTCTCGTCGGCGAGCAGCCGGCGCGCCTCGCGCGCGTCCGCGCGCTCCGCCACGCGATGCCCCTCGGCGCGCAGCGCGCGCCCCAGCGTCTTCAGGATCTTCTCCTCGTCGTCGACGAGCAGCACCGAGCCCGGCGTCATGTCGGCAGCGCGCGACGGCGAAGCGGCGGAATCGGCCAACTGGGTCATACGCTCACTCTCCGGCCCGGACCGGACGGCGAAGCCGCCGTCTCCGCGGCGGCAGGAGCCCGGTGCGGGCCGCCGGCCGCGGCGTCGATCGCCGCAGGGGCCTCGGGCTCGTCCCCGGCGGGCAGCAGGATCTCGAGTGCCGTGCGTCCGGGTTCCGTCTCGACGGCGATCGTGCCGCCGAGCCCTTCGACGATGTTGCGTGCAATTGCAAGGCCGAGCCCCGTGCCGGTCCGGCGCGTGGTGAAGTAGGGCTCGAAAATCTGCGGCAGGTCCTCGGGCCGGATGCCGGTACCGCGATCGACGACGCGCAGACGGATCTGCGCCTCGCCGGCGCGCTCGAGGGCGAGCTGGACCGGAGGCTCGCCGCCGGCCGCCGGGTCCTCGCCCGCACGACGGCGCGCCTCAACCGCCTGCCGTGCGTTGGCGAGCACGTTGACCAGGGCGGTGCGGAGCCGCTCGGGATCCGTCGCGACGACGAGCGGGCCGGGCGGCAGCGCGAGAGCGATCGGCGGACCTCCGTCGACGCTCGCCGCTGCCGCGGCATCGTGGCAGAGCCGGACGAGGTCGACCGGTTCGGACGCCATGGCGGGCGGGCGCGCGAAGTCGAGGACGTCGTGCACGATCCGGTTCAGCCGGTTGACCTCCTCGTCGATGTCGCGCACCGCCTCGCGGATCTCGGCCGCCGGGGCGTCGGGCCGGAGGGAGCGCAGGGCGGCCTTGATGATCATCAGCGGATTCCGCACCTCGTGCGCGATCACGGTCGACAGCCGGCCCAGCGAGAGGAGTCGATCCTTTTGCGCCGCTTCGCGCTGGAAGCGCGCGATCGAATCGGTGAGCGTGTTGAACGTCGTCGCGAGGAGCCGCGCGTCCTCGTCCTGCCAGGGTGACGGCGGCCGCATGGGAATCTTCCGTGTGAGATCGCCCGTGGCGGCCACCTCGCGCATGGCGGCCGTGACCGTCGCCAGCGGGCGGGTGATCGTGCGGGCGACCGCGTAGCTCAGCACGGTCGCAAGCAGCACGGCCGCAACGGCGGCCAGCCCCAGCGCGGCGTAGACCGTGCGCAGGAACTCGAGCCGTTCGGTGCGCGACTGCAGCACGAGCACCTGCGGCGTGTCCGAGAGGACGAGCGGGCCGCTCTCACCCTCGCGGGGAGCGAAGGGCTGCGTCCGCCCGACCAGCTCCGCCCCGTCGACCGTCGCATGCGCGATGTGCGGCGCCCGCAGCAGCGGCTCGAGCGCGCTCCAGGCGTCGCGCGGCAGCGTGGCCGCGCGGATGGCGCCCCCGAGCACGAACGCGATCTCGCTGCGCGTGGCTCCCTTGAAGCGCTCCGCGCGCGCGGCATCGAGCCGGAGTCCCACGGTGAGCGTGCCCAGCATCTCCGGGACGTCGAGCCCGATGACGATGGGGATGGTCGTCATCTGGAGCACGCCGGCCGGGTCGGGACGGAACTCGATGACCTCGCGCCCGCCGAGCGCCTGCAGCACCGCCTCGCGCGCCGGCCGTGCGCCTCCGGCCGGCCCGGCGGCCAGCAGATCGCCCGATCGCCCCGAGATGACGAGCAGGTCGGCGCCGACCTGCCGCTGGTAGTCGGCCGCAATCGGCGCGACCGTCTGCGGGTCTCCCGTCTCGACCGCTCCCTTGAGCTTCGGCAGGTCCGCGAGCAGCCGGGCGACCAGCAGCGACTGGTTCGTGAGCGTCTGGCGCTGCTCCTCGACGAGCGCCCCGGCTTCGGCGAGCCCGCGCGCCAGCTGCACTTCGGCCTCGCGCGAGGCCCGCACGCCCACGACATAGACGGCGAGACCCGTCGTCACGATCGCCAGCAGCGCCGCGGCGATGAAGATCCGGTTCGTGAGCGAGGCCAGCAGCGTCATGGAAGGGAGAAGTCGACCTCGAGGTCGCGCATGTCGGGGCCCACGCTCACGCTGCGCGACTCGCGGACGGATCCGTCGAGCCATGCGACCAGCGTGTAGGTCCCGGGCGGGACGCCGCCGATTTGATAGCGTCCGGCGGAGTCCGTGACGCTGTAGAAGCGGTGGCTGAACACCAGGATGTACGCGTTCATGTGCGAGTGGATGTCGCAGAACACGCGGACGATGCCGGGCCGGTCGAAGCGCACCGACTTGGACCGGCCTGCCGCGTAGCGGCCGAGATCGAAGCGGCGCGTGCGCGACAGCGAGAACACGTTGTGGTACGTCCGGTCGTTGTTCGGAAAGTCGACCGTCGTCCCCACGGTGATGGCGAGCACGTGCGGCACGAACGTCTCGTTGCGCTGATCGAGCGTCGCGCGGCCGTCGCGATCCTCGAACGCGCCGCGCGGCGCGGACTCGAAATAGACGACCGCGCGCCGCTCGGGCACGCCGGGTGCGGGGGCGTCGCCGAGGTCCCCGGCCGAGGGCCGGCGCTCGGCGGCGGGCGGCGCGGGCGGGAGCTCGACGCGCCCGCGGATGGTCGCGCCGCGCGGCTGTGCCGGCAACGCCGCCGGCACCGCGCTCGCGGCGAGCGCGGCGATGAGCATCACCCGGGCGGTCAGAACCACAGCGTCACCTGCGCGGCGGGCAACGTCGACGTCCGGCGGGGCCCGCGCTCGCGCGTGTTGTGCTGCACGGAGAGGCGCAGGATCGTCCAGCGCGTCGCCATCCACGCGACGCCGGCTTCGACGCGCGTCACGGGGGCATCCCACGCGGCGGTCTCGTACGTGCCCCGGACGCGGCTGAACGTGAGGCGATCGACGCGCGCGCCGAGGGTGACACCCGGCGCGACGCGATAGCGCGCCTCCGTGGAGATGCCGGTGGCGGTCAGCGGGTCGTCAAGAGCGGGCCCGCCCATCGACGGCAGACGCCAGCGCGCGTGCACGAGCTCCGTGCGGGCGAGGAAGTGTCCGAACGAGTACTCGGCGTCGGCGCCCCAGGTCTGCTGCCGATCGTCGCCCCGGCCCGCCGCGTCGAGCGTGCGGCGCACGGCATCGGCGAGGAACGGCCCGTTGGCGTACGACCCGCCGACGACGAGCCCGAGGATCGGGCGCGCCGCCAGGCGTGCCGAGAACTGCGGGCCGCCGTTCGAGTCGCGTGCCCCGGGACTGGAGAGGGTGCCGGCCGTCAGCGCCGCGGCAATCGACAGCGGCGAGCGCTCGTCGCCGAGGCGCGCCTCAACGCCCGTGTCGTACCGGAACGCGGTGGTCAGCGGCACGCCGCGCCCGTAGCTGCTTCCGACCGAATACCACGGTTTCCAGCCGTGCCCGCGCGCGGCGAGGAGCTCGTCGGCGTTGGCGGGCAGCGCGTCGCTGCGCAGCACGGTGAGGTACTGCCAGGCGAGCGGATACCCGATGAGCACGTTGTCCGTCGCGTAGATGCGCCGCCCGGCCGCGCCGAACACCGGCGGGATGCGGCCGGCCTGGATGTCGAAGGGGCGGTCCTTCCACGGGCGCAGGCGCACGTAGGCGGCGAAGGGCAGGGCGGTCCACGCACCACCCGCCGTGTCCCCTTCCGCCCGCAGCTCGGTGACGAACGTGATCCTGTCGGTGGGACGCGCCGAGGCGGTCAGCCCGAGACGCAGCAGCTGCAGCGCGCTGCGCTCGTAGTCCGTGTGATTGAAATGCCCGGCGTCCTCGGGCGCAACGGTGGCCGTCGCTTCGCCGCCGACGACGACGCGTCCGCCGGCCAGCGAGACCGGTCCCTCGGGCCACGCCTGCGGCGCGGCCGTCGACGGACTGAGCAGCAGCAGCCCCGCGAGGAGCGCCGTTCGTGCACGCATGCGGTCACCGCCCCGGGGGAAAGGAGGGTACCCGGGGATTATATTGGCCGGCAGCCGCGATCGGGTGGAATCAGGTCCCGCCCGCGAGTGCGGTGGATGCATCTCCGATGAGAAGCGGGTTCTGTCTGTTCCTGGCGGTGTGGCTGGCGGGCGCCATGCCCCGGGGGGAGCCGGCCGTCGAGCTGGGCACTCCGGACGAGGCGCTTCGGGAGCTCTTCACGCCGGCGTCGGCGCCGCCGGGCACGTACCGGGTGTTCCGCAGCACGGAGCCGGCCCGGGAGCTCGCGACCAGGCTGAAGGGGCTCGACCCGAATCCGGCCCCCGGTGCCTGGGAACCGCGCCGCCTCGAGATCGGCGCCGTGTTCGGCTACGCGGGGCAGTTCGACCCCGGCCGACTGGGCCGGCTGTTCCGCGGACGCCGGGTGGAAGTGATTCGCGGCTCGCTGCACCAGGACGGGCGCCATCGGGCGTTCGTGCTCATCTCGCCTTACCCGGATCCGGGCCTTTCCCGAATCGTCGACGGCACGATGACGATCGTCATCGAGCTGACTCCGTAGTTCCCGGCCGCCGAAATGGCGACCTCGGCTGTCCTTGTTGAGGGACCGGCGGAGGAGTAGACTGGGCCTTGGATGAAACGGCATTCCACTATGCGGAATGACGTGCCCGAGCGCGAAGCGGCCGCGACGTCGGTCGACAAGGCGCTCGAGATCTGCGAGGCGCTCAGCCGGAGCCCGCGTGGGGCCAGCGTGGGGGAGCTCGCGCGCGGGCTGGGCATGCCGGCGCCCACGGTCCACCGGCTGCTCGCCGTCCTGAAGCGCCGCGGCTACGTGCGGCAGGACGAGGAGACGCAGCGCTACGGGCTCACCCTGCGGATGCTCGACCTGAGCTTCCGGCTCCTGGGGCGCTCCGAGATCCGCCTGCACGCCTATCCGGTCCTGCGCGAGTTCGTGGTCCGCTCCGCGCTCCGCGCGTTCCTGGCCGTCCACGCCGACGACGAAGTCACCTACATCTGGGCGACGGGGCCGGACGACGTGGCGATGCGGACGGTGTACGGGCGCGACATGCCGGCCCACTGCGCGAAGTACTTCAGCGCGTCGCAGGCCACCCGGCGCCTCGGCTGCCTGCGCCTGGACGCGCCGGCCCACGTCGCCCAGGGCGGCGAGGCGCTGCGGCGGCTCGGGCCGCCGGCGGTGGACGGCGCGGTGCCGCCGCTCGGGTGCACCTGCGCGCCGGTGATGGACTACGCGGGCCGCGAAGTGGCGCGGCTCGGCATCTTCGGGCACGCGGCGGACGAGACCCCGCTCGTGACCCGCTTCAACCGCGAATGCTGGGAGCTGGCCCGGCAGGTCTCACGGCGGCTGGGATATCTGCCGCCACCATTCATCGAGATGACCGCCTGATCGCCAGGCGGCAGGAGAGCGACATGGCCTACGTGATTGCGGAACCCTGCATCGGCACGAAGGATTCGGCCTGCGTGGATGTGTGCCCGGTCGACTGCATCCATCCGCGCAAGGACGAGGAAGGGTTCGAAGCCGCCGAGCAGCTCTACATCCATCCGGACGAGTGCATCGACTGCGGCGCGTGCGTGCCGGCGTGCCCGGTGGAGGCGATCTTCGCGTTCGACGAAGTGCCCGACAAGTGGCAGCACTTCGCGCAGAAGAACGCGGAGTACTACCAGAAGTAGGTAGCCGGCAGCCGGCCGCGGGCAGCGCCTGCCGGCCGCCGGCCGCCAGCTGCCGGCTGCACCCCTCTCCATGAAGACGCCCTCCGACTCCCTCACGGAGATGGTGCAGTTCGTGCTGCCCAACGACGCGAACCCGCTCGGGTTCATGCTGGGCGGCTCGGTCATGCACCTGATCGACATCGCCGGCGCCGTCGCCGCCTCCCGTCACGCCCGCATGCCGCTGGTGACCGCGGCCGTCGACGACCTCCAGTTCCTGCATCCGATCCGCGTGGGCGACCTGATCGTGCTGCGCGCCTGGGTGAACGCGACCTTCACGACGTCGATGGAGGTGGAGGTCGAGGTGCAGTCGGAGGAGACGCTGACGGGCCGGCGGACGCTGACCAGCCGGGCCTATCTGACCTTCGTGACCATCGGCCCCGATGGGCAACCGGCGCCGGTGCCGCCGCTCAGGCTCGAGACCGAAGAGGAGCGGCAGCGGGCAGAGGCGGCGCGGCAGCGGCGCGCGGAACGGCTGGCCAGGCGGAACGCGAAAGAGGAAACGGGAAACGAGAAGGGGGCGACCGCTCGATAGCGTGTGACTCGCGGTCGCGCGGCACGCCCGCGGTGTCGCGTGCCGGGGGCGCGCTCAGATCGCAGCGGCGGCGCCTCTCGTGCAACCAGAGGCGCCGCCGCGCACCCGCGAGACATGCTCCATCGAGCGGGTGCGCCCTCCCCGTTCACCGCTCAGAAGTCGTACCCCACCCAGACCTTGAACTGCGGCCGGCGGAACTCGCGGCTGCCGCCCTGCGAGGCGAACAGCACGTCCTCCCACTCGCGGTTGAACGTCGTCCGCCAGGCCCAGTCGAAGTGGATCGGGAAGCCGAGCGCGAAGGTCTCGAGCCCGAAGCCGTAGGAGCCGCGGCCGTCGCGCAGACGGAAGCCGCTGACCTCCACCGGGTCGCCGAAGACCGGAATCAGGCCGCCGGTCACCGGATCCTGGATGGCGCCGAGGAACGGCTCGACGATCTCGCTGCGGCTCGTCGCGAACTGGAACGGCTGCCCCTCGAAGAACGCCCCGCCGACGCCGGCGAAGAACACGCCGCGCACGCCGCCGAGCACGCCGAGCGGCGTCAGCATCGCCTCGATCAGCGGGAAGCGCAGCTCGACGTTGCCGAAGAACGCGTTGTGCCCGATGAACTCGAGGTACTCGTAGCCGCGCAGCTCCGAGTTGCCGCCGAAGTACGTGAAGTCCGGCGACTCGCCCCAGCTCTTGAACCCCTTGAAGCGCAGGGCCAGCAGGCCGGAGCCGCCGAGGCGCAGGTACTTGCGGGCGTCGACGTCGACCGTCTTGTAGCTGAGCGTGTCGCCCATCTTCGGCGCCATCTCGAACGACAGCCGCATCGTGTTGCCCGAGAGCGGCCCGAACTCGCGGAAGACGGTCGTCTCCTGGACGAACGCCACGCCCAGCGGCACCGCCGTGCCGCTGCGGAACAGGCGGGTGCCGAAGACGTCCTGCTGGTACTGGTCGGAGAGGTCCTGCAGCGCCTGGTTCGCGAACGACTCGCTGTAGTTGACGACGGAGCCGAACACCTCGAGGCGCCGGTAGCGATCGAGCGGCCAGATGCCGAAGCCGCTCGCGCCGCGCAGCGACCGCGTCGCCAGCGCGTCGTCACGGTCGAGGAACGGCGTGAAGACCGGGTCGTAGAAGTACGGCCCGACGCCGTAGAAGAACGTCTCCTGCGAGAAGCCCTGCAGGGCGTACTGGAACCGGCGCGACAGGTTCAGGAAGCTGAACGAGAACGTCCGGTACTGGGCGATGGACGCGGCGAAGACGTTGAACTGCTTGTCGCCGAGCACGTCGCTGAAGCTGACCTGCGTGCCGCCGAAGATGTCGCCGCCGCTGGTCACGCCGACGTTCACCGGCGGGCGCCCGTCGAGGAAGAGCTTCTCGAACGCCCCCTTGCGCTTCGTGTTCTCCGCGACGAGTGTGTGCGTCATCGGCGCCTGGAAGTCGGCCAGCGCCGGGCCCGGCTCGCCGAAGTCGCTCACGAGCGCCGTCAGGATCGGCTCGCGCCGCTCCAGCGTGTGCAGGCCGTACTCGCCCTTGAAGTAGCTGACGAAGGCGATCCGCGGCGCGTCGCCGCCGGTCAGGACGATCGGCGAGAGGTTGCCGGACACCGCGTCGGTGTACTGCCGCAGCTCGCCGCTCTGCAGGTTCAGCGTCCAGATGTTGTAGATGTTCCCGTTGCGCGCGACCTCCGGCTCCACCGGCACCGTCGGGTTGACGGCCGTCGACGGGAACACCAGCGTGTTGGCGTCGACGAACTTCGCCTGCCCGTCGTCGTGCGTGCCGAACGTCAGCTGCTTCTTCTGGCGCGTCCTGAGATCGAGCTGGAACAGCTTCTCGTTGCCGCTGATGCGCGCGAGATAGACGATCGAGCTGCCGTCCGGCGAGAACGTCGGCCCGTAGTCGGCGAACTCGTCACCGGTGAGATTGACGATCTCGCCGGACTGCCGATCGAGCATGAAGATGTCGCCGACCGCGCCGCGCAGGCCCGAGAACGCGACGTAGCGGCCGTCGGGCGAGATCGCCGGCGACTCCGGCTCGTCGACCGTCTTCATCGGATACCGCTCGCGGATCCTGCCGGAGACGACGTCCTGCAGGATGAGCGCCTTCTCCTTCTCCGTGCGGGCGAAGTAGGCGATCAGGTCCCCGGTCGGCGACCAGGACATCCAGGACACCGAGTTCCAGCGGCCGCCGGGCGTGGCGATGTAGGCGAACCCCATGCCCTGATCGAAACCGCTCGTCAGGTTCCGGACGACCTCGCCGTCCTTCGCCGACAGCAGGACGATGTCGAGCTCCTGCTCGCGGCGGTTGCCGACCATCGCGGCGATGAGCTCGCCCGAGGGGGACGGCTCGATGGAGAGCACCGTCGTGTACTTCGTCCGGCGCGGGTTCGGCGCGAGGTTGCGGCCGTAGTCGGCGGGGCGCTCCTTGTCGCGGAACGGCTTGAAGCGGTCCTTCAGGTACTTCTCGAACTCCTGATCGAACTCGTCCGGCTTCAGCTGGAACGCCTCCTCGTAGGCGTCCTCACCGCCGCCGATGACGCTCTTCCGGAGCGCGAAGAGGAACTGCCGGATGCCCTCCTTGCCCCAGCGCGACTCGATGAACTCGAAGACGGCGTGTCCGAGGTTGTAGATCAGGCGCGGGTTCGAGAAGCCGCCGTAGCCTTCGAGCTCCGACATCTTCGGCACCATGTCGGCGACCGCCGCGTCGCGCACGGTCATCAGGTCGAGCGGCCGCCAGATGCCGGTCTGGTAGTCGGAGAGCCCTTCGTTCACCCAGAGCGGCACGGTGCGCCGGATGAGCGACTGCGGGATGATGTCGAACTCGAAGATGTGCGTCAGCTCGTGGACGACGAGCCGGTAGAGCAGGTCCGGCGGCTCGTCGATCGGCAGCACCATCCGGTCGCGGTACGGCTCGGCGAACGCGCCCACGCCCTCCTGGGCCGCGCCGGGGATGACGTTCTGCTGCTGGAACTCGCTGCTCGTCTTGAACAGGATCAGCGGCACCTTCTCCGCGAGGTCGTGCTTGAGGTCGGAGCTGACCTGCTGGTACGCGCTCTCGGCATAGCTGGCGATGCGCTCGAGATGCTGCTCGATCTCGGGGTAGTAGTAGATCTCGAAGTGATCGGTGGTGTAGATGTGCCACCGGAAGTTGTCGTACCGGATCTGGTTCTTGCCGTAGTACGGGATGAACGACGTCTGGGCCGTCGCCGGCGCGACGCCGGCAACGAGGGCCGTCAGCAGCACTCCGGCGTAGATCCCAGCCATGCCGCGCCAGGCGCGCGTGCGCATACAGGTCTCCTCGCGACAGTTCACACGGGGTCGAGGGCGATTCGGAATGGATCGCATCTTACTCTCGTCCAGCAGGGGCCGCAAACCGGCAGCCGGAAGACACCCGGGGGGTCGACGCGTACCGCCGAGCAAGCCTCGTGCCTTCGCCGCGGCGGCGTACGGGGCCGAATTCCGCGCATTCCGCGCGCCCGCTGTCCTCTGACGCGGGCCGTTCGTCTCCGGAAACGGACGATCTCCGTGCGGTTCGCGCGCACGAGCACCCGGGCGGGACCCGCGCCCCCGCGCCCGCCCCGAGTGGGCGATAATGATCCGCAAGGGGGACACGCAGACAATGGCACGAATCGTCCGGTGGGTGATCGCCGGCGCGGCAGTGGTCGCCCTGGTGTACGCGATGCTGCCGACACTGCCGGGATCGACGGAGGTGCTGGAGACCGACGCGGCCGAGGCGTCGGACGGCTCCTGTCCGGCCGACGCGAAGAAGGCGAATCTCGACTTCACCGTCAAGGATCTGGACGGGCGGACGGTCAGGCTCGCCGACTTCAAGGGGAAGGTCATCCTGCTCGACTTCTGGGCGACGTGGTGCCCCCCGTGCAAGGCGGAGATTCCGGGTTTCGTCGAGCTGCAGGAGGAGTACGGCGACGAGGGACTGCAGGTGGTCGGCGTCTCGGTGGACGATCCGCCGGAGAAACTGAAGCCGTTCGCGGACGAGTTCAGGATGAACTATCCGGTCATCGTCGGGCTCGGGCAGGAGGACCTGCAGGACGCGTACGGGCCGATGTGGGGCATTCCCACGACGTTCCTCATCTCGCGCGATGGCCGCATCTGCCGCAAGCACTCCGGGCTCGTCGGCAAGGAGCGCTACGAACAGGCCATCAAGGCGCTTCTGTAGTAAGATCGTGACTTACCGCCGGCGCGAGCTGGAGTGACGGCTCGCGGCCCGCGTCGGCGCGTCCGATCGCCCGGACGTGCCGCGGCGGTTGCAGGATCACCAGCCAATGCTCAAAGGCTTCACGCACGCCCGTCTCGCCTGCGGCTGCCGGCTCGCGTTCCGCGAGGGCGTCGAAGGGAGCCCGGTCATCGTCGTCGTCGACGACAAGGCCGCGAGCTGCACGATCCCGCTGCACGTGCGGGGGCTGCCCATCTACGACTACCGCGAGGCGCTGCGTCCGCCGACGCGCCTCGGACCGCCTGAAGAAGAAGAGTACGGCGAGGAAGGGTAGCGCTCCGCGGACCGCGGAGCCCGGAATACCGGAATCATGAACGGGGCGGCGCAGATGCGCCGCCCCGTTGCGTGTCTGACGCCTGTCAGGCGTCGCGCAGCGCCGCCGTGATCGGCGTGCGCGCGGCCCTGAACGCCGGCAGGAGCCCTCCGATCAGCCCCATCAGCACCGCCGAGAACACGGCAACACCGAGCCAGAAGGGGCTCACCCGGAAGTCGAACGCGATCTGCGAGAAGTTCGCGCCCGCGGTGGCGCCGGAGAGCAGGTTGATGGGCAGGGCGAGGATGCTGCCGAGCAGCCCGCCGATGAGCGCCAGGAAGGCGGACTCGATCATGAACGCCGTCAGCACGGCCGTGCGCGAGAAGCCGAGTGCCCGCAGCGTGCCGATCTCGCGGGTGCGGGCCGAGACGAGCGCGTACATCGTGTTCATCGCGCCGAACACGGCGCCGATGCCCATGATGACGCCGACGAAGATCGCCAGGACCGTCAGCGTCGTCGCCGTCTGCCCGGCCTGGTTCTCGTAGTACTCGCGCTCGCTCGTCATCTGGACCTGCATGTTCGGATTGGCCTTCAGCTCGGCGTCGAAGGCCTCGAGCGTCGACGGATCCGCGAGCCGGACGGTCAGCGACTGATAGCCGCCCGTCCGGTTGAACACCGGCTGCAGCGCGTCGATGTCGCCCCAGATCTCGCTCTCGAATCCGCTGCCCTCGGACTCGAAGATGCCGACGACATCCCACCGCTGCCGGCGCAGGGTGACGCTGCCGCCGACCTGCAGGCCTTCGAAGCGATCCGCCGCCTTCCTGCCGACCACCAGCTCGTAGAGGCCCGGCGTGAAGTTGCGCCCTTCGACGATGCGGACGTTCTGCCGGACGGTGAAGGCCATCGGGGTCACGCCGCGCAGTGTGACCTGCACCTCCGTGTCCTCGCCGCGCCTGGGCAGCGACGCGACGACGACCATCTCCGGGGAGGCCATCGGCCGCCCCTCGGCGTCGCGCTTCACGCGCGAGTCGACCATGATCATGCTCGCCTGGTCCCGGGTGAAGCCCGAGGCGAGCTCGCCCGTCGAGCCGCGCTGCGTGACGATGGCGTTGTCGGGCGAGCCGGTGACGGCCAGCGCCCGGCTGAAGCCGTTGGCCATCGCGGTGAGCGCGATGAGGACGGCGACGACGAGCGAGATCCCGCCCAGCGCCAGCAGCGTGACCTTCCAGCGGACGATGATGTTGCGGATGTTGTAGGAGATCGGGAGCGCCATCAGACCTGCCTCAGCATCGACGTGATGTTCGCGCGATAGGCGCCGAGTGCGGGCGCGAGCCCGGAGAGCACGCCGATGAGCGCGCCGAAGCCGAGCATCGCCGCCGCCAGCGACGGCGTGAAGTCCAGCGGCGGGAGCTGGATGCCGGGGATCTGCCCGATGTTGGCGATGAGCCCGTTCGCCATGAGCACGCCCAGCCCGCCGCCGAGGAGCCCGATGACCAGCGCCTCGCCGAGCACGAGTGTCAGCACGAGCGCGCTCGAGTAGCCGAGCGTCTTGAGCACCGCGATCTCGCGGCGCCGCTCGCGGATGGCCATGCTCATCGTGTTGGCGGTGACGAGCAGGATCGTGAACGCGACCGCCATCCCGATCGAGTTCAGGATCAGCGCGAGGTCGCCGACCATCTCGAGGAAGCTTGCCGCGAACTGTGCCTCGGTCTCGGTCTTCGTCTGGGTGTCGCTGTTCTCGAAGATCGCGTCCACCGCCTTCGCGACCGCCGCGGCCTGGTTCGGGTTCTCGAGTTGGATGTTGTAGGTGCCCACGCCGACGCGCCGCCCGGTCTTCTCGTAGAAGTAGTCCCAGTGGAACAGCATGATGTCCTGCGCGTGGCTGGGATACTTCTCGCGGTCGGTCGAGTAGATGCCGCGGACCACGAACTCGAACGGCGTGTCGGCCCGGTAGGGCGGGATGAAGCTCTCGAGCTGGAACTGGCTCCCGATGCCCCAGCCGTACTTCTCGACCAGCGCCGGGCCGATGATCGCGCCGCGGCGATCCTGCATGAACGCCCGCAGCTGCTCCGGATCGATCCGGTACTCCGGCGACATCGCGAGGTACGGCTCGGCCTCGACCGCGAAGTTCGGGAAGAAGTTCCTGAAGTCCGGCTCGCCGCTGGCGGTCGACCCCTGGAAGCCACCGAACCATGTGAAGCGCGCCACGCGCTTCACGCCGGGCACCGCGGCGATCCGCGGCTGATAGGAGATCGGCAGGTCCTCCGCGAGGCTGATCCGATGCCGCACGATCAGCCGCTCGGTGCTCGCGTCCTCCAGCCCGCCGTAGAACGCCTTGAGCGCGGTCTGGAGCACCGAGATGAGGAAGATGCACAGCGCCATGGCCGCAATGGTGCTGAGCGTGCGGAGCCAGTTCTTCCGCAGGTGCTTCAGGATGTAGGGCAGGTGCTTCATTGCGGATTCCGGATTGTGGATGGATTGCGGATGGACTCGTCGTCCGCAGCATTGCGGATTCCTGCGGATGGGGGCTCACGCGCCTGCGGCGCGCGAGCCCCCATCCGGTCGCGCTACGACGCGCTGACGGGCGTGCGCTCGTGGCGTTCGACGCTGCCGGTCAGGACGCCCTTCTCGAGGTGCCGCTCCACGTGTGCGCGGGCGGCGGCGCGCGGGTCGTGCGTGACCATCACGATGGTCTTCCTGAACTCGCTGTTCAGCGTCTGCAGCAGGTTCAGGATCTCGTCCGCGCTCTTCGCGTCGAGGTCGCCGGTCGGCTCGTCGGCGACGAGGACGGCCGGATCCGCGACGATGGCGCGGGCGATCGCGACGCGCTGCTCCTGGCCGCCGGACAGCTGCCGCGGATAGTGCTGCGACCGATCGGCCAGGCCGACGACCTTCAGCGCGGTCATCGCGCGCTCGCGCCGCTCCTTCCGCGAGAGCTTCGTGAGCAGCAGCGGCAGCTCGACGTTCTCGATCGCCGTGAGCACCGGGATCAGGTTGTAGAACTGGAAGATGAACCCGATGTTGCGGCTCCGCCACTTCGCCAGCGCCCCCTCGGAGAGCTGGCCGATGTCGGTCCCGGCGACGATGACCTTGCCGGACGTCGGACGGTCGATCCCCGCGATCAGGTTGAGCAGCGTCGTCTTGCCCGAGCCCGACGGCCCCATGAGAGCCACGAACTCGCCCTCCGGCACCTCGAGGCTGAGACCGTCGAGGACGACGATGTCCTGCGCGTCGCGCTTGTAGACCTTGCGGACGTTCTGCACTGTCACCGCTGCCATGGGAACTCCTCGATGCGGGCCGCCTGCACGCGGCCTGTTCGTCCGTCCTACCGGGATACGGTCACGGCGTCTCCCGGTTCCAGCGTCTCGCCCGGCCGATCCACGAGCTGCTCGCTGCCGGCCAGTCCGGCGGTCACGATCACGCGGTCGCCGCGCGCGGCGCCGGTCTGGATGACACGCGCCTCGGCGCGCCCGTTCACGATCTCGAAGACGGTGGACGCGCCGTTGCGCGTGACCACGGCGCTCTGCGGCACCAGCACGACCGGACGCGCCGGCGCATCCGTCTCCGCCTCGTCGGAGCCGAGCTCGAGGAAGGTCACCTTCGCGCTCATCTCGGGCTTGAGATCCCGGTCCTTGTCGAGCAGCGTGACCTTCGTCTGCACGGTGGCCTTCGTGCGGTCCGCCGTCGGGATGATCTGGCGGAGGACCGCGCGGTACTTGCGATCGGGGAAGGCCTCGACCGTGACCTCCGCCGGCTGACCCTCGACGAGCTTGGCGACGTTCGCCTCGTTGACGTCGGCCTCCATCTCGAGCGTCGCGAGATCCGCGAGCGCGACAATGGCGCCCGAGGCGGTGGAGATGTTGACGCCCGGCGGAATCGGCGCGACGCTCTCGCCGACCTCCGCCATCTTCCGGACGACGGTGCCGGCGAACGGCGCGCGGATCACCGTGTTCTGCAGCTGCGCCTCCGCGTAGGCGAGATCGGCCTGCGCCTGCGAGGCGGCGGCCACGGCGCGCTCGCGCTCCGCGCGCGCCTGCGCCACGGCGGCCTCGGCGAGCCGGACGCGGCTGCGCGCGGCGTCGAGCTGATCGACCGGCACCAGCCGGTCGGCGTGCAGCTTCTCGCTGACCCCGAGCTGGCGGCGCGCTTCGGCGAGATCGGCCTCGGCGCGCAGGATGGCCGCGTCGGCGGCGGCCTGCGAGGCCACGGCCTGCTCGAGCTGCGCACGGGCGCGCGCGACGGCCGCCTGGAAGTCGTTGCTCTCGAGCCGCGCGATCACCTCGTTCTCGCGCACCTCGCTGCCTTCCTCGACGCGCAGCTCCGCCAGCCGCCCCTGGATCTTCGAGGAGACGATCGCTTCCCGGCGGGCGACGATGTAGCCGGACGAGGTCAGGATGGGCGTGCCGGCCGGTGCCGATCCGGAGCGCTCGACCGTCGGCGTCACGACCGACACGGGCACGGCCGCGTTCACGCTGCGCCACGCCAGTGCCGCGCCGCCGAGCGCGACGATCACCACGCCCAGCAGAATCCACAGTCCCTTGCGTGACCGCTCCGGCCGGTCCTCGAGCCGAAGCGAAGCCAGATCGGTTTTGAGATCGCTCACGTCTGCCGGTATCTCCTGACCAGAACGCCATACTCTACACCCACATGTGGGCGTACGCACCCGGCGCCCGCGCGGGTGCCGCCGGGCTGGAACCGGCAGCATGGCCGCACGCCACGGGTGCCCGGCTGCGGACGGCGTTCGTTTCCGGACACTCGGGATCTACTGGATCAGGCGTCAAAAAGTTTCAACAGCGGGAACGCGAGGGCGTCAGCCGTGCGGGTATCTGACCCCTGTACCGGGACGGGTGTCAGACACCCGTCCCGGGGTGCTCCAGCTTCTGGAGCCGCTGCCGATCGGCGGTGGCGCGCCGGATGATGCGGTCGTACACCGGATAGGGCAGCACCCGCAGGAGCTTCAGCGTCCACGAGAACGGTTTCGGGAAATGGATTTCACGCCGCTCCCGCTCGATGCCGCGGATGATGCGGTCGGCCGCGGCGTCGACCGGCATCAGGAACGGCATGCGGAACCGGTTGCGATCCGTGAGCGGCGTCTTGATGAATCCGGGCGTGACGCTGACCACGCGCACGCCGTGCGGCTCGAGATCGAACCGCAGCGCGTCGAGGATGTGACTGAAGGCCGCCTTCGAGGACCCGTACGCGCCGGCGGTCGGCACGGCGCGATAGCCGGCCAGGCTCGAGATGCCGACGATCCACCCGCGGCGGCGCGCGAGCATGCCCGGCAGCACGGCCTCGATGCCGTACAGGGCGCCGAAGACGTTGAGCGCGAAGGTGTCGAGGTACTGCTGGGCGTCGAACGGCTGCACCGCCGGCCGCAGGTGCGACCCGGCGTTGAGGATCGCGACGTCGATGGCGCCGAAGGCGCGCTCGATCGCGGCGACGGTCGCGCGGGTCGCGTCGCGGTCGGTGACGTCGAGCGGAAACGGACGCACGTCGCCGCCCCGGGCACGCGCCGCCCCGGCGATGGCCTCCAGCCGATCGGCCCGCCGCGCGGAGATCGCCACGCGCGCGCCGCGCGCGACCAGCCGTGGAACCAGCGCCTCGCCGATGCCGGAGCTGGCACCCGTCAGCCACACGACCTGATGCTCGAACGTCATCGAAGAACGATCCTCCGGGCTCGCGTCATCCGCGGATGCGCAACTCCGCCACGAGCGGCAGATGGTCGGAGGCGATGAGCGCGCGCCGGCTGCGGACGAGCTCCACGCGCTCCACCTCCACGTGTCCCTGATAGTAGATGTGATCGAGGTGCACGATCGGCAGCAGCCCCGGGTACGTCCGCCGCCGCCGGAGGTGGGCCGCCAGATCGATGCTCTGGAGCCGCTCACCGAGCAGCGCCGACGCCGGCCCGCGCGTCCACTCGTTGAAGTCGCCGAGCACGACCTTCGGCCCCGTCACGCGCCGGTCGCTCACGATGCCGGCCAGCCGCGCGGCCTGCACGCGGCGCTCGAGAATCGCGGTCCCGAAGTGCACGTTGTAGAAGTGGAGCAGCAGCCCGTCGACATCCAGGTCGACGCGCAGGCAGCCGCGCGGTTCGCAGGTCTTCCACGACAGGTCGTAGGCGATGTGCCGGACGATGGGGAAGCGCGCGAGAACGACGTTGCCGAACTGGTGCCCGCGCAGCAGGCGCGTGGGCGCCATGATCCAGCCCATGCCGAGCGCCGCCCCGAGCTCCTCGGCGTGCCCGCCATGGCGCGGCCCCGCGCCGACGACCTCCTGGAGCGCGATGATGTCGGCGCCGATGCCGTGCAGCACCTCCGCAATCCGATCGGGACGCGTCCGCCCGTCGAGTCCCCGGCTGCGGTGGATGTTGTAGGTGACGACGCGAACGAGATGGGAGCGATCGGACATCGGCGGCGGACGCGGCCCCGGCAGACGGCCGCAGGGCAGCGTCGCGGCCGGGGTGTATGATAATCACATGCCGCGCCTCGCATCCGAAGTCGAGCTGACCTGTCCCTGCTGCGGCGCGATCCTCGTCTACGACCGCCACCTCAACCGGATCGTGTCGCACGAAGCGCCGGCGTCGGGCCACAAGCCCGAACTGAGCGAGGCGCACCGGCTGCTCGCCGAGGAAGCCGCGCGCCGCGAGTCGATCTTCCAGCAGTCGCTCGAAGCCGAGCGCACGCGAGACGACGACCTGGCGAAGCGCTTCGAGGAAGCGCTGAAGCAGGCCCGCAAGGAGCCCATCACCCGCCCCACCAGGGACTTCGACCTGGACTGACCCCTCGATTGCGGATTGCGGATTGACAGGGCGGGCCTGACGGCCCGCCGTCGATCGGGGATCATCCGCTGCGTCGGACACACAGAGACACAGCGGCCACAGAGCACGTACAGAGAAGAAGAAAACAGGAGTTGTCCTCTGTGTCTCCGTGCCTCTGTGTGAGGCGGACGCGTCGAACGCGCGTCCGTCAGCGCAGGCGGCCCGCGAAGGGAAGGGCAGCTGCCTTCATGAACTCGCGCGGAATCGGCGTCCAGTGCTCCCGCCCACGGTAGTCCACCGGCTTCATGCCGTGCGTCTTGCGGAACGCGGCGTACAACTCACGCAGCCTGCGGATGCGCGCAGGATCTGTCCGGATCGGGCGGTGCGGGTAGTCGAGCAGGTACTGCTCGGCCGGCCAGACGTAGCGGCGTGAGACGCGCCAGTCGAACGTGCCGAGCCCGCGCAGGTCCACCACCGCATACCCCGTGATCGCGCCGGTGTAGTCGACGTAGGGATCGACGTAGCTGAGCGCGAGCGCGCGCGGCGTCCGGAACACGGGCAGGCGGCCGTGCAGCCCGGGATCGCGCGAGCGCGCGACGGATCCCCACCCGGTGCGCGTGCGGTACACGAAGAGCACGTGATCGAGCCGGTCGACCGACTCGAAGCTGAGGACGAGCGGCGGATAACCGTGCTGCTCGAGCACCACCGCGGCGAACAGCGCGGCTTCGAAGCAGTGCGCCGTGCCGGCGCGCACGACCCCGCGGAAGCTGCGCAGCGTCTCGCCGCGCGGCTCGGTGTTGTAGGGGAGCGCGTTGAGCCAGGCCTGGACGGCACGCGGCGTGCGCAGACGGGCAATCAGTCGCCGCTCGCGCGGCGTGAACGTGTCGAGCGGCGGCGCGCCCGCCGGCGCGCCGCTCACGACTGGACGAGTCCCCGGAGCGTCTCGAGCACGGTCGCCGGCTGCCAGTCGGCGCCCGTCAGCATGGCGGCAATCCGCCCGTCCGGGCCGATGACGATCGTCCGCATGTTGTGCTCGATGTCGGCCGCGGTGTCGCCGGTGCGCCGGACGTCGAGACCGAACTGCTTGCCGAAGGCCGCCACGGTGTCGGGATCGCCGGTGGCGAGCTCCCAGACCTCGCGGTTCACGCCGAGCTTCTCCGCATGCGCGCGGAGCACGGCCGGCCGGTCGTACTCCGGATCGAGGCTCACGGTGAGGAGCCGCACGCCCTTCAAGGCCGGCTCGCCGGTCACCGCGCGCTGCAGCGCCAGGAAGCGCTGGTCGATGGCCGGGCAGAACTCCGCGAACGGGCAGCGCGTGTAAGTGAACGTCAGGACGAGCGGCTGACCCCGATACCTGGTGATCCGCAGCGGCTCGCCGGACGCGTCGACCAGTTCGGCATCGGGCACCGCGTCGCCGATGGTGACCCCCTGGCCGGGCGGCGGGGCCTCCGGCAGCGGCGCGTGTCCGGTGACGGTGATCGCCGAGATCCAGGCGTCCACGCCCTGCACGTTGAGCGTGGCGCGCACGAGGTCACCCGCCTTCGTGCCCTCCAGCACCGCCGGCTCCCGCACGGCGAACGGCATGGTCATGGCGGGCATGAACCCTTCGATGTCCTGATGCTTGATGGTGATGCGCGGCGGCGACGGCTGCACGGTGATGACCTGCCCGACGACGGTGTACTGCCGGACGGGCGGGTCCTGGCGGCAGGCTGCGGAAAGCGGGGCGGCGAGCGCCAGGAGAAGCACCAGGAGACGGCCGGCCGGCATCCGGTGCCGTGCCGCGTGTCGCGTGGGAGCCATGCTGGCACTGTACCCGGCCCGGCGGCGGCGGGTAAAGCGGTCGGACGGGATCTGGCCAGAAAAGGGCTTGACAAATCCGGAAATGCTTTATACTGGCGCGGCCTTGAGACGCGCGCCCTTCCACGGCAGGCTGCACTGGCCGCTCGTCCGGTACGCCCCGCCGCAAGTACGCCCGTCCTCCGGAAGGCTTTGCGCGCGGCCTTCCGCTGACTGAAATCGCGCGCAGGCTGTCAGTCGAAGGAGCGGTAAGATGGGCCGGAGATTGTATGTCGGGAATCTCCCATACAAAACCACGGATGAGGAGCTGAACGCGCTGTTCAGTCAGGCTGGACCGGTGGACAGCGTCCGGGTGATGCGGGACATGGCCACCGGCCGTGCGCGAGGCTTTGCCTTCGTGGACATGGGCACGGAGGACGGCGCGCAGGCCGCGATTTCGCAGTTCCACGGCTACGCGCTCGAGGGACGACCGCTCGTGGTCAACGAAGCCCGGCCCAAGCCGGATGCAGCGGCGTTCGGCCGCCAGGCCCGCGGCGGCGGCGCGGCCATGCCCGGCCGGGAACCCCGCTGGTAGACGAGACGCGGGAACGCGCGCCGCGCGTTCCCGCGCTTCCGCCCCCGCGTCAGGCGCCGCCCAGGCGGCGCGACTCCGCTCTCCTGTTCTCCGTCCGCCTCCCGGCAGCGAATTCCCAACGCGAGACGACATGATCTGGGTCGGTACGTCCGGTTACAACTATCCCGAATGGAAGGGCAGCTTCTATCCTGCGGATCTGCCGGCGTCGAAGATGCTCGGGTATTACTCCGCGCGCTTTCCGACGGTCGAGATCAATTACACGTTCTACCGGATGCCGACGGAGAAACTGGTGACGGGCTGGGCGGCGGGCACGCCGGTGCCGTTCAGGTTCACGCTGAAGGCGCCGAAGCGGATTACGCACGATCGGCGGCTGCGCGGCGCCGGCGATCTCGTGCGCGGCTTCTGTGAGGTCGCCGGCGCGCTCGGCGACAAGCTGGGCGTGCTCCTGTTCCAACTCGCGCCGAACTTCAGGCAGGACCTCGCCGCCCTCGATGCCTTCCTCCAGGACCTGCCGCCCGGCGCCCGCGCCGCCTTCGAGTTCCGGCATCCGTCGTGGTTCGACGAGGCGGTGTACGAGCGGCTGCGCGCCCGCAACCTCGCGCTCTGCATCGCCGACAGCGAGAAGCGCTCGACGCCGCTGGTCGAGACCGCGTCGTACGGCTACTTCCGCCTCCGCGACGAGGGCTACACCGCCGCGGATCTGGATCGGTGGGCGGACGCCATCCGTGCCCGCCGCGAGGTGTGGCAGGAGACGTTCGTCTACTTCAAGCACGAAGAGGAAGGGAAAGGGCCGGAGTTCGCGCGGGCGCTGATGGACAGGCTCGGGCTCTGATCAGGTGCCGAGCCCACAGAGCCCACAGAGCCCACAGAGCCCACAGAGAGCACAGAGACCACAGAGACCACAGAGATTACAGAGTCTGGGACCGCTGGTGCCCAACGGTTCCCTGAGACCTTTTGCGTTCTCTGTGTGCTCTGCATCCTCTGTGTGCTCTGTGCTCCGAGTTTCCGTGTCCGTTGATCGCGCTGCCGGGCCGCGCCTGCTGAACCACGTTCCCGATCAGCGCGCCCGCACGGTCGGATACTCGATGCCCAGCTGCTCGAGGTACGTGCCGTACTTCGACGGATCGTAGTAGTACCGCCGCATCCTGTCGCGATACCGTGCCATCGTCTCGCGGTTCATCTCGATGGCTGGCGGATCGTCCGGTCCGATGAGCGGCGTGTACTGCACGTCCTTCGTCTGGACGTCCTTGAAGTAGCGCCACGCCTCCTCGACGAGCGACGGCGTGGTCAGCACGTCGACCAGCAGCATCGCAAGTGCCTGCGCGCCTGCCGTGGTGCCCTTGTGGGCGATCGGGGTCGCCATCGCGACCGCATTGGCCCAGTTGTGGCCCGGCAGATCCGGGATGTTCGCCGGGTAGCGCAGCACGGCCGTCGGGACGGTCCACGACACGTCGCCGATGTCGTCCGAACCGCCCCCGCGGTTGTCCTCGTCGCGGATGCCGCCGTCGAGCGGCGCCACGTCCTTCGCCAGACCCGATGGGCGCGCGCCAACCTCCTGCTGCAGCGCGCGGGCCAGCTGCTCGTCGGCCTCGCTCCACTGCGGCAGGCCGACCTGGCGGATGTTCGCGTCCAGGGCTTCGGCCAGCGGCCGGTTCATGTGCTGCGGCCAGGCCGCGCCGAGCACCCGCGAGGTGAAGGTGGTACCGGTCATTTTCGCAGCGCCTTCCGCGATGGCGTTGCCGATGTCCCAGAGCTCGTGGATGCGCGGATACTCGGTCTCGCGGAAGTAGTACCAGACCTTCGCGACGCGCGGGACGACGTTCGGCTGGTCGCCGCCGTCGGTGACGACGTAGTGCGAGCGATGCTGGAGGCGCAGGTGCTCGCGCCGGTAGTTCCAGCCGATGTTCATCAGCTCGACGGCGTCGAGCGCGCTGCGGCCGCGCCACGGCGCGCCGGCGCTGTGCGCCGTCGTCCCCGTGAACGTGTACTCGACCGAGACCAGGCCGGTGCCCTGACGCGGGCCCCAGAACGTGCCGAACTTCGAGTCGACGTGCGTGAAGATCGCGAGGTCGGCGTCGCGGAAGATCCCCTCGCGCACGAACCACGCCTTCGAGCCGAGCAGCTCCTCGGCCACGCCGGGCCACAGCCGGATCGTGCCCGGCAGCTTGTCGCGCTCCATCAGGCGCTTCACGGCAATCGCGGCCGTGATATTCAGCGGGATGCCGGAGTTGTGCCCTTCGCCGTGGCCGGGCGCCCCCTCGACGATCGGGTCGCGGAACGCGACGCCCGGCTTCTGCGACGCCTGCGGGATGGCGTCGATGTCGGAGCCGAGCGAGATGACCGGGCGTCCCGAGCCCCATTCGGCGAGCCACGCCGTCGGCATGCCGGCGATCCCGCGCGTGATGCGGAAGCCGTGCTGCTCGAGGATCCCCGTGAGATAGCGTGAGGACTCGGTCTCCTGGAAGCCGAGCTCGGCGAAGCTGAAGACCGAGTCGACCATCTGCTGCGTGAGCGTCGCCATCTCGCGGACGGTCTCCGCCGCCTCCGATTTCAGCGCCGCGACGCGCGCGGGGTCATGATCCCTCTCCGCGGCGCCCAGCGGCGCCGGCGCCGGTCCGCCGGCGGCCAGCAGCAACCCGATCGCGAATGCCGTCCACGTCCTGCCCATCAGCGCTCCTTCAACAGTGATCCATGTAGCTGGCGGCTGGCAGCTGGCAGCTGGTGGCTGGCAGCCGGCCCTCCTCCGTGCTGCGCGCTGCGGAGGGCAGGCAGCCGGCAGCGCAGCCCGCCGCGCCGGCTGCGATAGTCTAATTCCGATGACGGATCGGTTCGTGCCGCACCCGCGGCTGGTGAACGGGCATGCGATGACGTTGTGGGCGTGGGCCAGGCCCCGCCGGTTTCCGCGGCTGCCGGCGGCGGAGCCGCGCGTATTCCAGGTGGCGCCGAATGCGCGGGTCCTGGCGCACTGTCACTGGCAGCCGGCGCGGGAGCAGGCCCCGACGCTGCTGGCGCTCCACGGGCTCGAAGGCTCGAGCCTCGCGCACTACATGCAGGGGATCGCCGACAAGGCGTACGCGGCGGGATTCAACGTCGTGCTGCTGAACCAGCGCAACTGCTGCGGCACGGAGCACCTGTCCGAGACGCTGTATCACTCGGGCCTCTCCGCCGATCCCGACGCGGTCATCCGCGAGCTCGCCTCGGAGGGACACGGCCGCATCGTCGTCGTCGGCTACTCGCTCGGGGGCAACCTGGCGCTGAAGCTGGCCGGCGATCACGGCGAGGCGCCGCCGCCGGTGCTGCGCGGGGTGGTGGCGGTCTCGCCGGTGATGGATCTGCCGCGATGCGTCGCCGCGCTCGAGCGGCGATCGAACGTCATCTACCAGTGGAACTTCGTGCGGAACCTGAAGGCCCGCATGCGGCGGAAGGCGGCAGCCTGGCCCGGCCGGTTCGATCTGCAGCCGCTGGATCGCATCCGCACGGTCCGTGAGTTCGACGAGGTCTACACCGCGCCGCATTTCGGGTTCCGCGACGCGTCGGACTACTACTATCGCGCCTCCGCGCTGCGGGTCGTGAGCCGGATTGCGATCCCGACGCTGATCCTCACGGCAGCCGACGACCCGTTCGTGCCCGTGGAGCCGTTCCAGGATCCGGCCGTGGTGCGCAATCCGCACATGACCGTGCACGTGACCCGGCATGGCGGCCACTGCGCGTTCATCTCGTCGCGCAACGGCATTCACGACGGCTACTGGGCAGAATGGCGGGCGGTGGAGTTCGGGAGGGAAGTAGCCGGATCAGGTCTGATCGGGTCTGATCGGGTCTGATCAGGTCTGATCAGGTCTGATCAGGTCCCGCCTCGCCGTGCGTGACTATTGGCGCGGCTTCGGCGGATCAGGTCGGATCAGGTCCCGCCTTCGCCCGCGCGTGAACATCGGCGCGGGCTGCGGCGGATCAGGTCCGATCGGGTCCCGCCTCGCCGTGCGTGACTATTGGCGCGGCTGCGGCGGATCAGGTCGGATCAGGTCCGCGCAGCCGCTCGGTGATCCCTGACTCGCGGTCGCGCGATCAGGTCGGCGCGCTACACGCCCAGCAGGCGCCGCAGCTCGTCGACGCTGCCGTCGCCGGTGAACGGCAGCGTGCGGATGCCCAGCGCCGCGGCGGCCTCGATGTTCTCCGGCCGATCGTCGACGAACAGCGTGTCACCCGGCAGAACGCCGAGACGGTTGAGCGTGAGGCGGTAGATCTCCGGTTCGGGCTTCGCCAGCGCGACCTCGTACGAGATCACGACGACGTCGAAGAGCGAGGGGAGGTCGCGCTCGGAGCGGATGCGCGCGACGATCTCCGGGACGCCGTTCGAGAGCATGGCCAGGCGCCCGCCATGCTGCCGGAACTGCATCGCGAGCTCCCAGGTCTCCTCCCGGTAGTCGGTCCAGCTGTCGATGTCGATCGCGATGAGCTCGTCGCGCAGCCGGCCGTCGATGGTCACGCCGAGGTCGGTGCCGACCTGCGCCCAGTATTCCTCCACCGGCAGGCCGAGATCGTAGTCACGCCGGTACCGCCAGTACACCTCGTGCAGCGTCGGCTCGGAGACACCGAGCAGCGTGGCCATGAGCCCCAGCGCGCCGGGGCGCTGCGGGCGGCTGAGGACCTCGCCGTAGTCGAGGACGAGTGCGCGGGGCGATGCGGTCATGTCGTCGGGAGCGTCCTTTCAGAAGCGTCCTTCATCCGCCGTCGGGCCGTAGACCGGCGGCAGCGGAACGCCGAGCAGCCGCAGATAGACGCCGAGCTGCCCGCGATGATGCACGAGGTGGTACAGCCCTTCGGTGCGCACCGCGACGATGCGCGGGGCGGTGAGCAGCACGCGGCCGTCCCGGAGCAGGGACCAGGTCTCGAGCAGGCGCGTGTCGACGGCGGCGCACACGGCGCGCCGCGCCCGTGCGGCCTCGTGCTCGAAGCGCGCGAGGACGGCCGCCCGGTCGGGATCCATCCGCGGCGCCGCGGGGACGCACGCGAGGTCGAACGACGGCTCCTCGATGATGTGCGCGATCCAGCCCGGGAGCTCGGCCACGTGGGTGGCCAGGCCGCCGAGCGACCTCGAGCGCGGATGCGGTGTCCAGTCGAACGAGGCGTCCGGCACGCGCGACAGCACGCGCCGGGTCGCGCCCATTTCGCGATCGAGCTCCGCCAGCAGCTGCTCCTGCAGGCCCAGGCTCACCGTGCGTGCTCCGCCCGCCTCACGGCTGCGGCGCCGGCTGCGGAGACGGTGTCGTTCCGGACGGCGCGGTCGACTGCGGCGAGCCGAAGTTCACGCGCGGCACCTCGCGCGCCTCCGGCGGCGCCTCGAAGAACTGGTGTTCCTCGAACCCGAAGATCGCCGCGGTGATGTTCGAGGGGAACTGGCGGCGCGCGGTGTTGTAGGCCTGGACGGCCTCGTTGTAGCGCATCCGCTCCACCGCGATCCGGTTCTCCGTGCCCGCCAGTTCGTCCATCAGCCGGTTGAACGACTCGCTCGACCGGAGCTGCGGGTAGTTCTCGACGACCACCAGCAGGCGCGCCAGCGCGGCGCTCTGCTCGTTGGCCGCGGCCATCGTCTCCTCCGGCGTGCGCGCGCCGGCCAGCTTCGCGCGCGACTCGGCGATCGCGCCGAACACCTCCTGCTCCTGCCCGGCGATGCCGCGCACGGTCTCGACCAGGTTGGGAATGAGGTCGTTGCGGCGCTGCAGCTGGTTCTCCACCTGCGCCCACTGCGCCTTGATCGCCTCTTCCTGCGACACGAACCGGTTGTACGAGCAGCCGCCGAGCGGCGCCGAGAGCAGCGCCAGCACGAGGACCGCTCCGAGCCTCGTTGTGAGTGATCGCATCAGTGCACCTCGCTGTCCAGTCTCACCATGACGCGCCGCCGCCGCCACCGCCGCTGCGGCCGCCGCCGAAGCCGCCGAATCCGCCCCCGAATCCCCCCGAACCGCCGCCGAACCCGCCGCCGAATCCGCCGCCGAACGGCCCGACGCCGCTCGACCATCCGCTCCAGTGCCGTCCCCAGCCGCGCCGGCGCGGCCGGCGTCCCGCGAGCCCGCTGATGATCAGATACAGGATCAGGACGATCAGGAACGTCGGGATCGGAAGACCGACCCCGCGGTCGCGCGCCGTCCGGCGCGGCGCGACCTCCTCCGGCAGCGTGACCCCGCGCCCCTCGGCGATGCGCAGCGCGAGGCGCTCGACGCCGGCGCGCAGCCCGCCGCCGAAGTCGCCGGCCCGGAACCGCGGCACCATCACCTGACGGCTCGTCTCGCCGGCGAACCCGTCGGTGATGTAGGGTTCGAGTCCGTAGCCGACCTCGACCCAGACCTGCCGCTCGTCCAGCGCCAGCAGGACGAGCAGCCCGTTGTCCTTGCCCTTCTCGCCGATCCCGCGGCCCGCGTTCTCGAACATCTCGACGGCGTAGCTGCGCGCGTCGGCGAACGGCGCGATCGTCTTCACCGTCGCGACGACGATCACGTCGCCGCTGGCCTGCTGGAGCGCCGCCGAGATGCGGGCGATGGCCGCCTCGTCGTCCGGTGCGATGACGTTGGCGAAGTCGTTGACCGCACCCTCGAGCGGCGGCGGCGCCTGCCGGACCTGCGCGGTCACACCGGACGCCGACACGATCGCGACGATCAGCGCCAGCAGCGCGGCAGCCCGGAGGGCGCCGCGCTCAGCGCCGTGCCGTCCAGCCATCGACATAGTCGGCCAGGGCTTCCATGGCCGCGAGATACGCGGGAAAGAGCCGGGCGGCGTCACCCTTGGCGAGCGGCGACTCGAGGCTCGCGAGCACGCCGGCGAGCGCGCGCTCGTGGTCGGGCCCGAGGTGTGTGCCGATGTGCGCCGTCAGCGCCGCCGGATCCGTGCGCGGCTGGCCCTCGAGTCGTGAGACGTTCTCGAGCAGCGCGCGCAGCGCCGGCGCGGACGCCTCCACGATCGCCGCGACCCGCGCGGGCGCGCCGCCCGCCTCCATGTAGCTCTCGCGCAGATGGAGCAGGTGTCCCTTGGCCTCGATTTCGCAGGCGCGTCGGAGGTCGTCCCGCGCGACCTCGAGGCCCTCGAACGGATCGTGGCCGTACAGCACGCGATGCTGCGCGATGATCGCGCCGAACTCGAGCGGGAACGCGTCGAGCGACCGGGCGAATTCGCGCGTGCCGAGCAGCAGCGGAATCGCGCAGCCGCCGCCGCGCCACGCGTGCACGCGCCGCGCGCAGGCGTCGAGGTCCTCGAGGTTCAGGCCCTCGACGAGCGCGAGCGTGTGGACCGGCGTGCCGGCGCCGTAGGCGACGACCGAGCGCAGACGCGCGCCGAAGATTTCACGCAAGTCGCTCACGAGGGGTTCCGAAGCGGCCATGGTCTCCATTGTAGGGGAGTACAATCCCGCACCATGAAGTTCCGGGAGCTGAACGTCGGCTGCTTCGGCGGCGGAACCGGTCTGCCCAGTCTGCTCGGCGGCCTCAAACGCAACCCGTTCCTCCGCGTGCACGCGATCGTCACGATGTTCGATACCGGCGGCAGCTCCGGGCAGCTCAAGGACGAGCTCGGCGTGCTGCCGCCGGGCGACGTGCTGAAATGCACCCTGGCGCTGTCGCCCAACGAGAACGACGCGCGGCGCGTGCTGCTGGCGCGGCTGCCGATGCTCGGCAACCACACGCGGCTGCAGGGACACACGGGCGGGAACCTCCTGCTGTCGATGATGGAGCAGTACAGCGGCGATTTCCTCACGGCCGTCGACGGGCTGCGCACGTTGCTCGGCTGTGAGGGGCGTGTGTGGCCCGTGAGCGTGGATCGGTCGACGATCTGCGCGGAGCTGGCCGATGGCGGCACGACGACGGGCGAGGTGGACGTCGATGCGGCGCAGCGCGAGGGGCGCGCGATCAGGCGCGTGTGGCTCGACCCGCCCGCGACGATTCATCCCGCGGTCGCCGAGGCCATCCGCGGCTTCGACGCCGTGATCATCGGGCCCGGCAGCTTCTACACGAGCCTGCTGCCGCCGCTGCTCGTCGATGGCGTGGCCGACGCGATCGCCGCCGTGAAGGGGCCGGTGATCCTGATTGCCAACCTCCTGACGGAAGGACGCGGCATGGAGGGCTTCACGGCGGGCGACGCGGTGCGGCTCGTCTCGCAGACGATCCGGCGCGACGTCGACGCGGTCTTCGTGAACACGCGCCGCCCTTCGGAGGCGGTGCTGCGCCGCTATGCGGCGGAGGACAAGGCGATGCTGCCGCTCGGCGACATCCCCGACGGCTGCGAAGTCATCGAGGGCGATTTCTGGCGCCACGAGATCGCGCGCCACGATCGCTGGCGGCTCGCGTACGCCGCGTGGAGCGTGCTGTCGCGCCGTCTGCTTTGACGCCCGACGGGCGCGACGTCGTGCGCGCCGACGTACGACCACCCGCCGCGGTCTTGGTGGCGGGCCGTTTCCGCGCTGCCGCGCGCGTCCCGGGAGGGGCGGGCGCCTCTGCGCCAGCCGTTTCTGCCGGCGCCTCGCGCGGCGCCAGCCGCGCGTTCTCCTCGGCGATCGCCACGGCGCGCTCGACCACCTTCAGCAGCGGCGAGGCTCCTGCGCGCCCCGCGCGGTTGCTGACCCACACGTCGGGGGCGCCCGCGAGGATGTCGGTGAAGTCGCCGCCGCTCTTGATGCTGTAGGGCGCGAACGTGGCGATGTCCAGCGGGCCCGCCCACTCGTCGCGGTGCTTCAGCAGCAGCCAGCTGCGGCCGTCGCCGCCGCGCGTGCGCACGAGCGCCCACGAGCCGCGCAGCTTCACGCCATGCAGGCGCAGCTTCAGGTCCCCCTTCCGGAGCGCCGCGTCGACATCGTCGACGAGCGGCTCCCACGTGCCTTCGTCCCAGAGCATCACGACGCCGGCGCCGTAGCCCTCCGGAATCACGCCCTCGAACGTGCCGTACTCGAGCGGGTGGTCCTCCACGTGCATCGCCAGCCGCTTGTCCGCGGGATTGAGCGAGGGCCCTTTCGGCACGGCCCACGAGAGCAGCACGCCGTTGTGTTCCAGCCGGAAGTCGTAGTGGAGGTGGCTGGCGAGATGCTTCTGCACGCAGAAGAACAGCGCGGCTCCGTCCGGCTTCGGCGCCGGATCGGCGCCCGCCGGCTCCGGCGACACGGAGAAGTCGCGCTTGGCGCGATATTCCTTCAGCGGCATTCCGGCGCCCCCTCTCGCATGATCACAGCAAATGCTAGAACATATCCGGGATCGTGATCCTGCTGCTCTCGACCTACGAGCTCGGCCGCCAGCCGTTCGGCCTGGCGTCTCCGGCCGCCTGGCTGCGTGAGGCCGGGTTCGAGGTCCGCGCCGGCGACCTGTCGCGCGAGCGTCTCGCCGGGCTTCCCGTCGAGGACGCGGCGCTGGTCGCGCTGTTCCTCCCGATGCACACCGCCACGAGGCTGGCGCTGCCGGTCGTCGACCACGTGCGCGCGCGCAACCCGCGCGCGGTGCTGGCGGCGTACGGCGTCTACGCGCCGCTGTCGGCCGCGCAGCTGCGCGCGCACGGTGTGCACGCGATCCTCGGCGGCGAGTTCGAAGCGGACCTCGTCGAGCTCGCGCGGCGCGTGGCCAGGGGAGATGTGCCCGCCGCCGGCGATCCGGTTGGCGATCGACCGGGTCAGGTGCCGCGGCTCACGTTCCGCGTTCCGGACAGGAGCGGGCTGCCGCCGCTCTCGCGCTACGCGTCGCTGCAGATGCCGGACGGCTCGCGCCGCATCGCCGGCTGCACCGAGGCGTCCCGCGGCTGCAGGCATCTGTGCCGGCACTGCCCGATCGTGCCGGTGTACAACGGCCGTTTCCGGATCGTGCCGGTCGACGTCGTGATGGCCGACGTCGCGGCGCAGGTCGAGGCGGGCGCGCAGCACATCACGTTCGGCGATCCCGACTTCTTCAACGGCCCACGCCATGCGATGCGCGTGGTCGAGTCGCTCGCCGCCCGATTCCCAGGCCTCACGTACGACGTCACGATCAAGATCGAGCACCTGCTGCGTCACCGCGCGCTCGTACCAACGCTGCGCCAGACCGGCTGCGTCTTCGTGACCTCCGCCGTCGAGAGCGTGGACGACGAGGTGCTCGGGTTGCTGCGGAAGGGGCATACCCGCGCGGATGTGGCGGAGGTCGTCGGCATCATGCGCGCGGCCCGCCTGCCGCTCGCGCCGACGTTCGTCGCCTTCACCCCCTGGACCACGCTCGACGGGTATCTCGATCTCCTGACCTTCATCGCGGCGCACGATCTCGTCGAATCGGTCGCGCCGATCCAGCTGGCCATCCGCCTGCTGCTGCCGGCCGGGTCGGCGCTGCTGGAGGTCCCCGAGGTCGCCGCGCTGGCGGGACCGCTCGACGCAACGTCGCTGGTGCATCCCTGGCGGCATCCCGACGCGCGGGTGGACGGGCTGCAGGCGAGAATCCAGGCGCTCGTGGGACGCAACCTCCACGCGCCGCGCGCCGACGTCTTCGCGGAGGCCTACGAGCTGGCCGCCGAGGCGGCCGGCCGTGGACGGACCAGGCCGGCTCCGCCACGCACAGCGCGCGTCACGGTGCCGTACCTCACCGAGCCCTGGTACTGTTGAGCGGAGCCAACCGAAGGGCAGGTTGCCCTTCTTTAGGTCGGGAGTGGGAACGGACTGGACTGGCCCCCGTTCAGGGGACCGTCGCGTGAGCGGCGCGGCCCGGAGGCGGTGACGACCGATGCGCGTGCTGTTGTGTGCGGCGACCACCGGCTACCAGGTGCGGGCGTTCGATGCCGCCGCCGACGAGCTCGGCGTGGAACTGCAGCTGGCGACCGACCGCTGCCACGTACTCGAGGATCCCTGGCGCGACCGCGCGATCCCCGTGCGCTTCCATGACCCGGCTCGCTCGCTCGAGGCGGTCCGGCGCCTGGCTGCGGAGCGGAGGCTCCACGGCGTGCTGGCGGTCGGCGACGACCCGGCCGTCATCGCCGCGCACGCGGCCCGCGCGCTGGGGCTGCCGTGGCACTCCCCGGAGGCGGCCGAGGCTGCGCGGCAGAAGCTGCAGTCACGCCGACGGCTCGCGAAGGCCGGGCTCCCGGTGCCGGAGTTCGGCGTCTGGTCGGCGGACTCGCGCCGGCATTGGGAGGAGCGGCTTCCGGTCGTGGTCAAGCCCGCGGCGCTGGCGGGCAGCCGTGGTGTCATCCGGGCCGACACGCCGGCACAGTTGGAGGAGGCCGTCGCCCGGGTCGGCAGGATTCTGGACGCCCCGGAGCTCCGCGCCCGGCCGACGCCGGAGGGGGAGCAGATTCTCGTCGAGCGGTTCATCCCGGGCCGGGAATTCGCTGTCGAGGGGGCGGTCGACCGGGGTCGTTTCCGGCCGTTCGCGATCTTCGACAAGCCGGACCCGCTCGACGGGCCGTACTTCGAGGAGACGATCTACGTGACGCCCTCGCGGGCGCCGTCGGCCGTCCAGCAGGCCATCCTCGACACGGTACCGGCGGCGTGCCGTGCCCTGGGGCTCGAACACGGCCCGGTGCACGCCGAGTGCCGCGTGAACGGGGAGGGCGTCTTCATGCTGGAGGCGGCGGCCCGGCCCATCGGGGGGCTCTGCGCCCGCGCGCTCCGGTTCGAAGGGTTCAACGGTGTCACGAGCTCGCTGGAGGCGCTGCTCCTCGGGCACGCCTGCGGCCTGCGCCGCCTGGACGACTGGCGCCGGGAGGAGCAGGCGAGCGGCGTGATGATGATTCCGATCCCGGCCGCGGGGGTCTTCCGGGGCGTTGACGGAGTCCGGGAGGCGGAAGCGGTCCCCGGCATCGAGTCGGTGGAGATCACGGCGCGTCCCGACCAGCAGCTGCTGCCGCTGCCCGAGGGGGCCACCTATCTCGGGTTCATCTTCGCGCGGGGGGCGTCGCCCCAAGGCGTGGAGGACGCGCTGCGTGCCGCGCACGCGCGGCTGCGCATCCGCCTGGATCGCCCGGTGCCGGTGATCCCGGCACCGTGACGGGACGCGGGGCTGCCGCGCCGCCGGCGGCCGGTCACTTCGCCTGCTGGGGGACGTACCCGGGAGGCAGCGCGGCTCCTTCGCCGAAGAAGAAGTCCTCCATGTACTTGGCGACGAGATCCTGCGCTTCCTTCTGGAAGGGGAGCAGCCGGTACTCGTTGAGGATCATCTTCATCCGCTCCTCCCACATCTTCCACGCCTCGAGCGAGACGTTGTCGAAGATGCGCTGACCCAGCTCGCCGGGCCAGGGAGGCGCGCCCAGCCCCGGCAATTCCTTCTGGAACTTCACGCAGAAGACCGTGCGGCCCGACTGGTTGCGGGTCGGCTCCGGCGGAGTCGGCGGTGCACAGGGAGACATGAGCCCATTCTAGTGCCACTCGGGGGCCGGCGCGTCCCCCGGGCCGCCGCCGGCTACTCCCGGCGGCGCGGCCGGAACCAGTCGCAGTCCGGGCAGTTGCGGATATCGAAATGGTAGCCGACCACCGGGAACAGCATCGGGTGCGAACAGTACAGGAGCTCGCCGTCCTCCACGGTCTGGAAGCTCACCTCCGGCAGCACGTCAGGCGTCCGGCGGCTGTACCAGCAAAGCCGGTGGCGCACTTCGGGATCCCGATCGGATGGCACGACCCTCGATTCTATGCGCGACCCGCGCGCTCGCGCACGTCGCTGTCGGCGTCGTCAGCGCGCATCGGGTCGTTCTTACACCGAGGTGGGAAATCCCTGCGCGCTTCGTACGCTGCGCGCGCGTGTCGTGCCCGCCCGTCTGCTTTTGACACGCTCTGTAGTGATAGGCGTCAGACGAGGTTCGAACGCGCTGCGGACCGTGCGACGCGCGCGCGCGATTCGCTGAGCAATACGCGCAACCCGGCTCCTTCGCGCTGCTGTCGGGATGGCACGTCGTTTGAAACTCAGCACGGGCGACGCGGGACTGACATCCCGGTCGTCATGGCCCCTCGGACGCGCGCGCGGACAGGGGTGGATCGTTGGGCAAGGAGGCAGACGTCCATGGCAACGGAACGCAAGGAGCGGCGCGGCTTCGCGTCGATGAGTCCTGAACGGCAGCGCGAAATCGCCAGCAAGGGCGGCCGCGCGGCCCACGAGAAGGGCACCGCCCACGAGTGGACCCCCGAGGAGGCGCGTCGGGCCGGTCGCAAGGGAGGACAGGTAAGCCGCGGCGGCCGCGGCCGTCTCGTCGAATCCCAGTCGACCAGCGAAGCGCCGGCCGAGAGCCCGGAATCCTCCGAGGCGTAGGCCACCGCACCAATTCCCCTCAACCCGGTCCGCCGCGCCCGCCAGGCGCAGGCGGACCGTCCACATCCCAGCGACCAGCGCGCGGAGGAACCTGCCGACGGGAGCTGCCGCCTCGAGCGGCCGCTCCCGCCGCTTCAGGTCCGTCCCTGCGCTGGACGCTGGCGCTCCACCTGGACGCGGGCGTCGTTGAAGCACGCCCCGCCGCCGATGTCCGTCAGGGTGTCCGGGACGAGGACGTTCGGCGTGAACCCGTTCCCGGTCTGCCGCCGCCAGAGCCCCTTGGGCAGGACCACCGTGCCCGGGCGGACCGAGGGGCCGATCTGCGCCCGGCAGCGCACCTCACCCCGCTCGTTCCAGACCCGCACCTCGTCGCCGTCCTCCACCCCCCGTGCCGCCGCATCGTCGGGATGGAGGAGCAGCCGGACCTCCGGCCGCGACAGCTCGCCGAGCGTGGAGCTGATCGTCCGCTCGGTGGCCGGGGAGATGAGCGCCAGCGGGAAGCGTTCGGTCGCCGGGTCGGGCTGGTAGCCGTACAGCCCCAGCGGCGCCTCGGCGTCCAGCGACTCGGGGAAGAGATGGACCCGGCGGTCCGGCGTATTGGGAAAGACGTCCACGAACTGCACGGGGGCGCCATCCCACGGCGGGGTCGCGGCGTCGCCTTGCCGGAGCGCTTCCCCGTGGGGCGCGGGCAGCCCATCGAGTGCCGACACCAGCAGCTCGAGCTCGCTGCGCCCCTCGGCATCGTCGAACACGCCCAGCCGGCGTCCCAGCTCGGCGAAGACGTCGGCGTTGGACCGCGCTTCTCCGACCGGGTCGATGACCGGACGCGTGAGCTGCAGGCTGAGCGGCCCGTATGCCCGCGCGATGTCGTAGTGCTCGAGGAACGTCGTCGCGGGCAGCACGACGTCCGCGTAGGCCACGGTATCGGTGGCGACCTGTTCGAAGACGATCGTGAACAGATCCTCGCGCGCGAGTCCCTGGAGCACGCGCGCCTGGTCGGGCATCGTCGCGGCCGGGTTGCAGTTGTAGACGAAGAGCACCGACACGGGCGGGTCGTGGGGGTCCGTGAGCACCCGCCCGAGCTGGTTCATGTTGATCGCGCGGGTCTGCGGTTCCTGCACGTCGAGCCAGGGACGCGTCAGGTTCCACGCCGCCGAGTTGGACATCGCGAACCCGCCGCCGCGGACCCCGAACTTGCCGCCGACGGCCGGCAGGGCCAGGATCGCGGCGGCCGCGCTGCCTCCATTGCGGTTGCGCTCCGCGCCCCAGCCGCAGCGCACGAGCGCCGGCGAGCTTGCCGCGTACAGATCCGCCAGGCGCCGCAGATCCGCCGCGGGCACGCCCGCCACATCCGCCGCGCGTTCGATCGTCCACTCGGCCGCCCGTTCGCGCAGCCGGTCCGCGCCGGTGGTGTGCGCGTCGAGGAACGCCTGGTCCGCATGCCCTTCCTCGAAGAGCACGCGATGCAGCGCGAGCGCGACCGGCAGGTCGGTTCCGGGCCGCACCGCCAGGTGCAGGTCGGCCGCCCTGGCCAGCGGCGTCTTCCTCGGGTCGACGACGACGAGCGTGGCACCGCGCTTCCGGGCCTCGCGGATGTACGGGACGGCGTGGATGCCCGACACGGAGGGGTTCATGCCCCAGATCACGATCAGGCGCGCGTGCACGTAGTCCTGGTAGGTGACCGAGGCCATCTTCCCGTAGAGCGCCAGGTGCGCGGCGCCGGTGGGAGCGGCGCAGACCGTCCGCTTCAGCCGGGAGGCGCCGAGCTTCCGGAAGAATGCGGCGTCGGTGGCATCCTGGGTCAGCAGGCCGTTCGATCCGCCGTAGCAGAACGGCAGGATTGACGCGCCGCCGTACCGGGCGCGTGCGTCGGCGATGGCGTCCACCACCCGTTCGAGCGCTTCGTCCCACGACACGCGCGTGAACTGGCCGCTGCCTTTCGGGCCGGTACGCACCATCGGGTGCCGCAGGCGCGCATCGCCATACACGCGCTCCGGGAACCGGCGGACCTTCGCGCAGATGTAGCCGCGCGTGACCGGGTTGCGCCGACCGCCATCGATCTCGACGATGCGACCGTCGCGGAGACTGACGGTCAGCGTGCAGGAATCCGGGCAGTCCAGCGGACAGGCCGTCTCGACGCCGATCTCGCCGGCGGCAGGTTGCATCCGGGCCATGCGGGGAAGTGTACACTCGACGGTGGCGTCGGCCGGACGGATGTCCTGCGGACGCGGAGGGCACTCGTGTCCGACACGCCGCATGTCGTCATCATCGGCGGGGGCTTCGGCGGGCTGTTCGCCGCCAAGGCGCTGAAGCGGGCCCCCGTCCGCATCACGCTGCTGGACCGCGAGAACCACCACCTCTTCCAGCCGCTGCTCTACCAGGTCGCCACCGCCGGGCTCTCGCCCGGCGACATCGCGTCGCCGATTCGCTGGGTGCTCCGGCACCAGCGGAACGTGCGCGTGCTGCTGGCCGAGGCGACGCGCATCGACACCGAGGCCCGGTGCGTGCACCTCGACGGCGGGGACCGGATCCAGTACGACTACCTGATCGTCGCGGCGGGCTCCTCGAACTCGTACTTCGGACATGACGAGTGGTCGGAGGTGGCGCCGTCGCTGAAGACGCTCAACGACGCGCTCGTGATCCGGTCGCGCATGCTGCTGGCGTTCGAGAAGGCGGAGCGCGAGGAGGATCCGGAGGAGCGACAGCGCCTGCTCACCTTCGTCGTCGTCGGAGGCGGGCCGACCGGCGTCGAGATGGCCGGCGCCATCGCCGAGATCGCGCGGCAGACGCTTGCCGACGAGTTCCGCACGATCAGCACGCGCCGGTCGCGCATCCTGCTGGTCGAAGCGGGGCCGAGCATCCTGTCGACGTTCCCGGAGGACCTCCGGGCCGCTGCGCGCGAGGCGCTGATCCGCAAGGGCGTGGACGTGCGGGAATCGACGCTCGTGACGGGGATCGAGCCCGGACGGGTCCGGCTGGGCGACGAGACGATTCCGGCCGGGGTCGTGATCTGGGCGGCCGGGGTGAAGGCATCGCCGCTCGGGCAGTCGCTCGGCGCGCCGCTCGACAAGGCGGGGCGCGTCAAGGTGGAACCCGATCTCTCGATTCCCGGACATCCCGAGGTCTTCGTCGTCGGCGACATGGCGGCCGCGACCGACGAGGAAGGGAAGCCCTATCCCGGCGTCTCACAGGTCGCGATGCAGCAGGCGGCCCACGCCGCGAAGATGATCGGGCGGTCGATCGAAGGGCAGCCGCGCCGCCGCTTCCACTACAAGAATCTCGGGAGCATGGCGACGATCGGCCGCAACTCGGCGGTGGCCGATCTCGGCTGGCTGCGGCTGGCGGGATTCCCCGGGTGGCTGCTCTGGCTCTTCATCCACATCGTCTGGCTGATCGGATTCCGGAACAAGATCCTGGTGCTGGTGCAGTGGGCGGGCGCCTACATCACCTACCAGCGAAGCGTCCGGCTGATCACGAAGTGGACCGGGTCGGCCTGATTGGCGGGGGTCACCGGCGCTGTGGGTCGAGCATCTGACCCGGCGTTCGCCCGGTTGGCTTCCCGGCGTCGATCACCGCCTCGCCGTTGACGAAGACGTAGCGCATCCCCTCTGCGAGGCGCTGCGGCTCGGCGTAGGTGGCGACATCGCGGAGCGCCGCGGGATCGAACACGACGAGGTCGGCGCGTGCGCCGCGGCGGATGACGCCGCGGTCCTTCAGCCCGAAGACCGTTGCGGGCAGGCTCGTCATCGAGCGCACGGCGTCGGGGAGATCCAGGACACCGCGCTCCCGCACGTAGACCGCCAGCTTGCGCGCGAACGCGCCGTATCCGCGGGGATGCGGCTTGCCGGCGCCGGGCTCGGTCAGCTCGCCGTCGCTGCACGTCATCGTCCACGGCTGGCGCATGATGTGGACGATGTCCTCCTCGGACATGTTGAACGACACGAGCGACCCGTCACGCTGGGCCAGCAGATCGATGACGAGGTCGGCCGGCGCGACGCCGCGCGCGGTCGCGATGTCCTCGAGCGATCGCCCCTCGAGTGTCCGATCGGCGGCATAGCCGGCAATCACCAGCGTCGAGGGGCCGCCGCGGCGCGCGATGTTGTCGGCGATCCCGTCGCGGATCTTCGCGCGCTCGGTCCCCTTCACCCGTTCGATGAACCGCTGCCGCCCGCCGGCCTGCGCCCACTTCGGCACCAGCGCGGCCCACAGGCTGGTACCGCTGGCCTCGTACGGGTACTGGTCGGCGTACACCGTCACGCCCCGGTCACGCGCGCGCCGGACGATGTCGGTGAGCGTCGGGCCGAGCCCCCACTGCTTCGGCCCCAGCGCCTTCATGTGCGAGACGATGCCGATGACGCGCGCCTCGTCGGCGATGCGCACGACTTCTTCCACCGCCGCGACGACCCCGATCGAGTAGTCGGCCTCGTCGCGGATGTGGCTGCTGTAGAGGCCGCCGGTCTCCGCGACGACCCGCGCCAGCGCGATCACCTCCTCGGTGTCCGCATAGCTGCCGGGGGCGTAGTAGAGACCGGTCGACAGGCCGACCGCGCCTGCCTGCATACCGCGGCGGACGAGCGCCTGCATGCGGGCGAGCTCGTCGGCCGTCGGCGGCCGATCGTCGCCACCCATCACGTCGCGGCGGATCGACCCGTGGGGCACGAACTGCGCGACGTTGACGCCGACGCCGCGGACGGAGAGCTCGGCGCGCTGCGCCGTCAGGTCGATCGGCCCGCCGCCATCGGGGTTGATGACGACCGTCGTGATGCCCTGCGCGAGGAGCGGCACCGCCGTGTTGAGCGATCCGGCGAGCCCCCGGGCGGCATGCGAGTGGACGTCGATGAATCCGGGAGCGACGACCAAACCCTCGACATCGATCACGCGAGCCGCCGCGGCGTCATCGATGTCGCCGACGACGACCACGCGGCCGCCGCTGACGGCGATGTCGGCGCGCATCCACGGGTTGCCGCTGCCGTCGAGCACGCGGCCGTTGGTGAGCAGCAGGTCGTAGTCGGGCCGCATCGACCACTGCAGCGTCACGAGGAGCAGCAGGGCCGTGACGGGCGCAACCAGCAGCAGGCGGGTCACACCAGGGCGGAGCGGCGCGCGTACTTCCGCTCGACGTAGTCGTCGACGAGGCGCTGGAAGGCGGCCGCGAGCTCGTCGTACGACCCTCGCAGGGTGGTCACGTGCTGCCCGTCGATGAAGACGGGGCAGTTCGGCGCTTCACCGGTGCCGGGCAGCGAGATGCCGATGTTGGCGGCTTTCGATTCGCCGGGGCCGTTGACGACGCACCCCATGACGGCGAGCGTGAGCGTCTCGACCCCCTCGTAGCGGGTCTTCCACTCCGGCATCCGATCACGCACGTAGCCCTGGATGCGCTCGGCCAGCTCCTGGAACGTGGTGCTGGTCGTGCGGCCGCATCCGGGGCAGGCGGTGACGCTCGGCGCGAAGCTGCGCAGCCCGAGCGCCTGCAGGATCTCGCAGGCGGCGTAGACCTCCTCGCGGCGGTCGCCTCCCGGACGGGGCGTCAGCGAGACGCGGATCGTGTCGCCGATCCCTTCGTGGAGGAGGATGCCGATCGAGGCGGCGGACCACACGATCCCCTTCGTGCCCATGCCCGCTTCCGTCAGGCCGAGGTGCAGCGGCTGACGGGTCTTCCGGGCGAGATCCCGGTAGACGGCGATGAGCTCCTGCGGACGCGACAGCTTGCAGGAGATGACGATCTGGTCCTCGCGGACGCCCGACTCGAGGGCGAGCTCGGTCGACTGCAGCGCCGACAGCACCATGCACTCGCCGATGATCGCCTCCGACGATCGGCCGAGGTTGCGGTCGGTGTTCTCCTGCATCTTCGCGACGACCAGCTCCTGGTTCAGTGAGCCGCCGTTGACGCCGATCCGGATCGGCTTGCCGTGCTCCACGGCGACGCGGCAGATCGTCGCGAACTGCTCGTCACGCCGGCGGCCGGTGCCGACGTTGCCCGGGTTGATCCGGTACTTGTCCAGGGCCCGCGCCATCGCGGGGTAGCGGGTCAGGAGCAGGTGGCCGTTGTAGTGGAAGTCGCCGATGAGCGGGGCCGTGCAGCCGGCGTCGAGCATGCGCTGCTTGATCTCGGGCACCGCCGCGGCCGCTTCCGGGACGTTGACGGTGACACGGACCATCTCGGCGCCGGCCTCCCACAACTCGACCGCCTGCCGCGCGGTCGCCGCCGCGTCGGCCGTGTCGGTCATCGTCATGGACTGGACGACCACCGGGGCGCCGCCGCCCACCTGCACCGACCCGATCCGCACGCCGATGGTGCGGTGGAGTCTTACGGACATCACGTCCAATTCTACTGTCGATTCCGACCCCCTGACAGTCGGCCTGCCTCGGGCCTCGCCCCAGGGCAGTGATAGGATTTGCGGGCGATGTGGGAGCAGCGGTGGCATCCGCTGAGGGAAGAGTGGGTGATTGTCGCGGCGCACCGGCAGTCGCGCCCCTGGTCGGGGGAGCGGGTGACGCCGCGGCGGGAGCGGCCTCCGGCCTACGACCCCGACTGTTATCTCTGTCCCGGCAACGCGCGCGTCAGCGGCGCGGTGAACCCCCGCTACACCGGGACGTACGTCTTCGACAACGACCACCCGTGCGTCGGGCCGGCCGCGCCGGCGGTCGTCCAGCCGGAGCCGCCGTTCAGGAACGCCCGTGCCGAGGGGCTGGCGCGGGTGGTCTGCTACAGCCCGCGTCACGACCTGACGCTCTCGCAGCTGGAGGTCGACGAGGTCGACGCGCTGCTGGCGACCTGGCAGGCGGAGACGCGCGAGCTCGCGGCACGCCCCGAGGTCCGGTACGTGCTGATCTTCGAGAACAAGGGCGAAGCCGTCGGCGTCAGCAACCCGCACCCGCACTGCCAGATCTACGCGACGAACTTCGTCTTCAAGTACATCGAGACCGAGGCGCGTGCGGGGGAGCGTCACCTCGCGCAAACCGGGCGCGTGCTGTTCCAGGACATCCTCGAGGCGGAGCGGCGTGACGGCCGCCGCGTCATCGCCGAATACGGCGACGCCATCGCGTTCGTGCCCTGGTTCGCGCGCTACGCCTACGAGGTGTTCGTCGCCCCGTCGCGCACGCATCCGTCGATCGTCACGCTGGAGCCCGCGGAGCGGCGCAACCTGGCCGCGGTGCTTCGCGAGGTCACGATCCGGTACGACAACCTCTGGCGGATGCCGTTCCCGTACGTGATGGCGCTGCACCAGGCGCCGATGGATGGCGCGGCCTGGCCCGGGTTCCATTTCCACATCGAGTTCCATCCGCCGCTGCGGATGCCGCACCTGTTGAAGTACCTCGCCGGGCCGGAGATCGGCGGCGGCAACTTCCTGAGCGACACGTCGCCGGACGAGAAGGCAGCCGAGTTGCGGGCCGTCGCCGGACCGCATTACGACGCCGCGGCGCGAGACCGATGACGCCGGACCATCCGCTGCTCGAGCGGTTGCGCCCGCTCCACCGGCGCATCCGTGACGCCGTGGTCGAGTCGACCAGCCGGGCGGCTGCCGAGGCGCTCGCCCGTGTCGACGCCGACGAAGGGCCTGGCGACACGATCTACGCCATCGACCGTGTGGCCGAGGACGTGATCGTGTCGGACGTCGATCGGGCGATCGCGCGCGAGTCCCCGGTGCTGCTCGTCGCCGAAGGGCTGCCGGACGGACAGGTCCTGCTGCCGGAGGGCGTGTCCCCCGACCGCGTCGAATGGGTCATCGTCATCGACCCGATCGACGGCACGCGCGGGCTGATGTATCAGAAGCGGCCCGGCTGGATCCTCACCGGCGTGGCGCGGGTCGGCCCGGAGGGGCCGTTCAGGGCCCGGCTGCGCGACATCGAGCTGGCGCTGCAGACCGAGATCCCGCTCGTCAAGCAGCACCTCTGCGACGAGCTGTGGGCGGTCCGCGGACGAGGAGCCGCGGCGCAGCGCGTGGATCGACTGACCGGGACCTCGATGCCGCTGCCGCTCACGCCGTCGCGCGCCCGCGACGTGCGGCACGGCTTCGCCACCATCGCGCGCTTCTTTCCGGGAGGCCGCGCGACGCTGGCGGCGATGGACGACGAGATCGCCGAGGCGCTGCTGGGTCCCCCCAGGGCCGGCAAGGCGCTGCTGTTCGAGGACCAGTACATCTCCACCGGTGGCCAGCTGTACGAGCTGATGACCGGCCGCGACCGGTTCATCGCGGACCTGCGGCCGCTCGTCGCGGGCAGGCACGGCGCCGCCACCGGGCTGAGCTGCCATCCGTACGACCTCTGCACCGAGCTCATCGCGCGTGAGTGCGGCGCGATCGTCACCGACGCAGCCGGCGCGCCGCTGGACGCGCCGCTCGACGTCTCGGCCGAGGTCGCCTGGGTCGGCTATGCGAACGCCGCCATCCGCGCGCTCGTCGAGCCCGCGCTGCGCGCGGCCCTCGAGCGGCACGGGATTGCGCCATGAGCCACGCCGATCTCGATACCTTCCGCGCCGCCGTCGCCGCGTCGGGTGCGCAGGCGCTTGCGGGGACCGCCGGTCGCGTGGCGTCGGCGTCAGCGCCCGGACGCCTCGACGTCATGGGCGGCATCGCCGACTACTCCGGTTCGCTCGTCCTGCAGTGGCCGATTGCCGAGCGGACGCGCGTGACGATGGCCCGCCACGCGCGGCCGAGGCTGCGCCTGGCGTCGCGCGGCAGCTCGGGTGACGTGCGCGCGGTGGAGGTGCCGGCGGAGCCGGTGTTCGACCCGCGCGTGTCGTACGAGGAGCTGCGGCGGCTGTTTGCCGAATCGGCACGCCACTGGGCCGCGTACCCGGCCGGAGTCGTCGCGGTCCTCGTGCGGGAAGAGGGGCTGTCGCTCACGGGAGGTCTCGACCTCGTGATCGAGTCCGCCGTTCCCGAAGGCAAGGGGGTCAGCTCGTCGGCTGCGCTCGAAGCCGCCACGCTCGCCTCGCTCGCGCGTCTCGAACGGCTCCACCTGGAGCCGCGACAGGCCGCGCTGCTGTGCCAGCGCGCCGAGAATCTCGTCGCCGGGGCCGCCTGCGGCGTGATGGATCAGATGGCCGTGATCGCCGGTCGGCGCGGACACCTGCTCGAGCTGCTGTGCCAGCCCGCCGAGCATCTTGGCGATTTGCCGCTGCCGCGCGGTCTCGCCCTCTTCGGCATCGACTCGGGCGTGCGCCATGCGGTGAGCGGCAGCGACTACACGGCCGTGCGGATTGGCGCCTTCATGGGGTACCGGATCATCGCCGAGCTCGCGCAGCTGCCGGTGCGCGCCGGTGACCGCGCCGGGCACGTGCGCGTCGACGACACGCGCTGGCACGGGTATCTCGCGAACATCGGCACTGCGGGGTTCCAGGAGTTCGACGCGCATGTCCCGAACACGCTGAACGGCTCGGCCTTCCTCAAGCGCTACGGCGGCACCACCGATCCGGTGACGACGATCGACGGCAAGCGGTGCTACGCGGTGTGGACCCCGACCGCGCATCCGATCTACGAACACGAGCGCGTGCAGGAGTTCGCGCAGCTCCTGCGGGCCGCGGGCGCCGACCCCGGCACGGAGGCGCCGCCGCGCGAGATCGGCGAGCGCCTCGGCGCGCTCATGTATGCCTCGCACGCCAGCTATTCGCGGTGCGGGCTCGGATCGGAGGGCACCGACCTGCTCGTGCAGCTTGCGCGCGAGGCCGGCCCCGCGGCCGGGATCTACGGCGCGAAGATCACCGGCGGCGGAAGTGGCGGCACTGTTGCATTGCTCGCCAGCCCGGCCGCCGCGGCGACGGTCCGCGACATCGCGGGCGAGTACGCGCGGCGGACGGGATTGAGCCCGGTCATCTTCAGCGGATCATCCGACGGCGTCCGGCATGCGGGGCCGGACGCATAGGGCGGACCGTCAGGTCCGCCGCCAGATGCACCCGCGGCGGAGCACGAACGACTCATGCGGATTCTGGTCACCGGCGGTGCCGGGTACATCGGCAGCCACACCGCGAGACTCCTCGCCGATGCCGGCCACGAGCCGGTCGTCTTCGACGATCTGAGCCAGGGACACGACTGGGCCGTCCGATGGGGGCCGCTCGAGGCCGGCTCGCTCACCGACCGCGCCCGCCTCGACGAGGTGCTCCGGTCCGCGCGCGTGGAGGCGGTGGTCCACTTCGCCGCACGCGCGCTCGTCGGCGAGTCGATGACCAATCCGGCCGCGTACTTCGAGACGAACGTGCTCGGCACGTTCAACCTGCTCGAGGCGATGCGGGCGGCCGGCGTCGCCACGCTGGTGTTCTCGTCGACGTGCGCGACGTACGGCGATCCGGTGCGCGTGCCGATCGACGAGACCCACCCGCAGGCGCCGGTGAACCCGTACGGCGAGTCCAAGCTGATGGTGGAGAAGATGCTGCGCTGGTATGGCGAGGCCTACGGCCTGCGCTGGATGGCGCTCCGCTACTTCAACGCCGCCGGCGCCGACCCGAATGGCGAGATCGGCGAGGTGCACGACCCCGAGACGCATCTGATCCCGCTGGTGATCGAGGGGACGCTCGGCCGGCGTCCGCCCGTGAAGGTGTTCGGATCGGACTATCCCACGCCGGACGGCACCGCCATCCGCGACTACATCCATGTGGTCGATCTGGCCGACGCGCATCTGCGCGCCCTCGAACGGCTCGGCGCCGGCACGCCGAGCCAGGCGCTGAATCTGGGGACCGGCCGCGGCCACAGCGTGCGCGAGGTGATCGAGACGGTCCGCACGGTGAGCCGTCAAGACGTGCCGTTCGAGCCGGCCCCGCGCCGCGCCGGAGACCCGCCGATGCTCGTCGCCGACGCGTCGCGCGCACGCGAGGTGCTGGGCTGGGAGCCGAAGTACCCCGAGCTCTCGACGATCGTCGAGCACGCGTGGCGTTGGCACACGGAGGGGAAGGCGGGAAGGTAGCGGGTATCGGGAAACGGGACGGGCGCTCAGCGCCCGAGCAGCTCGCGGTAGTTGGTCAGCTTGATGCCGCGGCGCTCGATGACTTCCTTCACCTTCGGGCTCGTCCAGGCCTCCAGCACCGCGCTGCGATCGGCGGCCACCCACTCGTAGCCGGCGTGGCCGAACGCGCGCATCTCGGGCGTGTCGGTGGCGGCGTGATCGACGGTAAGCCACAGGCCTGGACCGAGCGTCTCCAGCCGCGCGGCGAGCTTCTCCGCCTTCACCGCGCCGGTATCGCGGCTGTCGTACACGCCGCCGAGGAACTGCACGCCCAGATCGGCCGGGCTCACGAGCCCGTACTCCTTCGTCAGCCGCCTGACCAGATCGCCGACCTCGGGCGAGAGCCGCGTGAACAGCATGTGCGGCCACGTGTACGTCACGTACGGGATGTGCCGCTTCGCCGTCTCGATCTGCGCGCGCAGCTCGCGTTCGATCTCGTCGAGCTTCGGCTTCGCTTCCTGCAGGCTGGAGCCCGGCGGGAATCCGGCCCTCGGCGTGACCATCGGGAAGAAGTAGCCGTCGGCGTCGACGAGCGACGGCGCCCAGGTCAGCGGCCGCCACTTGACGTTCTCCCACTCGCTGGTGAGCGCGAGGTGCACGCCGACGTCGAGGTCGGGGTGCTCGCGCAGCAGCTTCACCGCCTCCGGCATCCACGGTCCCGGCACGATCACGTTCGTCGTCCGGACGATGCCGCGCTTGAAGGCCTCGATGGTGGCGACGTTGATGCCGTGGCCCGCGCCCATGTCGTCCCCCTTGACGATCAGGCGGATCTCGCCGGGCTGGCGGGCGGAGAGGAGCGAGGTCGCGACGAGAACGAGGAGGACGGCGGGGCGGATGACCATGACCGCCATAGCCTAGATCGGTTCAGGACGAATCTGGTCAGATCGGGTCCGCGGCCGCCCGAGGCGGGGCTTCAGCCCCGCTCGACGAAGTCCCCTGGCAACGGCGCGGCGACGATGAGGTGTTCCTCGACGAGGCGGCCGCCAATCAGGTGTTCCTGGATGATGCGCTCGAGGACGGGCGGGTCGCATCCGCGATACCAGGCGCCTTCGGGGTAGACCACGGCGATCGGGCCGTTCTCGCAGATGCGGAGGCAGTTCGCCTTCGTCCGGAGGACCCCGGCGTCGGCCAGTCCGAGATCGATCAGGCGCCGCTTCAGATACTTCCACGCGACGATCGAGCGGTCCCGATCGCAGCACTTCGGCTTGGCCTGGTCGCAGCAGAGAAAAATGTGGCGCCGCGCGCTGCGAATGCCGAGCTTCTCGACGGCTCGTGCTTCCTCGGCGGCCTGCTCCGGCGACAGGTACCTGGCGGTGCCTTTCCCGCGTTTCATCCCTCGATTGTCCGGGACGCGGCCTCCGGTTGCAATTGCCGGGCACCGGCGCAGAGGCCCCGGCACGCGCCGCAGTCCGGCCGCCGGGTCATGAGGGCGGTCCGGGCCGCGGTCGTGATAGAACGATCAGCCATGCTGCCACGCCGTCTCCGCGCCCTCGCCCTGGTTCCCGTTCTCCTTGCAGCCGTGTCGATCGTTCCCGCCCGGGCCGGCGGCTCGGCCGTCGCCGACGTGCTCTGGCAGATCCGGCGGGAGGGCACGGAGCGGTCGCAGGTGATGCAGATCCTGCACGTGCTCACGGATGTCTACGGTCCGCGGCTCACCGGATCGCCGAATCTGAAAGAGGCCGGCGAGTGGGCGCGGCGCCAGCTCCAGGCGTGGGGGCTGACGAACGCGCGGCTGGAGCCCTGGGATTTCGGCCATCCCGGCTGGACCAACGAGCGCTTCAGCGCGCATCTGATCTCGCCGGTTCGCGACGCCCTGGTGGGCGAAGTGCTCGCGTGGACCCCCTCGACGGACGGTCCGGTCCGCGCGGAGGTGGTCCAGCTCGACATCCCGGAGGCGCCCACCGCCGACGAGCTCACCAGAGTGCTCGACGCCGCCGCCGGCCGGGTTTCCGGTCGCATCGTGCTCATCGGACCGCACACCGGCGTGCCCGTGGCCTTCAACGACCCGGCGCGCCGGTGGGATCTCGACGAGCTGCGCGCGCGCTTCGATCCGGTGAACCCCATACCCGTGCCGCCGCGGCAGCGGCCTCAGACGCCGCCCGGCCGCCTCAGCGCGTCGGAAGTGAACGAGCGCCTCGACAGGTTCCTGCGCGACCACGGCGCCCTGGGGCGCCTGAACGATGCCGGACGGGTGCACGGGCAGATTCGCGCGTTCCACAACCGGACGTTCGACGTGAACCGCGCCGTGCCCACGGTGGTGCTGCGCAACGAGGACTTCGGGCGCATCGCCCGGCTGCTGAAGAGCGGGCGCACGGTGGAAGTCGAGCTCGACATCGTCAACCGGCTGCACGAGGACGGCCGGACCGCCTACAACGTCGTCGCGGAGATTCCGGGGACCGACAAGGCGCGGGAGGTCGTGATGCTGGGCGCGCATCTCGACTCGTGGCATGCGGCCACCGGCGCGACCGACAACGCGAGCGGATCGGCGGCGATGCTCGAGGCCGTGCGGATCCTGGCCGCCATCGGCGCGCAGCCGCGCCGCACGATCCGCATCGCGCTGTGGAGCGGCGAGGAGCAGGGGCTGCTCGGATCGAAGGCCTACGTCAGGGAGCACTTCGGCAGCTTCGAGTCCCCGCGCCCCGGGTACGAGGACTTCGCCGGCTACGTCAACATCGACACCGGAACCGGCCGCGTGCGCGGGCTGACGGTCTTCGGTCCGGACGCGGCCGCCGGGATGCTGCGGGAGATGATCGCGCCGCTGGCCGACCTGGGGATTGTCGGCGCGACCAGCACGAAGAGCCGCCGCACCGGGGGGACCGACAGCACGTCGTTCAACGCCGCCGGCCTGCCCGGCATCGGCACGCTGCTCGATCCCATCGAATACCAGTCGCACACCTGGCACACCAACCTCGACACCTACGAGCGCATCGTCGAAGACGACGCGAAGGCGCAGGCGATCGTGGCGGCATCGCTCGTCTACCAGCTGGCGATGCACGAGCAGAAGCTGCCGCGATTCCCGAAAGAGGCGATGCCCGAGCCCGAGGGGACGCCGGCACCTGCGCCCGATCGGCCCGCCTCGCCGCCGACCCAGACCGGTCAGCAGGTCGCGACCGGTGTCGCCGCGGCCGGTCGGTGAGCCGAGGGAGCCGTCAATCCAATCCGGGAGGAGGCATGCGATGAGGAGCACGCATCGGATCTCGCTGCTGCTGGCGGTCGGGCTGGCGCTGTTCGCCGTCCCGGCCATGCAGGGGCAGGCCACGGCGGGCGCCGAGGACGGATGGACCCCGCTGTTCGACGGCCGCAGTCTGGAGGGCTGGCGCGGCTACCGGAAGCCGGACGCGAGCGGTCTGCGCTGGGAAGTGCGCGATGGCGCGCTCTGTCTGCCTCCCTCGGATGGCGCGGACACGCTGGGGCGGCGCGACATCATCACGAAGGGGACGTACAGCGACTTCGATCTCCGGTGGGAGTGGCGTGTCGAGGTCGGCAGCAACAGCGGCGTGAAGTACTTCGTCACCGAAGTGCACGACGCGGCGATCGGCCACGAATACCAGATCATCGACGGCGCGCATGCCGACGCGGCCAGCGAGGAGCGCCGCACGGCCTCGTTCTACGACGTCAAGGCCGCGACCGGAGCCGAGACCCGTCCGGCGGGCCAGTGGAACGAGTCGCGCGTGCTGGTGCAGGGGAACCACGTCGAGCACTGGCTGAACGGCAGGAAGGTGCTCGAGTACGAGTTGGGGAGCCCTGAGATCCTCGCGCTGGTGCAGGACAGCAAGTTCCGGAACACCGCGACGTTCGGCACGAAGGTCCCCGGGCACATCCTGCTGCAGGACCACGGCGACGCGGTGTGTTACCGGAACGTGCGGATCAGGGTCGGGACGTCGTAGGTCCCGCGGCGCGGGGCAGACGTCCCGATCCCGATCCGGCCCGCGACGCGGGCTTCAGTTGATCGAGACGACCTCGGCGCCCCACGGGCAGAAGCGCCCGCCGCCGAACGTGACCCCTTCACGCTCGACCATGGAGGGGCGGCCGTCGCAGAGCTCGATGGTGACGTCGGCGAACCCGAGGTCTTCGAGATGCCAGCTGTAGCCGACGTTCACCTGCGTGCCGGCGACGATGCGGCCGTTGGGGATGCGGGGGCCGGTGCCGGCCTGCGCGGCACGGGCCGCTTCGACGAGCTCGGGCGTCGGCAGCGCCACACGGAAGGCCTCGTCGCCGACGCGAATGACGGCGACTTTGACCGGCGTGGGTGATGCGGACGAGCTGCCGCAGCCGGCGGTCGGCAGGGCAGCAAGGGCGAGTAGGAGAAGAGCAATCCTCGACGACATGACACGATCCGACAGAACGGCGCTGGCACACGCCGTTCTGTATGGACGTTCGTGCCGCGCGGATGGTTTCAGCGCCGGCCGTTGATTCCGCGGGCGAAGGCGATTGGGTGGGGCGAACGGCTGCCCGGCGGGCGTGAACCCGGACGCCGCAGCGAGGCCGCGATGTCCACCACACACAAGGAGCAGACGCGTGATGCGAGCGGGACGTGTAGTCCTCAGCGCGGGGCTGGTGCTGTGCGGCGCCGTCGCCCTGGCGCAGAACGACCCCTTCCGCACGGTCGACACGCCACGGACGGAACGGCTGTGGGACGGCCCGGCGCCGGGCGCGCAGGGTGAACTGCCGGAGGACGTTCCGGAGCTGACCTTCTATCTCCCCGCGCGGTCGCAGGCGACGGGTGCGGCCATCGTGATCTGCCCGGGCGGCGGCTATCGCGCGCTCGCGATGGACCACGAGGGGCACCAGGTGGCGCGCTACCTGACCGCGCGCGGCATCGCCGCCATCATCCTCAAGTACCGTCTCGGTCCGCGATACCGTCACCCCGCCCCGCTCCAGGACGCGCTGCGCGCCATCCGTGTGGTCCGCTCGCGCGCCGCGGCGCTCGGCGTCCGGCCGGATCGCATCGGCATCATGGGCTTCTCCGCGGGAGGGCACCTGGCCTCGTCGGCCGCGACGCTGTTCGATCACCCGGACGGCCGCGTGCCCGACGGCCTCGAGTCCGTGTCGTCGCGCCCCGACTTCGCGGTGCTGGGCTACCCGGTGATCGTGTTCGGCGGCGAGGTCACGCATCGGGGCTCGCAGACCCACCTGCTCGGGGAGAACGCGCCGCCGGAGCTGGTCGCCCGGCTCTCGACCGACCGCCAGGTCTCCAGCGCGACGCCGCCGACGTTCCTCTTCCACACGCACGAGGACTCGGGCGTCCCGCCGCAGAACAGCGTCGCCTTCTACCTGGCCCTGAAACAGGCCGGCGTGCCGGCGGAACTGCACATCTACGAGAAGGGACCGCACGGCGTCGGGCTCGCGCCCCACGATCGCGAGCTGTCGACGTGGCCGGAGCGTCTGATCGGGTGGATGCGCGGGCGGGGGCTGCTCGATCGTCAGCCGTAGCGTCGGGGAAGGTTCGTAGCACCAGGACACACGGAGAGGACAGACGGCACAGAGCCACAGAGATCACGGAGGTCGGGACATCAACCTCCGTCACGCTCTGTGCCTTCCGCGCCGTCTCTGTCCTCTTACGTCCTCTGTGCCCTCTCTGTCCTCTCTGTCCTCTGCGGCCTCTGCGGCCTCTGTGTTCCTCTCGAACGTCCGGGTCAGAGATCAGAACAGGAACCGCCCTCCGAACCGGATGACCCGTTCGGTCTGGCCGATGATCCCCGTGATGCGCCCGAAGTTGCCGCTCGTGAGGCTGCCGTTCGGGTTCGCGTAGTGCGGGGTGTTCGTCGCGTTCAGCATGTCCACGCGGAACTCGAGCCGGCGCTCACCGATCCGGATGATCTTCACGATCGACGCGTCGAGGTTCACGTAGGCCGGCCCGGTCAGCAGCAGGTTGCGGCCGACGTTGCCCCACGTGCCGGGCGCCGGGGCCGAGAAGACCGACGTGTCGAACCACAGCTCGTTCGCGCCGATGCCGCCGAGCACGGCCGGCTTCCCGCTGACGTTCGGGCGCTGCGTGTTGCCGGGCGCGCGGAGCCCCGAGGCGTCCGCCGTGAAGTCGATCGGCGTCCCCGAGATCGCGGAGAAGATGCCGCTGACCTGCCAGTCGCCGAGCACCCGGCCGAACATCCCGTCGCGCAGCCAGCGCCCCTGCGGACCCCAGGGCAGCACCCAGACGAAGCTGCTGACGAAACTGTGGGTCGAATCGAAGCTGGTGCGGCCCCAGCTGCGCTCCGGATCCGCCGGCGTGGCGATGGTCCCGTTGCTGTCGCCGTTGTAGTAGTTGTAGCCGCGGCCGAGCGTGTACGAGTTCGTCATCAGCAGGCCGTTGCGGAACTTCCGGTCCACCTTCACCTGCAGCGAGTGGTACTGCGACTTCACCGGGGTGGTCGACGTCGTGCTCGCCGTCCGTCCGAACTGCGCGAACAGCGGCCGGCCGGCGTTGTCGGCGCCGAGCGTCCGGCCCGCGTTGAGGTCGATGCGGGCGATGATGTCCTGCCCGCGGTTGCCGACGTAGGCGATCTCGCCGGTGAACCCCCATGGCAGCTCGCGCTGGAAGGCGACGTTGTAGGAGTGGAGGATGCCTTCCTTCAGGTCGAGCGGCACCGAGAACATGCCCTGCGCGCGGAAGTTGTCGCCGGGGACCACGCCCGACTGCGGGATGTCGGCGAAGTTCTGCGGCGGCAGGCCGGCGGCCATCGATCCGGCCGGCGAGAAGCTGTTCGGGCCGTTCAGCTGGTTGTTCTGCTTGACCGGGAAGTTGAAGGCGTACGAGTTGTCGGGCCACGGGATCGTGCTCGAGCCGTAGCCGGCGCGGATGACCATCTTCTCGTTGAGACGCCAGGAGATTCCCGTGCGCGGGTTGAAGTTGCGCCAGTTGCTCTGCACGCCCAGGTTCGCGGGGACTTCGCTGTACCCGGAGACGCGGAGCGTGTTCGTGGCCGGGTCGTAGTTCGACAGCCCGCCGCGATCCGTCAGGCCGACGAGCGGCGTGTAGTACTCGTGCCGCAGGCCGAGGTCCAGGGTCACGTTGGGCGTGATCTGCCACTTGTCGTGGATGAAGGTGAACACCGCCCAGTGCTTCGTGCCCGGGTCGATGTCGGTGATGAGGTCGCGGCCGATGCTGTTCGGCACGTCCAGCAGGAACGCCGCGAACGCATTCGCGAACCCGTTGGCGGCCGCGGTGTCGCCGGGAACCGCCGTCATCGCGCCGTTGAAGCGGAAGGCGCCGCGCGGGCCCCCGTTGTCCTGCACCTGCAGCAGGTAGTCGCGGTTTTGCCGGACGTCGCCGCCGATCTTGAGCGTGTGGTTGCCCCACAGCTTCGTGAGCGTGGTCGCGAAGTTCCACGTGCGCTCCGAACGGTCCCACGGGAGGCTGGGCGAGAAGCCGATCAGCGGGCTGGTGAAGCCGTTGATCTCGATGCGCGGCGGGCCGCTGGAGAAGCGGTTCAGGTTCACGCCCGCGATCCCGAGCTCGTCGGCGAGGTCCAGCCCGTCGGCCTCCGACAGCGCCTCGTTGTGGTAGTAGCTCATGCCGACGCGGACTTCCTGGAGCAGGGTGGAGGTCCAGGTCTTGTTGTAGTTGCCCGCGACGTTGTAGGTCGGGTTCAGGCCCTGGCCGGCGAAGTCCTTCCCGCCGCCGCCCCAGACTCCGTAGATCCCCGGGTCGTAGGTCTTCGGGTTCTGGTAGCTGTAGCGCACGGCCAGGTGATCGTCGATCGTCAGCTGGGACGTGACCTTGATGTCGAACTGGTTGGTGCGCTTCTCGCGGACGTACGGCGCCTCGAAGTTCGTCGTGCCGAGCCGCGCGCCCGGGATGTTCGGCAGCGGCACGTGCTCCAGGATGCGCCGCGCGATCGGGCTGATCCGGTCGGCCGGGATCTGGTTGTTCGGGAACGGCACGCGGCCCGTGCCGTCGGGGTTGCCGGTCGCCGGATCGTAGATCGTGGTCGCCGCGGCGCTGAAGTCGCCGTTGCGGAACGCCGCGTCGGGCAGCGTCACGCGCGTGATGCGGCCGCTGTCGTCGGCCGTGCGCACGTAGTCGCCGAAGAAGAACAGCTTGTTGCGCACGATCGGCCCGCCCAGGGTGAAGCCCGCCTGCATGTACGTCGTGTCCGGCGGCTCGGGCAGGGTCGAGAACGGGTTGCGCGCGACGGTCGCCTCGGTGTTGCCGAAGATGAACGCGGAGCCGCGCAGCTCGTTCGTGCCCGACTTCAGCGTCGCGTTCGTGACCGCGCCGCCGGCGCGGCCGAACTCCGCGTCGTAGTTGCTCGTCGTGACCGCGACGGTCTCGAGCGCCTCGGCCGACGGGATCAGGACGGTCAGCAGGCCCGTCTTGTGGTTGTTGTCGATGCCTTCGAGCTGGACGTTGTTGGCCAGGCGCGACTGCCCGTTGACGTTGCTCGAGAGGCTGTCCTGCGAGTTGAAGAACTCGGAGTGCGGCCGGAAGGGACGGCTCGCGCCCGGCACGGTGATCAGCATCCCCTGGAAGTTCCGGTTGAAGCCCAGGGGCATCTGGGCAATCTGGTCGCCCTCGATGATCCGGCCGGTGTCGGTGCGATCGGTCTGCAGCGTCGGCGTCTCGGCCTCCACCGTCACCGACTCGGTCAGCTCGCCGACGCTCAGCGAGACGTCCACGCGGACGGTCGTGTTGACCTTGACCTCGACGTTCTCCCGGACGAACTTCTTGAAGCCCTGCAGCTCACCCTCGACCCGGTACACGCCCGGCGGAAGGTTCGTGATGATGTAGTAGCCGGTGGCGTTGCTGACGGCGGTGCGCGGAATGTTCGTGCGCACCTCGGTCACCGTCACGGTGGCGCCCGGCACGCCCGCGCCGCTGTCGTCCGTGACGTTGCCGAGCAGCGAGCCGTAGGCCGCCTGCGCCGACGCGAGGGCCGGCAGGCCGAGAAGCAGTACCATCGCGGCCAGCGAGCGGAAAAGCAGGGACGAACCACTGGGGAGCGGGGACGGCGGGCGGCGGCGGGTCATTGCGGGGCCTCCTTCACCGATCCGGCAGACGTGCCGGTGTGCTGACGGTGGAGAGTGGTGGGCCACATGCCCCATCTCCACATCGACTGGTCACACCACTGATTCCTTGCGGCTCCTACAGATACGCACAATGTCTGACGCTGTCAAGCGCAAACGGGTCCAGGTGTGCATTGAAACCTGACAGACTGGTCGGACCGGATTGGCGAAGGGAGGGAGAGGCGCCCGCCAGCCGGAATCAGCGAAGGGGGCGCGCAGCCCCGATCCGCCGAAGCCCGCCAACGATCGCGCGCGGGCGAGCGGGACCCGATCGGAAACGGGAAACGGGTAGCGGGAAGGGCGAAGAACGCGGAGACTGACGACACCGCGCTTCGCGGGCGCGCCGCCAGGCGGCGTCCAGCAGCGGGCGCGCCGGCGGGCGGGGATCGTCGAGCCGGCGCGCGGACCTGATCGCGCTGCCGCGAGTCAGGGATCACCGAGCGGCGGCGCGGACCTGATCCGACCTGATCCGACCTGATCCGACCCGATCCGACCCGTTACCCCGTATTCCTCATCCCCGCCGCGATGCCGTTGACGGTCACGAGGAAGGCGCGCCGGAGCCGCTCGTCCCCTTCCGATTGCCGCAGGCGGCGGAGCAGCTCCACCTGGACGAGGTTGATCGGATCGACGTAGGGATTGCGGACGTCGATCGAGCGCCGCAGCACCGGGTTGTCGTCGAGCAGCTCGTCGCGCTCGGCGACCCGGAGGACGGCCCGGGCGGTGGCCGTGAGGCGTTCACGAAGGTCGCGCCCGAGCGCCGTGAGATCGGCGGGCACCAGCACCTTCTCGTAGTGCGCGGCGATGCGGGCGTCCGCTTTCGCCAGCACCATCTCGATGAGATCGAGCGTCGCGCGGAAGAACGGCCAGCCGGCGTACATCGCGCGCAGCTCGTCGAGCGCGCCCTCGGCCTCCGCGTCGGCCAGGGCGTCGCCGACGCCGAGCCACGAGGGCAGCATCAACCGGGTCTGCGTCCACGCGAAGACCCACGGGATCGCGCGCAACGTTTCGACGCCGCCGCCGGCGCGGCGGCGGGCCGGGCGGCTGGCGATCGTCAGATCCTCCAGCTCCACCTCCGGGGTCGCCGTCCGGAAGTACTCGACGAAGCGCGGTGTCTCATACACGACCGCGCGGTACGCGTCGCGGGCGCGCTCCGCCAGACGATCCATGCGTGTCCGCCAGGCCGGATCCGGCTGCGCCGGGGGCGTCAGCGTCGCCGCCAGCGTCGCGGTCGTGTAGAGCTCGAGCGTGCGGATGGCCAGGCCGGGCAGGCCGAACTTCGCCTGCACCATCTCCCCCTGCTCGGTCACGCGCAGGCGGCCGTCGACCGATCCCGGCGGCTGCGACTGGATGGCGAGATACGTGGGGCCGCCGCCGCGCCCGACGCTGCCGCCGCGGCCGTGGAAGAGCGTCAGCTCGATGCCGGCCTCGCGGCAGGCGCACGCAATCCGTTCCTGCGCGGTGTAGAGCGCCCAGCTGGCGGCCAGCCGCCCGCCGTCCTTCGCCGAGTCGGAGTAGCCGACCATCACTTCCTGGCGCCCGCCGCACCGTTGCCGGTACCACGGCAGCGCCAGCAGCGACCGGATGATCTCGTCCGAACGCGCGAGCGCCTCCATCGTCTCGAAGAGCGGGACGGCGCGCAGCGGCTGCGGGACGCGCAGCTCCTTCTGGAGGAGCTCGACGGCGAGCACGTCCGACGGCGCCTGCGTCATCGAGATCACGTAGGCCCCCAGGGAGTCGGACGGCAGCTTCGCGGCCATCCGCACCGTGTCGAGCACCTCGTGCACCTCCGGCGACGCCGGGAAGTCGTCGGGGATGAGCGGCCGGCGGCTCTCGAGCTCCCGCAGGAGGAAGGCCTGCCGTTCCTCTTCGCTCCAGGCCGCGTAGTCACCCAGGCCGAGATAGCGGGTGATGGCCGCCAGGGTCTCGGTGTGGCGGCTGGCGTCCTGCCGCAGATCGAGCCGGACGAGCGTGGTCCCGAACGCGGCGGCGCGGCGCTGCAGGTCGAGCAGCCGTCCGCGCGCGAGCAGGCCGTTGCCGGTCGCCTCGAGCGAGCGGCGGCACAGGGCGAGCGGCTCGGCGATCTCGCTCCGGGCCACCAGCGGCAGCGGCGCCGTCGAGTGGTAGTGCGGGCTCGAGGGATCCAGACGGTCCTCGATGGCGCGCAGCGTCGCCTGCAGCCGGTCCCGGACCCCGCGGAGCAGCGCGCGATACGGCTCGTCGGCCCCGCCGACCGCCTCGGCGAGCTCCGGGCTGCCGTCGTGCATCGACAGCTCCAGCCGCAGCTCGTCGATCTCGCGCAGGTACAGGCTGGCCGCCTGCCAGCGCGCGAGCAGCGAGGCGACGTAGGTCACTTCCGCCGTCACGGCCGGGTTGCCGTCGCGGTCGCCGCCAATCCACGACCCGAAGGTCAGCGGCGAGCAGTCCGGCGGCAGCGCGCGTCCCGTGTGCTTGAGCAGCGCGGCGCTGAGCGCCCGCAGCGCCTGCGGCACGGCATCCCAGAGCGCCTGCTCGAACACCGCCATGCCCGAGCGCGCCTCGTCGATCGGCGACGGCCGGCGCTGGCGGACTTCGCTCGTTTCCCAGGCCGCCGCGATTTCCAGGCGCAGCGCGTCGAGCAGCTCGTCGTGCTCCGGCGGCGTCAGGTCGGCCCGATCCCTCAGCTCCAGCAGGTCCGCGATGCGCCGGTACTTCTGCATCAGCGTCCGGCGCTGCACCTCGGTGGGGTGCGCCGTGAACACCAGCTCGATGCGCAGGTTGATCACCGCCTCGAACAGGCGGTCCGGCGAGATGCCGGCGCGAATCAGACGGCCGAACGTCTCGTCGAAGGATCCGATCTGCGGCGTGGCGCTCCGGTCGCGCTGGTAGGCGCGGCGGCGGCGGATCCGGTGATGCTGCTCGGCGATGTTGGCGAGGTTGAGGAAGTGAGAGAAGGCGCGGGCCACCGGCTGCGCCTCGTCGACCGGCATCTGCTCGAGGACACGGGTGAGCGTCCGGAAGTCGGCCTCGCTGCCCGCACGCGCCTTCTTCGAGAGCGCCCGCACCCGTTCGACCAGATCGAAGATCGCCTGGCCTTCCTGCCGGCGCAGCGTCTCGCCCAGCAGATCGCCCAGGAGTCGGACGTCTTCGCGCAGCGCCTTCGGCAGCTCCATCAACTCATCAGTCTATTACACGCGCTCACGGAACGCCCGGAACCGCGGCGCGCGCCACCGGACGCGCGCGGCGGCGCAGCAGAGACGCTACAATGCTCCAGCTCGGCCTGGCGCGCCGATGCCGGGCCGGGACCGCCTCAGAAGGAGCCGAGATGAGCCGTCGCATGCTCGCCGTCATGGTGCTGTTCGCGTTCGCCGCCGGGCCGGCGTGGGCACAGTCCGCCCCGTCGCCGCAGCACGCGCCCTCAGCCGGTGCCGCGCAGCCGGCGTCCGGCGATCAGCCGGAGCAGGACGAAGCGCCGGTCTACGAGGAGCAGCTCGTCGTCACCGCGTCACGAACCGAGCAGACGCTCGTCAACGCGCCGGCGACGGTGACGCTCATCTCCGGCGAGACGATCGAAGCGGCGGCAGCCACCGGGTACGCCGACGTCTTCCGGTCCGTGCCCGGGCTCAACGTCACGCAGACCTCGGCGCGCGACATCAACCTGACGGCCCGCGGCGCGTCCGGGACGCTGTCGACCTCCCAGCTCGCACTGGTCGACGGCCGCAGCATCTACCTGGACTTCTTCGGCTTCATCGCCTGGGACTTCCTCCCGGTGAACCCGGCGGAGATCAAGCAGATCGAGGTCATCCGCGGCCCCGCCTCCGCCGTCTGGGGCGCCAACGCCATGAACGGCGTCGTCAACGTCATCACGCGGTCTCCGCGCGAGCTGCAGGGCACGACGGTGACGATGGGGGTGGGCGGATTCGGACGGACGACGTCGTTCACGCCGGCGGGGCAGTCGCCGGGCGCGGGCTCGCTCTTCTACGTCAACGGCTCGCACGCGCGGGCCGTGAACGATCGCTGGGCCTACAAGATCTCCGCGGGCGTCTACAGCCAGGACCCCCTGGCGCGTCCGTCCGGCGCGATCCCCAACGGCACCGGCACGACGTATCCCGACTTCGTGAACACCGGGACCACGCAGCCGAAGATCGACGTGCGGGCCGACTACGATTTCGCCGATGGCCGGCGGAAGCTGATCTTCCAGGGCGGGGTGGCCGGGACCGAAGGCATCCTGCACAGCGGCATCGGGCCGTTCGACATCGACACGGGCACCGTGCTCGGCTACGGCAAGGTCAACTACAGGAGCGGCGGCTTCCGCCTGAACGCGTTCACCAACATCCTGCAGGGAGACGCGACGAACCTGCTGGCCGTGGGCGTGAACGGCCAGCCGCTGACGTTCGACTTCGGCAGCCGGACGTTCGACGTCGAGGTCGGCGACGTGCGCGCCTGGCGGGGACGTCACGTCTTCAGCTACGGGGGCAACTTCCGGGTCAGCACGTTCGACCTGTCGATCGCGCCGGAGGGGGACTCCCGCGCCGAAGGGGGCGTTTACGCGCAGGACGAGATCTTCCTCGGGGAGCACGTGCGATGGATCGTCGGCGGGCGCGTCGACAAGTTCGACGTCATCGACAACGTCCAGTTCTCCCCGCGGACGACGCTGATGTTCAAGCCCGATGCGGCGCAGACGATCCGCCTGTCGTACAACCGTGCGTACCGCGCGCCGTCGGTGATCAACCAGTATCTCGACACCGCGATCATCAACCAGCTCCCGCTGGGCTCGATCAACCCGCTGCTCGCCGGCCGCGTCTTCAACTTCCCGGTCCGCGCCGTCGGCAGCAACATCGGCCTGGCCCCGGCGGTTCCGGCGGTGGACCTGACCGAGCAGTCGATCACCGCGTACGAGATCGGCTACACGGGCGTGATCCGGCAGCGCGCCACCGTGTCGGCCGCCTTCTTCATCAACGAGACGAAGGACGACATCTTCTTCACGCAGGTCGCCTCGTATCGCGCCGCCTCGCCGCCGCCGGGCTGGTCGTCCACCGGGCTTCCGCTCGTCGTCCTCGATCTGCTGTACTGCCCGCCGGGGACGACGCCGAGCGCGCAGCGGCCGTGCCCGTTCGGGGTGGGCAACGGGCTGCCGGCGGCGTTCAGCTACCGCAACCTGGGGAAGGTGCGGCAGAAGGGATTCGAGGTCGGCATCGACGGCGCGCTCACGCGGGAGTGGAGCGCCTACGCGAACTACTCGTACCAGCCGGAGCCGGAGGCGATCGGCTTCCCGCAGAGCGAGCTCAACCTGCCGCCGGCGAACCGCTTCAACGCGGGCGTTCACTACGGCGGCGACCGCTTCCTCGGCGGGCTGACCCTCAGCTACCAGGACGAGGCGTTCTGGCAGGACGTCCTCGACAGCCGGTACTCCGGTCCGACGGAGGCGTTCACGCTGCTCAACGGCAGCTTCGGGATCCGGTGGGGGCGGGAGCGCAAGGTCGTGACGACCATCCGCGCGACGAACCTGCTGAACGACGACATCCAGCAGCACGTGTTCGGCGACGTCTCGAAGCTGCAGGTCGTCGGCGAGCTGCGCGTGGGCTTCTGACGGCAATCACCTGAGCAGACCATCGAGTGGATGATGTCGGAACCTGACGAGATCCCGCTGCCGTCGCAGCTCTGGAAGTCGATGACCGAGTCGCAGCGGCTGCAGGCCGCCGAGGCCTTCTGGCGCGACACGGAAATCCCCGAGCTGCAGGTGGAGGCGGCCACGCTGCTGGCGCAGCGCCTCAAGGCGCGCCCGCGCTTCATCGCGGGGCTGCCGATCGAGAAGAAGGCGCGCCATCTGGTGCGCATGCCGGCCATGCCGGACGTGCTCGCCGCGCGTCTGCTGGTCAGCTATCACCTGGGCTGTCAGCGCCCGATGATGGGGGCCTTCCTCGACCGGCTGGGCATCCCGCACGAGGACGGCCTGATCAACGACGACCTGGACCAGGCGATTCCGCCCGAGAAGCTGGACGAGGCCGCGCAGGCGCTGAAGGCGTCGTTCCCGGCGGAGGATGTCCGGCTCTACTTCGCGACGCTGCTGGCGCAGGATCCCGAGACCTGGGGCGGGCTGAAGAAGCAGCTGTGATCGGGTCTCATCAGGTCTGATCCGGTCGGATCAGGTCGGATCGGGTCTGACCGGGTCGCATCAAGTCCGATCAGGTCGTCAACGATCGCCTGCTGATCCCGTGCGGTCGTTGCCGGATCGGGTCCGACGGGTCGCGTCACGCGGCGTGGTTGATCAGGTCACCGGGAGGACAGCGGGCGCACAGAATGGCAGCACCCACCGGAACGCCCGCGGGGCGCGCGGCGGCCTGGCTGGTTCATGCGCTGACGGCCAGCGGGGCCGTGCTGGCCTGGCTCGCGGTCGACGCGGCGAACGCCGGAGCACTCCGGGCCGCGTTCGTGTGGCTCACCGTCTCCACGGTCGTCGACGCGGTGGACGGCGCGCTGGCCCGTCTCGCCCACGTCAAGACCCGCCTCCCGCACTTCGACGGCGCGCGCCTCGACGACATCGTCGACTACCTGACCTTCGTGTTCGTGCCCGTGTGGATCCTCGAGACCGCGGGCGCGCTGCCGGCCGGTCCGGCCGGCACGTTCGTCGCCGCCGCGGTGCTGCTCTCGAGCGGGTACGGCTTCAGCCGCACCGACGCCAAGACGGCGGATCACTTCTTCACCGGCTTCCCGTCGTACTGGAACATCGTCGCGGTGTACCTCGTCGCGCTCGGGACCACGCCGGCCGTGAACGCCGCCGTGCTGCTGCTGCTCGCCGTGCTCGTGTTCGTGCCGATCGGCTACGTCTATCCGTCCCGCACGCCGACGCTGCGCGGGCTCACCGTGGGGCTCGGAGCCGTGTGGGGCGTGATGATGCTCGCCATCATCTGGCTGCTGCCGTCACCGCCGCGGTGGCTCGTCATCGGCTCGCTCGCGTATCCCGTCTACTACACCGTGCTCTCGTTCGTGCTGCACGCACGGCGCCGGATCTGACGATTCGCCGCCCCGATTCCATCCCCGCGCAGGACGTGCGTGTATGCTGTCGGCTCTGATGGAGGAACCCCGCCCGATGCTTCGTCGCCTCGTCGTGCTCATGCTCGCGCTCGCGCCGGCGCTGCTCTCCGACGTCCAGCCACGGGTCGCCGCGCAGGCACAACCGGCCCGCAACGTGATCCTGATCACGCTGGACGGGGCCCGCACCCAGGAGATCTTCGGCGGCCTCGACCTCGAGGTGCTGCGCTCGACGCTGCGCGAAGGAGAGACGCCCGAGTCCACCAGCGTCTACCGCGAGTACTGGGCGCCGACGCCGGAGGAGCGCCGGTCGAAGCTGATGCCGTTCTTCTGGGGCGAGCTGATGGCGCGGCACGGCTCGATCCTGGGGAACCGCGCGAAGGGGAGCCGGTTCGGGGTCACGAACCCGCATCGTTTCTCGTATCCCGGGTACGCGGAGATCCTCACGGGGGCGGCGCGTCCGGCGGTCGACAGCAACGATCCGCGCCGGAACCCGCACACGACGGTGCTCGAAGTGCTCCGGCGCGAGCTGCGGCTGCCGGCCGACCGCGTCGCGGTGTTCGGATCCTGGCGCATCTTCAACTGGATTGCCGAACACGAGGAAGGCGCCATCGTCGTCAATGCCGGCTACGAGGCGATGGAGGGGCCGGCGCCGATCCCGCAGCTGAGCGCGGCGCAGTTCGAGACGCTCACGCCGTGGGACAGCGTGCGGCACGACTACTACACGTTCCGGCTGGCGATGGCGCATCTCGCCGCGAGGCGGCCGCGCGTGCTCTACCTGGCGCTCGGCGAGACGGACGACTGGGCGCACAACCGGCGCTACGACCGCACGCTGCAGGCGCTGGCGCTCAACGACCGCTATCTCCGCGAGCTGTGGACCTGGCTGCAGTCCGACCCCGAGTACCGCGACAACACCGCGATCTTGATCACGGTCGACCACGGGCGCGGGCGGACGCCGTCGGACTGGCACGGGCACGGCCGCGATGTGGACGGAGCGGAGGAGACGTGGCTGGCGGCGATCGGCCCCGACTGGCCGCGCCGCGGCGAGTGGGCGGACGCGTCCGACGCCTGGGCGAGCCAGGTGGCGGCAACGCTGTCCCGTGCCGCCGGCGTCGACCTGCGCGCGCACATCCCGGACGCGGGCGAGCCGATCCTGGCGCTCTGGAAGTGAGCCGCCAACGGACGCTCCGCACGAGCGCTCACCCTCCGATTGAGCCGCCCGCGAGCGCGCGGCGATCGCGTTCGCGCAGGTCGGCGACGCGCAGCGAGCCGCGGCTTTGCCGCAGCTCGTCGCTGACGATGTAGCCGGCTTCGACCGCCTCGGGGGTGTCGTACCGGTTGTAGCCTGTCTCGACGCCGTGCGTCCGGTAGTGGCGGAGCATGTCCTCGGCCGACCGGATGTGCGGTGCCTCGACGATCTCCATGACGTGCCGGAGCTCGTGTCCGAGCAGGGCGAGCTGGACATGGCGCGAGTACGTCGGGTCGACGTGCACGCGCAGCATGCGGCTGATCGGACTGCTCGAGACGTAACGCGTCCAGGCGGACACGATTCGGCGCGGGGTCACCTGCGTGTCGACGTAGACGATGACGTCGGACGCCTCGATGCGCGCGAGCATGCGGCGGATGGTGGCGGACCGTGCGGCGCCTTCCAGGAGGAGTGACTGCGCCTCGCGGCTGAGCGGGCGCACGCGCGCGAACGGCTCGAGCTTCGGCGGCTCGGCCGCGGCCTCCGCCGCGAGCCCGGCTGCCATCGATGTCGCGATGAAGAGGAGCAGCGTCCGCATGGCGATCCCCCGCGCGTTCGGTCCGGCGCCATCGCCGGACGCTCTGCGGGGTTAGACGGAGGGGGATCGCCGTGGCCGCTGTCAGTCGGGCGGCGTACAGCGTGCACGACGCCGCGTCACGGCGCGCGCCGCGCGGCCCGTGGGCCGCTCGTCACGCCGTGCGCGCGATCCGCCACGCGGAGCCCGCCGCACATCCCGATCGCTCGTCACACCAGTGGTCACAAGAAAAAAACGGCCAGGCTCCCGAATTGGGAACCTGGCCGTCTGCGGAGGCGAAAGCGCCTGATCAGGTCGTCAGCGCAGCCAGCACGCCGCGCATGTACGCGATCGACTCGATCATGCCGGGCAGCGGATCGTCGGCGTTGATCTCGTACTCGAGCCCGACCTGGCCCTGGTAGCCGATCTTCAGCAGCGCGCGGAACAGCGCGGGGTAGTCGATCACGCCGCGGCCGACCTCGACCTGGCTGTCGCGGTCCGTCGGCGATGCGAGGTCCTTGACGTGCATGTCGAAGAGGCGGTCGGCGCAGTCGAGGCAGGCCTGGACCGGGTCGGTGCCCGTGCGGAGCGTATGCCCGACGTCGATGCACAGGCCCATGCGTTTGTCGCGGTTCTTCATCGCCTTGTAGGCGTCGTGCGGCGCGGGCCACCACTTGTCTTCGGGCCCGTGATTGTGAATGGCGAACCGGATCCCGTGTTCCTTCACCTGCGACTCGATGAAGTCGAGCGCGGCCGGATCGGGCGACGCGTAGATGAGCGGCATGCCCGCATTCTTCGCGTACAGGAAGTCCTTCCTGATCTGCTCCGGGTCGTTGGGCATGTTGATCGTGCCCCCGCCCATGATGGTGATGCCGGCCGCCTCGATCGTCGCGCGCAGCGCCTTCGTCTTCTCCGGCGGATCCGTGCGCGGGATGTGGACGTCCTTGAAGGTCATGTACTGCACGCCGAGCGTCTTCGCCATCGCCAGCGCCCGGTCGAGGGGGAATTTGCGGAGGGAGTACGAGGCGACGCCGATCTTCAGGGGCGCCGCGGCGGGCGGCGGCGGCGCGCCGGCGGCGTCGGTCAGGCGCGGAAGCGCGGCGGCGGCCGCCACGGTGCCGAGAAACGCGCGTCGAGAGACGTCGATGCTCATCGTTCACACCTCAGCGCGGAGAGTCCGCGTTGCAGTCCGCCGCTGCCGGGCAGCCCGGCCGTGCGGGGAGCGAGTGCTATCCTATCCCCATGGGCCTGCGGTGTCTCGCGCTTCTCGTCGCGCTGGCCGGCACCCCCGCCTGGGCCGCCGCGCAGTCCTCGTCCAGTGCCCTCGTCGTGATCGTGAAGGGCAGCACGCAGTTCCACGCGCCGACCTGCCCCGTGGTCGCCAGGGCCGGCTCGAACGTCGCGGTGAGCCGGCGCGCCGAGGCGCTGCGCCGCGGTCTGACCGCACACGACTGCGGCGACGCCGCCGAGGCGAAGGCCAACCCGAATGCGGTGAAGGTCTTCACCCAGAAGGACGACAACAAGTACCACCGCGAGAGCTGCGAGAAGCTCGGCCGCGAGCGCTCCAGTCTCACGCTCGACGAGGCGGGGCGCAAGCTCTGGCCGTGTCCCGTGTGCCGCCCGCCGATCCGCCAGCGAGTCCAGAAGACGCCCGCAAGCTGAACCGGGCCGCTTACATGCCCGGGTAAATCCGACATGCCAGGCAGAGGCAACCTCGACTGCTGAAGATCCGCGAAAAATCGGGGCCGATCGCGCGGCCCGGCGTGGCATGCGCCTTGATCCTCCTTCCTCCCGTGTGCGCCGCCAATCGGCGCGCTGGATGAATCCGTTCCCGGTCGCGCTAAAGCGCGCTCGAGCAGGTTGGAGGATGACCACATGAAGACGCATTTTCTCTTTGCTTCGGTTGCCGCGGTCGCGCTCGCGGCTGCGCCAATCGCCGCACAGAGTCCGCAGACTCCGAGCCCTCAGAGTCCGACGACCCAGTCGCCGACCGGTTCGCAGTACGGCCAGGAGCAGACCACGACCATCACGGGCTGCGTCAAGGCCGGCACTGATGGCCGCAGCTTCACGCTCGAGCCGGACAAGTCCGCGAGCGAGAGCGCGACTCCTGGTGAGAGCAGCTCGGCGCAGCGCAGCAGCGGCATGTCGGGTGACAGCAAGACCTGGTCGCTCATGGCCAGCAGCGGCGACGTCGATCTGAGCAAGTACGTGGGCCAGAAGGTGCAGATCACCGGCCGCGCGGACAGCTCGGCGCAGTCGGGCGCCAGCAGCTCGACCTCGTCCGCGGCGGGCGCGCACCCGCGCTTCCACGTGCAGTCGGTCCGCGTGCTGTCGCAGACCTGCTCGTAGTCCCGACGACCGGCGCGCACGACGCGCGCCGGCGCCCGGAAGAGCCAGGGTCGGTCGCCGGCCCTGGCTCGTTCTGTCCCTGCGGTCCTTTCCCTTCCGTTCCCTGCCGCAATCCCGGTCACGAACCGGACCCCGGACCGCCTTGCCCAACGGGCGGAGGGGACGCCCGCAACTCTGCATTAAGATGATCGGATGCGCTGGACCGGTGTGCTGCTGGCCGCGGCGGTACTCGCGTCCGCGTGCGGCGGGGAAAGCGACGCGGAACGGGAGGCCCGGATGCGACGAGCGGTCGAGCTGTCGGCAGGAATCACGCGACTGGAGATCACCGACGTCACCGTCGGTACCGGGCCGGAGGCGGCGCCGGGGCGGCGGGTGACGGTCCACTACACGGGCACGCTGATGGACGGCACGAAGTTCGACAGCTCGCGTGACCGCAACGACCCGTTCACCTTCACCCTCGGCGAGGGCGAGGTGATTCCCGGCTGGGACGAGGGGGTGAAGGGCATGAAGACCGGCGGCGTACGGCGGCTCACCATCCCGGCCTCGATGGCCTACGGATCGCGCGGCGCCGGCAACGTCATTCCGCCGAATGCCGCCCTGCAGTTCGAGATCGAACTGCTCGGCGTCGAGTAGGAGCCCTCACGCATGCGCCTCCTGATCGTCCTGCTGCTGCTCGTTGCCACCTGGGCCTGCCAGACGCGTCCGTCCGCATCCGACTCCGACATGAACGCGCTCGCCGATCGCTACGTCCGCCTGGTGCTCGCGTCGGGCCAGCACGATCCCGACTTCGTGGACGCCTACTACGGCCCGCCCGAATGGAAGCAGGAAGCCGAAGCCGCGGGCAAGCGGCCGCTCGACCAGCTGCGCGAGGAGGTTGCCCGGCTCGAGACCGAGATTGCGGCGGTGCCCGAGCCCGCCGGCGAGCTCGAGCGGCTCCGCCGCGAGTACCTCCTCAAGCGGACGCGCGCCATGGGGACGCGTCTCCGCGTCGTTGCCGGAGAGCGCCTGCCCTTCGACGAGGAGTCGAGCCTGCTGTACGACGCGGTCGCGCCCACCCATCCCGAGTCGTACTTCGAGGAGCGCATCACGCGGCTTGACGGGCTCGTGCCGGGCGACGGACCGCTGCACGCCCGCGTCGAGGCGTTCCGGCAGCGTTTCGTGATTCCCAGGGACCGGCTCGAGCAGGTGTTCCGCGCCGCAATCGACGGCTGCCGCGAGCGCACGGCCGCGCACGTCGCCCTGCCGGACGACGAGCGCTTCGATCTCGAGTTCGTCACGGACAAGCCCTGGAGCGGCTACAACTGGTATCAGGGCGGCCATCACAGTCTGATCCAGGTCAACACCGACCTGCCGATCTTCATCGACCGCGCCATCGACCTCGCGTGCCACGAGGGGTATCCGGGACACCACGTCTACAACCTGATGTACGAGCGGCACCTGGTCCGCGAGCGCGGCTGGCGGGAGTTCACCGTCTACGCGCTGTTCTCGCCGCAGTCGCTCATCGCCGAGGGCAGCGCGAACTTCGGCATCGAGATCGCGTTCCCGGGCGAGGAGCGGGTGACCTTCGAGCGCGAGCGTCTGTTCCCGCTCGCCGGGCTCGATCAGGCCGACGCGTCGCGCTACTACCAGGTGCTCGAGGCGCTCGAGGACCTGAGCTACGCGGGCAACGAGGCGGCGCGGCGGTACCTGGACGGCGCGTTCACGGCCGACCAGGCGGTCGACTGGCTGGTGCGCTACACGCTCACGTCGCCCGAGCGCGCCAGGCAGCGCCTGCGCTTCATCGACCGGTATCGCAGCTACGTGATCAACTACAACCTGGGGAAGGATCTCGTGCGCGCGTACGTGGAAGGGCGCGGCGGCACGGCCGATCGCCCCGACGTCCGCTGGCGGGTGTTCACGGAGCTGCTCTCGACGCCGCGCCTGCCCTCGTCTCTCAAGTCGGGAACCTAGGACGTCCAGCCGCCGGACGGGCGTGACGCGTCCGTCCGGTATAGTGATCGCCCATGAAACCAGAGGACTGCATCCTGTTCAGCGGTGGCGCGCCGGGGGCCGAGGCCGCGTTCGGCGAGGAAGCGGAGCGCTACGGCATCGACGAGGTGAACTACACGTTCGAGGGCCACAATCACGCGCGGCAGCGCGGCCTGCGGGTGCTCACGCACGAGGAGCTGCTGGCCGGCGACGTCAGCCTCGAGTACGTCTCGCGGCTGCTGAACCGCCGGTACACCGAGGGGCCCACGCTCCGCAAGATCCTGCAGACCATCTGGTATCAGGTGAACAGCGGCCAGGAGATCTACGTGGTCGGGCACATCGAACCCGACAAGACCGTCCGCGGCGGCACGGGGTGGGGCGCCGAGTTCGCCAAGCTCTGCAACAAGCCGCTCTCCGTGTTCGATCAGACCCGCGACGCGTGGTTCACGTGGACCGGCAGCGACTGGCGGCAGCGTACCGCCGACGACCTGCCGGTGATCACGCACCCGCACATCACGGGCACGGGGACGCGCGTGCTGGAGCAGAACGGCCGCGCCGCGATCCGCGGGCTCTTCGAGCGCTCGTTCGGACAGGCGTCCCGGTAGCGGCCGCGCGCCGGCACGCCCGCGCGTCCGGCGTCGATGCTCTTCAGCATGCGCAAGCCGGTCATCTTCATCACCGGGGCGGGCGGCGAGATCGGCCACGGGCTGATCACCCGGCTCGCCGAGAGCGGCCGCCCGATCGTCACGCTCGACCTGGCGCCGCTGGACCGGGAGCTCTCGCCGCTCGTGCAGCGCGAGTTCCTGGGGTCGATTCTCGACGCGGGGCTGCTCGAGCGCATCCTGGCCGAGTTCGAGGTCGACCTCATCTTCCACCTCGCCGCGCTGCTCTCGACCCGCTCCGAGTTCACGCCGACCCGCGCGCATCAGGTGAACGTCGAGGGCACGCTGATGCTGCTGGAGTTCGCGCAGAAGGAGGCCGAGTCGCACGGCCGCCCCGTCCGGTTCCTGTATCCCTCCTCGATTGCCGCCTACGGCCTGCCCGACCTCGAGACCAAGATGCGCGCCGGCCGCGTGCGCGAGGACGACTACAACCACCCGACGACGATGTACGGCGCGAACAAGCTGTATTGCGAGCAGCTCGGACGGTATTACGCGCGGTACTACAAGCAGCTGGCGGCCGAGCCGCTGGCCGGCAAGGTGGATTTCCGCAGCCTCCGTTTCCCCGGCCTGATCTCCGCCGTGACGATCCCGTCGGGCGGCACGTCGGACTACGCGCCGGAGATGATCCACGCCGCGGCGCGCGGCGAGCCGTATGCCTGCTTCGTCCGGCCCGATACCCAGATCCCGTTCATGGCCATGCCCGACGGCGTCGACGCGCTGATCCAGCTCGCGGAGGCGCCGCGCGAGCGCCTGACGCGCACGGCCTACAACGTCGCCGCGTTCAACCCGACGGCCGACGAGATCCGCCGCGTCGTCGTCGAGGCGTTTCCGGGCGCCGAGATCACGTATCAGGTGGATCCCAAGCGCCAGGGCATCGTCGACTCGTGGCCCGCGGCCGTTGACGACTCGGCCGCGCGCGCCGACTGGGGGTTCGCGCCGGCCCACGATTTCGAGCGCGCGTTCTCCCAGTACCTGATCCCGACGATTCGCAGGCGGTACCAATGAGCGCCATTCCGGCCCACGGCACGGTCGTCAGGATCACCAGGCCCGGAGGGCCGGGCGTGCTGGTGCCGGAACAGGCGCCCGTGCCGTCGCCCGGGCGAGGGGAGCTGCTGATCCAGGTCCATGCCGCGGGCGTGAACCGTCCGGATCTCGCGCAGCGCCAGGGCAGGTATCTACCGCCGCCCGGCGCGCCGGAGATTCCCGGGCTGGAGGTTGCCGGCCGTGTCGTCGCGGTCGGCCCCGGAACCGAGCGCTTCGCGATCGGCGACGTCGTGTGCGCGCTGGTGTCGGGCGGCGGGTACGCGGAGTACTGCGTGGCGCCGGCCGTGCAGTGCCTCCCGTTGCCGGAGGGCGTGTCCGCAATCGAGGCGGCCGCGCTGCCGGAGACCTGCTTCACCGTCTGGACGAACGTCTTCGAGCGCGGGCGGCTCCGGTCCGGCGAGTCGCTGCTCGTCCACGGCGGCGCCAGCGGTATCGGCACCACCGCGATCCAGATCGCGCGGGCCCGTGGGGCCGTGGTGTTCGCGACCGCCGGAACCGAGGCGAAGTGCGAAGCGTGCGAGCGCCTGGGCGCGATTCGCGCGATCAACTACCGGACGGAGGACTTCGTGGCGATCGTACGCGAGCTGACGGACGGCCGTGGCGTCGACGTCGTGCTCGACATGGTCGGCGGCAGCTACGTCGCGCGCAACATCGAGGCGCTCGCCTTCGAGGGGCGCCTCGTGCAGATCGCGTTGCTCGAAGGTTCCCGCGTGGAGCTGGACATCGCGCCGGTGATGCGGCGGCACCTGACGTTCACCGGATCGCTGCTCCGGCCGCGCTCCGTGGCGGAGAAGGGACGCCTCGCGCGGGAGGTCGAACGCGAGGTGTGGCCGCTCATCGCTCGCGGCGAGGTCCGGCCCGTCATCCACGCGACGTTCCCGCTCGAGCAGGCCGCCGCGGCGCACGCCGCGCTCGAGGAAGGGGCGCACGTCGGCAAGATCGTCCTCACGACCCGCGCGCTCACGCCGCCTCGCGCTGCCTGAGCAGCCACGCGAGCCAGAGCACGTGCCAGCCGGCGAGCACGAGAATCGCCGGGGCGCGCACGCCGGGGGCGAGTGTCGTCGGCCACCACCCGGTCGTGTGCGTGAGCAGGACGGCGGCGAGCGCCAGCCCCACGGCCCAGCGCGCGAGCGCGATCGCCCCCGGTGCGCCGGACCAGAGGGCCCGTCCCGCGACGATGCCGATGCTGGCGACCACGAGCCGGAACCCGAGCAGGGCCAGGGCCGGCCAGCCGCGATCCGGCAGCCGGGAGAGCAGCCCCGCCGCGACGAGCGCCAGGCTCAGCGGCTCCCAGACCATCAGCAGCAGCGCCAGCACCCGTCGCATGACGCGTGTCAGAAGCCGCCGGCCGCGTCTGGTACCGGCGGCACCGCGGAATGGACGCCACGGGGACCGAAGTAGCGGTCCATCAGGAGGAACGCCGGGAGCGCCAGCGCCGCCAGCACGGCTGCCGTGCCGAACGCCGTCGTGAACCCGGCTCGTCCGATGAGCCATCCCGAGGCGGTCGACCCCGCGCCGATGCCGGTGTCGAACGCCGCGAGGATCGCGCCGAACGCCGCGCCCCTGCGCGCCTCGCTGATGTCCTGCAGCACGTACGCGGCGAACACCGGGTACGAGGTGCCGAAGCCGACCGCGAACACGCTGGCGGAGAGGATCAGGCCGGCAGCCGTCGTCGCCGGCGGCAGCAGCGCCAGCCCCGCCGCAATCAGCACGAGACAGGGGATGAACATCCGGCGGTAGCCGATGCGATCGCCGAGCCGGCCGAGCACCGGACGCGTGAAAAGCGTCACCACCGCCAGCGTCGTCAGGTAGAGCGCCCGCGGACGGACGCCGAGCGCGTTGGTGTAGACCGCGCTGAAGCTGCTGATCGTCCCGTATCCGTAGCCGCAGAGGAACAACGGTGAGGCGAGCAGCAGAACGCGCCGCTCGATCCACGAACCGTCGTGGTGATGCCTGGCTCCGGCGTCTGCCGCGCGGTCGTCGTGGAGCGACCAGGCGATCACCCCCATCCCGAGATTGAGCAGCGTGGTGCCGGCGCAGAGCCACGCCCAGCTCCGCCGGTAGATCCAGAACCCGAGACTCGGCGCCACCGCCATGGCGAGCACGGTCGCAAGGCCCCAGTACGCGATCCCCTCCGCGCGCCGTGACGGCGGCAGCACGCCGGTCATGTACGCCGCGGAGGCCGAGAGCAGCGAGGACCACACGATCCCGTGCAGCAGCACGAGTCCGAGCAGGAGCGGTACCCGCTCGATGAACGCATAGCTGGTCGTGAAACCCGCCAGCGCGAGGCTGGCCAGGATGAGCGTGCGGCGGCGTCCGATGCGGTCGGCGAGCGCGCCCGTGAGCGGTGCCGACCAGGCGGACGCGAACGTCAGGAAGCCGAGGAAGAGGCCGGAGGCCAGCGGCCCGCCGCCGAGGTCCGTGATGTGGAACGGCGACACCGGGATCAGCTGGAACACCGACAGGAAGACGGTGAACGTGAACCCGCACATCATGAAGAAGCGGGCGGTGAACAGGCGGTCGGACGTCACGAAAGCATGCCTCCGGGCACGAGCCGGGTCATCGCGGCAGGATTGCTGCGGAGCTCGCGGATGTGCCGCCGCCACGTGGCCACCAGCACGAGCGCCACGATCGTGAGGCCGAGCGACAGGCCGGCCCAGAGGCCGATCACTCCGAGACCGAGCGAGAAGCCGAAGTACGTCGCGATCGGCAGCGCGAGGAGCCAGTGGCCGATCAGGTTCGACAGCATCGGCGTGCGCGTGTCGCCGAGACCGCGCAGCGCGCCCGTGGCCACGACCTGGAGCCCGTCGAAGAGCTGGAAGGCCGCCGCGACGCGCACGAGCGCGCTGCCGGTGGCCACGACGGCCGGGTCGTCCGTGAAGAGCCGGACCAGCGGTTCCGCGCCGGTGACGAACACCAGTGCGGACAGGCTCATGAACGCGGTCGCCAGCGTCATCGCGGACCACCCGGCCGCCGAGGCCTCGTCCACCGATCGGCGGCCGATGGCGTGGCCGACCCGCACCGCGCCGGCCGACGCCAGCCCCAGCGGCGCCATGAACGTGACGCTCGCCATGTTCAGCGCTACCTGGTGCGCGGCGAGCGCGACCGGGCTGATGCGCCCCGCCAGCGCGGCGACGGCGCCGAACACGCCGACTTCCGCCGTCAGCTGCGTCGCGGCCGGAACGCCGAGCCGGAGCAGCTGCATGATCCGTGGCCATTCAATCCTGCGGAACGGCACGTCGAAGAGCCCGGCCTTGATCTGGTGCTCGTGGCGGATGATGACCACGAGCAGGGCAGCGGCCATGAACGTCCGGCCCAGGACCGTCGCCCAGGCAGCGCCGGTCGCGCCCAGCGCGGGCATGCCGAACTTCCCGAAGATCAGGATCCAGTTCGCCAGCGCGTTGACGACGTTCGCGGCCACGAGCGTGACCATGACCGGCATGACGACGCCGACCGCCTGCAGGTATCGCCGGAACGCGGCGTAGAGGAGGAGCGGCAGCGATCCGATCGCGACGACCTCGATGTACGGTGCCGTGAGCCGGTGGACATCCGGATGCAGGTCGAAGGCCGGGAGCGCGGCGACCAGGCCGGCATTGACCAGCATCAGAACGGGCGTGAGCAGGACCGCCAGATGCACGCCGTCGCGGAGCCACCGATGGCACTCGCGGATGCGCCCTGCGCCGTACGCCTGCGACACGAACGTGTCGAGGCCGAGCAGGACGCCCATCCCGAAGACGCCCGTCGAGAAGTAGAGGATGCTGCCGAGACCGACGGCGCCGATGGCGTCGGGGCCGATTCGCCCGACCATGAGCGTGTCGACCACGCCCATGAACATCCAGCCCAGCTCCGCGACGATGACGGGTCCGGCCAGACGGAGGGTGGGCGCCAGCTCCCGGCGCACGGCGGTCATGTCTGCGCGGCGGAACGAGGCAGGCACAACCTACAAGCGTAGCACGCGCGATCGGGTCGGATCAGGCCGGAACGGGTCCGATCGGGTCGTGAGGTGTCAGTACCTCCAGAAGTACACGGCAAACGCGGCCGCGATCAGATAGAGCAGCGGGTGCACGTCCCGGGCCCGGCCGCGCAGCACGGCGATGGCGGCGTACGTCAGCAGGCCGTATCCGATGCCGTGGGCGATGGAGTAGGTGAGCGGGACCATGAGGATGGTGACGAAGGCGGGCAGTGCGGTCTCCGGCTGGCGGAAATCGATGCGCGTGACCGTCAGCATCATCATGAATCCGACCGCCATCAGCGCCGGGGCGGTGGCCGCCGGGGGGACGACCGCGGCGACGGGCGCACAGAACGCCGCGAGCAGGAACAGCACGCCGACCGCGACGCTGTGCAGGCCGGTCCTCGCGCCTTCCGCGACTCCCGCCGCGGATTCCACATAGGCGGTCGCCGAGCTCGCGCCGAACAGCCCGCCCACCGATGCGCTGAGCGCGTCGATCGCGAGGAGACGCCGCAGGCGCGGGATGCGGCCCTGGGCGTCGATGAGCTGCGCCTCTTCGGCGACGGCGGTGGCGGAGCCGAGCGTGTCGAAGAAGTCGACCATCATGAGCGACAGGAGCAGCGGCACCGCGGCGAGCGAGAACGCCGCGGTGACGTCGGCCTGGCCGAACGTGTCGAGGCGCGGGATGCCGATCCACGCGCCGTCGGGCAGGTGCGTCAGCCCGATCGCCAGCGCCGCCAGAGTCACGGCGAAGATGCCGTAGAGCAGCGCGCCAGGCGTTCGCCGCGCGAGCAGCACGCCAATCAGCACGAGCCCGCACACGGCGAGCAGCGTGTCCGGCTGGGCGAGCACGCCCGGTCCGACCGGCGGCAGCGTCGCCGACGGATCCTGTTGCAACCCTATCAGCGTCGACGTCGGCACGACGACGAGCCGGGCGTTGACGGCCCCGATGAGCGCGATGAACAGGCCGATGCCCGCCCCGACTGCGCGACGCAGGTCGGCCGGGATGGCGTGCATGACCGCCTCGCGCAGGCCCGCCACGACGAGCAGGAAAATAATCAGGCCCTCGACGACGACGAACCCCATGGCCGCCTGCCACGAGCCGGTGTGCGACGTGATCTGGTAGGCGACGAAGGCGTTCAGCCCCATGCCGGGCGCCATGGCGATGGGGACGTTGGCGGCCAGTCCCATCGCGATCGAGCAGATCCCCGCCACGACGGCGGTCGCCGCCATCGCGCTCTCGAACGGGATGCCCGCCGCCTGCAGAATCCCCGGATTCGCGAAGAGCACGTAGGCCATCGTCAGGAAGGTGGCCGCCGCGCCGCGCAGCTCGCGGGCGACGGTCGACTTCCGTGCGTCCAGCTCGAAGACGGTCCCAAGCATGAGGTTAGGGAATACTATTTCAGGTCGGATCAGGTCGGATCAGGTCCCGCCGTCGCCCGCGAGTTGTCCGGCGGGCTCCGGCGGATCAGGTCGGATCGGGTCTCGCCTCCGCCGCGCCTGCTGGTGCGCGCGGCTGCGGCGATCGGGTTAGATCGGGTCCCCGCCCGTCGTCCGCGTGACAGTCACCGCGGGCTACGGCGGGGCGGGGCCGGCCCTGCTGCTACGATCTGACCCGATGGTTTATCGCTATCGTCCCGAGGTCCTGGACGCGCTGGCGCGTCATGGCCTCGTGCCGAAGCCCGGGACGCCGCCGCGGATGCTGCGTGACGCGGTGAACGATCTCTACCGGTACGAGATCCGGCGTCTGCGGCGCCGCCTGCTGCGGAAGGAGTTTCCGAAGGACGAGTACGTCGGCCGCGTGATCGACCTGCGACGGAAGTACCTGCTGCTGTCGATGCCGCTGGGGGAGTGGACGCTGGATGAGTGAGACGACCTGCGTTCGCTGGAGACCACCGGTTGCTGCTGGAGGAGCGAGATCCTGCGGGCCTCTGATGCGTTGAAGCCCTGGCGCGGCATCGCCCTGCTGCCGGCGATCGTCGCCCTCATGGTCGCCGCACCGGGCGGAGAGACAGGCACCCTGCTGACGCGGGCCGAGCGAACCGGCTTCACCGAGACCAGCCGGCACGACGACGTGCGCCAGGTGCTCGAGGCGCTGTCGGCACGGCCGGAAGTGCACCTGACGACCTTCGGCACGAGCGAGGAGGGACGCGCGCTCCCCCTGGCAGTCGTCGCCGCGCCGAAGGTGCGGGATGCCGCAGCGGCGCGAGCGATGAGCCGGCTGCGCGTCCTGGTGCTCGCCAACATTCACGGCGGCGAGGTCGAGGGCAAGGAGGCGGCGCTCATCCTCGCGCGCCGGCTTGCCGGGGGCGATCTCCGTCAGCTGCTGAACCGGCTCGTCGTCCTCGTCGCCCCGCTCTACAACGCCGACGGCAACGAGCGGATCAGCGTGGATCATCGCCCCGAACAGTACGGGCCGATCGGCGGAGTCGGGACCCGTGAGAACGCACGGGGGCTGGATCTCAACCGCGACTTCACGAAGCTCGAGGCCGCCGAATCCCGTGCCCTTGCGCGCCTGCTCGCCGACTGGGATCCGCACCTCGTCATCGACCTCCACACGACGAACGGTTCGTATCACGGCTACCACCTGACCTGGGCGCCGCCGCTCGCGGTCAACGTCGATCCGCGGATCGCCGACGCGACGCGCGATCTGCTCGAGTCCACGCGCCGCGCGCTGGCGAACCGTGGCTGGCGCACCCACTCGTACGGCAACTTCACCGTCGACGGGGCGCTCGACCGCGAGCGCGTCCGCGTGGACGATGGGGCGGGGCCGCCAGCCTGGCGGACGTTCGATGCGAGACCGCGCTTCGTGACCAACGGGATCGGGCTGCGGAACCGGCTCGCCATCCTGTCGGAGGCCTACAGCTATCTCGGGTTCGAACGCCGCGTCCGGGTCACGGAGGCGTTCGTGGAGACGATTCTCGCGCTGGCGGCGCGCCGACACGCGGAGCTCGTGGACCTGATGAAGAAGGTGGATGCCGACACGGCCACCGCCGGCGCGCGCGGCACGCTCGGCCCGCTGGGCACACGAGGCCGGCTGGCGGTCGGCGAGGACGGCGCGTCGCGCATCCTGGTCGGCGAGGTCGAGCACCAGCCACACCCGGTGACCGGCCGTCCGATGACGGTCATGAAGGAAGGCAGCGCGCGTCCGGTGCTGATGCGCGACTACGATCGCTTTGCGCCGGTCGATCCCGTTCCTGCGCCGCGCGCCTACATCGTCCCCGCCGGGCCCGCACTGTCGCCGCTCGTCGAGCGTCTCGAAGAGCTGCTGGCGCGGCACGGCATCCGGACCGCGCGGCTTCCTGCGGCGCGCGCGGTTCAGGTCGAAGCGGTGGTCCCCGATACCGTCGCACGCACCGAACGCGTGTTCCAGGGCCACCGCGAAGTGCGCCTGACCGGTGCTGCCCGTCGCACGCGGACGCTCCAGGCCCCGCAGGGATCGCTCATCGTGCCGATGGGCCAGCCGCTCGCGCGCCTGGCATTCCACCTGCTGGAGCCGATTTCTGACGATGGGGTCGTGACGTGGAACCTCGTCGACGAGTGGCTTCGGGATGGAGCCGAGGTGCCGATCTACCGCGTCCTGCAGCCGATCGCGACAGCCGGGAACGCAGAGGACACGGAGGCCGCAGAGGCCAGGAAGGTCGCTGAGGTCACAGCGTCCAGACGAGATTGAGGGTGCGGAGCGCACGCACGCTCACGCCAACGGCAGCCTCGCCTGCTCCGGCCCGCCGTTGTTCGCGTCGAGCAGTTCCCGCACGCGGCGCACGAGCTGTCCCGGCGTGAACGGCTTCTGCAGCAGCGCGGTGCCGGGGAGCAGCCGGCCGTGGCGCATCAGCGCCATGTCCGAGTAGCCCGAGATGAAGAGCACCTTGATCCCGGGTCGCTCGGCGAGCAGCCGCTCGGCCAGCTGCGGGCCGCCCATCTGCGGCATGACGACGTCGGTCACCAGCACGTCGAGCGGCTTCGGCGTCTGCATCGCCAGATCGAGCGCCTCGAGCCCGGTCGACGCGGCCAGCACGTTGTAGCCGTGCTGCCGGAGCGCGTCGGCCGCGAGATTGCGAACCAGCAGCTCGTCTTCCACCAGCAGCACGGTTTCCGTCCCGCGCGGCGGCTGTTCGGCCGCCCGCGTCTCGCCCGCGTCGAGCGGCGCGGCGGCGCCTTCCGCGCGCGGGAGGTAGATGCGGAAGGTCGTGCCGACGCCGCGCTCCGAGTGGACCCAGATGCTGCCCTTGTTCTGCTTGACGATGCCGTAGCACGTGGCCAGGCCGAGGCCGGTGCCCTTGCCGACCTCCTTCGTCGTGAAGAACGGCTCGAAGATGTGGGCGAGCACTTCCTCGTCCATGCCGGTGCCGGTGTCGGAGACGGCCAGGAGCACGTGAGGGCCCGGCTGGACGGTCGCGTGCTGTCGCGCGAACTCCTCGTCCAGGTGCACGTTGCGCGTCTCGATCACCAGCGTGCCTCCGGACGGCATGGCGTCGCGCGCGTTGACGACCAGGTTGACGAGCACCTGCTCGAACTGCCCCGGATCGATGCGCACCCGCCACAGCTCCGGATCGAGCACCGTGACCAGCTCGACGTCCTCGCCGACCAGCCGGCGGAGCAGCCGGTCCACGGTGACCACCAGGCCGTTCAGGTCGACGATCCGCGGCTCGATGATCTGGCGCCGCGCGAAGGCGAGGAGCTGGCGGGTCAGATCGGCGGCACGCGACGCGGCGCGCGTGATCTCGGCGATGTTGCCGCGGGCCGGGTCGTTGGCGCCGACGTCTCCCTGCGCCATCTCGGCATGGCCGAGGATCGCGGTCAGCAGGTTGTTGAAATCGTGCGCGATGCCGCCGGCCAGCCGCCCGATGCCTTCCATCCGCTGCGCCAGCAGCAGCTGGTGCTCGAGGCGGCGCAGCTCGGTGATGTCCTGCCCGATGACGAGGACCTGCGGCGCCCCCGTCTGGCCGGTGAGGCGGGTGGCGTTCCACAGGAACGACTTCTGCGACCCGTCGTCGAGCACCCACGTCGACTCGCGGCCATGGAGCGGCTCGCCGCCGCGGATGCGCTCGAGATCGGCCGCGATGGCGCTGCGCTGGGCGGCCGGCACGCACGCGTCGAGATACGGCCGGCCGAGGACGTCCTTCCGCGAGCGGCCGAAGAAGGCCTCGGCCTCGCGGTTGAACTCCGTGATCGTCCCGTCGGCGCCGATCACGACGATGACGCTGCCGGCGAGCTCGACGAGCGAGCGGTAGCGTTCCTCGCTCGCCCGCAGCGCCTGCTCCGTGCTCATGCGCGGCGAGACGTCGATCGCGATGCCCCCGATGAGCCGCGACCCGTCGTCCTGCTCGATGGGGAACTTCAGCGTCGTCCACCAGTGCAGCTGCCCGTCCCGGTCGGGGCCCTGTTCAGTGAGCTCGATGGGCCGGCCGGATTCGAG
>DASVDJ010000124.1:0-6595 GCA_036381155.1 Vicinamibacterales bacterium
TCGAGATCCGACTTGAAGCCGATGTGCACCGTGAACGGCGAGATCGCGCGCTCGACGGCGGACAGCAGCCCGTTGCTGCTGCGGAAGTGATTCAGGATCACGATGCGCCCGCCCGGACGGCAGACGCGCCGCATCTCGCGCGCGACCGCCACCGGATCCGGCACGACCGAAATCAGGTACGGCGCGTAGACGATGTCGAAGCTGTCGTCGGGGAACGACAGCGACGTCGCGTCCATCTGCAGCAGCCGCACGTGGGTGAACCCGTGCTTCGCGACCCGTTCGTACGCCTTCTCCAGCATCGAGTCCGACAGGTCGATGCCGGTGATCTGGATGTCGCGCGGATAGAGCGTCAGGTTGATGCCGGTCCCGACCCCGACCTCGAGGACCCGATCGCCGCTGTTGATGGCCATCCGGTGCAGCGCCTGCAGCCGCCCGGCATGGAGCGTCGGTCCGAAGACGTAGTCGTAGACCGAGGCGAGCTTCTCGTAGACGCCCGCGACGAAATCGGTCTCGACGGCGGTGACGGACAGCGCGCGGGTGCCGACATCCGATGAGGAGAGCAGCTCCTCGTCGTCACCACGCCCGTTCCGGTTGAACAAGGCCATCCGCGTCACTGCTCCTGATGAGCGGGGCCACGCCTGAGCCCCGAGCGACTATATCCTGCGGCTCCGTACGCCGACAAGCGTTGAATTGCATGAATCAGTGGGCAAGCTGCAGGCCGTTCAGCACTGCGGCGGCGGCGGCCGGCGGTGCCGCCACCTGGATGCCCTGCACCCGGCCGCGCAGGATGGCGGCCGTTTCCATTGCAATGGCAATGCCCTCGTCGGCGGCGCGCCCCTCGGCGTCGGCCGCCCGCATGCGGTCGATCAGCGCGCCCGGCACCTTCAGATTCGGGACCTCGTTGGCCAGGAACTCCGCGTGCAGCAGGCTCTCGAACGGCCGGACGGTGGCGATCACCGGAATCCCGTGCCTTCCGATCCGTTCGAGCAGCGCGTCGAGGGCGGCCGGGTCGAACACGGGCGGCGTTACGGCATACTCGGCCCCGGCCTCGACCTTGTACTCGAACCGCCGGACTTCGTCGTCCAGCCGCGGCGCGGTGGGGTTGACCGACACGCCGATGAGGAAGCCGGTGGGCCGGCCGATGGGCTGCCCGCCGATGTCGCGCCCCTGGTTCAGCCGCGCGACGACGTTGGTCAGGCCGATCGAGTCGACGTCGAACACCAGCGTCGCGTCGGAGTAATCCCCCCGCTTCCGCGGGTCCCCCGTCGTCACCAGGAGGTTGCGGATGCCGACGGCGTGCGCGCCGAGCAGGTCCGACTGCATGCCGTGGAGGTAGCGGTCGCGACACGTGTAGTGCAGGACCGGCTCCAGCCCGGCTTCGTGCAGGATGAGCATCGCGAGCGAGAGCGCGCTCATCCGCGCGGTGCTGCGGCTGGCGCCTTCGGTGACCACCAGCGCGTCGACGCCGAGCGACGCCAGGCGCTTCGTGTGCTCGAGCGCCTCGGTCGCGTCGACGCCCCGCGGCGGCTCCACCTCGACGATGGTGACCGGCCGCCGCTCGGCCAGCGCGCGCGCGAGCGACGACTTCTCCGCCATCGGAATCGGCGGCGGCGCCGGCTCGGCCGCGGGGGCCGCGACGACCGCGACGCGGGCGGGCGGCGTCTGCGACGCGATGGCGTGGCGGATCTGGCGGATGTGCTCCGGAGTGGTGCCACAGCAGCCGCCGACCAGCCGCACGCCGCGCTGCACGAACCGCCGGGCGTAGGACGCCATGTACTCCGGCGAGCAGAGATAGAGGTTGCGCCCCTCGATTTCGCGGGGACGGCCCGCGTTGGGCTGCGCCGAGAGCCGGCGCGAGGTCACGCGCGCCATGCGGGCGATCGTCTCGAGCATCGGCGCGGGGCCGACGCTGCAGTTCAGGCCGATCACGTCGGCGCCGCGCGCCTCGAGCGCCGGCGCGAACTCCTCGGGCGGCATGCCGTCCAGGCTGTTGCCGTCCTCCTCCGTCGTCATCTGCGCGACGATCGGGCGGTCGCTGACCGCGCGGACGGCCGCGATGGCGGCGCCGATCTCGTTGACGTCGCGGAAGGTCTCGAGGATGAACAGGTCGACGCCGGCCTCGGCCAGCGCCGCCGCCTGCTCGCGGAAGATGCGCTCCGCCTCGTCGACGCCCGTGCGGCCCCACGGCTCGATCCGGATGCCGAGCGGCCCGATGGCGCCCGCCACGAACGCCCGGCCCTGTGCGGCCTCGCGGGCGATGCGCACGCCGGCGGCGTTGATCGCCTCGAGCTCGCCGGCGAGCCCGAACGCTTCGAGCTTCACGCGGTTGGCGCCGAAGGTGTTGCTCTCGAGGACGTCAGCGCCGGCCCGGACGTATTCCCGGTGCACTTCCTCGACCAGGTCGGGCTGGGTCAGGTTGAGGGCGTCGAAGGAGCGGTTGATGAAGACGCCGCGCGCGTACAGCATCGTGCCCATCGCGCCGTCGCAGACGAGCACGCGCTCCTCGAGCGCGTCCAGAAATCCCATAGACGTGCGGGCTGCGGACGTCCCCTATTCTCCCTGGCGTTCGATCGGCGGCTTCGCCCCCGGCGGCGGCGGGACCAGCAGCTCGGACTTGTCCCAGATGAAGTCCTTGTTGCTGTAGACGGCCGTCTCGTAGTCCTTGCCCATGAAGATGGCCGAGACGGGGCACGCCTCTTCACAGTAGCCGCAGAAGATGCACCGGGTCTTGTGGATCTGGTAGACCTTCGCGTAGCGCGGCCCGGCGAGGACCGTGCCGTCGTTCTCCGCGGCCTCGAGGTAGATCGCATCGGCCGGGCAGGCCACCGCGCACAGGCCGCAGGCGACGCACTTCTCCAGCCCGTTCTCGTCCCGCATCAGCACCTGCTTGCCGCGGAACTTCGGGAACATCGGGACCTTCTCGTCCGGATAGTTCACCGTGACGGGCTTCCGGAACATGTGCTTGAAGGTCGTGGCGAACCCGGTGATGATTTCGCTGATCATGAATGCTCCGCCGGCCTGGGCCGGAGTGGTGTAAACCGTTCGATCATAGCATCTTCACCGCCCGCGCACCCGCCCGCCGGTGCGGGCGGGACCTGATCCGACCTGATCTGACCTGATCCAACCTGATCCGACCTGATCCGACCTGATCCCACCGGCTTGTTCCTGCTAGGATCAACCGCAGTTGGCATGGAGCCCCGCCTCCTCACGCCGCAGCAGTTCCTGCTGACGACGCTGGTCTTCAAGATCGCCATCATGGCGGCGGTCTCGACGATGCTGGTGCGCTACTGGCGCTTCCGGCACATCCTGATCTTCGAGCGCCGCGACCTGATGGACCGGGTCATCCTGGCCGTCTCGCTCGGCGTGCCGCTCACGGCGGGCGTCGCCTCCCGCATCCTGCTCCGCTACGACGCCGCGGACCTCACGCTGGAGGGGTCGTTCCTCGTCGGCCTGATCGCCGGCCCGTACGCCGGCGCCATCGTCGGCGGGCTGAGCGCCGTGCCGGCGCTCATCGCCGCCGAGTGGGGGGCGCTGCCCTTCGCCGTCGGCTGCGGCTTCGCCGGCGGCGGCCTCCGCGAGCTCTGCCCGAAGGAGGCGATCTGGCACTTCTCGCCGTTCGTCTTCTCCGCCCTGCCCCGCCGCGTGTGGACCATGGTGCGGCGGCTGCAGGTGGACTGGCAGATCGTGCTGGTGCTCGCGCCGGTCGCGCTGGAGCTGATCCGGCAGGCCGTCGGCGCCCGCTTCGGGGAGCACCGGCTGTTCTATCTCGACGCGCCGACGCCGTGGCTGTTCGCGGCGCTCCTCGTCGCGACGGTGCTCTCCGTGGCGACGCCGATCAAGATCTGGAACAACGCGCGGATCGAGCACCGGCTGCACGAGCAGGAGAAGCTGCTGCTCGCCGCGAAGATCGCGTCGCTGGCGAGCCAGATCAACCCGCATTTCCTGTTCAACACGCTGGCGTCGATCTCGTCGCTCATCCGCTCGCAGCCGGAGACCGCGCGCATGGTCGTCCACCGGCTCTCGGCGCTGCTCCGCCGGCGGCTGCGCGATCCGAACCACTTCGTCACGCTCCGGGACGAGCTGGAGGCGGTCGACGAGTACCTCGACATCGAGCTGATCCGCTTCGGGCCGCAGCTGCGCGTGAAGAAGGCGATCGACGAGCGGGCGCTCGCCACGCCGGTGCCGAGCATGATCCTGCAGCCGCTCGTCGAGAACTGCATCAAGCACGGCCTGTCGCGCAAGGTCGGCGGCGGCACCATCACCATCCGCGCCGAGCGGCTGGCCGACGCGACGCTGGTCGAGATCAGCGATGATGGACTGGGCATGTCCGAAGCGAGGCTCGAGACGGCGATGCACGACGGCATCGGCCTGAACAACGTCAGCGAGCGGCTGCGCGTGATCTACGGCGCGCGCGCGACGCTGCACCTCACGAGTCAGGTGGGGCGCGGCACCGCCGTGCGCTTCGAGATCCCTGACCTCATGGTCGTCGAGGAACGTGCCAGTGCCTGACGCCATCCGGCTGCGCGCCGTCGTCGTCGACGACGAGCCGCTGGCGCGCGAAGAGCTCGTGTACCTGCTCGACGAAGTCGGCGGCGTCGACGTCGTCGCGCAGGCAGGCAACGGCCTCGAGGCGCTCGACGCCGTCGGGCGGGCGAACCCGGAGCTGCTGTTCCTCGACGTGCAGATGCCGGGGCTGACCGGGTTCGAGGTCGCGCGGCAGGTGGTCGACCGGACGCCGCCGGTCGCCGTCGTCTTCGTGACCGCGTACGACCGGCATGCCATCGAGGCCTTCGAGGTGAACGCCGCCGACTACCTGCTGAAGCCGGTGGAGGCCTCGCGGCTCGAGCAGGCGATCGAGCGGGTCCGGCGCCGCATGGCGGCCCCGGCCGCGATGAACGAGCAGCTCGAACGGATCGTCAAACTGGTCGAAGCCCGCCGGACCTTCCCGGAGCAGGTCGCGGTGCGCGTCGGCGAGCGGTTCCTGCTCGTCCAGGTCGAGGACGTCATATTTGCCTCGATGGTGGACGACTCGATTAATATTGTGACGAGCCAGGTCTCCGGGACGGCGAGCTTCCGGAGTCTTGATGAGCTTCAGGCGCGGCTCGACCCCGACGTCTTCTGGCGGGTGCACCGGTCGCACCTGGTGAACATCAACAAGATCAAGGAGATAGTCCCCTGGTTCAGCAGGAATTTCATCCTTCGCATGAAGGACCCGAAGGGCACGGAAATTCCGGTCAGCCGTTCGCAGACCCGGCGGCTCCGGGAGTACCTCAAGCTCTGACTCCCGGGGATCCGCTCGTCGGCGATCCGTTGTCGCCGCTGCCGGGGTACGTCCGCCAGGGCGGACGGCTGGTGCAGGTGCGTGAAGAGCTGGTCGCCTGGCTCAAGACGCTGCTGTCGGCCGCCGTCTACGCCACCCTGATCGTGACGTTCGGGTTCCAGGTCGCGCGCGTCGAGGGGCAGAGCATGGCCCCCACGCTCTCCGACCAGGACCGCCTGATCGTCAACAAGTTTGCCTACCGTTTCCTCGGCGACCCGCGCCGCGGCGACATCGTCATGCTCTACTACCCGCTCGACCCGAACAAGTCGTTCGTCAAGCGGGTCATCGCCGAGGAAGGGGACGTCGTCCGCATCGTCGACGGCAAGGTGTTCGTCAACGACACGCCGATGCGCGACGACTTCGTGCCGCCCGAGTTCCGGAGCCACGACGACTTCGGCCCGCAGGTCGTCCCGGACGGGTACTACTTCGTGATGGGAGACCACCGGAACAACAGTTCCGACAGCCGCCACTGGGGCATGGTGCCGAAGAAGTACATCATCGGCAAGGTGCAGGTCCGCTGGTGGCCCGTGCCGAACGCACGGATTTTCTAGCCGCGACGGGGCGGTGCTGACTGCCCGACGGAGCTGTCGAGGCGCCTCGTCCCGCGAGGGCTCGAGGCGCCGCCCCGGAGGGCCGCGCCCGCTTCCCCGTGTCCACCACGTCTGACGCAATCGCCCCCGCGGGCCGCCATGCCGAGGTCGCGCGCGTGCTCCGCCGCGTCCTCGTCCTCAACCTCGTCGTCTCCGCCGCCAAGCTCGCGCTGGGGTACGTCACCGGCGCGGTGAGCGTCATCTCCGACGGGTTCCACTCGCTGAGCGACGGGCTGTCGAACGTGGCCGCCCTGGTCGGGGTGCGTGTCGCACGCAAGCCCCCCGACGCCGACCACCCGTACGGCCACCACAAGTACGAGACCATGGCCGCGGCGGTCATCGCCATCTTCCTGCTCGTGGCGATGATCGAGATCGGCGAGGCGGCGTGGAACCGGCTCGGCTCGGCGAGCACGCCGTCCGCGACGCCGCTGGCCTTCGCGGTGATGATCGCGACGATCGGGATCAACCTGGCCGTGACGCTCTACGAGCGGCGGGCCGGCCGCCGGCTCGGCAGCCAGGTCCTGCTCGCCGACGCGCTGCACACGCAGAGCGACGTGCTGACGTCGCTCACCGTCATCGTCGCGCTCATCGGCGCCCGGCTCGACTATCCGATGCTCGACCCGATCGCGGCGTTCGTGATCATCGGCTTCATCGGGCACGCCGCGTGGGAGATCGTCCGGTCGAC
>DASVDJ010000125.1:0-7068 GCA_036381155.1 Vicinamibacterales bacterium
ACATCACCAGCGTGCCCTACATGGTCAACAAGGCGGCGCTCGTCGAGCGCATCGCCGACGTCGTCCTCTCGCGCAAGCTCCCGGCGCTCGTCGACGTCAAGGACGTCTCGACCGACGATGTGCGGATCGAGCTGACGATCAAGAAGGACGTCGACCCGAAGCTGGTGATGGCGTACCTGTACCGGCACACGCCGCTGCAGACCAGCGTGCCGGTGAACCTGACGTGTCTCGTGCCCACGGAGAACCCGGAGGTCGGGCGCCCCGAGCGGCTCGACCTGCACGAGATCCTCTGGTACTTCCTGAAGTTCCGCCTCGACGTCGTCACCGCGCGGCTGGAGCACGAGCTGGAGGCGCTGAAGCGCCGGATCCACATCCTCGAGGGCTTCGAGAAGGTCTTCGACGCGCTTGACGAGATCCTGCGCATCATCCGGAAGTCGGACGGCAAGGCGGACGCGGCGTCGAAGATCATGGCGCGCTTCGGCCTCGACGCCGACCAGACCGACGCGATCCTCGAGCTGAAGATCTACCGCCTGGCGCGGCTGGAGATCCTGCTCATCACGAACGAGCTGGCCGAGAAGCGGAAGCGGGCGCGGCAGATCACCGGGCTGCTGCGCAGCGAGTCCGACCGGTGGGGGCTCGTGCGGGAGGAGATCGAGGCGATCCAGAAGACGTACGCGGCGAAGGACAGGCGCCGCACGCAGTTCGCCTCGGACACCTCGGACGTCGAGTACTCCGCCGACGACTTCATCGTCGACGAGGACACGATCGTGATCGTGTCGCGCGACGGCTGGGTGAAGCGGCAGAAGGAAGTGCGCGACCTCGCGTCGACGCGGCTGCGCGAGGGGGACGCCGTGCTGGCGGCGCTGGCGGGCAGCACGCGCGCGACCGCGGTGTTCTTCTCGAACTTCGGCGCCGCCTACACGTGCCGCTTCGTCGACGTGCCGGCGTCGACGGGCTACGGCGAGCCGATCCAGAAGCTGTTCCGCTTCCGCGACGGCGAGCGCGTGGTCGCGGCGTTCAGCCTGGACCCGCGCGTCGCGGGGGACATCACGCCGAAGAAGGAGGGGGACATGCCCCCCGTGCACGCGCTCGCGGTGACGAGCGACGGCTACGCGCTGCGCTTCGGCCTCGACGGGTTCGTCGAGCCGAGCACCCGCGCCGGCCGGCGCTACGCGAAGGCGGGCAACGGCATCGAGGTCGTCGGCGTCGCGCGGGTGACCGGCAGCGAGGTCGTGATCGCCGCCACCCGCGCCGCGCGCGCGATGCTGTGCCGCGCGAGCGAGATCAACTTCCTCTCGGGCCCCGGCCGCGGCGTGATCCTGATCAAGCTGCAGGACAAGGACGACCGCGTGCTCGGCTTCGTCGCGTCGACCGGCGACCGCGATCTGCTGACCGTGGAGACCAGCCGCGGCGCCGAGCAGACCATCAGCACCGCGAAGTACGAAGTGACCGGGCGCGGCGGGAAGGGGAGAGAGCTCCTGCAGCGCGGCCAGTTCGTGCGGGTCGTGCCCAGTCTGCCCGAGTTGCCGCAGCTCTGAGGGCCCGACGCGGCTCCTAATTCACCAGGCGCATCGGCGCACACGACGGGTCGGGCGGTGGGGCGCCGTTGCGAATGGCGTCCAGCGCCACCTCCGCCATGAACGCGTAGCCGGTGTCGTTCGGGTGGAACCCGTCGCCCGAGTAGGTGCCGCTCTGGTACGACCGCGGATCGCACATCAGATCGACGACGGTGACGTTGCCGCCGAGCAGGGTGTTGGCTCCCTGGGTCGTGAAGCCGACGGAGAGGCGCTGGAGCCAGCGCCGGTCGCGCAGCGGGCGGTTGCGGGCGAACGGGAGGCCGGCGAAGTTCGGCAGGTTGAGCACGTAGATGCGCGCCGACGGGGCGCGGCCGCGGACGATGTCCAGCAGCTCGCGATAGCCGGCGGCGAAGGCGGCGATCTGCGCGTCGATGTAGGCCTCCGGGCTCTGCGAGCCGGCGGCGCCGCGGTCGAGCGCGGTGGCCAGCGTGTTGACGTCGTTGCCGCCGGCGAAGATCGTCACGACCGTCGTCTCCCGCGGAACGAACGGCCCCTCGTTCTCGACGAAGTTGTGGTTGATCCCGATGCCGACCTGGTTGCCGATCGCCTGGATCTCCGGCGTGAGCACGGCGCCGGGCAGGCCGAGGTTCATGAACCCGACGGTCCCGCCCGCGCTGTTCAGCTCGCGGTGGATCCGCGGGACGTAGCCGGTGCCGGCCGGGCACTGCGCGAACGGCAGGCAGGGCACGCTCCCGCCGATGCCGATGGCGTCGCTCGCCCCGATGGCGGTGTAGAAGACCTGGGTCGGCGCCGACGGCCCGGCCGGATTCCCGTCGTCGCCGGAGTCGGAATCCGAGCAGGCGGGCAGCACCAGCGCGCAGCAGGCGGCGAGGATCAGCAGTCGACGCATACGAGCTCAGGCATTATGCAAGCGAATTGCCGACGGGTGATCCATGAACCCGTAGCCGGCAGCTGGCGGCTGGCAGCATCTCAGCGGTGTGTAGGGACTGCAGGACGGGGACTGTGTAGCTGGCAGCTGGCGGCCGGCGGCCGGCGGCTGGCAGCTGGCAGCAGAGGAGTCGGGCAGGGACTGCCAGCCGCCTGCCGCCAGCTGCCGGCTACAACCGACTAGCTCCTGCCCGCTGCCGGCTGCCGGCTGCCGGCTACATGCGTCACCCGCTGCCCGCCGCCAGCTGCCAGCTGCCCGCTGCCCGCCGCCAGCTGCCCGCTACATGCGTCAATATGCGTCAGGTTCCGATGTACACTAAACGGTCCCGCATGGGCATTCTCGATCGCTTCAAGACGCAGCCAAAGTGGAAGCACCCGGACCCGGCGGTACGGCTGGCCGGCGTCCAGGAGCTTCCGGAAGACGAGCAGGATGTGCTCGCCGAGGTCGCGCGGACCGACGAGGACGCGCGCGTGCGGCGGGCGGCCGTCAGCAAGCTGGGTGTCGTCGCGGTGCTGGCGGCGGTCATGCGGGACGATGCGGACGCCGAGGTGCGCGATGAGGCGGCGGGGGTGCTGCTGGACATCGCGCTCGGGGCGTACGAGGCCGACGAGCCGGCCAGCCTGGCCGCGCTCGACGCGCTCGGCACGCTGCCGGCGGCGGCCGCGCAGAAGCAGTTCGTGCTCGTCGCGAAGGCCGCGCGCCGGGAGACGGTGAGCCGCGCGGCGCTCGAGCGCCTGGGGACCGATCAGCGGGCGCTCGGTTCGGTGGCCCGGCGGTCGGAGCACGCGGCGATCCGCGAGGCGGCGCTCGCGGCGCTCGTCGATCCCGGCGAGCTGGCCGCGACGGCGCTCAAGAGCAGTTTCCGCGAGACGGCCCTCGGCGCGCTGGAGCGGGTCACCGACCCGACGGCGCTGCGCGCCGTGGCCACGCGGGGCGTGAACCAGGCGGCGGCACGGCGCGCGCGGGCGATGCTGCGCGCGATCGAAGAACAGGAAGCGGCGGCGGCAGCCGCGGAGGCGGCCCGGATGGCGGCGATCGAATCCCGGCGCAGGGCACAGCGCGACATCATCCGCGAGATCGAGGCGCTCGCGGCGGCGGCCGGCGAGGCCGGGGCAGGGGAGCGGCTGGCGGTTCTCGAGGCGCGGTGGCGCGACGAGGGCGTCGACGCGGACGCGGAGCTGCTCGCGCAGTTCGACACGGCGTTCCAGGCGGCGCGCGAGGCGCTCGAGCGGTCGAACCAGGAGCGCGCCGAGCGCGAACGCCAGGCCCGTGAGACGGAGGCGCGACTGGCCGAGCGGCGCGCGGTGATCAACCGCGTGCGCGCGCTGCCGGGCGATGCGCCCGCCGACGCGGAAGCGGCCCTCCAGGCGGAGTGGGATGCGCTGCCCGGCGTCGATCACCCGGAGATGCGGCAGCTGCAGGCCGACTTCGAGGCGGCGCTGCGGGGCCTCGAGCGGCGCCGGCGCGAGGTCAGCGCGTTGAACGAGCGGATCGCGCGCGCCGGCGAGCTGGCGGCGGCGCTGGAGACGGTAGCCGCCGACGAGCAGTTCCCGCGCACGCGCGAGCTGCGGCAGCGCGCGCGGCGCATCCGCCAGGAAGCCCGCGCGACGATTGCGACGCTGGAGCAGGAGCCGGGCGCACACGAGGTGGTCGCCCGCGTGAAGTCGGCCGACGAGGCGCTCGAAGCGCGCGAGAACGCATGGCGCGAGCTGCAGAACGCCGAGTCCGAGAAGCGGAAGCGGCGCGCGCAGCAGGCGCTCCAGCGGCTCACCGATCTGCAGAAGCTCGAGAACCCGACGCTGAAGGCGCTCGATCGCGCGCTGGCGGAAGCGATCGCGGCGGAGACGGAGCTGGATCAGGAGTCCGGCAACGACCCGGAGCGGCAGGAGCTCCGCGAGAAGCTGGCCGCGGCGCGCGCGGCGCTGCAGCCGCGCGCCGACGAGCTGCGCGAAGCCGACGACTGGCGCCGCTGGGCGAACGCCGGCGTGCAGGAGCAGCTCATCGCGCAGATGGAGGCGCTCGTCAACGAGCCGGATCCGCACGTCGCGCTCCGCCGCGTGCGCGAGCTGCAGGCCGAGTGGAAGACCGTGGCGGCCGCGCCGCGCGATCGCGCCGAGGCGCTGTGGAACCGGTTCCGCACGGCGATGCAGGCGGTGCGCGAGCGGCTGGAGCCGGTGCGCGCCGAGATGGCGGCGCAGCAGGCCGGGAATCTCGCGCGCAAGATCGAGCTGTGCGAGAAGGCCGAGGCGCTGGCCGATTCGACCGACTGGATCGCGACCGCCGACGCGCTGAAGGCGCTGCAGGCCGAGTGGAAGACGATCGGCCCGGCGCCGCGGCGTGACGAGCAGGCCGTCTGGGAGCGCTTCCGCACCGCGTGCAACCGCTTCTTCACCCGCCGGCAGGAGGATCTGAAGCAGCGCCGGTCGCTCTGGGCGGCGAACCTGGAGAAGAAGGAGGCGCTCATCGCGCGCGCCGAGGCGCTGGCCCAGACCACCGACTGGGAGGCCGGCTTCGCCGAGCTGAAGGCGCTGCAGGCCGAGTGGAAGACCATCGGCCCGGTGAAGAAGACGAAGTCGGAGGCGGTGTGGCAGCGGTTCCGCGCCGCGTGCGACGCGTTCATGGAGCGCTATCGCAACCGCGACGCGCAGCAGTTCGCCGACCGCGTGGCGCGGCGCGAGGCGCTCATCGCCGACGCCGAGGCGCTGGCCGCGGAGGTCGTCAACGGGCCGGTCGAGGGCCTGCTGGAGCGCGTGCGCAGCCTGCGCAGCGGCTGGCAGCAGGCCGGCCAGATGCCGCGCGACCTGCTCCGGCCGCTGCTGGCCCGCTTCGACGCCGCGCTTGCCGGCATCATCCAGGCCGTGCCCGACGTCTTCCGTCACACGGAGCTCGACGTCGACGCGAACCGCCGGCAGCTCGAGTCGCTCTGCGAGCGCGTCGAGAAGCTGGCGGCGCGCCAGCCGCAGGCGCCGGCCGAAGCCTCACCGGTGTCGGTGCTCGCGCATCAGCTGCGCGAGGCGCTGGCGGCCCGCACGATCGGCGGGCGCCCGGACGAGGAGTCGCGGTGGAAGAGCAGCGAGTACGAAGTGCGCGCCGCGCAGGACCAGTGGCAGAAGGTCGGCTTCGTGCCGGAGCCGGTTGCCGCGCCGCTGGCCGCGCGCTTCCAGCGCGCCGTGCAGCGTTTCTACGGCGATCGGCGGCCGAGGGGAAGGAGATAGGTGTAGCTGGCGGCTGGCGGCCGGCAGCGGGCAGTCACCCGACTACTGCCAGCCGCCTGCTGCCAGCTGCCTGCTGCACGACTCACCTGAACGTGTAGCCGATCCCGATCTTGAAGTCCGGCGAGTCGAACAGCCCGCCCTTCACTTCCAGGAAGACCTTCCCGAACTCGATGCCGCCGAGGATGTTGAGACCGGCCTCGGTGTCCGACCCGTTGTCGAAGTCGTAGAAGTTCACGGCCGGACCGCCGCCGGCGTAGAACGTCGTGTTCCGCCGCGTGCGCAGCGGGAACTTGTAGATCGCCTCGACGTTCAACGCGAGCGTCGTGACATCGTCGCCCACGCCGAGCTCGATGTTCGGGCGCAGGTGCAGGTAGTCGATGAGCTCGGCGCTCTCGTAGTGCCCACCGAAGTAGAACTGATCCGGATCGACGCTGACGCCGGCCCGGACGCCGCCCGCCTGGGCCGCCGCCGGCGCGGCGAAGGCGAGCAGGGTGAAGAGTACAGCAGCCGTGCCTTTCCAGAACGATGACACCAGGTACCTCCGTAACGAGGGGAGCCTCATCTACATGGATAGCACGGGAGGCTGATCCTTGTCAGGCCTTCGGCCCTTCTTGGGCCTTGGGCTTTGGGCTCTCTTTGGGCTTTGGGCTCTCTTTGGGCTTTGGGCTTTAGGCTTTGGGCTTTGGGCCTTGGGCTTTGGGCTTCAGCTGAGCAGCGGCAACAAGCTGCTCTCAGTCGCGTTCTTCGCTGTCACGCTGTGTGCTTGTCATGGCCGAACTGAGTTCGGCCCTGCCGATTGGGCTTTGGGCTTTGGGCCTTGGGCTTTGGGTTTCAGCTGAGCAGCGGCAACAGGCTGCTTCAGTTGCTCTTTTCGCTGTCGCGCAGTCGTCGTAGTGCCGAACTGAAGTTCGGCCCTTCACGCGCAGGATGGCTCGTAGCGTGACGGTGAACGTCGAGCGACGACGCTGCCGGTAGCGGCGGGGCTTCAGCCCCGCAAGACACGTTGCAGCGTGACAGCGAACATTGCCCGCGTCGAGCCGGATGAGGGAATCACCCCCACCCGGCCCAACGCCCAAAGTCGACCGCCGAAGGCCCAAGGCCCAGTTCGCAGAGCCGAACTTCAGTTTCGGCCTGACACGTTCGCAGCGTGACAGCAAGAGGAGATCGGGTGGGGCCGGATGAGGGGAATTGCTCCCCACCCGGCCCAACGCCCAAAGTCGAAAGCCCAAGGCCCGCCGAAGGCCCAAGGCCTGATGATCCTACAGATCGGCGCTAAGGCTGGTCCGGTTGCGCAGTTCCAGGTTGCTCGGCGATGGGTGGTGTGATCTACTGCGCGGCATGCGCCGCCGACTGATCCGTGAAGGCACCGCCGTTGACGAATTCCGCG
>DASVDJ010000126.1:0-2715 GCA_036381155.1 Vicinamibacterales bacterium
AGTCGACCTCCCAGAACAGGCTGAACGAGAGCTCCAGCGCCGACCACTTCGCCTGCCGGACGGCGGCGTAGTCGATCTGCGGCGCGTTCCTCGCGGCCCGCAGCGCGATCTGATCGGCGAGCGGCAGGCGCACCTCGCCGCCGAGCGCCTGGAAGTCGTGGACGCGGTCGAGCGCGATGTAGATCGGGTCGATCGCCATCGCGCTCAGCGCCGAGTACGGCGACGTCTCGCCGGGCGGCAGCGTGCCGACCGGCAGCAGCTGCACCGCCCCGAGCCCCGCTCGCACCAGCCATCCCCGCAGCGCCTCGAGATCCGCGACGTCGCCGATGCCCCAGCTGCGGCGGCTGTGGAGGGAGAACAACGGGACGACGAGTCCCGCGCTGCGTCCGAGGTGAGGTCGAGGCTTCATCGGAGGGATGCGATCACGTGCGGCCCACGGCCGTGACGAGCCGCTCGAGCGCGGGCCGGAAGATGTCGGGACGCGTGAGCAGGCTCACGACAAGATAGCCTTCGCGCGGGAAATCGAAGAAGTAGCCCGGATGCACGAGCACGTGCTGCTCCTCGAGCAGGCGGATGACCCGCTCGTCCTCCGGCATGGTGTGCGGGATGCGCAGCACGGCCGACCACCCGCCCTCGGCCCGCAGGACCTGACACCATGGCGCCGTCGCGGCAATCTCCGGGAGCATCCGGTAGTTCGAGGTGACGCGCCGCCTGATCTGGTGCCGGACGGCGCGTCCCCGATCCAACAGCCATGCCGTGGCCAGCTGCACCGGCGTCGACACCGAGAGATAGGCGTCCGCGGCAACCTCCAGCCGGATGAGCGCCGCCTGCACACGCGCCGACGGCCCGCGCAGCGCCATCCATCCGAGCTTCAGCTGCGGCAACCCGACCGACTTCGACAGGCCGCCGAGACTGATCGACAGGATCGGCGGCTCGTCGTCGATCACGCTGGCGACCGCCCCGGGCGCGGGGTCGATCGGATAGTCGGCGAAGACTTCGTCGCTGATGAGCACGAGCCGGTGCTCGGCACAGAGCGCCTCGAGCGCCCGCAGCTCGTCCCGCTTCAGCCAGGCGCCTGTCGGATTGTTCGGGCTGACGACGAGCAGCGCGCGAGTCGACCCGTCGACGAGCTGCCGGACATCGTCCGGATCGATGGCCCACGTGCCGTGGAACTCGGTCCGGTACGGGATGGCGCGCACGTTCTCGAGGCGGGTCAGGTGCTCGAACAGCGGATAGCTGGGCGTGGGCACCAGCACCGATGCACCCGGGTCGCAGAGGATCTTGAACAGCAGCCCGTAGCTCTCGCTCGTGCTCGCGGTGAGGACGATCTGCGAATGCGGGATGCGGACTCCCCGCCGCGCGTAGTCGGCCGAGATCGCCTGCCTCGCGGCGGAGAGCCCGAATGGCTGCGGGTCGTACCGGAGCGCCTGCGGATCCGACAGCGGGGCGAGCAGGTCCGGCGGGTACTCGATGCCGACGACGGTCGGATTCGACACCGTCAGGTCGGCGAAGCCGCGTCCCTCGAGACGCATGCGCTCCACCGCCACGGCAACGGCATTCGGGACGAGATCGCCCGGGACCCGCGAAGAGAACATCGGCGCGACCGATCTTAGCAGCGCGACCGGCGCGCCCCCGGCCTTACCGCGGCGACAGGGCCGAGTACTCCAGCATCTGCGTCGTCAGGTCCAGCGGGTAGGAGATCCGCACGTCGACGAGGCTGCCGTCCTCGGCGTGGACCGGTTCCAGCCGCGGCATCACGAACCCGGTGTAGGACGGCAGGTCGAGCCGGTCGACCCGCGCGACGATCTCGTCGCGGAGCGCGGGATCGAAATGCACGCCGTACGTCTCGACCAGCTCCCGGGCCGCGGCGTAGTCCCCCTCGCCCTTGATCCGCTGCACTTCGGCCAGCAGCTCACCGACACCCGCGCGGAACGCGGCGAGGTCGACCACCCGGTAGTACGTCCGGCCGTCGCGTCGCGCCACCTCGATCGCGCCGGTGTTGGCCAGCAGCCAGTGCACGATCAGCTGCCGGTTCCGCATGTGGTCTTCCTCGATCTGGGAGCCCTCGCGGATCCGGCGAAGCTGGACCAGCGCGTTGCGCGCGTACGCCTCGTACTCCGCCCGCACGATCTCCTCGTGCGCATCGGCCGGCACCACGCCGATCTCGACCAGGAACGGATCCGCGATGAAGTAGAGCGCGACCAGGTCGGCGCGGGCCTCCTCGATCGCGGAGAACTGCTCCTTCAGCGCCTTCTCGGGCGCGCCGTTGAGCGATTCGTCGACGAGCCCCGAGCCGTGCCCGATGATCTCGTGCAGGTTCGTCGTCAGCTCGGCGGCAAACGGCCCCCAGCGCTCCGCGCGCTCGACCTCCGCCGCGTCCCAGGCGAACTCGCGCCTGAGCTCCCGCGGCGTCGACCGCTCGTACGCCTCGACGACGTTGGAGAGCGACACCGACTTGCTGCCCGCGTCCTCGCGAATCTGCTGGTCGTTCGGCAGGTTGATGCCGATCGGGGTCACCGGACCGGCATCGCCGGTCTCGACGATCACCTCGATCGCGCGCGCCGACACGCCGGTGACCTGCGGCTTGCGCCAGCGCGGATCCCACGGCATGTGGTCCTCGAACCACTGGGCATGGTCGGCAATCGCCCGGACGGCCGCGGTCTTCTCCGGATGCACGTAGTAGACGAGGCCTTCCCAGGCGCCCTTCACGCCGCG
>DASVDJ010000127.1:0-12577 GCA_036381155.1 Vicinamibacterales bacterium
CGCGGAATTCGTCAACGGCGGTGCCTTCACGGATCAGTCGGCGGCGCATGCCGCGCAGTAGATCACACCACCCATCGCCGAGCAACCTGGAACTGCGCAACCGGACCAGCCTTAGCGCCGATCTGTAGGATCATCAGGCCCGAGGCCCAAAGTCCAAAGCCCAGAGTTGCCCAAAACCCAAGGCCCAAGGTCCAAAGCCCAGAGGTGCCAAGGTCCAAAGTCCAAAGCCCAAGGCCCTCAACGGGCAAGCAAGGAAGGCCCTTGCTTGACCCCGACCTCCCTCCCACCTATACTGAATTGTCAATGACCGGCCGCATGACCATCACCGTGATTATGACCACCACCATGCGAAAGCATGGTGGGCTGCGCGGTGGTGTCTCGAGGCTCGGATCGCGATAAGCGATAACAGGATTTCAGAGCAGTCAGAACCCGCCGACGCGGCACACAGCCGGTCGGCGGGTTTTTTTTTGCGCGCAGCGCAGAAGGCAGGCCATGGGGCAGCGGATTGAGGTCGGGGTGCTCGGCGCGACGGGCATGGTGGGGCAGCAGTTCATCGCGCAGCTGGCGGGGCATCCCTGGTTCAAGGTGACCTGGCTGGGCGCCAGCGAGCGCTCGGCGGGCCAGAAGTATCGGGACGCCGCGCCCTGGCGGCTGCCGGTGCCGATTCCCGACGAGGTGGCCGACCTCGTCGTGCAGGACGCCCGCACCGCCGCCGGGGCTCCCGAGCTGCTGTTCTCCGCCATGGACGCCTCGGTCGCCGGCGAGATCGAGGAAGCCCGCGCCCGCGCCGGCCACATCGTCGTCAGCAACGCCCGCAACCACCGGATGGCGGACGACGTGCCGCTGCTCGTGCCGGAGATCAACAGCGACCATGTCGCGCTGATCGAGGTCCAGCGCCGCGCCCGCGGCTGGTCGGGCGCGCTCGTCACCAACCCCAACTGCTCGACCGTGTTCCTCGCGATGGCGCTGGCGCCGCTGCGGCAGTACGGCCTGCGGTCGGTGCTCGTGACGACGCTGCAGGCGCTGTCGGGGGCGGGCTATCCGGGCGTCGCGTCGCTCGACGCCGTCGGCAACGTCGTCCCGTTCATCTCCGGCGAGGAGGCCAAGATCGAGAGCGAGCCGCGCAAGATCCTCGGGCGCTTCGACGGCACGCGCGTCGAGCCGCATCCGGTGGTGCTCAGCGCCTCGACCACGCGTGTGCCGGTGGTCAACGGGCACACGGAGTCGATTGCGGTCGCGCTCGACGCGAAGCCGTCGCTCGACGAGGTGCGGCAGGCGCTCGCCGGCTTCAGCGGGCCGCCGCAGCGCCACCGGCTCCCGAGCGCGCCGGCGCAGCCGATCGTCTACCTGTCCGAGGAGAACCGGCCGCAGCCCAGGCTCGACGTCGACCGCGACGGCGGCATGACCGTCACCGTCGGCCGGCTGCGCACCTGTCCGATCCTCGGCTACAAGTTCTTCGTGCTCGGCCACAACACCGTCCGCGGCGCCGCAGGGGCGGCGGTGCTGAACGCGGAGCTGCTCGTCGCGGAAGGGGTGCTCCAGGCGCCCGCCGGCGTGAGGGCGTGATCCCGTGCGCGTCCTGAAGTTCGGAGGCACGTCGGTCGCCGACGCGGCGGCCATCGGGCGCGTGGCGGCGATCGTCGAATCGGAACGCCAGCGGGCGCAGTCCGGTCCCGTCGTGGTCGTCTCGGCGCTGGGCGGCGTCACCGACCGGCTCCTCGAGACGGCGGCCATCGCACGGCGCGGCGACGCGGCCCGCGCCGGCGCGCTCGTCGAATCGCTCACCGAGCGCCATCTGGCCACGTTCGACGAGCTCGTGCCCGAAGACACCACCGGCGCGCGCGAGGCCGTCGTCGCGCTCTTCGACCAGCTCCGCAGGATTACCGGCGCGCTCGCCGTCTTGCACGAGGCGTCGGCCCGCTCGCTCGACGCCATCGCCGCCATCGGCGAGCTGGCCAGCAGCCGCATTGTCACCGCGGCGCTGGCGGCGCGGGGCGTGCCTGTCGTCTGGGCCGACCCGCGCTCGCTCATCGTCACCGACGACAGCTTCACCGCCGCGGCGCCCCGGCTGGAGGAGACGACGCGGTCCGTGCGCGACGCGCTCGGACCGGCCGTGGAGCAGCGGCGGGTCGTCGTCACGGGAGGGTTCGTCGCCGCGACCGCCCAGGGTGTCACGACGACGCTGGGGCGCGGCGGATCGGATTACTCGGCGGCGCTCATCGGCGCGGCGCTCGACGCCGAGGAGATCCAGATCTGGACCGACGTCGACGGCATGCTCACGGCCGACCCGCGCGTCGTTCGCGACCCGTCGCTCGTGCCGTTCCTGTCCTTCGCCGAGGCGGCCGAGCTCGCGTACTTCGGCGCGAAGGTCCTGCATCCCAAGACCATCCAGCCCGCAGCCGCGAAGAACATCCCCGTGCGCATCCTCAACACGTTCCGGCCGTCGGCGCCGGGCACGCTGATCGCGGACGGCAACGGCGGCAACGGCGGCGGCAGCGTGACGGCGCTGGCCTGCAAGAAGGGGATCACGGTCATCACGATCACGTCGACCGGCATGCTGATGGCCTACGGCTACCTGCGCCGGCTGTTCGAGGTGTTCGAACGCTACCGGACGCCCGTCGACGTCGTCTCGACGTCGGAGGTCAGCGTGTCGGTGACGATCGACGACCGGACGCATCTGGATGCGATCGTCGCGGGGCTCTCGGCCTTTGCGGACGTCTCGGTCACGCATCCGCTGGCGCTCGTCGCGGTCGTCGGCGACGGGTATGCCGGAGAGCCGGAGGCGTTCGCGCGCGTCGTCCGGGCGCTGGAGGGGCTGCCGCTGCGGCTGGTCTCGCAGGCGGCGGCGCGCCGGAACGTCACGCTGGTGCTGGACGAGGCCGATTTGCCGTCCGCGATGACCCGACTTCATGCAGAATTCTTCGGCACGGCCCCGGCCGGGCGGCCCGGCGTCCTGACCGGCGCGGCCGGAGAGCGCTGAGCAGCCATGGACCTTCGACAGCTCGAGATTCTCAAGGCCGTCGCCGAGACCGGGTCGTTCACCGGGGCGGGGCGGCGGCTCCACGTCTCCCAATCCGCCATCTCGCGCCAGATCCTGCTGCTCGAAGCCGAGCTGAACGAGCCGCTCTTCTGGCGCATCAAGCGCAAGGTCCGGATCACGCCGGCCGGCGAGGCGCTGCTGCAGCTGGCCATCCGGGTGTTCGACGACATCCGCGAGACGACGGAGCGGCTGAGCGAGACGCAGCAGAAGCTCACGGGCACCGTCCGGCTCGTGGGCGGGATGACCGTGTCGATCTACGTCTTCCCGAAGCTGCTGAAGGAGTTCAACCGGCTGCACCCGGAAGTCGACGTCAAGGTCATGACCGGGCCGGCGGACCGGCTGGTGCGGCGGCTGCGCGCGGGCACCGTCGATCTCGGGCTGCTCACGCTGCCGGTGGACGAACCGGATCTCGTCACGCGGCCGGTGATGCGCGAGGAGCTGCTGCTCGTGACCTACCCGGGGCACCCGCTCTCGCAGAAGAAGCGCATCGAGACGCAGGACCTGCACCGGCTGCCGTTCATCCTCTACGAGCCGGGCTCCAACACGCGCCGCGTCATCGACGAGTTCTTCGTCCGCGAGCAGGTGCAGCCGCGCATCGTGATGGAGACGGAGAACGTCGAGATCATCAAGGCCATGGTCGCCAGCGGCATCGGCGCGACGATCATCTCGAACAACGCGATCGAGCAGGAGGTCAAGGCGGGCACGCTGGTGAGCCACCGGATCCACAGCCGCGAGCTCGTCCGCGAGACCGGCTGGGTCTACCTGAAGGCCAACCGGGTCCCGCGCAAGATCAGCGAGATGATCCGCGTCCTGGACGAGCTGCTCCCCACGATGGGCCTGGCGACGATCGGTTAGCAGGAGTCACGAGCCACAGAGCCACGGAGGACACAGAGAGGGCACCGAGGGCTCTGTGGCGGCCGCCCGCTCCTGTCGCCGCCGCGGCGGGACCTGATCCGCCCGCGCTCGCATTCACCGGCGCGGGCGGGACCCGATCCGCCGCGCGCGAACGATCCAGGCGCGCGGCGGGACCTGATCTGACCTGATCCGCCGCGCACCGCGAACGATCCCACGCGGGGTGCGGCGGGACCCGATCCGCCGCGCGCAAACGATCCAGGCGCGCGGCGGGACCTGATCCGACCTGATCCGACCCGATCCGACCTGATCCGACCTGATCCGACCCGATCTCGCGATATGATCCTGATCTTCAGGATCACGCCGCGATGACCAACACCTTCCAGACCCTGTCCACCCTCACCGTTGGTGGTGAGACGATTCATTACTACAGCCTCCCCGCGCTCGAGGCGCAGTTCCCGAACGTCGCGCGGTTGCCGTACTCGCTGAAGATCCTGCTGGAGAACCTGCTGCGACGGGAGGACGGCGCGTTCGTCAAGGCCGACGACATCCGCGCGCTGGCGTCGTGGACGCCGGGCGCCCAGGTCGACACCGAGATCTCGTTCATGCCGGCGCGCGTCCTGCTCCAGGACTTCACCGGCGTGCCGTGCGTCGTCGATCTCGCGGCCATGCGCGACGGCATCGTCGCGCTCGGCGGCGATCCGGAGCGGGTCAACCCGCTGCAGCCGGTCGAGCTCGTCATCGACCACTCGGTGCAGGTCGATCATTTCGGCACGCCCGAGGCGTTCGCGCGCAACGCCGAGATCGAGTACCAGCGCAACGGCGAGCGCTACACCTTCCTGCGGTGGGGGCAGAAGGCGTTCCGCAATTTCCTCGTCGTCCCGCCCGCGACCGGCATCGTGCACCAGGTCAACATCGAGTACCTGGCGCGCGTCGTGATGCGCGAGAAGCAGGACGGGCGGACCCTGGCGTACCCGGACACGGTCTTCGGCACCGACTCGCACACGACCATGGTCAACGGCCTCGGCGTCGTGGGCTGGGGCGTCGGCGGCATCGAGGCGGAGGCGGCGATGCTCGGCCAGCCGAGCTCGATGCTGATCCCGCCCGTCATCGGCTACCGGCTCACCGGCCGGCTGCCCGAGGGGGCGACGGCGACGGACCTCGTGCTGACGATCACCGAGGCGCTGCGGAAGAAGGGGGTCGTCGGGACGTTCGTCGAGTTCTTCGGTCCGGGGCTCGCGAACCTGACCATCGCCGACCGCGTGACGCTCGGGAACATGTGCCCCGAGTACGGCGCCACCGTCGCGATCTTCCCGATCGACGACATGACGCTCGAGTATCTGCGGCTCACCGGCCGCGACGCGTCGCAGATCGCGCTCGTCGAGGCGTATGCGCGCGCGCAGGGGCTGTTCCGCACGGAGAGCTCGCCGGAGGCCGCGTACACGGACGTGCTGGAGCTGGATCTCGGATCGGTGGTGCCCAGCCTGGCCGGCCCGCGGCGGCCGCAGGACCGCGTGGCTCTCGGCGACGCGCCGCGATCGTTCGCGGCCGCGCTGCCGGATCTGCAGAAGGGCGTGAAGAAGACCGCCGCTGCGGGCGGCGGCACGGCCGTCGCGACCGAGACGAAGCTCGAGCACGGGTCGGTGGTGATCGCGGCGATCACGAGCTGCACGAACACGTCGAACCCGAGCGTGATGGTCGCCGCCGGTCTCGTGGCGAAGAAGGCGCGCGAGAAGGGGCTCACGCGCAAGCCGTGGGTGAAGAGCAGCCTCGCGCCCGGCTCGAAGGTCGTCACGGAATACCTCGCGAAGGCCGGCCTGCAGAAGTATCTCGACGAGCTCGGCTTCAACCTCGTCGGCTACGGCTGCACCACCTGCATCGGCAACAGCGGGCCGTTGCCCGACGACATCGCCGCCGAGGTGCGGGAGCGCGGACTCGTGGTGGCGTCGGTGCTGAGCGGCAACCGCAACTTCGAGGGGCGCATCCAGCAGGACGTCCGCGCGAACTACCTGGCCTCACCGCCGCTGGTGGTCGCCTACGCGCTGGCCGGCTCGATGAACATCGACCTGACGAGCGAGCCGCTCGGCACCGGGTCCGACGGGCAGCCGGTCTACCTGCGCGACATCTGGCCGTCGCAGCAGGAAGTGCAGGAGACGGTGCTGCGCACGGTCAGCTCCGAGATGTTCCGCCAGCAGTACGCGAGCGTCTTCGAGGGAGACGAGCGGTGGAAGGCGCTGCCGGTGCCGACCGGCGGGCGCTTCGCATGGGACGAGAACTCGACCTACATCCGCCGGCCGACGTTCCTCGAGAACCTCACGCCGGAGCCGCCGCCGCCGGCGCCGATCACCGGCGCGCGTGCGCTGGCGGTGCTCGGCGACAGCATCACGACGGACCACATCTCGCCGGCCGGCGCGATCCGGCAGGACAGCCCGGCGGGCCGGTACCTCATCGAGCACGGCGTGCTGCCGCGTGACTTCAACTCGTACGGCTCGCGCCGCGGCAACCACGAGGTGATGATGCGCGGCACGTTCGCGAACGTGCGGCTGCGCAACCAGCTCGCGCCCGGCACGGAAGGCGGCTACACCACCTACCTGCCCGGCAACGAGGTGATGCCGATCTACGACGCCGCGATGAAGTACCAGGAGGCCGGCGTGCCGCTCCTCGTCCTGGCGGGCAAGGAGTACGGCTCCGGCTCGTCGCGCGACTGGGCGGCCAAGGGGACGCTCCTGCTCGGCGTGAAGGCGGTCATCGCCGAGAGCTTCGAGCGCATCCACCGCAGCAACCTGGTCAACATGGGCGTGCTGCCGCTGCAGTTCAAGGCGGGCGAGTCGGTGGCCAGCCTCGGCCTCACCGGCCGCGAGATCTTCGAGATCGAGGGGGCGGGCGCCTCGCTGAAGCCGCGCAGCACGGTGGAGGTCGTCGCGAAGGGCGAGGACGGCCGGACGATCCGGTTTACCGTGCACGTCCGCATCGACACGCCGGAGGAGCTGACGGCGTACCGGCACGGCGGCATCCTGCCGTACGTCCTGCGCATGCTCGCCAGGCGGCGCTGACACGCCGCGCGGGTGCGGGTTGACCGCAGCCGCTCTGCGGATCACGATGGAATGGCCGCGTCCGGACGGACCGGACGCGGCGGTTCCCCGATGGCCCTCAGTTCCGACGCCATCAAGGCCCACGCGCTCGAGCTCGGTTTCGACCGGTGCGGCATCGCGCCGGCCGCTCCCTTCCCCGAGCTGGCGTTCCTCGAAGAGTGGCTCCGCCGCGGCTACGCGGGGACGATGAGCTGGATGGGGCGTTCGGCGCGCCGGCGCCGCGACGTCCGCGAGGTCGAACCGTCCGCCCGCTCGGTCATCGTCACGGCCACCGTCTACAACACCGACCGGCCGCTCGCAGTCGAGCAGGACGACCCGCTGCGCGCGGTGATCTCCCGCTACGCCTGGGGCGACGACTACCACGTCATCGTCCGGCAGCGCCTGGACGCCTTGCTCGAGTGGATGCGGACCGTCCATCCGGAGCCGTTCGAGGCGCGCGCCTACGTGGACACCGGGCCGGTGCAGGAGCGCGTCTACGCGCAGTACGGCGGACTCGGGTGGATCGGGAAGAACACGTGCCTGATCGATCCCGAGCTCGGCTCGTGGGTGTTCCTCGGCTCGATCATCTGCAGCCTGCCGCTCGAACCGGACCAGCCGGTGCTGGACCAGTGCGGCGACTGCGAGGCCTGCCTGACCGCGTGTCCGACCGGCGCGATCGTGGAGCCGCGCGTCGTCGACGCCACGCGCTGCATCTCGTACCTGACGATCGAGCAGAAGAAGGCGATTCCCGAGCCGCTGCGGCCCGCCGTCGGCAACCGCGTGTACGGGTGCGACATCTGCCAGGACGTCTGCCCGTGGAACAGGCGCGCGGCCTCGAGCGATGCGCCGGAGTGGCAGCCGCGGCCGGAGCTCGACGCGCCGCTGCTGCTCGAACTGTGGCGCAAGAGCGACCGCGAGCTCGATGCGCTGCTCGAGGGCACGCCGATGACGCGCGCCGGCGCCGTGCGCCTGCGCCGCAATCTCGCGACGGCGCTCGGCAACGCCGCCGGCCATCTGCCGCCCGGCGCGCTGGACGCCGACGCGCGGGACCCCGACCGTCCGTCGCTCGCCGACCCGGCCGTGGCCGAGACGCTCGCCTGGGCGCGGCGTCGGCTGGCAGAACACGGCGAGCCGGCGGCCCGGCCGCTGCTATGATCGGAACCATGCCCGACTCCATGTCGCTGGCGCCCTCGCTGCTGCTGTCGATGCCGCAGCTGTCGGATCCGAACTTCACGCGCGCGGTCGTCCTGCTCTGTCAGCACGATGCCGACGGCGCGTTCGGGCTGGTGCTGAACCGGCCCGTCACCACCACCGCCCGCATCGTCCCGCAGGATCAACCGGAAGCCGCCACCGAGCGGGAGGTGGAGGTGTGGGTGGGCGGGCCGGTGGAGCCGGAGCGGAGCTGGATTCTGCTCAGCAACCCGGAGCTCGACGCGCAGGCGATCAAGGTGTGCGAGGGGGTGTACCTGTCGACCGCGCTGCACGTCCTCGAGCAGCTGCTGGAGTCGCCGGACCACTCGCGTGCGCGGCTGATTGCCGGCTACGCGGGCTGGGGACCGGGACAGCTGGACGAGGAGCTGGCCGCGTCGGCGTGGCTGACCGGCGAGGTCGATCTCGACATCGTGTTCCGCACGCCCGCATCGGAGATGTGGGAGTGCGCCATCCGGCGCCTTGGCGCCGATCCCGGCAGCCTGCAGCTGGGATCCGGCGTGCACTGACCTCGCACCGTCGCACCCGTGGCGCGGAGCGTCAGGTCGCAGGCACTCACGTGAGGCTGCCGCGGCAGCGTCGCGAACGGTAATCGAGTGGACACCAGCATCATGACATCCGCAGTCCTTCCCCTCCCGCTCCTGCTGTCGATGGCCGCCGTCGCCGCCGGCGGCGTGCTGCTGCAGGGCCAGGCGTCCGTGCCGTCCCAGCGCGAGCTCGACGCGATGATCGACCGGTTCGAGCCGGTCGACATCAAGGCGGACATCGGCCACCTGCCGGCGAACGAGCGGCGGGCGCTCGCGAAGCTGGTGGAGGCCGCGCGGGTGATGGACGCGCTCTTCCTGCGCCAGGTCTGGGCGGGCAACGAGACGCTGCTGCTCGAGCTGCTCGAGGACCGGTCGCCGATCGGCGAGGCGCGCCTGCGGTACTTCCTGATCAACAAGGGGCCGTGGTCGCGGCTGGATCACAACCGGCCCTTCGTCCCGGGCGTGCCGGAGAAGCCCGCCCAGGGCAGCTTCTATCCGCCCGACGCGACGAAGGAGGAGATCGAGGCCTGGCTGAAGGGGCTCGACGAGGCCGAGAGCGCCCGCGCGCGCGGGTTCTTCACGGCAATCCGCCGCACGGCGCCCGGCAGCCGGCAGCCGTTCGAGGCCGTGCCCTACAGCCTCGTGTATCAGCCGGAGCTCACGCTCGCCGCCCGGCTGCTGCGCGAGGCGGCCGCCGAGACCTCGCAGCCGACCCTGAAGCGCTATCTCGAGACCCGCGCCGACGCCTTCCTCACGAACGACTACTACGAGAGCGACGTCGCGTGGATGGAGCTGGACGCGTCGATCGAGCCGACCATCGGCCCGTACGAGGTCTACGAGGACGAGTGGTTCAACTTCAAGGCCGCGTTCGAGGCGTTCATCACGGTGCGCGACGATGCGGAGACCGCGAAGCTGGATCGGTTCGGCGGGCTGCTGCAGGAGATCGAGAACAACCTGCCGATCGATCCCGCGCTGCGCAACCCGTCGCTCGGCGCGCTCGCGCCGATCCGCGTGGTGAACGTCGTGTTCACGGCCGGCGACGCCAACCGCGGCGTGCAGACGGCGGCGTTCAACCTGCCGAACGACGAGCGGGTCCTGCGCGAGAAGGGCAGCAAGCGGGTGATGCTGAAGAACGTGCAGGAGGCGAAGTTCAACGGCGTGCTCGTGCCGATCGCGCAGGTCGCGCTCGCCCCGGCCGACCGGAGCAAGGTGTCCTTCGACGCGTTCTTCACGCACATCCTGATGCACGAGCTGATGCACGGGCTCGGACCGCACAACATCACCGTGAACGGCCGCCGGACGACGGTGCGGCAGGAGCTGCGCGAGACCTACAGCGCGATGGAGGAGGCGAAGGCCGACGTCTCCGGCCTCTGGGCGCTGCATTTCCTCGTCGACCGCGGCCAGCTCCCGGCGTCGCTGGCCGACTCGATGTACGACACGTTCCTCGCCTCGGCGTTCCGCTCGATCCGTTTCGGCGTCAACGAGGCGCACGGGCGCGGCGTCGCGATGCAGCTGAACTACTTCCTCGATCAGGGCGCCGTCCGCGTGGCTGACGACGGGACGTTCGCGGTCGTGCCGGAGAAGATCCGCGGGGCCGTGGAGTCGCTGACGCGCGAGATCATGACGCTCCAGGCCAACGGCGACTACGCCGGCGCGCGGAAGATGATCGAGACGCTCGGCGTCGTCCGGCCGCCGGTGCAGAAGGTGTTCGACCGGCTGACGGCGGTGCCCGTGGACATCGCGCCGCGGTTCACGACGCCGCTCGACTGATGGCGCGCCAGGTCCGGCTCCGCCGCCAGACGCGGCGCGCGGCGCGCGGCCGGACGCGGCGTCTCCCGATCCTGGCGGTCGTCCTCGCGGTACTGCTGGCGGCAGTGCCGATGTCGCCTGCCTGGGTCGAGCGCTGGTTCAGCACCGGGATCTACGCCGCCTTCCAGCCGCTCGTCTCCTCGGCCACCAGCCTGGTCCCGGTCGCGCTCCTCGATCTGCTGCTGCTCGCCGCCGTCGTGTGGGTCGCGCTGGCGGTCGTGCGCGTCGTGCGGGCACGCGGCCGCCGTCTGCAGGAGCTCGGCGTACAGCTCTGGCGCGCCGTGGTGCTCGGCGCTGCCGTGTACGTGCTGTTCCTCGGGATGTGGGGGCTCAACTACCGGCGGCTGCCGATCACCTCGCGGCTCGACTACTCGGCTTCCCGCGTGACGTCCGACGCGGTGACGGCGTTCGCACGCGAGGCCGTTCGTGAGCTGAACCGGCTGCATCCGTCCGCGCACGCGATGCTCTCGGCGTCGCCGAGTCTCGAAGCCGCGCGGCTGCGGCTCGCGCCCGCCTTCGCGCAGGCGCAGCGGGCGATTGCGATGGACTGGACCGCCGCGCCCGCCAGGCCGAAGCATCCGCTGGTCGCGCCGTTCTTCCGGTGGGCGGGGGTCGACGGGATGATCAACCCGCTCGGCCTCGAGGTGCTGCTCAATCCCGGCCTGCTGCCCGTGGAGCGCCCGGCCGCGCTTGCGCACGAGTGGGCGCATCTGGCCGGCTGGGCGCGCGAGAGCGAGGCCAGCTACCTCGCGTGGCTCGCCTGCCGGCGGGGAGACGAGGCGGCGCAGTACAGCGGATGGCTGGCGCTCTACTGGTATCTGCGGGCCGACCTGCCGCCGGAGGTGCGCGGCGGCCTCGAGCGCGAACTGGCGGCCGGGCCGCGCGGCGACCTCAACGCCATCGCCGCACGCGTCACCGGCCCGAACGAGGTCGTCCAGCAGGCAAGCTGGCGGGCCTACGACAAGTTCCTCAAGGTCAATCGCGTTCAGGAGGGAATCGAGAGCTATTCGGAGGTCGTGAGGCTGGTGGTCGGCACGAAGCCCAAGGCCTAGAGCCCAAAGCCCAAAGCCCAAAGCCCAAGGCCCAAGGCCCAGAGTGGCCCAAAGCCCAAGGCCCAAGGAAGGCCCAGAGGAGCCCTACGCCAGCGATTCCTGCGCTTCCCTGAGCACCTGCGCCGACCGCCGAAGCGCCTCCTCCTCATCTGCCGCCAGCGGCGGGAACAGCACCCGCGCGATGCCGTCCCGGTTCACGATGCACGGGAGGCTCAGGCACACGTCCCGGATGCCGTAGGCGCCGTCGATCAGGCTCGACACGGTCAGCACGGTCGACTCGTCGCGCAGGATCGCCTGCAGGATCCGGACGATGCCGGCGGCGACGGCGTAGTAGGTGGCCCCCTTGCGCTCGATGATGTGGCTGGCGGCGTCGCGCGTCTCCTCGACGATCTGCCGGCGCGTCGCTTCGTTGAGTTCCTCGCCGGTCGCGTCCCGGTACTGGTCGATGTGCAGCCCGCCGATCGTCGCCAGCGACCAGACCGGCACCTCGCTGTCGCCGTGCTCGCCGATGATGTACCCGTGGACCGATCGCGGGTCGACGTGGAAGTGCCGGCCGAGCCGCGCACGGAAGCGCGCGGTGTCGAGAATCGTCCCCGAGCCGATCACGCGCGGCGGCGGCAGCCCTGAATGCCGGATCGCCGCCCAGGTGAGCACGTCGACCGGGTTGGTCGTGACGATCAGGATCGCGTCGGGCATTACCGCCATCACGCGCGAGACGATGTCGCGCAGGACGGCGACGTTGCGCGAGAGCAGCTGGAGCCGCGTCTCGCCGGGGCGCTGGTTGACGCCGGCCGTGATCACGACGACCGCCGCACTCGCCACGTCGTCGTAGTCGCCGGCCCAGACGCGCACGGGGTCGCCGAAGGGGACGGCGTGCTGGAGGTCCAGCGCTTCGCCTTCGGCGCGGCGCCGGTCGAGATCGATGACGACGATCTCCGAGGCCAGGCCGCTCAGGAGGAGCGCGTAGGCGGCGGTGGCGCCGACGTGGCCGGCACCGATGATGGCGACGCGTCGCGG
>DASVDJ010000128.1:0-16394 GCA_036381155.1 Vicinamibacterales bacterium
CGCGGAATTCGTCAACGGCGGTGCCTTCACGGATCAGTCGGCGGCGCATGCCGCGCAGTAGATCACACCACCCATCGCCGAGCAACCTGGAACTGCGCAACCGGACCAGCCTTAGCGCCGATCTGTAGGATCATCAGGCCCAAAGCCCAAGGCCCAAGGTTAGGTCCCCGCCGTGCGACCGCGAGCCCGTGGCCATCGAGCGGTCGCACCCTTCCCGTTCCTCGTTTCCCGTTTCCCGGGTCTCGTTTCCCGAGCAAAAGGAAAGGGCGCCCCGGCTTCCGCCGGAGCGCCCTCTCGTGGGCACGAGGAGCCGGCGCCACGTGGCCGGCCCGTCGTGTCGCTGACTAGAACTTGAAGCGCGCGCCGATGAACGCCCGGCGCGGGGTGATCCACTCGGTCGCCTCGCCGAACTCCGTGCCGCCCTGTCCGGCAACCAGGTCCATCAGACGGGTCTCGCTCTGGTTGTCGAACACGTTGAACACGTCGACGAAGAACTCGAGCTGCGAGCGGCCGCCGGTGTTGAAGATGTACTGGGCGCGCAGGTCGATCGTGCCCCAGCTCGGCTGCTCGAAGCTGCCCACCGCACCCGGCTCGATCCAGCGGGTGGTGATGCCGGCGTACTCGAACGCCTGGCCCGCGGCCACCCGGTTCGGCAGGTGCCGCGACGACGCGAGGAACGTGCGGCTCAGGAGCGCGCCCGAGTTCCACCGGAAGGTGGCACCGAGCTGCAGCCCCATGTCGAACGCGTACGACGCCGCGCCCTTGAACAGGTGCTTGATCAGGCCGGGCTGCGGGCCGTACTGGTTCGGCGCCCGCGGATCCAGGAAGAGCAGGTCACCCTGGAAGTCCGCGTTCGAGTCCGAGTTCGTGTTGCCCTTCGCGTCGTTCCAGTTGTACGACGTCAGCATCTGCCAGCCGCGGTCGAACCGCTTCCGGAAGACGAGTTCCAGGCCCTTGTAGTCACGCTTGCCGCCGGCCAGCGTCGCGATGACGAAGTTCGAGCCGGGGTTCGACGTGTAGCCGAAGTAGTTGTAGCCGAGGAACATCGAGTCCGGATGATCGATCGGACCGGGGATGCCCTCCAGGCCCGCATAGCCGTCCGGCTCCGCGTACAGGTGGAGGTCGTAGTCCTCCAGGATGTCGCGGGTCCAGCGCTGGATGTAGGTCGCCTCGAAGCTCATGTTGCGGCCGAGGTCGACGGCGTATCCGAGCTGCATGTCGTCCGTGTACGGCGTCTGCGTCGTCGGCGCGAAGAACGCGTCCTGCTGCACCGGGCCGCCACGCACGCGGTAGGTGACCCACTCGCCGAGCGCGTACACCTGCTCCTCGAGGATCGAGCCGGTGAGCGTGCCCGCGAAGTTCGTCATGTTGTTGCGGATCGGGTCGTAGTACCGGCCGTAGTACGCCGACGCCTTGTGGCGGCCGTCACCGAGCACGTCGAACACCGCGCTCAGCCGGGGCGCGAACTCCCAGTCGAACGTGAAGATGTTCTCGCCCGTGGTCGCGAAGTGCTTCCACTGCTCGGCGCGCACGCCGAAGTTGAACGTGAAGCGGTTCAGCCGCCAGGTGTCCTGGACGTAGAACGACAGCCCCTCGGAGGAGGTCAGCTGCTCGCCGGTCGATGACTGCAGCGTCCGGCCGTAGTTGACCTGGCCGTGCGGGTTGCCGGCCGTGCTGTTGTACACGAGCGACGCGGCCAGCTCGGCCGACGAGATCGTGCCGTCGCTGTTCAGGTCGAACGCGTCGTAGAACTTCTGCCGGTCCGCCCGCGCGTCGATGGTCCTGATGAAGCCGCCGAAGTCGCTCGGGTTCGTCGGGTCGAAGTCCAGGACGGACCAGGTGTTGCCCGTCACGCCCGCGACGTCACCGGCGGTCACGCCGGCGTAGCGCGGAGCGAGCGACTCCCAGAGCGCCTGGTCGATGTAGAACGTGTCGCGGAAGTTCTCGTTCTTCGAGAACTCGATGCCGCCCTTGAAGATGTGGCTGCCCCAGCTGTACTGCAGCGAGGCGCGGACCGCCTGCGTGTCGCGCTCGTTGATCTGGTCGATGCCATAGCCGCCGAGCTGCTCGTCGAAGCTCGTCCGCGGATCGCCAGCCTTGAAGATCGCGGTGTTGCGCGGCTGACGGATGGCCGAGAACAGCGAGACCTCGCCGTTGTGCTTGTTGTAGCCGACCTCGAGCAGCGCCGGACCCCAGACCTTGGTGTAGAGGGCCTGGTAGCGCGGACCACCCTGCTCCTGGCGGCGATCACGCTCGTTGTTGATGTCGCGCGAGCGCGAGCCCGAGAGCTCGGCCGGGTCGCTCAGGTAGGTCACGGCGAGCAGGTCGCCGGTCGTCGGCGTCCAGGTGCCCTTGAAGAAGCCCTGGTGCTCCGTCCGGTCCACCGACCGCAGGAACTGGTTCGTGTCGAGGCTGACCACGTCGTCCTTGCGGTTCAGGTAGCGGTAGCTGCCGAAGGCCCAGAGGCGATCCTTGATGATCGGCGCGCCGAGCGTGAAGGCGGTGTCCTTCGTCGAGAACTCCTCGTCGGCGGCGTTCTTGTTCTCCGCCACGAGGTTGCTGTTCTGGAAGAAGTAGTTCACCGAGCCATGGACGGTGTTGCTGCCCGACTTGGTGACGACGTTCGAGATGAGGCCCGGCGTGCCGACGAACTCCGCCGGAATGCCGCCGGTGATGACCTTCTGCTCCTGGATGATCTCGGTGTTCAGGTTGGCGCCGAAGGTCCCGGTCAGCGGGTCGGTGACGTTGATCCCGTCGAAGTAGTAGAAGTTGTCGGTCGAGATACCCAGGTCACCGCCGATGTCGCTGTAGTTGATGCCGCTGCGGGCCGCGGGGTTGCCCGGGCTCGAGAAGCTGTCGGGCATGACGCCCGGCACCATCTGCAGATAGCTCTGATAGGAGCGGCCGGTCGGCAGCGACTCCGTGAGCTGCAGCGTGATGTCCGCCCCGGTGGTCGCGCTGGTCACGTCGATGAGTGGCGACTCGGCCGAAACCGTGATCGCTTCCGCAACCCCCGCCAGCGGGAGGGTCACCTGCAGGGTCACCGTCTGGCCCGACCGGACCAGCACGTTCTCCTGCCGGAAGTCCTGGAACCCCTGCAGCGACGCGACGACGGTGTACTGGGCCGAGGGGGCCAGACCCGTCAGCAGGGCCACGCCCGTCTCGTCGGTCACCGCGGTACGCGTCGTGACGACGTCGGGCGCGCTGGCGGTCACCGTGACCCCGGGGAGGCGGGCATCACCGGAGTCCACGACGGTGATCTGCACGCTCCCGGTGCTGGTGACCTGGGCCGCGGCCGGCGCCACGAACGCCAGCACGATGGCCAGGGTGTAAACAGCACGTCTGAACATACCTTTCATCCTTCCTTGTGGGAGTCGAACCTGCCGTCCGGACACGGGACGGTGCTCGAAGTCCGGGCCCTGCAATATGGAAAACGCATGCCTCGTCTGCATAATTTGATAACTGCTCAGCTACCAGATATTTAGGGACGGAATGCAGTTGACGGTGGCGAACCGTTCTTTGGATCTGACCGATGTCGATTCGGACTTTTGGATCAGGTTGGTCCCCGGGGACGCACGGAACGTCCCCGGAAGCCGTCGGTTCGGACCGGAGGAGGGCTCGGGAGTGGTGGGACGAACCGTCCCGCGGGGTCAGCGGCGACCGGCCTGGAGCTCCGCGAGCATCGCCTGCGCCCTCGCCTTGAAGTCGCGATCTTCCGGGGCCCACTCCGGGTCGATCGGCAGCGCCAGGATCTCCCGAAGGAGCTGGGCGGCCTCCTCGTCGCGGTCCTCGGCCTCGAGGACTTCGGCCAGGAAGAACCGCGAGGCGATGCTGTCGGGATCGCGGGCGAGCGACGCCCGCAGGTGCGCTTCCGCCTTGCGGCGGCTTCCGCCGAACAGGCGCGGAACCTTGAAGTACCAACGTCCGAGGGCCCGGTCGGCCGAGCCTTTCTGGAAGCCCGGGTCCATCGTCAGCACCCGTTCGAGGTTGTCGCGGATCGCGCCCCGGTAGCGCAGGCCGGTCCCCAGCCCGCGCAGTTCGGCGAGCCCGCCCATCGTTGCGGCGAGCCAGAAGTAGCCTTCCGGGCGATCCGGACGGGCGGCGATCGCCGCGCGGGCCGCCGCCATGCCGCTTTCGAACGCCTCGATGCGTGCGTCCTTGTCGGGCAGCCGGCCGCCGAGGAAGTAGCCGGCGCGCGCCAGCTTCCACGCCGCCTCGAAATCTCCCGGGTTCCTGTCCAGCCGCTGCTGCCAGATGGCGGCAGCGGCCCGGGCATCGGGCAGGTGCTCGCGGGCGGCGTAGAGCGCGTCGGGGTCGGCGGACGCCGGCGTCTGGGCCGCCGCCGGGAACGTCAGCACCCCGGCGAGCATCAACAAACCCATGCGGTACAATGGACCGATGCAGGAGCTGATTGCCCGCATGCTCCGCGAGCTGGGCGAGGATCCGGAGCGCGAAGGGCTGCGGGACACGCCGAAGCGCGTCGAGAAGTCGCTGCGCTTCCTGACGAGCGGATACCAGGCCGATATTGACGAGGTCATCAACGGCGCGCTGTTCTCAGTCGATTACAGCGAGATGGTGATCGTCAAGGACATCGACTTCTACAGCCTCTGCGAACACCACCTCCTGCCGTTCTTCGGCAAGTGCCACGTCGCCTACATCCCCACGCGGCGGGTCATCGGGCTCAGCAAGATTCCGCGCCTCGTCGACGTCTTCGCGCGCCGGCTGCAGGTGCAGGAGCGGCTCACGCACCAGATCGCCGAGGTGATCCAGCAGAAGATCGCGCCGCTCGGCGTCGCCGTGGTCATGGAAGGCACGCACCTGTGCATGGCGATGCGCGGCGTCGAGAAGCAGAACTCGGTCGCGGTGACGAGCGCGATGCTGGGCGCCTTCCGCGACAACGCGCGCACGCGCTCCGAGTTCCTGGAGCTGATCCGCCGCCGGCCGGGCGCGATCTCCAGCGTCGACCTGACGCCGACCGGCGTCGCGTGCGTCACGGACTGACAGAAGCGGGAGACGGCGGACGGGAAGGGGGCGACCGCTCGATGCACGGGGCTCGCGGTCGCACGGCGCCGCTCGGTGATCACGGCTCGCGGCGCACCGAAACCCGATCCGACCCGATCTGACCGGATCCGACCTGCGCCGGCCGTGCTCCCCCTTCTGATCCTCCTGGGCACCTACATCGTCCTGGCGATCGGCCAGCCGCCGCTGTTCCGGATCGATCGGGCCGGCGCCGCCGTCATCGGCGCCATCCTGATGGTCGCCTTCGGCGGGCTGCCGTTCGACGAGGCCGCCCGCGCGGTCGACTACCGGACGCTGGTCCTGCTCTTCGGGATGATGGTGCTCGTCGCCCACCTGCAGATGGCGACCTTCTTCCGGTCCGCGGCGCGTCTCGTCGCCGCGCACGTACGCCATCCGGCGGCGCTCGTGGCCGCCATCACCGTGGCGGCCGGCGTGCTGTCGGCGCTCTTCGTCAACGACACGGTGTGCCTGATGTTCACGCCGATCGTGATCGAGGTCGCCGCGCTGCGCGGGCTCAGCCCGCTGCCGCTGCTGCTCGGCGTCGCCACGGGCGCCAACATCGGCAGCGTCGCGACGATCACCGGCAACCCGCAGAACATGCTGATCGGCAGCCTGTCCGGGATCGGCTACGCGCGATTCGCCGGCGCGCTGGCTCCGGTCGCGCTCGTCGGCCTGGCGCTGAATGCCGCGCTCATCTGCCTGCTGTTCCGGCGGGACCTCTCCGGTGCGGCCGCGCCGCCGCGCCCCGCGCGCATCCGGCCGCTGCACCGGCGGCTCATGGTCAAGCCGCTGCTGGTCGCGGCGGCGATGCTCGTCGGCTTCCTGGCCGGCGTCGAGCCGGCGCTCGTCGCCGCGGGCGGCGCCGCGGCGCTGCTCGTGACACGGCGCATCAAGCCGGAGAAGGTCTGGAAGCGGGTCGACTGGGACCTGCTGATGCTCTTCGTCGGCCTGTTCATCGTGATCGGCGGGATCGAGCACGCCGGACTCGACCGGCAGCTCTTCGAGTGGCTCCGGCCGCTGGGCCTGGAGACGATGCACGGCCTGACGGCGATTGCGACGCTGCTGTCGAACGTGATCAGCAACGTCCCCGCGGTCATGCTGCTCTCGCGGTTCGTGCCGGAGCTGCCGTCGCCGGAGACGGCATGGCTGACGCTGGCGATGTCGAGCACGCTCGCCGGCAACCTGACCCTGCTCGGATCGATCGCGAACCTGATCGTGCTCGAAGGCGCCCGCCGGCGCGGCGTCACGATCACGTTCGGGCAGTACCTGCGCGTCGGCCTCCCGGTGACGCTGTTGACGCTGGCGTTCGGCGTCTGGTGGCTCTGAGGAGGAGGAAAGGAGGGAAGGGGTCAGGGGCCGGGGGCTTAAAGCCGACCTCGGGCGTTGGGCTCTGGGCCACGCTGGGCCCTGGGCTTTCGACCTTGGGCTTTGGGCTCAACGGGGCATACCGGGCGCTCGATACTCTCCCGGAGAGTCTTCGCTGGCACGCAGCGTGACCGCGAACGTCGCAGCTGAGAGCAGCTGATTGCATCGGATCCAAGGAAAGCCCAAAGCTTCTCTGTTCCACCCTCCGATTTCCACCCTCCGATAGCGGTGGGCCTTCAGGCCCGCCAGACGCCAGCGCGGTCAGACCGCACACCGCGCGCAGCGTGGCACCGGATAGCCTCCGGGTTGTGCGGGGCGCGACTGTTCGGTTCACCCCCAGCCCAAGGCCGAAGGCCGAAAGCCCCAAGCCCCAAGCCCAAAGCCCAAAGCCCAAAGCCCAAAGCCCAGACTCAGGCCGGTTCCCACCTCGCGTCCCACTCCACCATGCGCCGCTCGCGGAGTGACTGGTTGATCATGTGGGCGCAGGCGGCGGCGCGGTGGCCGAAGCGCGCGTCCTCCACCGGCTGCGTCCGCGTCCGCACGGCCTCGAAGAACGCGGCGACGTGCGTGTACGTGTCGTCGCGCCCCTCCAGCACCCACTTCTCGGCGCCGCCGGCGACGGTCGCGTCCCGCAGCCACGGCGACTCGACCTGCCGGACCGTCGGGTCGTCGTAGTACGCGCGTTCGAGCGCGTCGGGCCACGACCGGACGACCCAGCGGTTGTCCTCGCTGACGCGCTCGGGCCGGAACTCGAGCTCGCGGCCGCGGATGATCAGGCTGCCCTCGGTGCCGAGCAGCTCCATCGCGCCGTCCGCGCCCTCCGCGTTGTTGAACGTGCAGAGCAGGTTGGCGGTGAAGCCCTCCGGGTACATGAGCAGGGCGTTCACCGTGTCGGGCACTTCGTGCGTATCGGTGAACCGGTAGGTCGCGCCGGTCGCGGCCACCAGCGCCGGCTGTCTCGCATCCGTCACGCGGTGCAGCTCGGAGACGAGATGCACGAACAGGTCGGTCGCGATGCCGCCCGAGTAATCCCAGTAGCACCGCCACCGGAAGAACCGCTCGAGATCGAACGGGCGCGCCGGGGCGGGGCCGAGAAAGGCCTTCCAGTCGACCGTACGCGGGCCCGCATCCGGCGGGATCGGGTAGAGCCACGCGCCGCTGCGGCCGTTCCGGTTGAACGCCGCGTGGAACATCGTGATCTGTCCCAGGCGTCCCGCTTTGACGATCGCTCGTGCCTTCTCCGTCAACGGCGAGCTCACGCCCTGACTGCCCACCTGCAGAATCCGGCCGGTCTCCCGCACAGCGGCGGCAATGGCCAGGCCGTCCTCGATGGAGTGGCTCATCGGCTTCTCGAGGTAGACGTCCTTGCCCGCGCGCAGCGCGTCGATGCTCATGCGCGCGTGCCAGTGGTCGGGCGTGGCGATGACCACCGCGTCGACATCGGGGCGGGCGAGGATGGCCTGGTAGTCGGGAGCTGCCTGCGCACGGCCGCCGGTCCGCGCCAGCGCGCGCTCCACCCGGCCCTGATAGGCGTCACACAGCGCGACGATCTCGGCGCCGGGATATCCCGAGACGGTATCCATGATCTGCTGCGCGCGTGCGCCGGCGCCGAGGAACCCGACGCGGATGCGATCGGTCGGCGCGACGGGGCGAGCGGCCGCGCGGCGTGCCGCCGCGCCGGCCGCTCCGGCGAGCACGGTGGTCTTCATGAAATCGCGTCGGTTCATTCCGGTCACTCCATTGCCGAATCGGTCGTGTGCCGGCGCGGGTCAGTTCGTCGTGAGCCAGCGGAGCCCGGCCGCGAGATCGCCGCGTGCCGGTGCAATCGTCAGCGCGTCGGAAGCGCCGGCTGCGGTGTAGGCATCGCGGACGATTGCGAGCGTGTCGGACGTCTCCCCGCCGACCCAGAGCGGGCCGGGCGCTCCGAGCGCCAGCAGGGCGGGCAGGTCGCCGTACCGCACGCTCCCCGGAAGGAACGCCGCATCGTCCATCGAACGCGCATCGGCAAAGCGGACGCCGTCGGTGACGAACACCGCCGCGTCGAGCACCTCGCCGGCAGCCGTCCGCGCGAGCGCCGCCCAGGCCGCCGCCTGCCCGTCGGCGGCCACGAGCGTGACGCGTCCGGACGGGCCGGCGACGGTGCGCGCGTACCGCAGGGCCGCCAGCACGTCGTGCGCGCGCTGCGCGACGAGCGGACGGTTGTAGCCGAAGGTGAACGCGGCCGCGTTGCGGTTCGCGACGAGCCGGTTGCCCGCGGTCGCGCCGGCATCCTGGCCCAGCACGTCGATGACGATCACGCCGTATCCCGAGTCGACCAGCTGCTGGATCGCCCGGATCGGACGGCCGCCCGGCAGCGCCTGCGAGATGCCGCCGCTGCCGGTCCAGACCGCGGCGCGCGACGACTGCCGCGGCGGCGAGACGATCGCGAACGCGACACGTTCGCCGTGCGTGTCGAGATGCAACGTGCCGCGCCGGATGACGGGCTCGCGCAGCGGCTCCAGCGCGGGCCGGACGGCGTCGGCCTCCGGCAGATCGCGTCCGAGCAGCACCCGCACGGCGCCGCCAATCGTCTCGCGCCAGCGCGCCAGCGATGCGGCATCCACGGGGCGCAGGGAGGCGAGCTGTCGCGTGACGTCCCCGCGCCACCACGTGGTGAGCTCGCGCTCGTGTGCTTCGCCCACGGTCGCGCGCGAACCCGGCGTGCCCGGCGCGGGGTGCCCGCCCGTCCACACGGTCGCCTCGTCCCGCGAGAGCGGCACGAAGTCGCGCTCGAGCACCGGCTCGTCCACGCCGAGGCCCAGATGCCGATTGAGCCAGCCGTACATCGCCGTGCGGCTCACGTGGTTGTAGTTGTGCCCGAACTGCAGGAAGGGGAACAGCCGGACGTGATCCGGCGCGCCGAGCATCGCGTAGTGGCGCTGCAGCTCGGGGTACCCCTCCGACGGCATCAGCCGCGTCCAGTCGTCGGCCGCCGTCATGCCGAGCGGCTTCGGCGCGAACAGCGCCGCGAGCTCGACGTTCCCCGTGCCGATGCGGAGATAGTCCGCGTTCTCGCAGGTGCACCCTCCCTGCATCCGGGTCGACACCATCACCGCGGGGAACGCCACGGCCGGCCGCTCGTCGATCGCGCCGAGCATCATCGTCTGCGTCGCGCCCCCACTGGCCCCGGTGACGGCGATACGTGAGGGGTCGACGTCTGGCCGCGCGGTGAGGAAGTCGAGCGCGCGGATGCCGTTCCAGATCTGCAGGCCCATGATCGACTGCAGATGGAGCTCGGCGTCGGGCCCGTAGAACAAGCCACGCATGTCGCGCGCCGGGTCTGGGGCGCGCCGGCCGCCGTGTGCGACGTCACGCGGGATCTGGACGCTGTCGGCGTAGCCGATCATGTCGTAGAGGAACACGATCGCGCCCATCCGGGCCAGCTGCACCGCGCGCGCCTGGAGGACGTGACCGGCCGCGGCGTCGAAGCGCTCGGCGCCGCTCGCGATCGCCGCCCGGCGCTCGTTGGCCGGGAGGTCCTGGAAGCGTCCGCCGGGCCAGTGCCCGTGCGGCGACAGGACAGCCGGCAGCCTGCCCGTTCGCCCCTTCGGCCGGTACAGACTGCCCGTCACGAAGTGCCCGGGCACGCTCTCGAAGAACACACGCTCGACGATGTAGTCGCCGCGGTCGACGGCGCCGTGGGCCACCGCGTTGAGCGGCGTGCGGGTCGGCCAGGGCCAGAGGCCCAGGGCGACGCGGACCTGCCGCCGCAGCGCCTCGGCGCGCGTGCGCCACGCGTCCGGCGTGGGGGAGACCTCGAACGGGAACACGCCGTCGAGATCGCGCAGCGGTTGCAGGCGCGCGTCCCGTCCTGCGCCAACGGCGACCTCGCCGGCGCTCCCGTCGCCGCCGATCCAGTCGCCCGGCAGGGCACATCCCGCCAGGCAGGCCGCCAGCAGCATCGCCGGAATCACACCTGATGACCGGAAGCTCGTGATCACTCGTCGACTCCCTTTTCGATACAGGCGGCGGTTCACGCGCCGCGCGTGCTCGGACGCCGCTTCGGCTGCAGGCCGCTCCGCCTCGCGAATCTGCGGCGCCTTCTGCCGCCAGCAGCGGTCGACGCCCTCGAGACACCAGCGCGCGCCAGATCGCAGGGCCGGGTCGGCTCGCCGCTCAGCAGCACGAAGATCGGGTTCGTGTGCGACGAGGGGAGGACCCGCGCCGCGACCCAGGCGCTGCGGTCGATTGTCAGCGCATGTGGGTGTTGCGCGGACGCAGACACCACAGAGATTACAGAGGCCGCAGAGGGCACAGAGAACCGGGAGGAGACCGACGGGGCGGCCAGCAGCGGGATCGCGAGGAACGCGAGAAGGCGATGACGCATGTCAGGGCCGCTGCGAGCCAGATTGCGGCGTGAAGCCCGGCTTCACGAATTCATGTTGCCGTCGAGCGCAGACGCCGTGTCGTCTCCGTATGCTCCGTGCCGCCGTGGCTCGTCTGTCGTTCGGGGTCACTCCGCAACCAGGTTCGCGAGAATCCTGTACGCCCCCGGTACGCCGTACGGCACCTGCCGGTGCAGCGCGTACGCCATGTAGGTCCAGGTGCCCTTGCCGTAGCGGGCCGTGAGCCAGCCGCCGCGCTGCGGGGCCTGTCCCTGATCGTGGCTCGAGACGAGCGCAATGTACCGATCGTCCCAGCTCGAGAAGAACTTCGAGCCGCGCTGTTCGATCCAGCCCTCGAAGTCGGCCGCCGTGATCCGGTTGGGGCGCGTGAAGAACGGATGCCCGGGCTCCAGGATCGCGACCGGCGCCTGCTGCTCGGAGACCTCCTCCGCGTTGTTCGGCAGCTCGCCGGGATACGGCGCGTGCTGCGCGGGCACGAACTCGGGCGTGTTGTAGAGCACGACCATCCGGCCCCCCGACCGCACCCACTCGAGCAGCCGCGCGGTGTTCGCGCGGAGATCGTCGCGGACCGCGTAGGCGCGCGTGCCGGTCATGATCACGTCGAACCGATCGAGCGGGCCCGAGGTGAGCGCCTCGCGATCGAGCAGCGTCACCTCGGCGCCGATCTGCTCCAGCGCAGCCGGCAGCTCGTCGCCGACGCCCATCACGTACCCGACGCGGACGCCGGGCACGCGGGCGATCCTGAACGCCGAGACGAGACTCTGCGCCTCACGAACGAGATAGCGCACGGGCAGGTCGCGATGCCGGATGACCTGGTACCCGGTCGTGTAGCGGCGGCCGCCGCTCTCGGCCGATGCCTGCAGGCGGTACTGCCCCGCGGCCTGCGCGGACGCAGGCGTCACGGTGAAGACCTGGTGGGCGCGCGCGCCGGCGGATGACAGCGCGAACGGCGCCGACGCCGGCGTGACCTGCCAGCCGGCCGGTACGTCGAGCCGGAGCGTGCCGGACGCGCCGCCGGTCGCATGCGCGCGCGCCTCCACCCGCACCTCGAGAGGCGTGGGCGTTTCGCCCACGGGGAGGATCAGCACCGAGGGGCTCACGCTCAACGACACCGGCGGCAGCACGTCGAGCTCACGCAGGACGTAGCCGTACGGCAGCTGCGCCTCGCGCCGCACCACGGGCACGGTGATCGACGCCGGTACGCCGTCGATCCGGTACGTCATCGTCGCCGAGAACGCGGGAGGCGCGAACGGGCGCAGCATCGCGGAGGCGTCGACGAGGTCGTATCGGGTTTGCGCGATCGACGTCCGGGCGAAATACGGGCGGGTGAGGGGTGCGTCGGCGGGAATCGTGAGCGGCACGCGCTCGCTCAGCGGCGACTGCGGTGCGAGCGGCTTCCCGTCGAGCGCGGTCACAGGCACCGTGACATCGGACGGGCCCGTGATGACGACGTCGCGGATGGTGACGGGCGCGGGCCCGCGGACCGCGGCCGTCACGCGCACGGCAACCTGCGCGCCCGGGGTCACGGGATCGAGCACGACTGGCGGCGCGAAGGCGGCGAAGCGCCCCGATGGCTCGGGCGCGTCGGCCGGCATCGCGATGGCGGCGAGATCGAGCGCGAGCACCGCGGCGAGCGCCGCTTCGAACTGGTCGACCTTCACGTCCAGCTCGTGTCGGATGTCCAGGTGCGTGATCGATTCTCGCGCACGACGCGCCGCGGCCAGGCCACGGGCGAGCGCTGGAGCGGACGCCGCGGGGTTCGTGAACGAGAACGCGTCGAGCGCCGCAGCCGCCTCGGCGGCGACGGCCTCGAGCAGGGGTCGGACGCGGGCCGCATCGGCACCCGCCCATTCGGCGATGCCGGGAAGCGACGTGTCGAGGCCGTCGAAGAATCCCGCTTCACGCGGTGCGCCGGACGGCGCACCGGCGCGTGTGTAGTACAGCGGCGCGGGCCCGCTGGTCGTCACGAGCCGGCCGCTCGTCTGCGAGCGCTGCAGGCTCAGACCGATGCGCCCGAGGTTCTGATACGAGTCGCCGAGCACCGGGTCGTACTCCCCGGGATCCACCCGCACGTGCCACGACTCGTTCTCGCGCGCGCCGCCCAGATACAGCTTGCGCACACGCCACGGACGCAGCCCGTCGCGCTCGAGCTCCGGGAAGCGCGCCGGATCGGCGGCCGCCTCCACGGCCGGTGGCGTGATCGCGCCGGCAGCCTGGTGCTGGCCGTGGCCGTCCCGTTCCGTGCCCTGCCAGCGTGAGACGACGACGAGTGGACGGGTCTGTCGGATGACGCGGACCAGATCGCGGAGCAGCGCCTCGCGATCCCACTCGGCGAACGCCTCGTCCAGCCGCTTCGAGAACCCGTAGTCGGCGACGAGCGTGAAGTACTGTTCGTCGAGCCCGTAGTACTGGCCGGCGCGCGCGAGCTCATCGGTGCGGATGAGTCCGAGTGCGTCGAACAGCTCCGCGCCGATTGCGTTGTCTCCCGCCTCTCCGCGGTTCAGCGTGACGAGCATCGTCCGCGCGCCGAGCCCGCGGCTCGCCCACGTCAGCATCCCGCTGTGCTCGTCGTCGGGGTGCGCGGTCGTGTGGAGCAGGCTGGCGATCGTCTGGAGCTTGCGGATCTTCTGCCAGGCGCCGACCGCGCCCTGATCGATCGGAAGGGGAGGCCGGACGGACCAGGCAGCGGGTGGCGCGATGGCAGCGAGGACGAGCAGGAGAGCGGCCGGTCTGCGCATGAGCGGCGATTCTAGCAGCCGCCCGCCGGCCACCGTACCGGTGTCTGACACCCGTACCGCGCGCGCGGTACCGGTGTCAGACACGCGTTCAGGATTGCTACGGCTGCCTGATCTCGATCACCCGATCGATCCCGTCCGCCGTGACCGTTTGCGTCGAGCCGTCCGGCCAGGTCACGACGATCTCCGGGGGAGTGGTGCTGTCGCCGAGGCCGAAGTGCGCGACCGGCGGGCTTGAGGAGGCGTAGCTCGTGGCCGTCGTGACGGTCGTGATCTGCGTGCCGACCCGAATCCGCGCGCCGATGCCATCGCGCGGCGCGCGGCCGGTCGGCCGCACGGCGATCCAATGTCCCCTGGGCTCGGTGACGTTCCGCCAGATGGCCGCGGGGCTGCCGAGCGCGGTGGTGACGACATCGAGGCGGCCGTCGCCGTCGAGATCGGCGGCCGCGGCGCCGCGGTAGGCGGCCTTCTGCTGGAACGCCTCGCCGGCCCCCGCCGAGACGTCGCGGAAGCGCCCGTCGCCGGTGTTCAGGAAGACCCGGTTCGGTTCCAGGTAGACGCTCGACTCGAACTGCTCGACCAGATCGTTGACGTGCGAGTTCGCGGTGAACAGATCGGGGCGGCCGTCATTGTTCAGATCGGCCAGGACGATGCCCCAGCCACTGTGGCGCACCGTCAGCTGGTTCAACCCCGACGTGACGCCGGCTTCCCGGAACAGTCCGTCCCCTTCGTTCCGGAACAGCGGAAACGTCTCGCCCGAGAGCGCCGTGACGGCCAGGTCGGGACGGCCGTCGCCGTCGTAGTCGCCGGACGCGACGCCCATCGCGGAAACGGGCCGCCCATGTGACGGGACGGCCACGCCGGCCAGCAGGCCCAGCTCTTCGAACGTGCCGTCGCCGCGGTTCCTGAACAGCACGCTCGGCACGGCGTCGTTGGTGACGTACGCATCCAGCCACCCGTCTCCGTCGAAGTCGTCGATGGCGACGCTCATGCCCTTGCCGACGACGCGGCCGATGCCGGAGCGCGCGCTGACGTCTTCGAAGGTGCCGTCGCCGCGGTTCCGGTAGAGCGTGTTCGGCAGGCCCTCGTAGTACTTCGGATGGCAGTACACCCGCAGATTGCGGGCCCGGTCGCCGCAGAACCGATCGCGTTCGGCGGCCGGGTCCCACTGCAGATAGTTGACGACGAGCAGATCGAGGTGTCCGTCGCGGTCGTAGTCGAACCAGGCGCCGGCGACGCTCCAGACCTCGCTGCGAATACCCGCGCGCGCGGACACCTCCTCGAACCGTCCGCGTCCGTCGTTCCGGTACAGCTGGTTACCCCGCACCCCGGCCACGAAGAGATCCTGATCGCCGTCGTTGTCGTAGTCGGCCGCGGCGGCGCCGATGCCGTAGCCCTGCCCCTTGAGACCCGACGTCCCGGTCACATCGGTGAAGCGCCAGTTCCCGTCGTTGCGGTACAGACGATTCCAGAAGCGGGGATCGGTCTTGTCGAATCCGGCGCCGGCGGCGCCGTTGGTGAAGAAGATGTCGGGACGGCCGTCGCCGTCGTAGTCGAAGATCGCAACGCCCCCGGGCATCGTCTCGATCAGTCGCCTGTCGGGCGTCGGATCGTTGTGCAGCGTGAAGGCCACACCGGCGTCGCGTGCGATCTCCTCGAAGCGGATCGCCGAATATGGCCCTTTCGGGCCACGGCCCGAAAGGGCCAGTGACATCGCGCACGCGACACACAGCACCAGCGCACGTCGCACGACGAACAGCGTACTGCAACGGCGCGTCGTGCGCGTGAGCGCGCGCGCGCCGTACGCCGGAGACAACGATTTCATGCGTGTGTCTCGTCCATTTCGTTGGGCCGAGTCAGCGCACTGAATCCAACAGGCCGGATATTTCTAGCCCTTTCTGGCAATTTTCCCTTGAAATTGGCTTGGCCACGTTCTTGACATACGTCGAGCTGCGAGGGTATCCCTCGCCGCTGGCCGAGTACCAGTGATTCGGATGTCAGGAGGTAGCCTGTGAGAAGGTCGGAGGGAAGCACCGTGGTCAGGTGTCTCAGGGTCCTGAGTGTGACCCTGGCGCTGCTCGCCATGGCGGCGTCGGCATCTGCCCAGGTGCTGTACGGCAGCATCGTCGGCAACGTCCGTGATACGTCGGGCGCTGCCGTGCCTGGTTCGACCGTCACCGTGACGAGCGCGGAGACGGGCCTCGAGCGCGTGACCGTGTCGAACGAGACCGGTGCGTACACGTTCAACAACCTGCTGCCCGGACACTACACGGTCCGGGTGTCGCTGCAGGGGTTCAAGGAATTCGTCCAGACGAACGTCCCGGTCGTCATCGGCCAGGTCTCCCGTGTCGACGTGGCGCTGGAGCTCGGCGCGCTGACCGAGACCATCACGGTCTCGTCCGAGGCGCAGCTGCTGCAGACGGACAAGGCGGAGGTCTCGACCGAGCTGAAGTCGACGGACCTGGTCAACCTGCCGCTGAACCAGTTCCGGAACTACCAGGCGCTCATCAACCTGGTGCCCGGCGCGACGCCGGCGGGGTTCCAGAACGCTGAAACCGACACGCCGGGCCGTGCGCTGTCGACGAACGTCAACGGCCAGAACCGCAACGCCAACGGCACGCGGACGGACGGCGCCGCCAACGTCAACATCTGGCTGCCGCACCACGTGCAGTACGTGTCGCCGGCCGAGACGATCGACACGGTCAATATCTCGACGAACAACTTCGACGCCGAGCAGGGCATGGCGGGTGGCGCGGCCATCACCGTCATCACGAAGTCGGGCACGAACCAGTTCAAGGGGTCGGCGTTCTACTTCAACAACAACGAGAGCCTGAACGCGAGCCCGTACTACTTCGGCGGGTTCCGCGAGGACGGCAAGCCGCCGAAGGGG
>DASVDJ010000129.1:0-5152 GCA_036381155.1 Vicinamibacterales bacterium
GCTCGGCATCGCGATCGTCGGCGGACTCTTCGTCAGCCAGGTGCTGACGCTCTACACGACGCCGGTCGTCTACCTCTATCTCGATCGGCTGCGGCACTGGGCGCTGCGGCGCCGCCGCGAGGTCGTGCCGGCACACGCGTAGCGATCCGTGTAGCTGGCAGCGGGCAGCTGGCGGCTGGCAGTCGTTGTCAGCTGCCAGGGCCCGGCTGTCCGACCCTGCTCGTCCGGGGCGTTCCACACCGCTCCACGAGATCGAAGACGCGGGCACGGCCCTGCTGCCGGCTGCCCGCGGCGGGCTGCCAGCTACAATTGCCTGTCGATGAGACTCCCCGTCATCCTGCTGTCTCTCTGCCTCGCCGGGCAGCCGCTCGCCCCGGCGCCGGCCGCGCCGCCCGACGTCGCGGCGCTCGTCGCCAGCACCCCTTTCAGGACCGCGACAGCAATCATCGAGGCCGGCCACGAGCGGTTCGTCAGCGAGCTGATTCGCCTGACGGAGATTCCGGCGCCGCCGTTCAAGGAACAGGCGCGCGCGGAGGCGTACCTCGGGATGCTGCGCGACGCAGGGCTCCGCGACGTCGAGATGGACCGGGAAGGCAACGTCATGGGGGTCCGTCCGGGATCCGGGAAAGGGGGCATGCTGGCGGTGCTCGCGCACCTCGACACCGTGTTCCCGGAGGGCACGGACGTCCGCGTGCGGCGGGAGGGGGATCGCCTGTTCGCGCCCGGCGTCGGCGACGACACGCGCGGGCTCGCGATGCTGCTGACGATCCTCCGCGCGATGGACGCGGCGGGCATCCGGACGCGGGACGACATCCTGTTCGTCGGCAACGTCGGCGAGGAGGGCGAAGGCGATCTGCGCGGCGTCAGGTTCCTGCTCCAGCAAGGGCCTTATCGCGGACGCATCACGCAGCTCATCACGGTCGACGGCAGCGACCAGGCGCAGATCGTCACCGGCGCGCTCGGCAGCCGGCGGTACCGGGTGCGCTTCACCGGCCCCGGCGGGCACAGCTATGGCTCCTTCGGACTCGTGAGCCCGGCGTTCGCGATGGGCAATGCGATGGCGCGGCTGGCGTCGACGCCGGTTCCCTCGTCTCCGCGGACGACGTTCAACGTCGGCGTGGTGGGCGGCGGCACGTCGGTGAACTCGATCCCCACCGAGGTGTTCATGACCGTCGACCTGCGCTCGGAGTCGCCGGAGGAGCTCGAGCGCCTCGTCGACGCGCTGCACGCGCACGTCCGTGCCGCCGTGCAGGAGGAGAACCGCACGCGGTCGACGGCGCGCGGCGAGGTGGCCGCGACGTTCGAGCAGATCGGCGACCGGCCATCCGGCCAGACCCCGCTGTCCGCGCCGCTCGTGCAGACCGCCGCCGCGGTCGTCCGGCAGTTCGGTCTGACGCCGCGCTTCGCCACCGGCAGCACCGACGCGAACGTGCCGATCAGCATGGGCATTCCGGCGATCGCCGTGGGGCACGGGCGCGGCGGGCGCGCGCACTCGCCAGAGGAGTGGGTGGACGTGTCACCGGCGGAGTACTCGCGTGCGGCGCAGGTGCTGCTGGCGATCGTCGCGAGCGCCGCGGGGACTGAGTAGCGACACCTGACCACAGAAACATCGAGGCCACAGAGGACGCAGAGGCCGCTGGGGCAACAGAAGCACGAGCGCGGGGCGGCAGTCGCGCTGATTGCATGGATACGATCTTCCTTCTCTCGCCGGCTCATTGCGGCGGCCGTCGCGCCGCGCTGCTCCTGCGGCCGGAGTCCACGCTGCCGATGGCGGCGCGGCTCCGCCGCGGCGAGCTGCCGCTCGGTGAGGCGTTCACCTTCATGAGCGGGCTCTACTTCCGCGGCAAGCTCGCGTACGCCCGCGCGTTCGGACGTGGCCCGGACTCGCGGCTGGTGATCACGCCGACGCGCGGCCTGCTGTCCCCCGACACGCCGGTGTCGGACGCCGACATCCGCGAGTTCGCGTCGCTCGACGTCGCAGAGGGAGGAGCCCGGTTCCGCGACCCGCTCCTGCGCGACACCCGCGCGCTCGCCGAACGCTACCCGGAGGCACGCGTCGTGCTGCTCGGCAGCGTCGCGACGTCGAAGTACCTGGACGTGCTCGACGAGGCCCTCGGCGAACGCCTGTGCTTCCCGTCGGCGTTCATCGGCCGTGGGGACATGAGCCGGGGCGGCCTGATGCTGCGCTGCGTCGAGGCGGGCACGGAGCTCGAGTACATCGCGCTGCGCGCAGCAGCGACGCGGCGAGGGCCGAGACCGGAGAAGCTCCCCCCGAGAAGCGGGAAACGGGGAACGGAAAACGGGAAGGGCGCGACCGCTCGCTGATTGGGACTTCGCGGTCGTGCGCCCTCTCCCCGTTTCAGTGGCACTTCGCCGCGAGCATCCGGATGGCCGTGACCGTCACGGTCGACGCGGCCGGCGGGGCGGCTGGCGCCTCGCCGGTTGGCCGTGCCGGCGGCATGGTCTCCATCCCGCTCGACCCGCCCGGCATGCTCGGCGACACACCTTCGTTGCCGCGCGATTTCCGGTCCTGAGCCGCGACGGCGATCCGCCCACGCACCTGGATCTGGTGCCCGACGTGCGGCGCCAGGTCGATGCGGCCAGCCTCCGGAACCACCGTATAGCGGGTCACGGCCGGCTCGCCGTCGCCGCCGCGGACCACGAGCACGTATTGCTGGGGCGCCTCTGCGGCTTCGTTCCCGGCGGGTGGCGCCGTGCGGTCTGATGGCGCGGCCGTGCCGCGCTCGAGACAGCCGGTCAGCATCACCGGAGCGTCAGGGTCGGGACGTTCGGGCTGCTGCGCCGTCCCCTCGGGCCCGGGGGTCTGCGACGACGCGCCGGGCGTCTGCGCTCCCTCCGACATCGACAACGCCAGCGCGAACGTGCCGGCCAGCATCAGTGCGCGCATGTCCTCTCCTCCCTCACGCCGTTCCCGGCACCTCGTTGTTCCGGCGTGCCGCGTCCTGCGGCATCAGCGGGGCGAGCCATGAGAACCCGACCTCGTGCGACATCCGCGCCTGCTGGCCGCGGCCGTCTCCGGCCGGTGCCGGCAGCACCCGGGTGGCCGCATCTCTCAGCACGGCCGTGAGCTCCGGCATCACGATGTTGACGATCTCGGCGAGGCGGGCCTGGATGCCGGGTGTCGCGTGTGCGCGTCCCTCGCGGCAGGCGCGCACGAGCTCCCGCGCGGCGCGCCCGGCGTTCTTCGACGTCAGCGGGGTCGCGACGGCTGCGCCGAAGAACAGCGCCTCGCGCTCGTGACGTCCACGCAGCTGGACACGGAGGTGCGACCCGGTTCGCATCAGCCCCGGGGTCGCCGTCGTGACGACGATGCCCTCGCGCGCCAGCTCGGCGCGCAGCCCTTCCGACAGGCCGACGAGCGCGAACTTGCCCGCGCAGTACGGCAGCAGGTGCGGCACCGACACGCGGCCGCCAATCGACGAGATGTTGAGAATCCGGCCGCGCGTGCGGCGCAGGTGCGGCCGCGCCGCAAGGATGGTGTAGAGCGGGCCCCAGAAGTGCGTCGCGAGCGAGCGCTCGAAGTCGGCGGGCGTCGTGTGGGCGAACGGCGTCATCGCGATCACGCCGGCGTTGTTCACGAGCACGTCCAGTCGCCCGGTCGTCCCGACGACGTCGTCGACGAACCGGTAAACCTGCTCCCTGTCGGTGACGTCGCACGGAGCGGCGTGCGTGGGGATGCCGCGGCCTCTGAGATCCCGGGCCGCGTTCTCCAGCTCGGAGGGAGTACGCGAGCAGATCGCGACGGTGGCGCCGTGCCGTCCGAACTCGCGCGCCAGCAGCAGCCCGAGGCCGCGCGCACCGCCCGTGACGATCACCGTTCGCCCGTCGAGCGGCAACAGGTGTCGGCTGCGCCAGAGCCGGCGGACGGCTGCACCGGCCGCCAGCGCGGCGGCAGCCTTCACGAAGCCCGGCGTGTCTCGCTGGTGTTCGTCTCCGTGTGCCCGGGCTCCGACTCGTTCCTCGCCGGCCATACGAGGACCGGATGCAACGGCAAGGCCAGCTGACCGTCCGGGACGCCGGCTGCCCGGTCCTCGCGGCGGCGCGTGTGGCGACGGCGCTCGCCCGAGCGGCGCTCTGTCGGCGACGCGAACAGGCGCGTCATCCGCCGGTAGACGGCACAGGTCTGCATCAGCTCGTCGTGGCGGCCCTGCGCGATCAGCCGGCCGTGGTCCAGCACGAGAATCCGGTCGGCGTCCCTGACCGTGGAGAGGCGGTGCGCGATGACGAACGTCGTCCGGTTGCGGCGCAGCCGGCGCAGCGCGTCGAGGACCAGGGACTCTGAGACCGGATCGAGCGCCGAGGTCGGCTCGTCCAGGATGAGCAGCGGCGACGGCTTCAGGAACGCCCGCGCGATGCTCAGCCGCTGCCGCTGCCCTCCAGACAGCGACGCGCCCGCCTTGTCCATCTCGGTCCGGTAGCCGTCGGGCAGCTCGCAGATGAACTCGTGCGCGTGCGCCGCGCGCGCGGCCTCCTCGACCTCGGCGTCCGTCGCTTCGAGCCGCCCGTAGCGGATGTTCTCCGCGACGGTGCCGGAGATCAGGATGGCCTCCTGCAGGACGACCGACACGGACGCGCGCAGCATGTCCAGCGGCACGTCGCGGACGTCGATCCCGTCGATCAGCACCCGCCCGGCCTTCGGGTCGTTGAACCGGTTGATCAGCGTCAGCAGCGTCGTCTTGCCGGCGCCGGACGGACCGACCACCGCGATCAGCTCGCCGGGTCTCGCGGTGAAGCGGACCTGCTCCAGAACCGTCGTGTCCCCGTAGGCGAAGGTGACGTCCTCGAAGCAGACCTCGCCCTTCAGGGGGCCGGCAGGAGCCTTCCCGCCCCCCTGCTCCATCGGCAGCGCCAGCGTCTCGCGGACACGGCGCGCGCTGACGAGCGCGCTCTGCAGCGTTCCGGCGATGTTGGCGACGACGGACATCGGGCCGTAGACGAACCCGATGTAGGCGAGCACGACCAGGAGTGTGCCGAGGGACAGCTCGCCGCCGAGCACGCGCCAGCCGCCGACCCCGAGCGTGATCACCCCACCGGCGGCCGTGATCGCGCCGACCGTGAAGGCGAACCGCGTCTCCTGCGTGGCGAGCTCGATGCGCGCGTGTACGGCCTGTGAGGCGTGATCGGTGAAGCG
>DASVDJ010000130.1:0-5238 GCA_036381155.1 Vicinamibacterales bacterium
ACGTTGCTCGCGTGCAGCACCTTGTTGTGCTGCAGGTTGTGCAGCAGCGTCGGCGGCGCGCCGGTGCCGCTGCCGGTCATGAAGATCGCGGTGCCGGCGACGCGGTCGGGCGGCGTGCGCCGCAGGTCCTTCATCAGCTCGTCGAGCGGGAACGCGCGGTCGCGCAGCCGGGCGCCGAGGATCTCGCGCCCGCGCTTCCAGGTGGACATCAGCGTGAAGCCGGCCGCGGCGATGACGATCGGCACCCACCCGCCGTCGGGCACCTTCAGCGCGTTCGATCCGAGGAACGTCAGATCGATCGCCATGAACGCCAGCGTGGTGCTCCCGGCCGCCAGCCGGCTCCATCCCAGCACCTGCCGCGTGACGACGTACGCCAGCACGGTCGTGATCGCCATCGTCAGCGAGATCGCGATGCCGTAGGCGGCGGCCAGCGCGCTCGACGAGCCGAAGCTCACCGCCAGCAGGAGGGCGCCGGCCATCAGCGCCCAGTTCACCTGCGGCACGTAGATCTGCCCCATCGCCTCCGAGGAGGTGTGGCGGATCTCCAGGCGCGGGCTGTAGCCGAGCTGCACCGCCTGGCGCGTGATCGAGAAGATGGCGGAGATGAGCGCCTGCGACGCGATGACGGCCGCCACCGTCGCCAGCACGACCATCGGCATGACCAGCGTCGACGGCACCATCCGGTAGAACGGCTGCGCCGCGGCGGAGGGCTGCTGCAGCAGCAGCGCCCCCTGCCCGAAGTAGTTCAGCAGCAGCGCCGGGAACGCGACGGCGGACCAGGCGACGCGGATCGGGCCGGCGCCGAAGTGGCCGATGTCGGCGAAGAGCGCCTCGCCGCCGGTGACGACCAGGAACACCGAGCCGAGGACGACGAAGCCGTGGAAGCCGTTGGCGGCGAAGAAGTGCAGCGCCCAGGACGGGTTGATCGCGGCGAAGATGTGCGACTCGAGCGCGATCCAGCGCACCCCGAGCAGCGCGATGGTCACGAACCAGATCAGCATCACCGGCCCGAAGATCGCGCCGATGGTGCCGGTCCCGCGCTTCTGGACGACGAACAGGCCGAAGAGGATCACGGCGGCGACGGGCACGACGGAGTGCGACAGCGCCGGCGTCACCGTGCCCAGGCCTTCCACCGCGCCGAGCACGGTGATGGCCGGCGTGATGATGCCGTCGCCATAGAGCAGCGCCGCGCCGAACAGCCCGAGCGCCATCAGCAGCCCGCGCCGCTGCGGCCCCTTGTAGGTCGGCGGCACCTGCGCCATCAGCGCCATGACGCCCCCTTCCCCCTGGTTGTCGAGGCGCATGACGTAGGTGACGTACTTGCCGGTGATGAGCAGCGTCAGCGACCAGAAGATGAGCGAGAGCACGCCGAGCACGTTGTCGTGCGTCGGCGGCACGCCGTGCGGGCCGTGGAAGCACTCGCGCAGCGAGTACAGCGGGCTGGTGCCGATGTCGCCGAAGACGACGCCGAGGGCGGCGAGCGTGAGCGGCAGCCGGGCGCCGGAGACGCGGGCGGCCATCAGGAGCGGATCACCATCATCGCCAAAGCGCCCATTGTAAGCATGGTTGGCCGGTCGGATCAGGTCGGATCGGGTCGGATCGGGTCTGATCAGGTCGGATCGGGTCGGATCGGGTCGGATCAGGTCCCGCCGCGTCGGATGTGGGCTTGCCCGACGCGGCGGATCAGGTCGGATCAGGTCGGATCGGGTCCCGCCCGCCCTCGTGACGTGTGCGCGGGCGGGCGGATCGGGTCGGATCAGGTCTGCGCCCGCTCGGCGATCCCTGCTCGCGGGCGCGCGCGGCGGCCCTGGCGGCCCGCCGCGACGGAGACCGATGCGCGGCCGCCGGGATCATCAGGGCCGCGCGGACCTGATCCGCCGAGCCGCGCCCTGGTTCGCACGCGCGGCGAGGCGGGGACCCGATCTGCGCGCGCGCCCCTTGAAAGCCGCGCGGGCGGGACCCGATCCGACCCGATCCGCCGGAGCCCGCGACCAACCGCACGCGGGCGGAGGCGGGACCCGATCAGACCTGATCCGCCGGAGCCCGCGACCAATCGCCCGCGGGCGGAGGCGGGACCTGATCTGACCTGATCCGCCGGAGCCCGCGACCAATCGCGCGCGGGCGGAGGCGGGACCCGATCCGACCCGATCCGACCCGATCCGACCCGATCAGACCTGATACGACCTCCTCCGGACGCCGCCAGCCCAGTTTCAGAGTGTCCCTCGAAACATGCAGTTCATGCACGTTCCGGATGACATTTTGCAGTTTTCCGGCCCAGAAACCCCAGCTAAACGCATTTTTCTTGCACAGTGCACCCCAAACTGGGCATAATCCGACATCCAGCAGAGCACGACACGGGGCGCCCGGAGCGGGCGTCCGGCCGGTCAGGTGCCAGGAAGGGACACCAATGGGATCAGCAGCGCTGCGTGATGCCGTCACCTCGATCATCGACTGGGGGGAGACGGTGGGACGGCTCGAGGGGAACCTCCCCCGCGCCACGGATGCGTTCGGGTCGTTGACCTTCAACGACGAGGTGCAGAAGGCTCGTCTGCCGAAGAACGTCTACCAGGCGCTCCGGCGGACCATCGCCCTCGGCGAGCCGCTGGACCCCGCCATCGCCGACGCGGTCGCCTCGGCGCTGCGCGACTGGGCGGTCGAGCACCACGCCACCCACTACACCCACTGGTTCCAGCCGCTCACCGGCATCACCGCCGAGAAGCACGACAGCTTCATCTCGCCGAACGGCAACGGCCGCGCGGTCGCCGAGTTCTCCGGCAAGGAGCTGATCAAGGGGGAGCCGGACGCCTCCAGCTTCCCGTCGGGCGGCATGCGCAGCACGTTCGAGGCGCGCGGCTACACGGCCTGGGACCCCACCAGCCCGCCGTGGCTGCTCGTCAACCCGAACGGAACGACGCTGGTCATTCCGACGGCGTTCGTGAGCTGGACGGGTGAGGCGCTGGACAAGAAGACGCCGCTGCTCCGCTCGCAGGAGGCGCTCTCCCGCCAGGCGCTGCGCATCCTGCGTCTCTTCGGATCCGACGCCAGGCGCGTCATCACGACGTGCGGCCCGGAGCAGGAGTACTTCCTGATCGACCGGCACTTCTATTTCAACCGGCCCGACCTCATCAACGCCGGGCGCACGCTCTTCGGCGCGCGGCCGCCGAAGGGCCAGGAGCTCGAGGATCAGTACTTCGGCTCCATCCCCGAGCGCGTGCTCGCGTTCATGATGGAGGTCGAGTCCGAGCTGTACAAGATCGGCGTGCCGGTGAAGACGCGGCACAACGAGGTCGCGCCGAGCCAGTACGAGATCGCGCCGGTCTTCGAGAACGCCAACGTCGCCACCGATCACCAGATGATGGTGATGGAGACGCTGAAGCGCGTCGCGCCGAAGTACGGCCTCGCGTGCCTCCTCCACGAGAAGCCGTTCGCCGGCGTCAACGGCTCCGGCAAGCACCTGAACTGGAGCATGTGCGACGACCAGGGGAACAACCTCCTGAACCCCGGCGACACGCCGCACGAGAACCTCCAGTTCCTGATCTTCTGCGCCGCGGTGCTGAAGGCGGTGGACACGTGGCAGGGGGTGTTGCGCGCCTCGATCGCGACGGCGGGCAACGACCACCGGCTGGGCGCCAACGAGGCGCCGCCGGCGATCATCTCGATCTTCCTCGGCGACGTGCTGACCGATCTGTTCGATCAGATCGAGCGCGGCAAGGTCACCGGCGCCATGCGGGCGGCGGAGCTCGACACCGGCGTGCCGTTCCTGCCGAAGCTGCCGCGTGATGCCGGCGACCGCAACCGCACCAGCCCGTTCGCCTTCACCGGCAACAAGTTCGAGTTCCGCGCCGTCGGCTCCGGCCAGAGCATCGCGATGCCCAACGTCGTCCTCAACGTCGCGGTCGCGGACGCGCTGGACAAGATCGCGACGGAGCTGGAGGCGGCGGTCGAGAAGGGGGCGGCGGTGTCCGAGGCCGTGGCCTGCCTGCTGCCGAAGGTGATCAAGCAGCACAAGCGGATCATCTTCAACGGCAACGGCTACTCGGCGGAGTGGCACAAGGAGGCGAAGAAGCGCGGCCTCCTGAACCTGCCGAACACCGTCGACGCGCTGCCGCAGATGGTGCGGCCGGAGGTTTTGGAGGTCTTCGAGAAGCACAAGGTCCTCACCGCGCGCGAGCTGAAGGCGCGGTGCGAGGTCAACTACGAGACCTACAACAAGACGATCAACGTCGAGGCGCAGCTGATGGTGCTCATGGCGAACCGGTACATCCTCCCGGCCGCCCTGGAGTACATCAAGCAGGTCGGCGAGAGCGTCACCGCGGCGCGCGCCGCCGGCGTGCCGACGAAGCAGGGCAAGGCGCTGCTGACGCGCCTCGTCAAGCTCACCGACACGCTGCGCTCGACCGCCGACACGCTGGCGAAGGCGCTGGAGCACGCGGCCAACGGCAACGGGAACGGGAGCGCCGAGAAGCACGCGAAGTACTTCCGCGACAAGGTCATCCCGCTGATGGACACGCTGCGCGAGACCGGCGACGCGCTGGAGCTGGCGGTCCCGCACGAGCTCTGGCCGTTGCCGACCTACCGCGAGATGCTGTTCATCAAGTAAGCATCGCCGCGGCGTTCGCCTCACACAGAGGCACGGAGGGCGCAGCGGACGCACAGAGGCGCGGAGCTTCTGTGGCCACTGTGCCCTCTGTATTTTCGGGCTTCGGGGCGGCTTTCTGAATGGCTCTGTGAGGCGGGCGCTGCACTACAATTCGCGCATGCGCAAGTTGCTCCTCCACCTGCCGGCCGCGCTGCTGCTGGTCGCCGCCGGCTACGCGCTCGGGCGCGCGCAGGCGCCCACTCTCGAGTCCGCCATCGTCTCCGACGCCCAGACCGTCGTCGCCGACTCCGGCCCGTGGGGCCGGTTCCGCAGCCACTTCGCGGGGCCGACGGAGGCGAGCGCCGACGTCCTCGCCGGCGTCGCCGACATCGAGGCGGGCACGGAGAACCACCCGCCGCACACGCACGTCGACGAGGAGTTCCTCTATCTCGTCGAGGGCAGCGGGACCTGGACGCTCGACGGACAGCAATACCCCGCGAAGGCCGGTGACGTCCTCTACAGCGCACCGCACGTCAGCCACGGCCTGAAGAACACCTCGGACAAGCCGCTGCGCTTCTTCGTCGTCAAGTGGCGCCCCCGGTAGCGCGGCGCGTCGAGGCGGTCCAGACGCCGATCATCCCGATCGTCGGACGCTGGAT
>DASVDJ010000131.1:0-3537 GCA_036381155.1 Vicinamibacterales bacterium
CCAGCAGGTCGGCGCGCAGGCTGCCCCCGGCCCGTCTGCTCCCGGCCGACGCCGGGCGATCGAGGTAGGCGCGCAGCGCGGCCAGGACGAGCGCCTCCTTCGTCGGCCACCGCCGGTAGACCGAGGTCTTCGCCGTCCCGGCGCGCCGGGCCACCGCCTCGACGCTCAGGCGCTCGTAGCCGGTCTCCGCCAGCAGCGCCAGCGTGGCCTGCAGAATCGCCGCGTCGAGCGCGGCATCGGGAGGACGTCCGGGAGAGGGCCGGGGCATAATGATACGCTACGGTATCGTATCGTTATTGCCCATGTCAATGCCGGCCTGAAGGCCGGCCCTCCTGGGAACTCCTGGGGAGAAGGCCGGGCCCTCCCGGTGAGGCGATACGCTACGATCCTGAACATGATTCGGCGAGCGTCACCCCGGGAGACCGTCCAGGCGCGCCTGCCCGACGGGCGCATCTACGAGGCGCCCCCCGGGACGCCGCTCGGCGACATCCTCCGCGCGGCCGAACAGGACGCGGATACACCCGGCCACGAAGCGGTCGCCGCCATCGTCGGCGGCCGGTTGCGCGAGCTGGCGACGCCGCTCGACTCCGACGCCGACGTCACGCCGGTGACGCTCGCCGACAACGACGGCACGCGCATCTACCGGCGCTCGCTCTCGCTGCTGCTCGTCACGGCGGCCGACGAGATCTTCCCCGGCGTCGCCGTCTACATCGAGCACTCGGCGCCGACGCTCGGCGCCTACTTCTGCCGCGTGCGCGACCGGGAGCCGTTCACGCGCGCCGAGCTCGACGCGATCGCCGCGCGCATGCGCGAGATCGCCGACGCCGACGAGCCGATCCTCAAGACGCGCGTGCCGCTGGCCGAGGCGATTGCCGTCTGCGAAGCGCGCGGCGAGCACGACAAGGTGCGCCTGCTCTCCCACCGGCAGCAGGACAGCCTGGTGCTCTACGAGTTGCGCGGCCGCCGGGAGTACTTCCAGGGCTACATGCTGCCGTCCACCGGGCGCCTGCGGCAGTTCGCGCTCCATCCCCACGCGCACGGCTTCGTCCTCCAGTACCCGCACCAGTCGAGCCCGACGACGCTGACCGCGTTCGAGCCGTATCCGAAGCTGTTCCGCACGTTCGAGCAGGCGGGCGCGTGGCTCGACACGCTCGGCATCCGCGGCACCGGCGCGCTCAACGACGCGATCGTCGAGGGGCGCCTCCCCGAGGTCTCACTCGTTGCCGAAGCGCTGCACGAGGCCCACATCGCCCGCATCGCCGCCGACATCGTCGCGCGCGGCGACACCGTGCGCGTCGTCCTCGTGGCGGGGCCGTCCTCGTCCGGGAAGACGACCTTTTCGAAGCGCCTGGCGGTGCAGCTGCTGGCCCAGGGACGCCGGCCGTTCCCGATCGCGCTCGACGACTACTTCCGCGACCGCGACGAGACGCCGCGCGACGAGGCCGGCGAGCTCGATTTCGAGGCGCTCGAGGCGCTGGACGTCCCGCTGTTCAACGCGCACCTCGTGCGCCTGATGCGGGGCGAGCCGGTGACGCTGCCCCGCTACTCCTTCCTGACCGGTACACGCCAGGAGGGCCCGACCGTCACGATCGGCCCGCGCGACATCCTCATCATCGAGGGGATTCACGGCCTGAACCCGCGGCTCGTGCCCGACGTGCCGTCCGACGCGGTGTACCGGATCTACGTCTCGGCGATCACGCAGCTCAACCTCGATCGCCACAACCGCGTCAGCATCTCCGACACACGTCTCATCCGCCGCATCGTCCGCGACGCGGCCACCCGCGGCTACTCCGCGCTCGAGACGCTGAGCCGCTGGGAGTCGGTGCAGCGCGGCGAGCGGATGCACATCTTCCCGTTCACGGAGAACAGCGACGCGATCTTCAACTCGTCGCTCGTCCACGAGCTGTCGGTGCTCCGCCCGTTCGCCGAGCCGCTGCTGCTGCAGGTACGCCCCGACACGCGGGAGTACCTCGAGGCCAACCGGCTGCTGTCGTTCCTGCAGTGGTTCCGCCCTGCCCCACCCGATGCCGTGCCGGACAATTCGATCCTTCGGGAGTTCATCGGGCGATCGATCCTGGAGAACTTCAGGACGCTCTGAACAGGTCACGGGCCACAGAGACCGGAGGCACAGAGAATCAACAGAGGGCGTACCGGTCTGATCAGGTCTGATCAGGTCGGATCAGGTCGGATCAGGTCGGATCGGGTCCGCGCGCCCGCTCGCTGATCCTGGCTCGCGGTCGCGCGATCTTGACACGGCGCCCGTGGCGTTCTATCCTTTCATCCGGCTTGACGGATTGAATGGTTCAGGCGCATCCGGCCATCCTCGACGACCTCACCGCCCTGTCGGATCTGACCCGCGATCGGCTGCTGCTCCTCCTCGAAGGGCGTGAGCTGACGGTGTCGGAGCTGTGCAGCGTGCTGCAGCTACCGCAGTCGACGGTGAGCCGCCACCTGAAGGCGCTGGCCGACAGCGGCTGGGTGACGTCGCGGCCCGAGGGGACGAGCCGGCTCTACTCGATGGCGCGCGACGGGCGCCAGCCGTCGGCACGGCGGCTGTGGCTGCTCGTCCGCGAGCAGGTCGCGCGCAGCCGCGCCGCCGAGCAGGACCATCGCCGGCTGCAGGCCGTGCTGGCCGCGCGGCGGACCAGCGCGCAGGAGTTCTTCAGCTCCGCCGCGGCCGGCTGGGACCGCCTGCGCACGGAGCTCTTCGGACCGGACTTCCACTTGCAGGCGCTCTGCGGCCTGCTGGATCCGGACTGGACGGTCGGCGATCTCGGCTGCGGCACGGGGCCGGTGTCCGCCGCGCTGGCGCCGTTCGTCGCGCGCGTGATCGCGGTGGACAACTCGGCGGCGATGCTCGCCGCGGCGCGCCGGCGACTCGCGGGCGCCGACAACGTCGAGCTGCGGCGCGGCGACCTGGAGGCGCTGCCGGTCGAGGACGGCGACCTCGACGCGGCGACGCTGACGCTCGTGCTCCCCTATCTGCCCGAGCCGGAGCGCGCGCTCGCCGAGGTCGCGCGCGTGCTGCGGCCGGGTGGCCGCGTGCTCGTCACCGACGTGCTGCCGCACGACCGCGAACAGTACCGGCAGCAGCTCGGACACCAGTGGCTCGGCTTCAGCGAGGCGCAGATTGCGGCCTGGCTGACCGCGCACGGCTTCGAACGCGTCCGGATCCGGCCGCTGCCGGCCGCACCCGACGCGAAGGGGCCCGCCTTGTTCGTCGCGACAGGCCGGAAGCAGTGACAATCACCAGAGGGGCACGGACGCCCTCGTCTTCATCGGAGAACGAAGTATGAGCGCAACCGCCGAGAAAGCACAGCATCCCTTCGCCGCCGCGCGAGCCGCCGGACGCGAGCCGTTCAAGGTCAAGGACCTGGGCCTCGCCGACTTCGGCCGCAAGGAGATCCGGCTCGCCGAGCACGAGATGCCCGGCCTGATGGCGCTGCGCAGGCAGTACGCCGGCAAGCGGCCGCTCGCCGGTGCGCGCATCATGGGCAGCCTGCACATGACGATCCAGACGGCCGTGCTGATCGAGAC
>DASVDJ010000132.1:0-4093 GCA_036381155.1 Vicinamibacterales bacterium
CAGTGTGGTTACATGATGCACTCGCCCGAACGAAGGAGACAGGCATCGGTATGAGGGTCAGCACAGGACTTGCGGCGGCCGCGGCGCTCGGCCTCACCGTGACCATCGGGGCCCGCGTCGCGGGTCAGGCGCCGCAGCCGGCGCCGGCCCCGGCCGCCCAGACGGCACAGGAAGGCCACGGCGGTCCGGCGCAACCCGGCGCAGCGCAGACACCGCAGACGTCGCCGGTCCCCCAGCGGCGCGGCCAGGCACGATTCCCCGCCCACCAGCGTCCTCCCGCCGATCCGGCCGTCGTCGAGCGCGGCCGCGGCCTCTACATCTCGACGTGCGGCGCCTGCCATGGCGTCGACGCACGCGGAGGCCAGCTGGGCGGCCCGAATCTCCTGCGATCGGCACTCGCGCTGCGCGATCAGGATGGCGAGCTGATTGGCGAGGTCGTGAAGAACGGACGCCCCGGCACGATCATGGTGCCGATGCCGCTGCCGGATGAGGACATCAAGGCCATCGCGACGTTCATCCACCACCTGCAGGCGCAGGGCAGCAACCAGGGCGGACCGCCGCCCGGACCACCGGTGGAGCTGAACATCCTCGTCGGCGACGCCGCGGCGGGCCAGAAGTACTTCGCGGCGAAGTGCGCCACCTGCCACTCGCCCACCGGCGACCTCCAGGGCATCGCCTCGCGCTACGAGGAGCCGAAGGCGCTGCAGAACCTCTGGGTGTCCGGCGGGCGCGCGGGCCGGCGGCCGGGCGGCTCGGGCAGCTCGGGACCGCAGGGCGACGCGCCCGATCGCTCGGTGGTCACGGCGAAGGTCACGCTGCCATCGGGGGAGACGGTCGAGGGACCGCTCGTGCGCTATGACGACTTCCTCGTCACGATCCGGCTCGCGGACGGGACCACGCGGACATTCCGGCGGAACGGCGACCAGCCGCGGCTCGAGATCAGCGACCCGCTGGCCGGCCACACCGAGCTGCTCGCGGTCCTGACCGAAAAGGACATGCACGACGTCACTGCATACCTGGCGACCCTCAAATGAGCATGAAGAAGGTTCTCCTGATTCTCTCGGTGCTGCTGCTGCCGGTCGGCCTGGCCGGCGAGGCCCGTGTCGGCGTGGCCCCCTCGGAGCTGTTCAAGCCGCTCGGCGCCAGCTGGCCGACGTACTCGGGCGACTACTCCGGCAAGCGGTACAGCTCACTCACGCAGATCAACCGCGAATCGGTCAAGCGCCTCGGGCTGGCGTGGGTGAAGCGGCTCACCGCCGGCGCCGGCAACCAGGGCGGAGGCTTCCGCTTCGGCGGTGGCCCGCCGCTGATCATCGGCGGCTACGGCGACCCGGACTTCCCGGCCGTGCCGGCCAACGTCAAGGGCACGCCGCTCATGGTGAACGGCGTCCTCTACGTGACGTCGCCCGACAACGCCTGGGCGCTCGACGCGTACGACGGGCGTGAGCTGTGGCACTACTTCTGGCGCACGCGCGGCAGCACGCCGATTGCCAACCGCGGCGTCGGGATGTGGAACGACTACCTGTACTTCGTCACACCCGACAACTACTTCGTCTCGCTGGACGCGAAGACCGGCAAGGAGCGCTGGAACAAGGTCCACGCCGACTTCAACCAGCAGTACTTCTCGACGTCGGCCCCGATCGTCGTCGACAACCACGTCATGGTCGGGACCGGCAACGACCTCGACTCGCCGGGCTACCTGCAGTCGTACGACCCGGAGACCGGCGAGGAACAGTGGCGCTTCTACACGGTGCCGATGAAGGAAGGGGACGTCGGGCTCGACACGTGGCCGAGCCTGGAGTCGGCGCGCCACGGCGGCGCGCACCCGTGGCTGCCGGGCGCCTTCGATCCGGAGACGCGGCTCTACATCTTCGGCACGGGCAACCCGATCCCGGCGTACACGGCCGGGCGCGGCGAGGGTGACAACCTGTTCACCTGCTCGCTCGTCGCCGTGAACGTCGACACCGGCAAACTGGCGTGGTACTTCCAGACCTCGCCGCACGACATGCACGACTGGGATTCGGCGCAGACGCCGATTCTCATCGACGCCGTGATCGACGGGAAGCCGAGGAAGCTGGTCTCGACCGCCGCGCGCAACGGGTACTTCTTCACGCTCGACCGCGTGACCGGCGAGCACATCCTGACGACGAAGTTCGGCAGCGCGGCGAACTGGGTGGACCGGATCGACGAGAAGGGCTTCGTGCGGCGCAACCCGCAGAAGGACCCGATCATCCCGGGCGCGCTCGTCTCGCCGACCTCCGGCGGCACGATCAACTGGGAGCCGCCGGCCTACTCGCCGGAGACCGGGCTGTTCTACGTGGCCGAGAAGAACGGCTACTCGATCTTCTACCTGACCGACCCCGACCCGCGCGGCTCGATGGGCCTCGGCGGCAAGGACGAGGTCATGGTCGGATCGGGCGGCAACTTCCTGACCGCCATCGACCCGACCACCGGGAAGATCGCGTGGCGGCGGCCGTACCCCGGCGGATTCGGCGGAGGCGGCGGCGGGTTGCTCGCCACGGCGGGCGGGCTCGTCTTCTCGGGCGACGCGGGCGGCAACATCGTCGCCTACGACGCGAAGACCGGCGAGCCGCTGTGGCACTCGCGGATCGGCACCGTCACCAACGCGCCGATCACGTACGAGCTCGACGGGAAGCAGTACCTGCTCGTGGCCGCGCGCGACACGCTCTACGCGTTCGCGCTCTACGAGTAGGGCCGAACGCAGGGCCGAACGTCAGTTCGGCCAACTCTGGGCCTTGGGCTTTCGGCCCTGGGCCCCGGGCTTTCGAAGGGCACGGCACGGTCGACCAGCGCCCCTGCGCATCGATCGTTCCGTGCCCTTTCCTTTTTGCGTTACCCTCTTCCTCGCGCGGCCGGAGGCGGCGCCCCATGTCCTCCTTTCCCGACTGGATGGAGCCGATGGCCGCGACGCTCACGCAGGAGCGGTTCACCGGTCCGGAATGGAGCTTCGAGCGCAAGCTCGACGGCGTGCGCCTGCTGGCGTTCAAGCGGGGCGCCGACGTTCGCCTCCTTTCACGCAACCGCCTGCCGCAGAACCAGACCTACCCGTCGGTCGCCGCGGCCGTCGCCGCGCTCCCGGCCCGCGAGCTGATCCTCGACGGCGAAGCCACGGGCGTCTGGGGCCGTACCGGCAAGGTGGCCTATCACGTCTTCGACGTTCTCTGGTTCGAGGGCCGGGACGTCACGGGGCTCCCCCTCGAGGAACGGCGCGCGCTGCTGCGGCAGCTGCCGTTCCGGCCACCGCTGCAACGCGTGGAAGAGCTGACCGGCGACAGGCCCTGGGAACGTGCGTGCCGTGAGGGCTGGGAGGGAGTCATCGCCAAGCGGCGCGGCTCCCGCTACGAGCACCGGCGCTCTCCGCACTGGCTGAAGATGAAGTGCGAGGCGACGCAGGAGCTCGTCGTCGGCGGCTTCACCGATCCGCAGGGTGGACGCGTCGGTCTCGGTGCGCTGCTCGTGGGGTACTACGAGAACGGCGATCTCGTCTACGCGGGCAAGGTCGGCACCGGATTCGACACGAAACTGCTGCTGGACCTGCGCGCGCGACTGGACGAGCTGGAGATTCCGGAGCCGCCGTTCACCCGGGCCGTGGGTCTGCCGCGGCTCCGCGCGCACTGGGTGCGGCCGGAGGTCGTCGTGCAGGTGGCGTTCATCGAGTGGACGGTGCACGGCAAGCTGCGCCACCCTCGCCTGCTCGGCATCCGCACGGACAAGGATCCCCGCGAGGTCGTCCGGGAGACGCCGTGATCACCCACCCCGACAAGGTCCTGTTCCCGGAGGACGGGATCACCAAGCAGGAGCTGGCCGACTACTACGCCGCGATCGCGCCGGTGATGCTCCCGCACATCCGGAACCGGCCCGTGACGATGGAGCGGTATCACCGCGGGATCGGCGAGCCGGGCTTCTTCCAGAAGAACGTGACGCGCGGGTTCCCGGAGTGGCTCGAGCGCGTGGAAGTGCCCAAGAAGGGCGGCACCGTCCATCACGTGCTCGTCACCGACGAGCGCTCGCTCGTCTGGCTCGCGAACCAGAACTGCATCACGCCGCACGTGTGGACCTCGCGTGTGCCCGA
>DASVDJ010000133.1:0-32037 GCA_036381155.1 Vicinamibacterales bacterium
CCGCCTTCGTGGCCTTTGTCGAGGCGCCTAACGGCAACCGGCAAACCCAACCGGCAACAGTCAACCGACAACCGACAACCGACAACCGACAACAAATCACGGCCGCTCCACGCGGATCCCGTACGCGTGCAGCTTCCGGTAGAGATTCGACCGTTCCACACCGAGAGCATCGGCGGTGCGGCTGACGTTTCCGGCGAACTCGCGCAGGCGGGAGAGGATGTACTGCTTCTCGAACTCGTCGCGCGCATCCCGCAGGGTGAGGTTCGTGGCGATCGACGGTGGCGCCTCCTGGCGCGTGCCGAGCTGGATGTCCTCCGCCTCGATCGTGTCCCCCGGCAGGAGGATGGCCAGCCGCTCGGCGACGTTGCGCAGCTCGCGCACGTTCCCCGGCCAGTGGTACTGCTCCAGGCGCCGCATCGCCTCGGGGCTGATCGCCTTCACCGGCTTGTCGTTCCGCTCGGCGAACTCCGTCAGGAAGGCCTGCGCCAGCAGCGGCAGGTCCTCCTTGCGATCACGCAGCGGCGGCAGCGCGATCGAGAACACGTTCAGGCGGTAGTAGAGATCCTCGCGCAGCTTGTTGTCGCGCACCGCCTGCAGCGGATCCTGGTTCGTGGCCGCGATGACGCGCACGTCCACCGGCGTCTCCACGCGGCCGCCCAGACGCCGGAAGCTGCGCTCCTGCAGCACGCGCAGCAGCTTCACCTGCGTCTGCGGCGTCATCTCCGCGATCTCGTCGAGGAAGATCGTGCCGCGGTCGGCGAGCTCGAAGACGCCCTGCCGGCGCTCCATCGCGCCGGTGAACGCCCCCTTCTCGTGGCCGAAGATCTCGCTCTCGAGCAGCGTCTCGGGAATCGCGGCGCAGTTCACCGCGACGTACGGCATCTTGCTGCGCGGGCTCAGCTGGTGGATGGTCTGCGCGACCAGCTCCTTGCCCGTGCCCGACTCCCCGGTGATCAGCACCGACGCCGTCGTCGGAGCCGCCTGCTCGATCACCTGGTAGATGCGGCGCATCTCGGGGCTGGCGCCGATCATCCGGCCGAAGGCTCCCTTGTCGCGCAGCGTGCGGCGCAGGACCTGCACCTCGCGCAGCGTGTTCTGGCGCTCCGCCGCCTTGTCGAGCAGAATCCGCAGACGCTGCGGGTCGACCGGCTTGGTCAGGTAGTCGTAGGCGCCGCTGCGAATCGCCTCCACGGCGGTCTCGACCGTCCCCTGCGCGGTGAGCAGGATGACGGCGATTCCCGGGTCGATTTCCCGGAGCGCCTCCAGCAACTCGAGCCCGGTCCGCCGGGGCATCACGAGATCGGTCAGCACGATCGACGGGCGGAACTGCGCGATCTTCTGCAGCGCCTCCTCGCCGTCCGCCGCCGAATCCGTCAGGAAGCCCCAGGTCCGAATCAGCTCGGTCAGGCCGGTGCGGGCCGCGCTGTCGTCCTCGACGATCAGCACGCGTTCGGCAGCCGTGTGCGACGCCCGATCCGTATCAGCGATCGTAGTAGTGCTCATCGGGACCTGCTTGTAGGGTAATAATTACACGGGTTCACGGGTCACCCGCGCCGGGGCGTCCGCATAACACAGCCGTTAAGACCTTGATTCGAGTAACTTTGTCATGGTCCGCCCCTTGCTGCAATGCACGCCGCAGAGGAGGACGTTTCAAGATGCGAACCAGCTTGCTGACAGCTCTCGTGGCGGCGGCGATCGCGGCAGGATGCGGCGGGGACACCACGCCTTCGGGCGACGGCGCGACGCCGCCCGCGCCCGCGCAGGACGTTCAGGCACCGGCCCGTACCGACGATACCCCACCGGCCGCCGACGCGGCTGCCCCTGCGCCGCAGGCGCCGTCTGACGACCGCGCCGCAGCTCCCGCGTCCGGGGATCGCGCGCCGGTGTCGCGGCTCACGCCCGACGCCGCGCCTGGTGATGCCGCGCCGGCACTGCGGGAGGTCACGCTGCCGGCAGGCACGGAGCTGCCGCTGCGGCTCGAGACGGCGCTGGCCTCCGACACGGCGTCGGTGGAAGATCCGGTCCGCGCCACGCTCCGGCGCGACGTCGTCGTCGACGGCGTGAAGGTGCTGCCGGCCGGCACGATGCTGCGGGGCGTGGTCACCGCCGCGGAGCGGTCCGGCAAGGTCAAGGGCCGCGCGCGGCTGGCCTTCCGCTTCACGGACGTCGAGGTGGACGGCGAGTCGTACCGCATCCGCACGTCGTCGGTGATCCGCACCGCCCGCGGCACGAAGAAGCAGGACGCGACGAAGATCGGCATCGGCGCCGGCGCCGGCGCGGTCGTCGGCGGCATCGTCGGCGGCGGAAAGGGAGCGGCCATCGGATCCGCGATCGGCGCGGGTGCCGGCACGGGGGCCGTGCTCGCGACGCGCGGCGAGGAAGTGGAGCTCTCGTCGGGCACGCCGGTCACGGTCCGCCTGTCGGAGGCCGTACCGGTGCGCGTGCGGCTGGACCGCTGAGCGACGTTCGCTTGGAACCGGATCGCACGGACATGACCTGGCATCCCGATGCCCCGGGCGATCCGGAACCGCCCATCGGCGGCGCTCCACCCGCGCCGGCAACGCACCGCCCGCTGGGCTCGCCGCGCGTGCGGGCCGTCCTGCAGGTCCTGCTCTGCTCCGGCATCCCGACGCAGCTGCTGATCGTCCAGGTCCTCGCGCTGCTCGGCCATCGTCCCTTCCTGAACGACGAGCGGCTCAACATCACCTGGGTGTTCGTGTTGTCGCTGACCGACACGGTGCTGCTGGTCGGCCTGATCCTGCTGATCCTGCGCTACGAAGGCGAGTCGGCGCGCGAGGTGTTCCTCGGCTGGCGCAGGCCCGCGACGGAGATCCCGCTCGGGATCGTCACGGTCATCCCGCTGCTCCTGCTGACGACGGGGCTCATCCTCCTCGTGCGATGGCTGGCGCCGTGGCTGCACAACGTCCCCATCAATCCGTTCGCGCAGCTGCTGCAATCGCCGACGGAGGCGTGGCTTTTCGCCGTCGTCGCGCTCGTCGGCGGCGGCGTCCGCGAGGAACTGCAGCGCGCGTTCCTGATCACGCGTTTCGAGCGGCATCTCGGAGGCGCCACCGTGGGCCTGCTCGTGACGAGCGCGGCCTTCGGCGTCGGACACGTCGTCCAGGGGCTCGACGCGGGCATCGCGACGGCGGTGCTGGGGCTGATCTGGGGCGCGATGTATCTGTGGCGCCGCAGCGTGCTGGCGTCGGTGACCAGCCACGCGGGCTTCAACGGGCAGGAGATCCTCCGGTATCTCCTCATCGGACCCGGCAGCGTGTAGGATTGGCAGGATGCCTGCCACACGCCGGCGTTCGACGGCCGGCCTGCTCGGGCTGCTGTTCCTGCTCACCACCCCGCTGATCACGCCGCGCATCTTCGCGTCGGACGAAGTGCAGTACTTCTCGTACCTGCGCTCGATCTGGTTCGACGGCGACGTCGCGTTCGGCAACGAGTACACGTATTTCCACGACCGCGGCATCGCGGTGGCGCACGGCTTCCGGGAGACGTTCCTCGAGCGCCGGACCGAGACCGGACGGCACATCAACTTCGGCACGATCGGGTCGGCGATCCTGTGGGCGCCGTTCTATTTCGTCGGACACGTGTGGGCCAGCCTCAGCGCTACGCACGACGCCGACGGCTACTCGCTCCCCTACATCGCGATGGTCTGCATCGCCTCGGCCCTCTACGGGTGGCTGGCGCTCGTCGTCAGCCTGCGCGCCGGGCGTCTGGTTCTCGGGTACGAGCCGCCGCTGCTCCCGTCCGCCGCCGCGGCGCTGGCGGTCTGGTTCGGCACGCCGCTGGCCTTCTACATGTACCTGTCGCCGGTGATGGCGCACGCGACCTCCGCGTTCGCGACCTCGCTGTTCCTGCTGGTCTGGCTGCTGGTCCGGCGGAACTGGAGCGTGGCCGGCACGGCGGCGCTCGGTGCCTGCGCGGCGCTGATGACGATGGTGCGGGAGCAGGATGCGTTCTACGTGCCGCTGGTGGCCGTGGACTTCGCGCTGACGTTTGCGAGCACGGCTGCTGCGCCCGGCACGACCGGCAGACCGGACCGGCGGCAGCTGCTGCGGGCGGCGGCCGCCGGGATCGCGGCCGGCGTGCTGGCCTTCCTGCCGCAGGCGCTCGCGTACCTGTCGCTCAACGGCCGCATCGGCCCGTCGCGCCTCGTCGCGCGCAAGATGTACTGGACGTCGCCGCACGCAATCGACGTGCTCGCGTCCCCGCAGCACGGCTTCCTGCTGTGGACGCCACTGGCGTTGCTGGCGGCCGCCGGCCTGGTGCTGCTGATCGCGGCGCCGGAGCGACGGGGCGGCGCCGACGATCAGCGCCGGCTCGGTCTGCTGCTGGCGCTCGGCGCAGCGGGCCAGGTCTACGTGGCGGGCAGCGTGGCGTCGTGGAGCGCCGCCGGGGCGTTCGGGCAGCGCCGGTTCGTCAGCCTGACCCCGCTGCTCGTCATCGGGCTGCTGGTGCTGTTCGACCGGGTACGGGGCCGGACGCGCGGGCTGACCCTTGCCGCCGCGGCACTGTGCGTCTACTGGAATCTGGCGCTGATGGTGCAGTTCGGCGCGGGGTTGATGGACCGCCACCGGCTGGACGTCCCGCGGGCGGCCCGTGTGGCCTTCATCGAGCTCCCGGTGCAGCTGCCGGAACTGGCGTACCGCTTTTTCTTCCAGCGCGCCTCGTTCTACGCGCAGCGCCCCGGGCAGCCGTAGCCGGCTGCCGACCCGCGGCATCGCTGCCCCATAATAGGCGTCGCGTGCGCATCCTCTATCTCGCCGACATCCGATTCCCGCTCGAGCGCGCCAACGGAGTCCAGACGTTCGAGACCTGCCGTGCGCTGGCCGCCCGCGATCACGAGGTCACGCTCTTCGTCCGCCGCGACACGACCCGGCCGGCCCGGGATCCCTGGCAGTTCTACGGCGCGTCGCGCGACGATCGCCTGACGATCGTCACGGCCCCGTGGACGCCGGCCAGTCTTCGCCGGCCGGCGTATGTGGCGCTCGCGGTCGCGCGCGCGCTGAGCCGGAGCGCCGACGTGGTGCTCACGCGCGATCTCGGGATTGCCGATCTGCTGCTCTCGCCGGCGTTCCGCACCCTGCGGGCCCCGGTGGTGTACGAGTCGCACGGCTACGCGCCGGCGGTGGCGGTGGAGCTGCCGCGGCTGCTGTCGACCGCGGCGCCGCCGTCGATGGCCCGTCTCAACCGCCTGACGCGACGGGAACGCCGCGTATGGCGTCGCGCCCAGGGCTACGTCACCCTCACGCGCGTCCACCAGCAGGAGCTGGAGGATCGCTTCGGCACGCGGCTGAACGCGGCGGTGATTCCCGACGGCGTGCGCACGGAGCTGCTGGCCGGCGAGCCGGGCTCCTTCTCCGAGAGCGACCCGCCGCTCGTCGTATACGCGGGGCACCTGTATCCGTGGAAGGGGGTCGACGTCCTGATCGAGGCGCTCGCGCACCTGCCCGGCGTGCACGCGCGCATCGTCGGCGGACAGCCTGGCGAGAGCGTGGACCGCGATCGGCTCGAGGCACGTGCGCGCGAGCTCGGCATCGCCGACCGCGTGGCCTTCGCCGGATGGGTGCCGCCGGCGGCCGTCCGCGACGAGCTCGCGCGGGCGCGGGTGCTGGTGCTGCCGAACCGGCGGACGCACATCTCGGACCGGTACACGTCGCCGCTGAAGCTGTTCGAGTACATGGCGGCGGGACGGCCGATTGTCGCCTCCGACCTGCACGCGCTGCGGGAGGTGCTGCGGCACGAGGAGAACGCCGTGCTCGTGGCGCCCGACTCGCCGACGGCGCTCGCCGACGGGCTCCGCCGGGTTCTCGACGATCGGGAGCTCTCGTGCCGCCTGGCGCAGCGGGCGCGGCAGGACGCCGCGGAGTACGGCTGGGACACGCGGGCGCTGCGGCTCGAGGGCGTGCTCGATCGTGCGGCCGGAGCGGAGGCGTGATCTCGGACACGCTGCTGCAGCTGGTCTGCTGTCCGGACTGCCGGGGCCGCCTGGCAGCCGATGCCGCCGCGCTGACCTGTGAGGGCTGCCGGCGCCGCTTCGCGCGCGGACCCGGCTATCTGGACCTGCGGCCCTCCGACACGTTCGACGAGACGACGCTGTACACCGACGAGGCGCTGCATGCGGACGCGCGGCACGAGACCGTGTCGCCGCCGCTGCTGCAGGCCGGCGTCCGCCAGTGGATGCTGCGGCGCATGCTGGCACTGCGTCCCGGCGAGACGGCCCTCGACTTCGGATGCGGCAGCGGCCGCTCGCTCGTGTGGAACGCCGAGAGCGGCGCGTCGCTGGTCGGCGTGGACGTCGCGCCGTACTTCGCGCACGAGGCGCTGGAAGGCAGCGACCTGGTGCTCGGCGATCTCCGCCGGCTCCCCTTTACCGACGGCGCGTTCGACAAGGGGTACGCGCTCGACGTGTTCGAGCACCTGTCGCGCGACGGCCTGGCCGGTGTGCTCGCCGAGATGGCGCGCGTGGTGCGGCCGGGCGGGCACGTGTTCGTCTACTCGCACGTGCGGAAGAACTCGCCGCTGGCCGACGGACTGCGCGCCATCAACGCGCTCGCGCGCGGGCTCGAGCGCGTGGGACTGATCGATCTCAAACGGGAGCGCCTGCGGAAGTCCGATCACCTGAATCCGCTCGCCGACATCCCGGATCTCGAGCGGACCGTGGCGGCGGCCGGATTCCGCATCGCGATGATCCGCTATTACACGCCGCTCGTCGGCGCCTTCGTCGAGAACGTGCTGATGCGGATGGCGGAGAAGGCCCTCGGGCGCTGGACGACGCGCGGGAACGCGCGCGGCGGATCGGCCGACTCCGCGCGAGACGGAGACGCCGAGGCGCGCGCGGCCCGGCTCGCCGCCAAGCGCCGGCTGGCGCGGGGCGGCGCGCTCCTGCGGATACTGCAGGCCGTCACCGTGCTGATGACGATCGACGTGCGGCTGTTCGGACGCGTCCGCACGGGACCGTTCTTCGCGCTGCTCGAGCGCGTGCCCGGCGCGCCGCGCTGATCTGCCGTGTCGCTCCGCATCCTCTACTCCGCCATCGACCAGCAGGTGCCGGGCACGCTCGGCGGATCGGTGCACGTCGCTTCGGTCGCCGAAGGACTTGCTCAGCGCGGACACGAAGTCCACGTGCTCACGTCTCCCGGCCCCGGCGCCCCGCCAACGGGTGTGCACTGGCATGCGGTGGCCGCGCCGTGGCGGCGTCCACACCTGCGGCTGCTCCGCGCGCCGGCCGTCCGCCGGCTCGCGAGGGCGCTCGGTCCCGATGTCGTCATCGAGCGGTACCACAATTTCGGCGGCGAGGGCATGCTGGCCGCCCGCGCGGCCGGCGCCGCCTACGTGCTCGAGGTCAACGCGCCGGTCATCGACTACCCCGGCTCGCCGAAGGCCACGCTCGACCGCCTGCTGCTGGCGCAGCCGATGCGGCGCTGGCGGGAACGGCAGGTCGCGGCAGCCGATCTGATCGTCACGCCGAGCGCCGCGGTGCTGCCGGCCTGGACGCCGCCGGAGCGCGTGCTGGAGATCGAGTGGGGCGCCGACACGCGGCGGTTCCGGCCCGATGCCGCCGGGACGCCTCCGTGGACGCGAGAGCCCGGATCGGTGGTCGCGGTCTTCGCAGGCGCGTTCCGTCCCTGGCACGGCGCCGTGACGTTCGTCGAAGCGGTACGGCTGCTCAGAGCCCGCGGTATCTCACACCTGCACGCCGTCCTGATCGGCGACGGCCCCGAGCGGCCCGCGACAGTGGACGCGGCGCGCGGGCTGAGCGGTGTGACGTTCACCGGCGCGCTGCCCCACGACGCGATGCCCGCGGCGCTGGCCGCCGCCGACATCGGCGTCGCGCCGTTCGACATCGCGCGTCACGGGCCGCTGCGCCTGGCGTTCTACTGGTCGCCGCTCAAGATCTTCGAGTACATGGCCTCGGGGCTGCCCGTGGTCGCGCCGGCTCTCCCGCGGCTGCGCGCGCTCGTGGCTGACGGGGTCGAAGGTCTGCTCTACGAGCCGGCGACGCCCGGCGCACTCGCCGACGCGCTCGTGGCGATGCTGGATCGCGATCGGGCCGCAATGGGACGGCAGGCTCGCGCGCGGGCCGTGCGCGACTACAGCTGGGAGGCTCACTGTGCGGCGCTGGACGCGGCGTTCGCACGCATCGCCGCGGACCGGACACGCCGCCGCGATCCGCAATAATGAACCGGTGCGCGTCCTGCTCGTAACCGACTCGTTCCCGCCGCACTGCGGCGGCAGCGGATGGAGCACATACGAGCTGGCGCGCGGCCTGCGCGCGCGCGGCGTGGAGGTGGCTCTCGTCAGGCCGCGCCCCGGAACCGCGCGAGACGCCCGCCACGAGTACGACGGCTTTGCGGTCGACGAGATTGCCACGCCGGCACCGCGCATGCCGTTCGTGCGCAACTACTTCAAGAACGAGCGCCTCTGGCGGCACGTCGCCGCCCGGCTCACCGCCCGGCTCGCCCGCGATCCGGTCGACGTCGTCCACGCCCAGCACGTGCTGAGCACGCCGCCGGCCGTGCGGGCCGCGCGGCGACGCGGCATCCCGGTCGTGGCGACCGTGCGGGACTACTGGCCCGTCTGCTACTGGTCCGATCTGATCCGGGATCGTGACGCGGCGGCGCTCTGTCCGGCCTGCACCTCCGCCAACATGCGGCGATGCCTGCGCGCGCGCGCCGGCGCGGCGGCGCCCATCGCGTGGCCGCTCATCCCCTACATGCGTGCGAACCTCGCCCGCAAGCGCAGTGCGCTCGCCGATGCCGATGCCGTCATCGCCGTCAGCTCGACGATGGCGACGGATCTCGCGGCACGCGCGCCGGAACTGCCTGAAGGCGTGATACGCCAGATTCCGAATCCGGTGGATCTCGACGCGATCCGCAGCGCCGCCGCCGGATCGCGGCCGCCGATCGACGGGCCGTACGCCGTGTTCAGCGGAAAGCTCGAGCCGAACAAGGGCGCACAACATCTGCTGCGGGTCGCCGAGCGTGCGAAGCTGCCCTGGCCGCTCGTGGTTGTCGGCGACGGACGGCTGCGCACGGCGATGGAGGCGGAGGCACGACGCGCCGGCATCGACGCGCGCTTCACGGGCTGGTTGCCGCGCGACGCGGCGCTGGGATGCGTCGCGCACGCGCGCCTGCTGCTCTTCCCGTCGCACGGGCCCGAGTCGCTCAGCCGCGTGCTCCTCGAAGCTGGCGCCCTCGGCATTCCGGTCGCCGCGATGGACACCGGCGGCACGCGCGACATCATCCGGCATGAGGTGACCGGGCTGCTGTCGGCCGACCCGGACGCGCTCGCCGCCGATGCCGCAAGGCTCGTCGCGGATCGCCAGCTCGCGGACACGCTGGGCCGACAGCTGCGCGCGCACGTGGAGGCGACCTTCGCCGCACCTGCGGTGGTGGACCGGATCCTCGGCGTCTACGCAGACGTCGTGCGGGCGAAGGCCGGAGCGGCGCATGGCTGAGGAACGGCCGCTCCGCGTCGCCGTGCTGGGCCGGTCCGTGTACGCGCTGCACGGCGTCGGCGGCCTCGAGCGGCACCTCTACGATCTCGTCCGCTACCACCTCGACGCCGGCTGGCGCGTGACGCTCGTCACGCGCACGCCGTCAGCGCCGCTCGGGGTCGATCCCGATCGCTGGCAGCTCGTCGCCGGTCATCCGGAGTTCAGCGCCTGCTTCGTGCCGTACCGGACGTTCCCGCTGGCGGGCCGCCGCGGCACGACGATCATCGATCGGAGCACCGCGTATCCGGTCTTCGGACGGCGCGCCGGAATCGTCGCGGCGCAGCTGGTGGCCCGCGACGAGGTGGACGTCGTCTACGGGGTCGGTGCGAGCGCGTGGGGCTACGCGGCCGCGCGGGCGCGCGGCGCACGGGCGCCGCTGGTGCTCAACCCGCAGGGGCTCGAGGAGTTCGGCGGCGCCGATGGCCGCTACGGCGGCCAGCGGCTGAAGGGGCTCGGGTACGCGCCGCTCCAGGCGGTGGTCCGGCGGACCGCGCGCGCCAGCGACGCGGTGATCGCGACCGACGAGGCCATCCTGCCCGCCGTGCTGCGTCATCTGCCCGTCGCCGCGGACGTGGTCCGCGTGATCCCGAACGGACTCGACGTGCAGGACCTCCACCGTCTCGTCGATCCCGCAGCCGGCCGCGCGATGCGCGAGCGTGCCGCGATTGGCGACGACACCGTGCTGCTCGTGAGCGTCGGCCGCATCGAGGCGAACAAGGGCTTCGCCGATCTGGCCGCCGCGCTGGCGGCCATGCCGGGAGACATCGCGTGGCGCTGGGTTCTGGTCGGCGACGGCCCGGCGCGGCCCGCGCTCGAGCGCAGCCTGCACGAGTCGGGTCTCGCCTCGCGCGTGCTGATCACCGGGCGCGTGGACGATCGGACGCTGCACGCGTGGTACGACGCCGCCGATCTCTTCGTGCACCCGACCCGCTACGAGGGCAGCTCGCTCGTGACGCTGGAAGCGATGCTCCACCGGCTGCCGGTGCTCGCCACGCGGGCGGGAGGACTGCCGGACAAGGTCGCGCCCGGCGCGACCGGCTGGCTGGCCGAGCCGGGTTCACCGGAGGCGCTGGCCCGCACGCTCGCAGACGCGCTCGTCGCGCAGGACCGGTGGGCGGCGTACGGCGAGGCGGGACGGCGGCTCCTGGAGGAGCGGTTCGACTGGCGGGTGATTCAGCGGCGTTTCGGCGAGCTCTATCGCGAGCTCATCGCGAGGGACGCAGGATCTCGGCGCGGCGCCTGAGCCCCTGCACCCAGTCCGCCACCAGCGCGCGCCGGCGGGCGGCCATCGCACCCGCCCGCGCGATCGCCTGTTCGTCGGCCGGCGTGAGCCGGCCCGCCTCGCCGAACGCGCCCGGGTTCTCGCGCGCGTAGTTCTCGAGCTCCTCGCTGGTCGGCTCCAGCGTGCCGCTGAACCGCTGGTCGATGTACGCCTGGATGCGCAGGTCGTCACGCACCCAGCCGCGCAGCCAGGCTTCACTCACACCCAGCGCCTCCAGCTGCCGGCGTCGCTCCTCCGGCGGACCGAGCCGGCTGAGCACGTCGGCGAGCCGCACGTCGACGAGGGCGGGATCCGGCTCGGGCGGCGCGAAGCGCTCGACCTCCTGCAGCACCAGCAGGCGATCGATCCAGCGCTCGAGACCCGATTCGATCGCCGTGTCCTCGGGGACCGCGACGAGCTGCAGCACGACCGCGGTGCGGACGTCCGACAGCGTCACGAGCGTGCCGTCGACGATCGCGAGGACACGATCGATCACCTCCGCGCGCGGAGCGGGCACGGTGAGCAGCAGCACGAGCAGGGCGGCGAGTCGGGTGCGCACGTCAGAATGCCTGGCCGAGACTGATGTGCAGGACGGCGCGTGACTCCAGCTCGCCGGTCCGAAGCCGCTCGCGCCTCAGCTTGAAGCCGACGTCGACGCGAATCGGCCCGATCGGCGACTGATACCGGATCCCCAGGCCGGCCGTCGGCTTCAGCCGGCCGACCGAGAAGTCGGACACGCGGCTGAACACGTTGCCGGCGTCGACGAAGCCGACCGCGCCCAGCCCGCCCCATACCGGGATGCGCAGCTCGCTGTTGAGGATGGCCACCGCATGGCCGCCGGTGGGAAAGCCGTTGCGATCGATCGTCTCCGGCGTGCCGAGCCGGTCGAGCGCGTACCCGCGCACGGTCGTGTCGCCCCCCGCGAAGAACCGCTCGCTCGCGGGCAGGTCCGTGACGACGTCGACCACCGGTTCACCGTTTTCGTCGAGGATCGGGTCCCCCGCCTCGTCGAGCAGCGGCACGACGTGCTCGAAGCCGCGTGCCAGGCCGATGCGCGCGCCGGCGGCGAACACCGTGCCGCGCGCGCCCGGCAGCCGGCGGTAGACGAACGCCTGGCCGAACCCCTTCACGAAGCCCACCTCCGATCCGATCGCGCGCATCGCGACGTCCTGGTCGAACCCGATCAGCACCCCGTTCGTCGGCGTGAGCAGATCGTCCCGCGTGTCGTAGACGACGGCCGCCGAGAGCGTGGAGATCCGGAGCTGCGGGAACAGGCGGTCGACGAGCGGCTTGTCGGAGGGATCGAACCGCTCCTCGAACAGCTTCGTGCGCTCGATCAGGTACCGCCCGCTCACGCTCAGCGAGCGGGTGAGACGGCGTGCGAGCTCGGCGCGCGCGCCACGGCGGGTGAAGTTGAAGCTCGATCGCAGGCCCTGCTCGAGAAACCCGGTGAGCACGAGGTCGGCCTCGGTCCCGAACACCCGCGGCGACCGGAACGTGCCGAGCGCGCGATAATCGCGCAGCGTGTAGCCGCCCGGCTCCTCTTCGCCCGGTCCGACGTCGACCGTCGACGCGCGCGACCGGAGGCTCGCGCGCCCGAACAGGTTGATCGACTGGTTGCGCCCGAAGAGATTGCGCCGCCCGTACTCCACGAAGCCACGCGGCGCGACCTCGAAGACCTCGGTGGCCGGCCCGCCGGGCTCGGATCGCCGCAGCCGCGGCCCGGCTTCGAGTCCGGCACCGTACCCGACCGTCGTCGCCGGTGCTTCCTCGACGCTCACGAGCAGATCGCGCTCGTTCGGCACCCCGTGATCGAGCTCGGTGATGCGCACCCGGCGGAACAGCCCGAGCGCGCTGATCCGGCTCTGGCTCTCCATGATCTGCGCGTACGAGAGCGGCGCTCCGGGCTCCAGCGTGACCTCGCGGCGGATGGTGCGCGCGTCGGTCTTCTCGTTCCCGACGACGAGCACGTGCCCGACGAAGACCTGCGGCCCTTCGCTCACGGAGAACTCGAGGTCGGCGCGGGACCGGTCCGGCGAGAAGGTCACGCGCGCGTCGACGGCGGCCGACGGATACCCGAGGTTCAGCAGGACGAGCTGCATGCCGTCGCGATCGATGGCGACCTGCGGCTGGTAGTACGGCTGCCCCGGACGCGACGACACCGCCGCGCGCAGCGCCGCCGGGTCGACGGCCTGCGCACCGCGGATCGCGATGTCGCCGACGAGCGTGCGCGGCCCTTCCTCGACGGCGAAGCGGACGTCCACCGGGACCGGCTCGGCAGCGCCGGCGGCGGGCAGGGCCTCCGCGCTGACCCGCACGTCGGTGAAACCGCGGCGGCGGTAGTATTCGACGATGGCGGCGGCGTCGCGATCGACGGCGGCCTGGACGAACGGGTCCCCGGCGCGGGTGCGGAGGAGCGGCTCGAGCTCCGGCGCCGGCAGCGTCGCGGCCCCCTCGATGCGGACCGTCCCCGTACGGTATCGCGGGCCGCGATCGACGGTGAAGACGACCGCCAGCTCCTCGCCCCGGGGCATCCGCGCGTACTCGACGCTCGCGTCGCGATAGCCCTCCGCACGCAGGCGATCGCGGATGCGAATCGCCGAGTCCTCGAGCAGGTCTTCGTCGGCGGAGCCCTCACGCTCGACCGGCACGAGCGCCTGCCGGTCCCCTTCGGGCAACGCATCCCCCTCGAAGAGCACCTGGATGCGCGCGCCGGCGTCCACGGCGATCGCGAGCTCCGCCGTGCGTCCGTCGGGATCGGGCTCGAGCACGTGATCGGCACGCGCCTCGTAGTAACCGCGATCCCGCAGGTCCTCCACCAGCTTCGCGAGCCGCCGGTCGACCTCCGCGCGGCGATACGGCTGGCCTGCTGACAGTCCGGTGATTCTCGGGATCTCCGTCAGCGGCATCGGCGCGTTGCCGTCCACGGTCACGCGCGAGATCGTGAGCCGCGGCCCTGCCTCGATCTCGACGACGAGCGTTTCCCGGTCAGCAGACGGCAGATCGGGGCGCGGCAGGATCCGGGCCTCCATGTAGCCGTGATCCTGATAGACCGCCTCCAGCGCCCGCACCATCTCGTCGAGCCGCGCCCGCGAGAACACGTCGCCGAGCCGGTCGGCGACACGGCTGCGGAGCAGTCGGCTCGACAGCTCAACCCGTCCCTGGAACTCGAGCCGGCGAATGAGCCGCACCGGCACGAGTTCGTAGGAGACCCGCACGCCGCCCGGTTCCTCGTGCGCCTGCACGACGACGTCCTCGAAGCGCCCCAGGCCGGCGAAATGCGCGATCGTCTCCCGCACGTCTTCGACCGTCAGCGGCTCGCCGGGCCGGGTCTGCACCAGGTCGAGGAGCCCGCCTTCGGTGACCGGCCGGCCTTCCACCGCCACCACCTGTGTCGTCACCGGCCGGCCGACGAGCGAGGGGGGCGCGAGCAACCCGCGCGACTGCGCGGCGGCGGGACCGGCCGATGCCGCCGCGAGCACGGTGGCCAGGGCCAGCCACCGGAGCGCGCGCATCATCAGAAGGCGTGCCTCACGCGGACGTCGAGCGCGTACGTCCGATCCTCGTTCTGCGAGAGCACCCACGACAGCCGGTCGTTCTGATCGTACTCGAGGAGGATCACCTGGTCGCGGGTCGTGGTCGAGGCCGAGAGCGACTGCGAGAAGGTGACGTAGACACGGTTGGAGATCCGCTTGCCGATCGTCAGCCGCGCGCCCGGAATGAGGCGTGACGACTGCGCCGCCGGATCGGTCAGCGACGGCGTGATCTGGAACGTGTTGATGCCGAAGGTCTGCTCGACCACGCGCGTGACGCCGGAGGAGATCGGGCTGACGAGCAGCTGCGCGGCGCGCGCCTGCAGCAGCTGCTGCTCGGCCTCGTCCGGACGCCGCAGGGCGGCGAGCTCCGGATCCGTCGGCGTCGTGTCGTTCAGCAGCAGCGCGAGCACGTCGACGGTCGGCAGCGGCGGATCGGACGTCAGCCCCCACTGCAGGCGCGAGAACGTCCCGGCGGCGTTCAGGGTCACCGTATAGATCTGACCCGGCACGCGGACGCGCGTCTCCGCCTCGAGGTCGAAGAACGGCTCGATCCGGTTCGGGTTGCTGAAGTCGATCGTGCCGTGACGGACGACGTAGCGGCGCCCCTCGAAGGTCACGTCGCCGCGCTCGATCTCGGCGCGGCCGAACAGCAGCGGCCGATCGTACGTGCCGCGCAGCGCCAGATCCGCGCTCGAGACGATGCGGGCGAGGTTGTTGTCGATCCGCAGCGATGAGGGCGCCACGAGCCGCACGTCGAAGCGGAGCGGGAACCGGCTCGGTGCCGCCGGTCCGCCTTCCGGCGTCGCCCGTCCCGCGAACTCGAGGAAGTTGACCGAGGCGTCGATGCGGCGCGACCACACCGAGCTGCGCACCGTGACCGTGCCGCCGAGGACCGGCGATTCGAACGGCCCGCGCAGTGAGAGGTCCGCGTCGACCACGGACCGGAAGCCCTCCGGATACCGCAGCCGCATGTTCTCGCCGGTCGCGGTCAGGTTGAACTCGCCAGGCCGGTAGCCGCGCAGCCCGATGCGGCCGCCGAACCGCACGAGCCCGCCGCCCAGCCGCGCGGTGACGCCGTCGAGCCGCACCCCCTGCCCGTCGAACGCGACGCGCCCGTTGACGGCCTCGAGTGCGTGCGGCAGCGAGAAGTGCCGGAAGCGTCCCCCGGCGACGGATGCGCTGCCGGAGAACACGGGCGACTCGAGCGGGCCGTTGATCTCCGCGACGAGGTCCGCCTGTCCCGTGCTGCGCAGGTCGCGCATGAAGCCCTGGAGGATGCCGAGGTTGGCGTCGCCGGTCGCACGCACCGCGATCCGGTTGTTGCCGGTGTCGATGCTGCCGGCGACGTCGAGCCGCGTGCCCTCGCCGACGAGCCGCATCGCGTTGATGCGCACGGTCTCCTGCTCGTACGCGACGTCGAGCGGCCCGTCGTTGCGGACGATGTAGTCGAACAGGTTGAGCGTCAGCGCGTCGGCGCGCGCCTGCACGCGGAGGTGCTGCGGATTGGCCAGTTCCCCCGCGATGCGCAGCGTGCCGCTCGCCACGGCGGTCGTGAAGGGCGAGAGCTCCGGGAAGATCGTGCGGACGTACGGATCGAGGGACGTCTCGGTGAACCGCAGCGTGATGTCGGCGTCCGACGCCTCGTTCATCGCGACGCGCCCGGCCCCCGAGACGATGAGGCGCGGCGACGCCGCGTCCAGCTCGATCCCGAGCGTCCCGTCGCGGACGGTCAGCCTGGCCGTGACCTCCCCGATGCCTTCATCCTTGACGTAGAGGTCGAACACGCTCAGGCGCACCGTGTACTGGGGCGATTCGAACGCGCCGCTGCCGGACGCGCTGAAGTCCACCAGGCCCGTCAGCGGCGCCTGCGGGTACGCGAGCGCCTGAATCGACTCCACCGGCACGCGCCGCCCGGTGAAGTTGAACGAGTACGTCCCGTCCCAGCTGACGAAGGCCGCGCCGGTCATGCCGCCGCCGGCCTTGTGGGCCTCGATGCCGTCCAGCCGCACGCCGCCTCCCTCGAATCTCAGCGAGGTGGAGGCCCACTCGAACGGCTCGCCGTATGCCACGCCGTCGTCGATCCGCATGCGGCCGAAGCCGAACGGCCCTTCGTAGTGCCCGTAGAGGTGGAACTCGCCCGACAGCCGGCCGTCGACCGGGTAGTCGTCGAGCCCGAAGGCGTGCCGGAGGTCGACCAGCGGCCGGCCGCTGACGCGCACGCGGGCGTTGATCTCCTCGCCGCCGTCGCGACGCGGATAGCCGAGCGAGTAGCGTCCCTCCGTCTCGATCACGGAGTCGCCCGCCGTCACGCGCGCGTTGGTCAGCGCGACGTAGCCGTCCTCGATCACGAGGTCGCCGGACGCGCGCCCCCACTCGACGTCCCACGCCCACATGCGGTCGCCGCGGAACCGTCCTTCCACGCGTGGATCGCGGAAGGCCTGCCGCATGGTGCCGTCGAACGTGCCGACGCCGCCGACGGGCACCGCGTTGGTCGGCGACCCGAGCGCGGTCATGATGCCGGCCAGCACGCGGTCGCTCTCCTGCCAGTCGGCGCTCGTCACATGGAAGGGAATGGCGGAGTTCCGGCCGTACGCGGTGCGCCCCTCGAAGGCGACGTACGTCTTCGGGCTCGCCATCCACGACGGCTCCAGCGTGATCCACTCCGGATCGAGCCGCCACGCGACCTCGCCGCCGATCGGCAGATCCCCGAGCACCCGCGGATCGTTGTTGAACGGCCCCCAGGGGCGCACGACCGGCTCGCGCGCGGCCGGAGGCAGCTCACGTCCGGCCACGGCCACGCCCTGTGGCGGCGCGATCGCGAGCCGGCCGTCTCCGCGGCGTTCGGCGAACCGGCCGCTCGGCCATTCGAGCCGCGACGTCCCGGAGAGCCGCCCATCCACCCGCAGTCCCTCCCACTCGAACGCGTGGCTCACGGTCCGCATGTCCACGTCGTGGAACTCGGCCTGGAAGCGCGCGGTGGCGCGCTCGTCGGGCTTGCCGAGCGGCGCCAGGCCGTAGGCGAGATCGATGCGGCCGCCGTAGAAGCCAGCCGACGCGCGCGTGACCTCGAAGCGCTCCGGCAGCCACACGAGCGACCCTTCCAGGTCCGGAAACCGCAGGCCGTTGACGCGCGCCTCGGCGCTGGTGAAATCGCCTTCCAGCCGGCGGCCGCCCTTGAAAAGATGGAACACGCCGGTGAAATGCCCTTCACCGCCCAGCTCCCAGTTCTCGCGCGCGAAGAAGATCTCGCGCATCCGCGGGAACTGCACGACGGAGCGGACGTTCCACACCTGCTCGGGCCACCGCGACAGATCCACCCACCCGGTGACGTCCGACCGCGACCCGTCGGCAAGCAGCTCGAGCCGGCTGAAGCGGACGACAGGGCCCTCGATGGTGAAGACCCCCTCCATGTCGGCCCACATCGGGACGAAGTCCTGGATGGCGACGGTTCCCCCCGTGAAGCGCGCGGTGCCGTTGTACCCGTCGGTCTTCCGGACGACGACTTCCAGGTTGCGCGCGACGGTGCTCCACGGCGCGCCGTGATCCTCGAACGTGAACTGCCCGTCGGTGGCCACGACGGACCGCACGGTGGTCACGAAGCGCTTCGGGCCCGCGGGCTCGCGCCGCTCCCGCGTGAAGCGCGGGAAGCTGTGGCGGCCGTTCGGCCAGGTTTCGACGCGCATGTCCCAGCCGGTCATGCGCACGTCCTCGATCAGGATCTCGCGGCGCGCGAGCGCGCTGAAGTCGAGCCCGACCTCGATGCGATCGGCGACCAGGAAGGGACGGTGCTCCGGCTCGAGCCCGCCGATGCGGAGCGATTCGACGACGATGTCGCCGGTGAGGAGGCGGATGGAGAGGCGGCCGATCGCCAGCTCGCGCTGGAGGTAGCTCGAGCCGGCGCGCTCGGCGGCGGCGCGCACGGCCGGCCCGAGATCGACGGTGATCGTGGTGACGATGGCGACGGCCAGCAGCACGGTCGCGATGATCGCGACCGTCCGCACGAATGCCGCCGCGCGGCGCCACCACGGGCGCGCCGCGCGGGGCGCGGGTCCGGGCTGCGGCGGCCCGGTGTCAGCCGGCGGGGTGTTGACGTGCTGCCCCGAATCGCTCATTCGATGATCACCAGCGTCGTGCCGGCCTCGACCGACGCGCCTTCCCGAACGGCCACCTCGCGCACCACGCCGGGGCGCGGCGCGCGCAGCTCGTTCTCCATCTTCATTGCTTCGACGACGACGACGCCCTGTTTGGCGTCGACGCGGTCGCCGGCGGTCACGAGCACACGCACGACCTTGCCCGGCATCGGCGCGCGCACGACGGCGGGGCCGTCGATGGCGGCGCCTCGCCGGCTGCCCGGCCGGCCCGTCACGCGGCGCACCGGAATGCGGGCGTCGCCGACAGTGACCTCGAACGCCTGGCCGTCCTGGACGCGCGCGACGGTCACCTCGTGCTGCCGGCCGGATGCGGGCAGACGCAGCGACCACCGTCCCGGTCCGACCGGGACGGCTTCGATGTCGACCGGCGTGCCGTCGAGCGTGACCGCCAGCGTGTCCCCGCGCGGCTCGAGCGTCACGACGCGCACGCGATCGCCGATCTCGAAGGTGAAGCGCATGCCTAGCGCAGCGCGTCGAGCCGCCCCGCCCGAAGCCACGCGGTCGCGGGCGGGGCCGCGGCGCGGGTCTGCTGCGTGTGGGCGTGCAGGGCCGCGGCGATCGCCGCCAGGTCGGCGAGCCCGTCGCAGGGCCCGGCGAACGGCTCGCCGTTGCGCGCCGCCAGCACGCGATCGAGATAGGTGGTGTCGACCTCGCCGGCGAGGAACTCGGGCCTCGCCAGCAGCCACGTGAAGAACGGGATGGTGGTCTTCACGCCCGCGATGTCGTACTCCTGGAGCGCGCGCCGCATGCGCGCGATCGCGGCGCCACGGTCGCTCCCCCACGCGATCAGCTTCGAGATCAGCGAGTCGTAATGGACCGGCACCTCTCCCGGCGCATCGTATCCCCCGTCGTCGCGCACGCCCGGACCGCAGGGAGGCCGCAGCCGGTGAATCCGCCCGGGGCTCGGCAGGAAGCCCTGATCCGGGTCCTCGGCGTAGATGCGGCACTCGATCGCATGCCCCCCCGGCGTGAGCGCGGCCTGCGGGTCGATCGTCAGGCGCTCGCCGCGCGCGAGCCGGAACTGCCACTCGACCAGGTCGACGCCGGTCACCACCTCGGTGATCGGGTGCTCGACCTGGAGCCGCGTGTTCATCTCGAGGAAATAGAACGTGCCGTCCGCGTCGAGCAGGAACTCGATCGTGCCCGCGTTCGTGTAGCCGACTGATCGGGCAATGCGGCAGGCGGCCTCGGCGAGCGCCGCCCGCAGGCGCGCGTCGACCGCCGGCGACGGGCTCTCCTCGAGCACCTTCTGGTGGCGGCGCTGGATGGAGCACTCGCGCTCGACGAACGCCACGACCGTGCCATGCGTGTCGCCGAGCAGCTGCACCTCGACGTGCCGCGGGTTCACGAGCCGCCGCTCGAGATACACGGCCGCGTCGCCGAACGCCGACAGCGCCTCCGATCGCGCCGCGCGCAGCGCCGCCGGCAGGTCGGCAGCCGACTCGACGAGCCGCATCCCCTTGCCGCCGCCGCCCGCCACGGCCTTGAGCATCACGGGGAAGCCGAGATCGCGCGCGACACCGAGGACCTCGGATTCCGGCGCGTCGGCCGGAATCGGATCGATCGTGCCCGGCACGGAGCGGACCCCGGCCGCTTCGGCCGCGCGCCTGGCCGCGGTCTTGCTGCCCATCAGCCGGATCGCGTCGGCCGAGGGTCCGATGAACGTCAGCCCGGCCCGCGCGCACGCGTCAGCGAAGTCCGCGTTCTCGGCGAGGAAGCCGTAGCCGGGATGCACCGCGTCGGCGCCTGAGCGCCTGGCGATGTCGATGAGCCTGTCGATGCGCAGATAGCTGTCCGCCGGCTGGTTCCCGCCGAGCGGCCACGCCTCGTCGGCCATCCGGACATGCCGGGCCGGCCGGTCACAGTCCGAGTAGACGGCCACGGTGGCCAGCCCCGCATCGCGGGCCGCGCGGATGACGCGAACGGCGATCTCGCCGCGGTTCGCGATCAGCAGTTTCTGCACCAACCCTCGATTCTAGCGGATCAGGTCTTTTCGGGTCGGATCGGGCCGGTCGGGTCCGATTCAGGTCTCGCCCCCGCCGCTGACCGGGAGCGCGGGCGGGTGGGGGTCCGCCCCTGCCCGGGTCAGAGCGGGATGTTCCCGTGCTTCCGGGGCGGATTGCGGTCGCGTTTGGTCGACAGCCGCGAGAGCGCCTCGATCAGCTTCCGGCGCGTCTCGCGCGGCCGGATGACCTCGTCGATGAAGCCGCGGCTCGCGGCGACGAAGGGGTTGGCGAACTTCTCGCGGAACTCGGCCACGCGCCGGGCGCGCACGGCCTCGGGATCGGCCGCTGCCTCCAGCTCGCGCCGGTAGAGCACGTTCACGGCCCCCTCGGGACCCATCACCGCGATCTCGGCCGTCGGCCAGGCGAAGTTGACGTCGGTGCGGATGTGCTTGCTCGACATCACGCAGTACGCGCCCCCGTACGCCTTGCGCGTGATCACGGTCACCTTCGGCACCGTCGCCTCGGCGAACGCGTAGAGCAGCTTCGCCCCGTGCCGGATGATGCCGCCGTACTCCTGCGCGGTCCCCGGCAGGAAGCCGGGCACGTCCTCGAACGTCACCAGCGGGATGTTGAACGCATCGCAGAAGCGCACGAAGCGCGCCCCCTTCACCGACGCGTCGATGTCGAGCGTGCCCGCCAGGTGCGCCGGCTGGTTGGCGACGATGCCGACGCTGCGTCCGGCCAGACGTGCGAAGCCGACGACGAGGTTGCGCGCGAAGTGCTCGTGCACCTCGAGGAAGCTGCCGACGTCGACGATCGCCGCGATCAGGTCGTGCATGTCGTACGGCTGCGTCGGCGACTGCGGCACGAGCACGTCCAGCTCGGGCGCCTCCCGGTCCGGCGGATCGCCGGCGGGACCGGTGGGGGGATCGTCGAGGTTGTTCGACGGCAGGTAGCCGAGCAGCGTCCGGATGAGCGCCAGGCACTCGCGGTCGTCGTCGACGGCGAAATGCGCGACGCCGCTCGTCTCGCTGTGGGTCGTGGCGCCGCCGAGCTGCTCCTTCGTCACCGACTCGTGGGTCACCGTCTTCACGACGTCGGGCCCGGTCACGAACATGTAGCTCGTGCCGCGCACCATGATCACGAAGTCGGTGATCGCGGGCGAGTAGACCGCGCCGCCCGCGCACGGGCCCATGATGGCCGAGATCTGCGGGACGACGCCGCTGGCGAGCGTGTTGCGGAGGAAGATGTCGGCGTAGCCGCCGAGCGAGAGCACGCCTTCCTGGATGCGCGCGCCGCCGCTGTCGTTCAGCCCGACGATCGGCGCGCCCATCTTCACCGCCAGGTCCATGACCTTGACGATCTTCTGCGCGTTGGTCTCGGAGAGCGATCCGCCGAAGACGGTGAAGTCCTGCGCGAAGGCGTAGACCAGCCGGCCGTCGACGCGTCCCGATCCGCACACGACGCCGTCCCCGGGCACGACCTGGTCGGCCATGCCGAAGTCGCGGCAGCGGTGGGTGACGAGCGCGTCGATCTCCTCGAAGGTGCCGGGATCGAACAGCAGCGCGATGCGCTCGCGCGCGGTCAGCTTCCCCGCCTCGTGCTGGCGGCGGAGGCGCTCTTCCCCGCCGCCGAGCTCCGCGCGCCGCAGCAGCTCCGCGAGCCGGTCAGCCGACGTCATCGTCATAGCGGTCGGATCGGGCTTGCCCTCCGCAGCCCGAAGGGCCGCAGGAGGGTCTGGTCAGATCTGATCGGGTTCACCCGCCGGCGCCCCGAAGGGCGGGGGCGGATCAGCGCCGGACGGCCTGTGCCGCCTCCCAGTCCTTCAGGAACTTCTCCAGTCCGATGTCGGTGAGCGGATGCTTGAACATCGCCTCGATCACCGCCGGCGGGCACGTGCACACGTCCGCGCCGAGCCGCGCCGCCTCGACGATGTGAATCGGGTGGCGGACGCTGGCGACGAGCACCTCCGTGCCGAACTCGTAGTTGTCGAAGATCTCGACGATCTCCTCGATCAGGTGCATGCCGCTCGTCGCGATGTCGTCGAGCCGCCCCACGAACGGGCTCACGTAGCTCGCGCCGACCTTGGCGGCGAGCAGCGCCTGCGTCGCCGAGAAGATCAGCGTGACGTTCACGGGGATGCCCTCACCCGCCAGGATGCGGCACGCCTTCACGCCGTCGCGCGTGAACGGCACCTTGACCACCATGTGCTCGTCGATGGACGCGATCTCGCGCCCCTCGCGCACCATCTCGTCAGCGGTGGTCGAGACCACTTCGCCGCTCACCGGTCCCTGCACGATGCGGCAGATCTCCTTCAGGATCTGCCGGGGATCCCCGCCCGCCTTCGCGAGCAGCGACGGGTTGGTGGTGGCGCCGTCGATCACGCCGAGCGCCGCCAGCGCTTCGACGTCCTTGATGTTTCCCGAATCCACGAACAGCTTCATCGCCCTTCTCCCGGCGCGGCGTACCTGCGCGGCGCCAATTCCGTCAGAGTCCGCGGCCCTGTGCCGGCTGACGGTACGGGCGTCCGGCACCCGTACCGGTACGGGTATCAGACAACCCGTACGGAAACCGTACGTCCGATCATATCCCCGCGCTCAAGGCTCAGCGCGCGACCTCTTCGACCCGGTTCGAGGGGGCCGATTGGTTCGGCGGCGTCGCCTTGTCGACCGCCACGACGGCGTAGACGTACCGGACCCCCCGCTTCACCGTCGTATCCCGGTACGTGGTCTCCCGGATGGGCTCCTTCGTGAGCGGCTCCAGCGCGCCGCCCGCTGCCTCGGCCCGCAGCACGAGGTAGCCGGCCAGGTCCGGCTCGCTGTTGGGATCCCAGATCAGGCTGATCGCGCCTTCGCTGGCGACCGCGGCAAGCGAGGCCGGCGGCGCCGGCGGGAACGTGTCCTGCGGGGTCACGCACACGGCCGGCGACGGCGCGCTCTCGACGACCATCGTCCCGGTCGTCTCCACGGTCCGCACGACATAGCAGCGTTCGACGCCGACCTCGAACAGCGGATCGGCGAACGTCAGCGTCGCGACCGGCGATGGCGTGAGCCGCCGCGGCAGCAGCGGCACCTCCCCGGGCTGGCCCTCGACCGGCGTCCATCCCGGCGGCGGCACGAGATAGACGTTGTACCCGATCGTGGTCCTCGGAAATCCGGCAAGAGAGCGAGACGGCAGCACCGCGGGCTCGCCAGCGGCTGCCGGCTCGCCCGGCGCGGCTTCCGTGGCCGGTTCCGCGGCACCTTGCGGCGGCCCGGGTACCGATGACGGCTCCGCCGGAGCGGCCGGTTCACTCTCGGCGCTCTCCGCGGTTTCGTCCGGCGTCTCCTCCGAGGGCGTCATGAGCGGCGGGAGGGGCCGCACTTCGTCCCCTGGCGGCAGCAGCGGCTCGAGGTCCTGCCCGGGTTCCACGCTCGCCGGCGTATCGCCTCCCGCGATCGGTCCGGCGCCGGTCTCTGCGGTTGGCACCGCTGCGGGCGCGGCGGCCGTTGCGACCGGCCGACTCGGAGCCGCAGTGCCGGCATGCACCGGCCTGCGAACGCCCTCGGGCTCGATCCAGGCGATCCGGATCTGCTTCTCTTCCAGCGTGACCTCGGGCGCCGCGGGCGCGGGTGGCAGCGGCGTCAGCGGGACCGGGATCCGCTGCGGAGCTCCCCACCGTCCGCCGTTGCGTCCGACGATCAGGTAAATCCGCATGGGCGCCGGGTCGAGCGGACGCCCCACGTCGGGCGGAGGCAGCTTCGGCTCCCCCATCTGCTCGAGCCGTCGCCGCCGCGCCTCTTCCTCCCGGGCGCGCGCCTTCTCCACCTCCGGGATCGCGACCGGCTCGAACTCGTCCGGCGTGAGCTCGTCGACGATGAGACCGGGCTGCCCCTGGTCGAGCCCCGGCTCCGTCGACGGCGGCGGGGGCGGCGGTGGCTCCTCGTCCTCCTCGACGTCCGGAGGCGGCGGAGGCGGCCTCCGGACCGGGACTGAGCCGACGAGCGTGCCGTACTTGCGAAAATGTTCCGGGGTTGCCGTCGGCGTGGTGAGGGCCCAGACCTCGACGCGATCGATTGACGCGGGCTCCTGCGCGTCGATGTCGCGGGTGGGCACCGTGAAGCGGATCTCCACCCGGTCGCCCATCCGGCGCGCGCTGGTCTCCGGTGGAACGGCGGGCGCCTTCGCGAACGGCGGCAGCGGCGGTCCCTTCTTGCCGCAGGCGGCCGTCGCGACCGCGAGGCAGGTGGCGAGCGCCACGAGCACTGCACGAAGACGCCGCTTGGCCGGTGCGGCAGGACTGGCAGTCGGCAGACCGGAACGCAACGCCTACAGAATATACCGCGAGAGATCTTCGTTGCCGGCGACGTCGGCCAGCATGCGATCGACGTAGGCCGGATCGATGGTCACCGTGGTCCCGGCCCGCTCCGGTGCGTCGAAGGACAGCTCGTCGAGCAGGCGCTCCATGACGGTGTGCAGCCGGCGCGCGCCGATGTTCTCCGTCTTCTCGTTCACCTGGGCCGCCAGCGCCGCCACGCGCTCGATCGCCTCGGGCGTGAAGATCACCTCGAGCCCCTCGGTCGCGAGCAGTGCCGTGTACTGCTTGATCAGCGCGCTCTTCGGCTCGGTCAGGATCCGCACGAAGTCGTCGCGGGTGAGCGGCTCGAGCTCGACGCGGATCGGGAAGCGCCCCTGGAGCTCCGGAATCAGATCCGACGGCTTCGACACGTGGAACGCGCCGGCGGCGATGAAGAGGATGTGATCCGTCTTCACCGGGCCGTGCTTCGTGTTCACGGTCGTGCCCTCGACGATGGGCAGGATGTCGCGCTGGACGCCTTCGCGGCTGACGTCGGGGCCGTGCCCTCCCTCGCGGCCGGCGATCTTGTCGATCTCGTCGATGAAGATGATGCCGGCCTGCTCCGTCCGCTCGATGGCGCTGCGGCTGAGCGACTCCATGTCGACCAGCTTCGCGAGCTCCTCGTTGGTCAGCTGCTCCAGCGCCTCCGGCACGCGCACGCGGCGCTTCTTCGTGCGCCCGCCGAAGAAGCCGGGCAGCATGTCCTTGACGTTGATGCCGATCTCCTCGACGTTGGAGCCGCTGATGATCTCGAAGGCCGGCATGCTCGAGTCGCGCACCTCGATCTCCACCATCCGATGATCGAGGCGGCCGGCGCGCAGCTGCTCGAGCAGTCGCGCGCGCGTCGCCGCGCGGCTGTCGGCCCCGGCCCCTTCCGAGTAGTCGACCTCCGGACGCGGCACGGAGGGCAGCAGGAGGTCGAGCAGCCGTTCCTCGGCCGCCTGCCGGGCGGCCGGGCGGAGCTCCTCGTAGCGCTCCTCGCGCACCATCGTGATCGCGATCTCCAGCAGGTCGCGGATCATCGACTCGACGTCGCGCCCGACGTAGCCGACCTCCGTGAACTTCGAGGCCTCGACCTTCAGGAAAGGCGAATGCACGAGCCGCGCGAGCCGGCGCGCGATCTCCGTCTTGCCCACGCCCGTCGGGCCGATCATCAGGATGTTCTTCGGCGCGACGTCGTCGGCGAGATCGCGGGGGAGCTTCTGCCGCCGCATGCGGTTGCGCAGCGCAATCGCGACCGCCCGCTTGGCCTTGTGCTGGCCGATGACGTGCCGGTCCAGCTCGGCGACGATCTCGCGGGGCGTGAGCGCCTCGGCGGCCGACTGCGTCCGCTCCGGCAGTTGAATCGCCACGGCTTACAGCTCCTCGATGACCAGGTTGTCGTTCGTATAGATGCAGATGTCCGCGGCGATGCGCATCGCCTCCTCGGCGATTTCCCGCGCCGAGAGTGTCGAATGGCGCGCGAGGGCCCGCGCCGCGGCGAGTGCGAACGGTCCGCCCGACCCGATCGCGACGATCCCGTCGTCGGGCTGGATCAGATCGCCGTTGCCGGAGAGCACGTACATCGCTTCCCTGTCCGCGACGATCAGCATCGCCTCCAGCCGTCGCAGGATGCGATCCGTGCGCCAGTCGCGGGCGAGCTCCACGGCGGAGCGTTCGAGGTTGCCGCGGTACTGCTCGAGCTTCGCCTCGAAGCGCTGGAAGAGCGCGAACGAGTCGGCGGCCGAGCCGGCGAAGCCGGCCAGGATGCGGTCGTGGTAGAGGCGCCGGATCTTGCGCGCCCCCTGCTTCATGACCGTCTGACCGAACGTGACCTGGCCGTCGCCGGCGAGTACGGTCCGATCGTTCAGACGGACTCCGAGAATCGTGGTGGCGTGGAACATGGGCGCGAACCGCTGCGGGCGGAACCGGATGGAGGCGCGGCGAGGCGGCAGGAGCTGAACGGCGTCCGCAGCGCTGTTCGGTACAATCGAAGTGTACCGGCCGGTTTTCGGGGGTGTCAAGGAACGGGGACGATCCGCGGCCACGGTCGGGCTGGACCGCTACCCGGAAGGGACACTCCCCTCGCAAGCCGGCAAAGTCCTTCCAATTCTCAACGAGCTCATCTGGCAGGGCTGTTGCACTTGCGACCGGCCAACAGGAGCAGAATCATGTCCCTTCTCAGAGCAGCGCTCGTGGCGGGCCTCACGGCCGCCCTGTCGGCTGTTCCCGCGGCGGCCCAGGAACGTCGTCCGTCACCGCGATCCTCCGACCGCGGGTCGGCGACCTCATCGGGCGGTGCCGTCGCGGTGCCGCGATCCGCGCCGAGAGGCGAGGCACCTCGCGCGTCGGCGCCCAGGGCTTCGGCGCCGGCGACCAGGGTCACTGCGCCGCCGGCATCCGCGAGCGCGGCTCAGCAGAAGCAGGCGCCGCCCGCGCGCCGGAACCCCAACAGCTCGGGGCAGGGCGAGCGCGCGACCGGCGGCACGTCCGACCGGGGCGAGCGCGCGGTGCCGCGCAGCGGAAGCGGAACCCGTGCCGAGGCGCCCCCGGCGCGCGCCGTGCCGCGTGAAGAGGCCCGCGATCGCGATGGCCGGCAGTCGTTCGGCCGCGCCGTGCCCCGGCGCTCGCCGTACCGCCCAGGCCGCGGGTCCTACTACTTCCCGCGCTACTACGCGTACTACCCGTACTATCCGGCCAGCTTCGGGTTCTTCTACTGGGATCCGTTCTGGTACGGCGGCTACTCGTACTTCAGGCCGTATGGGTACGGCTACGGTTACGGCTACTACGGTCCCTACGCCGGCCCGGTCTACGAGGCGTATGGGTCACTGCGTCTGAAGGTGAAGCCGCGCGAGGCGGAGGTCTACGTCGACGGCTACTACGCCGGCATCGTCGACCAGTTCGACGGCGTGTTCCAGAGCCTGAATCTCGATGTCGGCCCGCACCGCATCGAGATCCGGCATCCGGGGTACGAGCCGATGACCTTCGAGGTCCGGACGCAGCCGCACGAGAAGATCACCTGGGAGGGCCGGCTCACGCCGGTGCCCTGAACCCCTCCCGTCGGCGGGGACGGGTCTGGATGCCGTCCCCGCCACGGCCCCTCAACGCTTCCGCGTCAGCACGAAATAGAGCGGCAGCCCGGCGGCCATGATGAGCAGGCCTGCCGCGGACGGCCCCGGATCCCGCCAGATCGCGTTGGCCACGATGAGCGCGCTCGCCAGCACGAACAGTCCCGGCATCACCGGATAGCCCCACGCCCGGAACGGGCGCGGCTCGTCGGGGAACCGGCGCCGGAGCACGAACAGCGCGATGCCGGCGATGCCGGAGAACAGCACCACGGCGAAGCCGGTGTACGAGATCAGCTGCGAGAAGCTGCCGGTCAGCACGAGCAGCGAGCTCCACACCGCCTGGGCGACGATGGCGACGGCCGGCGTGTGGTAGCGGGGATGCACCTGCGATGCCCGGCGGAAGAACACGCCGTCGCGCGCCATCGCGAAGTAGACGCGCGGTCCCGCGATGATCATCGCGCTCACGCTGGCCGCGATGCTGACGGCGGTCAGGATCGCGAGCAGGTCGCCCGCCCGCGGGCCGAACAGCCGCTCCGCGATCACGTCCATCACGCTGCGATCGAGCGTCGCGAGCACGTCCACCGGAATCGAGTAGACATACAGCACGTTGAGGATCACGTACAGCAGCACGACCGCGCCGGTGCCAAGGAAGAGCGCGCGCGGCAGGAACCGTGCGGGATCGCGGATCTCCTCGGCGACGTACGACGCGGCGTTCCAGCCGGAATAGCTGAACATCACCGGCACGAGCGCCAGGAGCCAGCTGCCCGGCGGCGGGGCCGACGGCGCGCCGAAATGCGTCCACGCTCCGTCGCCGATGCCGAATCCGAGCAGGATCAGCAGCACGAGCCCGGTCACCTTCGCGCCCGCCAGCACGTTCTGCACGAGACGGCCCGGCCCGAGTCCGCGGATGTGCACGAGCGAGAGCAGCGCGATCAACAAGATCGCGACGAGCGCCTGCGGGCTGACCGTGAGGTGAACGATGCCGAGCGGCAGATCGACGAGCGGCGTGACGTCGCCGGCAGCCGGAACGAAGCGGCCGATGTAGCCGGCGAACCCGACCGCGCTCGCGGCGATCGCCCCGGAGAACCCGGCGACGAAGGACGTCCAGCCGGTGAGGAAGGCCGCCGGCGGGCCGAAGGCCTCGCGGAGGTAGACGTACTCGCCGCCGGCCCGCGGACGCAGCGCCGCCAGCTCGGCGTACGCCATCGCGCCGGCGAACGCGATGCCGCCGCCCAGCAGCCAGACCGCGATCATCGACCACGCATCGCCGGTGAGCGCCGCCACGAAGGCCGGCGTCAGGAAGATGCCGCTGCCGATGACGTTGCTGACGATGATCGCCGCCGCGTCGACGGAGCCGAGCCGCCGCTCGAGCGCAGGCGCAGCCACCGCTACTGCGTCAGCAGCTGGCGCTCGATCGGGTAATCGCCGAGACGTGTCCACGTGGAGGCGCCGATTCTGCCGAAGACTTCGACCTTGGCGTCAACGAAGAGCGAGTTCTGCAGCAGCTGCGCCCTCGGCTGCGTGCCGGTGTAGCCCTGAGGCGCGCGCACGACGACCGCGGTGCTCGTCGCCCCCGGTTGCAGGCCGTCGGATCCGACGACGCGCACGAGCGCGGTGCTCCACTCCTCGGGATCGCCGACACGCTTGAAGATCAGATTCAGCTGCACCGGGCCGACGCTGTGGGGGCCGGTGTTCGTGACCTTGAGCGAGATGCTCGGGACGATCTTGTTGCGGCCGTCCTCGGTGACGCCGGCATCGAACCAGCCGGTCACCACCTCATCGATGCGGAGCGTCTCGGCGACCGGCGGAGGGGACGAACAGGCTGCGGCCGCAACTGCGGCGGCGAGTGCCAGGGGCAACGTCAGGCGGAACATGGCGCCATTCTACTGGCGATTGCGGATCCCGGGTGGCGGAACACCGGGATCACGAGCCACGGGGCGGGGGCTCTGCGGACCGGCTCGCGCCGGCGCGCAAGGGGCGGGGTCGGCTGCGGACTGCGGCTCGGGCCGCAACCCGCGTGGCGACGTCGCGTCAGTACTCGCTGATCTCGACCCGTTCGACGGCGGCTTCCTTCGTGAGCCGGCCGGCCCGGAAGGCGGCCAGGTCCGCGCCCCGCACCCGCAGGACGATGGTCGAGACGTCATAGCGATCGACCACGCCCAGCCGCGACTCGCTGTCGCGGGCGGCCACGGTCAGCCACTCGTTCTCGCCGATCGGGATCGACGCGCCGCCGTACTCGAGCATCGCGTCGATGAGCGCGGCCTTCACCTCGTTCGTATAGGCCAGCCCGGGGTCGTCGAGCACCGAGGACGCATCCGCGGCGGCCGTCCCCGCAGGCGCGTCCGCGCCGCCCTCCGCGCTCCCCTGCACCTGCCCCGAAACCGGCACACCCGCGCCGCCGCCTGCGGGAGCGGCCGTCCGGACGATGCGCTGGAGCGCCTCCTCGACCTCGCGCCGCGCTCCCGGATCGCGCATGGCGGCCATGTGCCGGCGAATCGTCTGCGCGGCCAGCTCGAGCCCGCGATCGGCCCGATCGAGCGTCCGGAAGCTCCACGCGATGCTGCGGCGCATCGCAGGGACGTCGACGTCGAAGAACACGCCGTAGCCGTCGAGCAGGAACCCGCGGGCCCGCGCGGCCCCGCCGATGATCAGCATGTCCGGGCTCACTGCCTGCACCTGCTGGATGAGGCGCTTGGCGCCGAGCTGCACCGCCGTTTCGAGCACCCCTTCCATCGCGGCGATCTGGAACCGCACGCGCATCTGATCGGGGTGCACGGACGCGACCGATGCCACGTCCTGTGCCGACGCCGCGGCGCCCAATCCGAGCACGCCGGCGGCAATCCATCCCACGAGCCTCACGGTCATCCTCCAAACCCTGCGGCGCTAGCGGGGCGCCGATGTGCGCATCAGGTAGTTGATCATCTGCTCGGCCTGCCGCCCGGTCAGCCCCTGCAGCTCGCCCATGCCCTGCTCGATGCGCACGAGATCGGCACGGCGCTGCGTGTCGACGTCGCGCACGACCTGCGCCAGGCGCAGCGCGAGCTCGCGCTGCTGCCGCCGTTCGCTGGCCTCGATCATCGATTCCACCCGGCGCAGGATGTCGTCGCGATCCGCGGGAACCGCCGCGGTCCGCTCGGCCGCGATGACGCCGCGCAGCCGCTGCTCGAGATCCGCCAGCGCCGCGCGGACCTCTTCCTCCGGCATGCCGGCCGATACCGGAACAACGGCCGGCGCCGGCTGGACGGGCTCCCGCGGCGTCGCCGTCGGGCGCTCGGGCGCCGGCGACCAGGCCGTGCGCAGGACCACGGTCCCGTCGCCGTATTCGATCTGCACCTGGGACAGCGCGGCGCCGACGGCAAGCAGCAGCACGGCAGCCAGCGCCGTCGGCGCCCACGCCGGCACGTGCCACCACCGCCGGACGGGCCGGGGCTCGCGGACGATCCGGAACCCGAGCTCGGTATCCGGCGGCTGCCAGGCCGTCAGCGTCGTCCGGACCTCGCGAAGAGCCGCGTACTCGCTCGCGCAGGCGGGACACGTCGCCAGGTGGGCCTCGATGGCTGCCCGCTCGTCTCCGTCAGCCTCTCCGTAGAGCAGCGCAACCAGCTGCTCCCGGTCCTCACAGCCAAACGCTCTGGTCATGACATCTTCGATTGCGCCGGATCGAACCGACCCTGGGCGGCGAGGTGACGCCGGAGCACGTTCAGCCCCTGATAGAGCCGGGTCTTCACCGTGCTCAGCGGGACACCCTGCAGGTCGGCAATCTCCTGGAAGGTCATGCCGTGGTACTCCTTCAGGATGATCGCCGTCCGCTGCTCCTCCGGAAGCAGCGCCATCGCCTCTTCCACGACCGCGCTGAGCTGCCGGCGGCCGACCAAATCCTCGATCGACTCCACGGGACCCGTGTCCGCGATGAGTTCGCCGGGGTCGACGCCTTCCGGCAACTGCATCACCGGCGCGCGCCGCTGACGACGAATCCAGTCGCGACACAGGTTCAGCGCAATGCGATACAGCCATGACGAAAACTTCGCCTGCCCTTTGAAGCCGGGCAGCGCGCGGAACGCACGGAGGAAGGTCTCCTGACAGACGTCCCGTGCATCCTCCTCTCGACCAATCACCCGGTACGCCAGGGCGTAGATCGACCGCTCCCACCGCAGGATGAGCTGATTGAAGCTGTCGGCATCTCCGCCTATCGAGCGGGCGACGAGCTCGTCGTCGGTAAACGTCATGTCTGGAGCCGGGGGCCCTCCGG
>DASVDJ010000134.1:0-10737 GCA_036381155.1 Vicinamibacterales bacterium
TGCCGGATCGTGCTGCGCCCGCACGCGCACCTCGCCCCGTTCGGTGAACTTCAGCGCGTTGGAGATGAAGTTCCGCAGGATCTGGGAGACCTTCGCCTCGTCGGTGTAGAGCGTCGGCACGCCCTCCGGCGGCTCGAAGACGAGCGAGACCGCCTCGCCGGCCAGCAGCGGGCGCAGCATGCCGCGCAGCGTCCCGAACAGCATGCCGACTTCGAGGTCCGTCGGGCGGATCACGATCTTCCCCGCTTCGACCTTCGCGAGGTCGAGCAGATCGTTGACCAGGTCCGCGAGATCCCGGGCGGCCTTGCGCACCAGCGAGACCTGTGTGTCCTGTTCCGCCGTGAGCGGGCCGTCGGCGCGATCGAGCAGCAGCCGCGTGAGCGCGAGAATCGAGTTCAGCGGCGTGCGGAACTCATGGCTCATGTTCGAGAGGAACTTCGTCTTCATCTCGTCGGCGCGCCGGAGATGGTCGGCGCGCTCGTCGAGCTCCGCGTAGAGCGCCACGACACCGCGGTTCGTGTCCTCGAGCTCCCGGTTGAGCCGCTCCAGCTCCTCCTGCCGCCGGCGCAGGTCGTCCAGCGCGCGGAGCAGCTCGCGGTTCTGATGCTGCACCTCGGCGATCGGATCGTGGGGGCGCTCCCTCGCCAGGGCGGCCGCCACGGCTTCGAGCTTCGCCCCCGTGATCGCGCGCCGCGCCGGCAGCAGCTTGCCCATCGTGACCGTGGTGCCCCGCCCCGGCGCGCTCTCGATCGCGAACTGATCCATCAGGCGCCGCGTCCCCGTGAGGCCGATGCCGAGCCCCGTCGAGGAGCGGTACTGCCCGGCGAGGACCGCATCGAGCTCGCCGATGCCGGGCCCATCGTCCGAGATGACGACCTGCAGGACCTGCGGCGCCTGACGCCCTTCGAGGCTGAACCGCACGCGTCCGCCTCCCGCGTACTGCTGCGCGTTGCGGGCGATCTCGGAGACCGCGGTCGCGATGCGGATCTGATTTTGTGCGTCGAAGCCGACGAGCGCGGCCAGCTGCCGTGCCCGCTGGCGGGCCGTGACGACGTCCGTTCCGGTCGAGAGGCCGAGGGTGAGAATGGGCGCCATCATCGGGACTCCGGATGCGGATGGTCCGCCCCCGCCACCACCACGGTCGCGTCGTCGCGCAGGCGGCGGAGGTCGCGGAAGAGCACGCCCGCGATCACCGCGGGATGGCGGACCCAGAGGCCCGGCCACGCGTCGGGCTGCCATCGGCTGCGCAGCCCGTCGGAATGCAGCACGAGCAGCGCATCGGCGGCCCAGTCGGAGGTCAGCTCGCGCAGCCGGCGCATCTCGTGGCCCGCGATGCCGCTGTGCGAGATCAGATGGCGCGTCCTGTCGTCGCGGAGGATCAGCCCCGACACGTTGCCGAGGCCGCAGTGCGTGACGCGCCGCGCCGCCGGATCGAGGCTCGCCACGAGCACGGCCGCTCCACGCGTATGGCGCAGTGCGCCATGCACGTCTTCCACCAGCCGCTCCGGCGTCAGCCCGTTGCGCTGGCGGAACCGTTCCACCGCCGACGCAGCGGCGTCCGCCGCGGCCGCTCCGTGCCCGAGCCCGTCCGCCACGAACAGGTCGAGACACGCGCCGTGCCGTCGCGCGGCCCAGGCATCGCCGCTGCGCGGCTGGCCGGGATACGGCACGCTGATCCCGGCGTACCGCAGCCCGGCCTGCGGCGGCTCCGGCGGCGCGTTCGCGCGAGGGATGCGGGCGAAGACGACCGTACCGGCGCCGGGCCGCGTGTACATGTCGAACGCGATCGCCGCGGCGCGCACCGCCGTCAACCCCAGTCCGGCCGTGCCGGTCGTCGACACGCCGCGCCTGAGCGACTGCGCCGGATCCGCGATGCCCGGCCCGGTGTCGAGCGCCAGCAGATCCACCGACGGTTCGCTCGCCCCGTGCGCAGGCTGCACGAGCAGGTCTCCGCCGCCGCCATGCTTCACGAGGTTCGTCGCGAGCTCCGTGGCGTACAGGGCGACGCGGGCCGCGTCGTGGGCATCGAAGCCGAGCCCCTCGGCGCAGCGGGCTGCCGCCCGCCTGGCGTCGGGAATCGCGCTCGCCTCGCCGATCTGGACGTGCGCCGTCGTCATCTCCACCGCGTGATCGTCACCCGCGTGCCCTCGCCCGCGCGGGACGCAATCTCGAACTCGTTCGCGAGGCGGCGCGAACCGCCGAGCCCGTAGCCGAGTCCACCGCCGGTGGAGTACCCGTCCTGCAGCGCGCGCTCCACGTCCGGAATGCCCGGGCCCTCGTCGGTGAACGTGAGGCGCAGCCCCTGCCGCGTGCCGTTGGTCACCGATTCGATGCGCGCCTGTCCGCCGCCGCCGTGCTGCCACGTGTTCCGGGCGAGCTCGCTGGCCGCGGTAACGAGCTTCGTCTGATCCACGAGCCGGAATCCCAGCCGCACCGCCCACGTCCGCACCGCCTGGCGCACGAGCACGACGTCGTCGGCCGACCGGATCGGCAGGGTCTCAGTGCCCGACACCGTCGCCCGACGCCGCGTCCCGGGCGTACCGGAGCAGCTGCATGCCGCTGTCCACGTTCAGGGCCGTCCGTACGCCGTCGAGCGACATGCCGAGCTCGACGAGCGTGATCGCGACGGCGGGACGCATGCCGACCACGACGGTCTCGGCGTCGAGGACACGCGACATCGCGGCGATGTTGGCGAGCATGCGCCCGATGAACGAATCCACCAGGTCGAGCGACGAGATGTCGATCAGCACTCCGCGCGCGCGCGTCCGGACGATCTCGCGCGTGAGGTCGTCCTGCAGCGTCAGGGCGAGCTGGTCGTGCATGTCGACCTGCACCGTGACGAGCAGGTACTCGCCCAGCTTGAGAATGGGAATGCGGTCCACGACGTCCGCTACGCCGCGCCCGACGGGGCGACGACGAGATGATGCCGGCCGAGCGCGACCTTGAACGCGTCGGCGAGCGTGGCCTTCGTGATCACCGTCCCCAGCTCCACGCCCAGGTGGACGATCGTCTGGGCGATCTGGGGGCGGATGCCGCTGATGATGCAGTCGGCGCCCATCAGGCGCGCGGCCGCCACGGTCTTGAGCAGGTGCTGGGCCACGAGCGTGTCCACGGTGGGCACGCCGGTGATGTCGATGATCGCGGTGCGCGACCCCGTCTCGACGATCCGGTTGAGCAGGTTCTCCATCACCACCTGGGTGCGGTTGCTGTCGAGCGTGCCGATGAGCGGCAGCGCGAGCACGCCGTCCCACAGCTGCACGACCGGCGTGGACAGTTCCAGCAGCTCGGTCTGCTGCCGCGCGATCACCTCCTCGCGTCCCTTCTGGTGCAGCTCCACGGTGTAGAGGCCGAGCGCGTCGAGCACCTGCGTGGTCAGCCAGACGGCGCCGGACAGCCGATCCCCGTTCACCTCGCGCTGCAGGCGGTCGAACAGCGGGCGCTTCAGCGAGAAGACGAACGTCGCCGTCTGCGCCGGCGTGTAGCCCTCTCTGGCGCGCGCGCGCGAGAGGTCCTCGAGCAGTTCCCGGACGTCGGTCCACGCCGGCGCGTCGACGCGGTCGCCGGCGCCGTCCTTCAGCGCGTCGGTGACGAGCCGCAGGAACTGCGCCGACACCTGCCGCTGCTCGCCGCCCGGCTGCGGCGCACCGGCCTCGGACTGGCGGACGAGCCAGTCGGCGAGGATGTCCGTCTGGTGGGTCTGCAGAATGGTCGACAGCTCGCGTGGGGTGAACGGACTCATGCGTGGCGTGCTCCGGAGAGGCTCGGAAACCGGCGGGACATGCGGACGCCACGCCGGAAAAGGGGCTCTTCATACTACAGGTCGGCTGGAAAAGCGAACACCTCAGCCATTCAGAAACGGGATGTGGCGGGCACCTCTTGTCCTGCAACCCGACAAGTGGGAGACTTCCGCCCGTGGCTCCTCGCGTTCCGGGTGGATCGCCGGCGCCCGGCGGACCGGTCACCCTCCGCATGCTGGCCGACTACCTCGGCCTGTCCCCCGCGTCGGTGTCGCTCGTGCTCAACCAGGCGCCCGGCGCGCGCGCGATTCCTGCCGCCACGCAGGAGCGCATCCGTGCCGCCGCCCGCGAGCTCGGCTACCGGCCCAACACGCTCGCACAGTCGCTGCGCCGCCAGCGAAGCCAGACGATCGGCGTGCTCGTCTCCGACATGCGCGAGGGCTATGCAACGCTCGTGCTCGAAGGGGTCGAGCGGCGGCTGCTGCAGGAGAACTACCTCTATTTCGTCGCGAGCCACCACCACCGGCCGGACCTCCTGCAGCGGTATCCGCGGCTGCTGCTGGACCGCGCCGTCGAGGGGCTGATTGCCGTCGACACGCCGTGCCGCGAGGAACTGTCCGTGCCCGTCGTGGCGGTCTCGGGGCACAACCGCACGGCAGGCGTCACGAACGTCGTCCTGAATCACGAGCGCGCGGCGCTGCTGGCGCTGCAGCACCTCGCGCAGCTCGGACACCGCTCGATCGCGATCATCCGGGGCCAGCCGTTCAGTTCCGATACAGATGTGCGCTGGCAGGCGATCGGTTCGGCGTCGGAGGCGCTGGGGCTGACGATCGACCCACGGCTCGTCGACGAGCTCGACGGCGACAGCAACCTGCCGGAGCTGGGCTACCGCGCGACGCAGCGGCTGCTGGAGACGGGCATCCCGTTCTCGGCGATCTTCGCGTTCAACGACGTGTCGGCGTTCGGCGCCATCGGCGCCCTGCGCGACGCGGGCCTCTCCGTGCCGCAGGACGTCTCGGTGGTCGGCTTCGACGACATCCTCAGCGCCGCCGCGCACAACCCGCCGCTGACGACGGTGCGCCAGCCGCTGTCCCGGATGGGGGAGCTCGCCGCGGAAGTGGTGATCCGGCGGATTGCGGCCGGCAGGGATGCGCCGTACAGTCCGGAGATCGCCGTGGAGCCCGAGCTCGTCGTCCGCGGCTCCACCGGCCCCGCCCGCCCGCGTTGACGTGACGGGCCCTCGCAGCGACACGCGAAAGTGGCGGAACTGGCAGACGCGCCGGACTTAGGATCCGGTGGCCGCAAGGCCGTGGGGGTTCGACTCCCCCCTTTCGCACCAGCTCTCAAATCAATAACTTACGGCGATCGGCGCCACGGCCATGGGGGACTGAAATCCGGCGGCCGATCGGGAAAACCGGCGGGACTCCGGGGCCGATCGCCACGGAACACGGGGCCGGGGCGATGACCGCGACCCGGTCGCTCTGGTCGCTCGTCCCGATCGTCGGCGCCATCCTCGTCGCCTGGCTCCTGCTGCACCGGATCCTGCTCGGCCTCTACACCCAGCTCGCCGGCGCGCTCGAGCGGGTCGTCACCGGCCCGTTCGCCTGAGCGCCGGCCTCTTCGTGACATGCGGCTGACGTTCAACTTACGCCCGCGAAGGTCATGGCCATCCCGGTCCGTGTCGCCATCCTTCGGCTGACAGCTCTTCTGGCTCGCCCGGGCTCGATCAGCGTCCCATCGACGGGCGCGGACCGCGCGAATGAACAGGTCGGTGAACGCCGAAGTTAAGGCGGTTACCGGTTTGCTGACACTAGCGACGGATGAGCTTTCACAGTGACCTGGCAGGGTCCCTACCATTTCAGTGGGAGCTTGTGTACCGTCGGGACGAAAGCTGTTGGAGTGTCACGCCGCGACTGGAGGTTCCAAATGATTCGACGCCTGCTGAAACTTCTGATGAACATCGTCACGTTAGCCGCGCTGATTGTCATCTTGTCTCCAGGCAACGCGTTGCAGGCCGAGGTCATCATCAACTGCAACCAAGGTGACGGGTACTATTCGAGAAGTAGTGGCATCTGGAGGGAGTTTACCTGTCAGGAGCCGAAGCCGCCCCACTACGTTTTCTGCAGGGTCGGTACTCAGCACTGCACGTGGGAGTGCGTCAACCAGGCGCCTACAGACATCGCGTGCTCCCAAAACTTCTGTCGTGGCCCCTATGGAAATGTGACCTGCTGCGATGGATCCTGCACGTTCTAAGCCCAGGACGACGAAGCCAGTTGGTCCACGGCAGCATCCGGCTGCCGTGGCCCGCGACACACAGGGCACGCCAGGCCACATACATGGGAGACTACGCTAATGACAAGTTCCCGGCTATCGCGGTTTGGAGACGTGCTTCAGATCGTTGTCTGCCTGATCGTTCTTGCGATCGCGCTCAGCACTTACGTAAATCGTACTGCTGGCTCCAGTGCCGTGGGAAGCCGTGCCGCGCTGGAATCTGGCATCCCGATGGATCAACTGCCCGGGGTCAGTTTTGCGGCTCGGCCACTCACACTGATACTGTTCGAGCGCTCCGATTGCACCTTCTGTACTCAAAGCATGCCCTTCTACAGGGAGCTGTCGACGTTCATCGACAAGGCACGTGTCCAGTTCGTAGTGGCGAGCTGGGAGGAGCGAGGGACAACTGAACGGTACTTATCCGAGCATAATGTCGCTGCCGACCACATTGTGCAACTGGACTCAGAGTTTCGCCATTCGATCCGAGGCACCCCGACGCTCGTCCTCGTTGACAATATGGGAACCGTAAGGGATTCCTGGGTCGGGCTCCTAGACCAGGACGGCGAGCAACGGGTGAGAGATGCCATTACGAGCCAGTAGCAGCTGCCCTTCATGCCTCCGGGGTGTTACTCTCGCATCCGGTTACAGCCTGCACCCGGCCCGCAAGCGTCGCGCCTCGATGGCATTCGCCATTTGCAGTTTGCTGCTGCTGTGTCCGGACGAAATAGTTGGACAGGACAGAGCGCAGCGGTTTCAAACCGAAGCCATAGCTATTGTGGTGGATGCAGCTGTTCGCGGTCAGGACGGCCAGCTCCTCCGCTGTCTTCGCGCATCCGATTTCTCCATAACTGAAGATGGTGTCGATCAGCAGATCGACGGCTTCGAGTTCGTCGGCACGTCCGACTGCGCAGGACCCTCTGTCCGAACTGCGGATACCGCATCCATCGCACATCAGGTAAGAACGACTCCTCCAATAACCGCCATTGTCTTTGAGGAGCTTGGACCTGAAGCCCGTGCCGCGGCGTGGCGCGCATCTGAGATCTTTCTCCGAGAAGGCATGCGACCGGATGAGTTTGTTGGTGTGTTCATGATCGATCGCGCCGTGCATACGATGGTGCCTTACACACGTGATCAGACGGCGCTGCGTGAGGGACTTCGTCGTGCGGCCATGCGGCCCGGCTGTCCTGCTCAGGTTACAGGGCTTATAGAAGCCGCAGCAGGGGACAGTGGGTGTCGCGGCGGAATGGATGGAGACATCAAAACGAAGGAGACGATTGCCGGTCTGCGTACGGTGGTGGCGAGCCTCTCTGCCTTGCCCGGTAGAAAGAACGTCCTGCTGTTCTCGGAGGGATTCCCCGTGTCGACCGAGTCGGACGCGATTGACCGTTTCCAGGGTCTGATCTCGACAGCCAACCATCGCAGCGTCACATTCCACATTATCGATGCCGCGGGTCTTCGAGTGATCAACGGAGCCCAAGCCGTGCGTCAGCGTCTCTCGTCCTATGCCGGCGGAATGAAGGAGGACGGGGCTGTGGGCGCGAAACAGAACGCCAATGCGCTGCTAGCGCTCGACCCGACTCTCGCGCTCGAGCGGCTTTCGGGAGAAACGGGCGGCGAGTACATCAGAGACACGAACGACATCGATGGCGCTGTCCGACGCTTGGGCGTCGAGATCCGAGACTACTACCGGTTGACCTATAGGCCGTCGAACCAAGCGGCTGACCGGCGATTCCGCCGCATCGCTGTGAAGGTGTCTGTTCCGGGCGCAGTCGTCCGAGCGCGCTCAGGATACTATGCCGACTGGGAGCGAGATCGACAGGCTCAACTCACGCCGTACGAGACCGCACCGCACCTGATCCTCGATGCCGGACAACGTCGTCGCGATTTCGACATCACAGCGAGCGTCCGTCGGAACGTGGGCGAAGTTGACATTGTCGTGATAGTGCCAGCTGCTGCCCTGACGTTCGCGACCGGCAGTGGCCAATTCGAGGGAGGCGCGACGGTGCTGGCTCGGGTCATCGGGCGCGACCGGAACGTGTTGGCAGCCGCTAGCGACTCGTTCGTCCTGAAAGGCCCAGAGGGTCAGCTGGCGAGTTCGCGTAACCGACAGTTTCAGTTTAGAAAGACCCTCTCACTTAAGCACGGTCAGACAGTCGAAATCGTCGTGTATGACATTCTCGGCCGTCGCGCCAGCGTGGAACGATACGTCGCGAAGGACATTCGGCCTTAGAGTGCGGCTCCAGCAGAAGCTGGATCGAACCACCGGCACGATCAACCTCGATCGAATGGATCTCGAGGACATCGCCCGATACGCGTTCAACTGCAAGTAGGTGAATGGCAGAAGCGTTTGATCGCGATTCTTGGTCGCACGCTCGGTCCGCAGCTAGGCCGATCGCTCATTAACCCGCGTGCCAACTCGCGCGGGCTCGGTCAAAGTAGCCCACTACCCCGCTTCGGCCGCTCTCGGCGCATACTTCTGATCAGGTAACACGAGCCAAATCCAGCTGGTCACTGGCGAACGGCTAGGAAGGTGATACACAAGAGCCCCGGCGCTTACCTCCTGACCAGCTACAACCCGGCCTACCCGCCGCGGTTCGTGCCGGCCAGCGAGGTGCAGCACGTGCATCGCGTCGCGTACGTTCGCACGCTGAAGTGAAAGACGCGGAGACGGTCTTCGGCTGCACTCGGCTGCGGCGCGAGGACACTACTGTAAAAAGGAGCAGGGTGATGTCCGATGAGTTCCGGATCCGATTGAGCCCGCAGGCCCGCCGCGCACTCGACAAGCCCATCATTTGAAGGTGCCGTCCCTTCTGCGTCGACACCATCCTCGAGGCCACGATCACGTGACGGTACTACGGCTCTCTTCGCACCGGACGCAGGATCACGCAATCGAGAGAGGAAGGAAGGAGGCGAAGGGCCGACCGCGTCGACATCGTGACACACGGTCGTGACGGGAAGATCCGTAGTAAGGATCGCGACGGTCGGTGAACGCTACGGCTCGTGTTAATGTCCGACGAACGATCGGGGCTTGTCTTCATGGCGGCTCCCATTCGGTTGAACTCCGGCCGCTCCGGCCACCCCGTCCTCGACCAAGAGCTCGTCGGGACCCGCGCTGCGTGTGGTGTTCCGCGAGATCCCTCCGGAAGCGCAGAAGGCAGATCAGCCACAATCTCCGCATCGGACGGCAGGCCGCCGCCCGGAAGAACTCCGCCAGCGCCGCGCCGGCCTGGTCAGCGCCGACCCGGCGGATACGCCGAAGGTCCAGGAGTCGGCCGAGGTCTACCTGCACTGGCAGCGCCGGCGCCTCACCGACCCGGCGTCGCTGGCCGACGTGCTGCGCGTCGTGCTGCGGTTCTTCAGCCGCCGGACGGAGAAGAACCAGGGGCCTTGGCCCTACCACGACCTGCACCTCGGCGACATTGTCCAGGAGCCCGCCTTGCTGCAGCGCTTCGAGGATTGGATGGCCGAGCGCGGCGTCTCCGGCAGCACGCGCAATCACTACCGCTCCGCCGTCAGCGGGCTGTTCCGCCTCGCGACGCACCCGCAGTTCCGCGGCCGCACCGGCATCCAGAGAACCCGATGGCCAGCGTCTGGCGCGACCCGAGCGTCGGGCGTGAGGTCGCGCTCAGCGCCGAGCAGCTGCGCGCCTGGCTGACGCACGCGTCCTACCACGCGCGGCTGGCGGTCTCGATTGCCGCGCTCGCGCCGAAGCTGCGCCAGGCGAACATCCTCGCGCTGCGCTGGGACACTGCGCTGGGACACGTCGACCCGGCGCTCATCTGGATCACGGTCACCAAGCACAAGACGGCGGCGCGCATTGGCAAGCCGCTCGTCATCCCCATCAGCGCGCAGCTACAGCGTATCCTCGCCGACGCGCGCCGACGTCAGCACGCGGGCGGACGCGACTGTCCGTTCGTCGTCCAGTACCGCGGCCGCGGGATCGCCAGCCTGCGGCACGCGGTGCAGGCCGCGGCGGCCGCATGCCGGGCTGCCCTACGGTCTGCGGGCGCGCGACGGCGTCACGTTGCACAGCCTCCGGCACACGGCAGCGACGATGCTCGCCGAGCTCGACGTTGCCGAACCGAAGCGCCAGCAGGTGATGGGGCACTCGTCGATCCCTACGACGCAGCGATACACGCACCTGCGGCTGCTGCACCTCTTCGAGCCGGTCGAGTAGCTCTCGCGCGCGCTGCCGATCGAGGACCTCGTCACGGCGCCGGCGACGCGCGCGCGGCGGCTGCAGAAGCGGGCGCGAACCAGCCCGTTGGGAAAATCGCGGGACCAGATTCCCGACACCCACAAAAACAGGCCAAAAATTATCAATCACCACAGAGTGACGCGATCGAGTCCGATCACGCTCACGTGACTGATGGACAAGGAGTTAAGTCGTCATGAGCAACGGACTTAGGATCCAGTGGCCGCAAGGCCGTGGGGGTTCGACTCCCCCCTTTCGCACCAGGCTTCCCCGCCCGACATCGATCGGGCCGCGTGTCCGGGCTCGGCAGGACAGGCTTCCGCCGCGAAGTTGCTGTGTTACACTGAGGAGTCCCCGTTTTTCGGGCCGCTCCCCCACGCTGCGGCCCCCGCCCATCCATGAAAACAGAGTTCGTCGACGTCTCCGAAACCCGCAAGCAGCTGCTCGTCGAGATCCCCAGCACGGTGGTCGACGCCGAGATCGAGCGCGTGACGCGCGACTACAGCCGCGCCGCGCGCATTCCCGGCTTCCGCC
>DASVDJ010000135.1:0-7487 GCA_036381155.1 Vicinamibacterales bacterium
GGCGGAAGACCTGACCAGCGGTTCCGCCGTGCCGCTGACCCGCACCGCCGATGGCGTGAGCCTGGCCGTGCAGCTGCCGCCGGCGGGCGTGCAGGTCGTGACGATCAGTCCTCGCGGAGCGCGCTGATCGGCGAGACGCCGGCCGCGCGTCGCGCCGGCAACAGCGCCGCGGCCACGGCGACGACGGTCAGGACCGCGGCCGCTGCGACAATCGTCGCGGGGTCCGCGGGCGCGACGCCATACAGCTGGCTCTCGACGTAGCGGCCGAGCCACCAGGCGACCCCGAATCCGATGACGAGGCCGGCGATCACGAGCACGCCGGCTTCGCGCAGCACGCCGCGGGCGATCTGGCTGCCCAGTGCGCCGAGCGCGATCCGGATGCCGAACTCGCGCGTGCGGCGGGTCACCAGGTACGCCATCACGCCGTACAGCCCGATCACCGAGAGCAGCGTCGCCATCGCGCTCAAGGCCGCCGAGAGGCTCGCGATCAGCCGCTCGTTGACGACCGACCGCGCGATGCGCTGTTCCAGTGTCGAGACGTTGTAGACCGGCAGCTGCGCATCGAGCGCCGCGACCTCGTGGCGTATCGCCTGCATCATCGAATCGGCATCCTGCCGCGTGCGGACGTAGAACGTCAGGTCCTCGATGGTCGCCTGCAGGTACGGGAAGAACACCTGCGCACGGTCCTCCTCGCGAATCGCCTGGTAGCGGGAGTCCTTCACGAGGCCGACAATCTGGATGAGGGTCGGCGTCCCGGGGTCGGATCCGAAGCCGATGCGGCGGCCAACGGGGTTCTCGCCGTTGAAATAGCGTCTGGCGAAGGTCTCGTTCACGATCGCGACCCGGTAGGGCCATCCTTCCGTGGCTGCCGTCGCGTTGTCGTCGGCGTCCGTGAACTCGCGTCCGGCGAGCAGCGGAATGCCCATCGCCCTGAAGAACCCCGGGCTGACCGCGTTGCACAGGGCGTCGGCGCCCTCCCCCGGCGCGGGCTTGTACCCCTCGACGGTGAGCACCATGCCCCAGGCGCCCCCTTCGAGCAGCGGCTGGAACGCGTAGCCGGCTGCGTCGACGCCGCCGATGCGTGCGATCCGCTCGTGCAGCGTGCGCGTGAACGTCCGCGCGCGCTCGCCGTCGTAGCCGTGCGGTCCGAGGCTGACGCTGAAGCTCACCATCCGCTCCGTGTCGAACCCGGGATCGACGGCGAGCAGGTTCTGCACGCTGCGGACGAAGAGCCCGGCGCTGATCAGCAGCACGAACGACAGCGCGACCTGCGCAACCACCAGCGCCTTGCGCAGCCGCGGCTGCTCGCCCATCACCGCGCCGCCGGACCCCTTCAACGTCGGCGCAAGGTCCAGCCGCGTGCTGCGCACGGCCGGGACCACGCCCGCCAGGATCGCGGTCAGCACGCCCAGCCCCGAGGTGAAGAGCAGGATCCGCAGGTCCGGATTCGCCTGCACGGCGATGGGCGTTTCCGGGGTCGTGTAGAACGCCAGCAGCAGCTCGGATCCCCACGACGCCAGCAGGATGCCGACCGCCACGCCGCCGGCGGCCAGGACGAGGCTCTCCATCAGCAGCAGCCGCGTGACGCGCAGCCGGTTGGCCCCGATGGCCACGCGCAGCGCCAGCTCGCGCGTGCGCGACGCGCCGCGCGCGATGAGCAGGTTCGCAACGTTCGCGCAGACGATCAGCAGCACCGCTGCCGCGATCCCCATGAGGATCAGCAGCGGTGTCGTCACCGACTCCCGCAGGCTCGAGTGGCCGCGCGACGCGTCCTCCAGGGTGAGCCGCCCCTCGAGGAAGCGCCGCTTCGTCTCGGCCGACGCCGAGGCGAACGCGGCGTCCGCGACCTCACGTTCGAGGATCGATCGGTAGAGCGGCTGCAGCCCCGCCGCCGCTTCCTCCCGGCCGACGCCGTCGCGCAGCCGCGCGAACACCTGCACCCACCGGAAGCGACGCCCTTCGAAGTCGAGCCACGGCGGTCCCATCTGCGGCTGCATCGCGATCGGGACGTAGATCTGCACCGGCCTGCCCAGATCGAGTCCCGTGAAGGACGGTGCGACGACGCCGATCACCTGCAGGGGGTGGCCGTTGACGGTCACCGTCCGTCCGAGGATCGCGGGGTCGCCGCCGAAGCGCGCCTGCCAGTAGCCGTAGCCGAGCACCGCGACGGGATGCCCGCCGGGCGTGCGGTCGTCGTCGGGCGTGAACAGCCGGCCGATGGCCGGCCGCACGCCGAGCGCCGGGAAGAAGGTGCCGGACACGAGCTCGGCCGTCACGCGCTCGCTCTGGCCGCCGGCCGTGAGGTGCACGGACCAGGCGAACCGGCAGAACATCTCCGCGAAGACCTCGTTGTGATCCCGGAGGTCGCGGTACATCGCGTACGACAGCTCCGAGCCGTCGCCCATCCCGCCGCCGTAGCTCTCCGTGTAGCGTGCCGTGACCTGCACCAGCGCGTCCGGCTCCCTGACCGGCATCGTCCTGAGCAGCACCTGGTCGACCAGCGTGAAGACGGCCGTGTTCGCGCTGATGCCGAAGGCGATGGACAGGACCGCGACGGCGGTGAAGAGCGGCGCACGGCGCAGCGTCCGGGCGGCGTACCGGACGTCACCGGACAGCGACGAGAGGAATGCACGCATCGATGAAGACTCCCTGGCGCTTCCGCCTCCGAACGGATGAAGGAGCAACGTCAATGCCGTGCCGCCGGGGTGGATCGGAGCGAAAATCGGCAGGATTTCAGCGAAAAGTCTCCCGCTGCCTGTCCGCTCGTGGGATCGGGGTGTCCGGGCCGGACATGGATACGGGCCGCACCCCGCAGCCGATCGGCCGTCTGCGGGGCCGTCCGCACGAAGGGCGAACCGGCGGCGAGCCGCCTGGCTACGGGATGAAGGTGAACTTCGCCTGGGCGGTGATCGGACCGGACCAGGGGAACGGAAAGTCGCGCTGCGGCTTCTTGCGGACGCGGACCCGCACATAGTAGTCGCGATTGCGCTCGAGCTTCTTCACCGAGCACAGGGGCAGGCGCGAGATGGTCGTCAGCCAGCGCTGCACGACGGCCTCGTCTTCCGTGACGATGGCCTCGTCCGTGCGTCCGTCAACCAGGCGGGTGAGCCGGTGACGGCGGGTGAGGTTGTCGTACTCGTCGACGAGGCTGATGACGGCGGTCGCCACCGTCCGGTCCACCCAGCCCGGTACGACCATCCGGAGCTCGAGATCGTACGTGAACGTCGTCCGCAGCCCGCTCTCGATGATCTCGCGGACGTCCTCGCCCCAGGCTTCGGACATCTCGAGCGTGACCAGCACGTGCTTGTCGTTGACGAGCGGGATGATGCGGAGCGACTCCGCCCGGAGCGGGGCCCACGATGCGAGGACGATCAGCGCCACGCCTGCGAGGAGCCGGCGGCGTTTCATCGCACCCTCCCCACGCGGACGACAACCCCCATCAGCCCGCGCCAGAACGAGAGCTCCTCAGGGCCTCCGATACTGAGGCCTTCATCCGGCCCGGTGAGACTCCTGATGTAGCGCACGTCCCAGCTGACTCCCACGCGATCGTTCAGGAACCCCGTCACGCCTGCGCCGACATCCAGCGCCGGCAACGTCCGGCGGTAGAGCAGGACGGGGGCAGGCGAACTTTCCCAATATACGTGCATCAGGCCCCCGCCGGCCACCACGTACGGACGCAGGCCGTACTGGCTGATCCGCCGCGGGAGCGCCACGACGACGTTGCCGGTCAGCGTCGTCACCCGGCTCGACAGGACCAGCGACGGACCGACGGCCTGGAAGAACTTCGGCGCGACCGCCAGATCCCCTTCGACGCCGAGCCATTCACCGAGCAGCGTGCCGCTCACCCCGGTGACGAGGTGCCGGTTGTCCGCCGCGAACTCGAGGTCGAGGATCGTCGTCTCGCCGCCGAACGCGATCCCGAGATACGGACGGATCTGCCACTCCGCGCGGGCGGCTGCCGGGCACGCGAGCACGAGAGCGAGGATCGCCGTGGCAACGGCGCCCGGCCGGATCCGGATCACGGGAAGACCAGGCCCAGGAACACCCTCGCGAACGGCGAGACCGTCACGTCGCCGGCATCCAGCGCAAACGAACGTACCAGACCTTCACCGTTGGCGAGCAGCACGAGTGTCAGCCCGCGTGCGGGGACGGTAAGGACGAACGCCGACGAACCCGCGCCGACACCGTACTGCCAGACGAGGGTCGTCCCGCGGTAGTCCTGTACGAACCATCCCACGCCATGCGGGCTCCCCGGCGTCTGGGGCCGCCACGCTGCCGCCAGCGATTCGGGTCGCACCAGCAGCCCCTGCCGCAGCGCGACGTCGAACTTGGCGAAGTCACGGACCGTCGAGATCGCGCCGGTTCCGGGGCCGAACGCCGGAGGCGCGGCCAGCGCCGCAGTCTCGAATCCCACCGGCACGGGCTGGGGCGAGACGGCGAGCCGCGCGAGCACGGCGGCGTACGTCTGCAGCCGACCGGACGTGACGGTCGCGAACGGATCGAACGGACCACCGAACGGATTGAGCGGAGGTGGCGGCGCCAGTTCCGGCGCGACCAGCGCATCGGCGCCCGGCACGGAATCGAACATCGCGAGCCGCTCGAACAGCTGGGCGAGCGCCTCGCGATAGGGCACGCCGGTGCAGTGCTGGATCGGCAACTGCAGCAGATTCAGCCGGTCGGGGCGCGAGACGAAAGGCGCCAACGGCTCGCCGGGCGCGGGAGCATGGGCGAGCACCTGCGCCAGCGTCATGTCGCGCAGGGGATGCGCCGGATCGTACACGCCGACCGTGTCCTGCAGCGAGAGCCGGCCTTCCTCGACGCAACGCAGCACGATGGCGGCCGTGAAGACCTGCGTGACGCCGTGGAGGTGGAACGGCGTCTCCGGCAGGGCCGGGATCTGCAGGGACGGATTCGCCTGCCCGTACGCGCGCTCCCAGATGATGTCGTTCGAGCCGATCACCGCCGCCGTCATGCCGGGGATGCCGGCCTGCTGGCGGAGCGCATCCAGGAAGGCCTCCAGGCGTCCGTACAGCAGCTCGCCCGGCGAGGGCCCCAGTTGCAGCAATGCGACCGTGAGAACGACGGCAAGGGACCGCATGGGAGTGGGCTGGTTGAAGCCCGTCCATCATATCGGAAATGTCCAGCCGGAGAATCAGCCGGCCCCGCCGAAGCCGCGTGCGAAGCTTCGCGGCGAAGGGGGACCCTACCCGATCCGACCTGAACCGCCGCGTTCCGGTCGCCGACGCGGGCGGGACCCGATCCGACCTGATCCCGACCCGATTGGACCTGATTCGCCCCTCCCTGGCCTTTCGGGCGACAGAGGGGAAACCTGGCCAGGCTTCCTTCTTGCAGTCTCGTGAAGCCGGACTGCATCGAAAGCGAGGCCCAATGTTGTTGAAGAGCATGACCGCCGTGATTGGAGCGCTGCTGCTGGCCGGTCCGGTTGCGGCACAGGAGCAGGGCGCGCAGCCCTCGTCCGAGCCGACGCAGGTGAGCTCGTCGGAGCCCGGCCGCATCCCGGTCGGAACCGAGATCGACGTCCGGTTGCAGACGCCGCTCGACTCCGGCACCGCCGAGGTGGAGGACCGGTTCGAAACGACCACGATCGTCGACGTGATGCAGGACGGCCGCGTGCTCATCCCCGCCGGATCGACCGTTCGCGGCGTGGTGCGCGAGGTGGATCGTGCCAGCCGCACGGATCGCACGGGGGAGTTGCGTCTCTCGTTCGACGAGATCGTCGTCCGCGGAGAGACGCATCCGATTCGCGCGAATGCCATGCAGGCGTTCGAGAGCGAAGGGCTGCGCGGTGAGGCCGGACGCATCGGTGCCGGCGCCGGTGTCGGCGCGGTCATCGGCGGCATCCTCGGCGGCGTGCGCGGCGCCCTGGCAGGCATTCTCGTCGGTGCCGGCGGCACGATCGTCGCGACCGAGGGCAAGGACGTGAAGCTGCCGACGGGCACGGTCCTGCGCATCCGGCTGGATCAGCCGCTGGATGTGGGGCGGTAAGGGGGCGGGTCTGATCAGGTCTGATCGGGTCCCGCCTCCGCGCTACGCGCTTCGGCGGATCAGGTCGGATCAGGTCCCGCCTGCGCGCTGCGCGCTCCGGCGGATCAGGTCCGGCCTGCCTTCGCCCGCGCGTTCGTCAATGCAGGCCTGGGCTGGGCCTCGGGTCCGCGAATCTCGCCGACGACCGGACGATGGTCTGACCCGTAGGCCGATTCGACGACGTGCCAGTCCGCCGTCCACCCTTCCGGCAGCCTGAAGAACAGGTGATCGAGGCGGAACGGGCCGGCGGTCGCGCCGTCGCCGTCGGGCGTGTCGGGAAAGGCCCGCCGCGCCAGCACCCACGCGCCTTCCGCCGTGCCGAACCACGTGTTCAGGTCGCCGCCGAGCACGGCGGCTCCCTCCCTCGGCAACGCGTCGAGCAGCCCGCGCATCTGCCGCGTCCGCGCCGGCGGTGCGAGCAGGAAGAGCCGCCGCAATCCCGGCTGGTTGTCCAGGTGCACGGAGACGACGTGGAGCGGCACTGTGCCGCCGTCCGCGGTCCTCAACTCCACGCGCGCCGCTGCCGCGACGCGGCGCTGCCGCTCGAACGGCAGCTCGATGGCCCGCAGTTCCTGCAGCGGAACGGTCGAGAGCAACGCGTTGCCGCGGTCCTCCATTCCGTCTTCGGGTGATCCGTTCCGCATCGACGGAACGTAGAACAGGTACAGGCCAAGCCGCTCCGCGTCCGTCTCGATGTCCTGACGCAGTCTGCCGTCCGTGCCGGGACGAATCGCTCCGGCGAACGGTCCGTCGACGTCCGGTGGCAACGCGGGCCCATCACGGAAGGCTTCTTGGAGCAGGAGCACGAAATGGGTGACGGGCCGGCCCTCTGTGAGACGTCCGGCTCTGAGATCCCTGACGAGCGCGTGCAGATCGCCGCCGCCGACGTGGACGTTCCAGCTCACGACGACGAGCCGGTCGACGATCGGGGAGGTGTGGACCTCACCCGTCCGCACGACCGCGGGCCCGACCGTGCGGCACCACGCCAGCTGCTCGCGCCGGTCCTCGTCCGCGAGCGGTGTCCACCACTGGACCGCGGCGGAGTGCGCGGATCCGTCGACGGCGCGGCAGGCCGGACCAGCCGGACTCGCCTGACCGGCCGGACCCGCCTGTACCAGCCGCGGATGCGGCGCACAGGCCTGGAGAATCACGAGCGCCGCGGCAAGCGCAGCAGTACGGAGCATGACGGCGGGCCGAAGCAGGGCCAGGGTCGGGCCGAACGTCAGTTCGGCCACGGCCCTACGAAAACCAGCCTACAACGCGCGGGGTGTTCGCAACGCCTGCTGGTAGACTGCTGTCCACGCGGAGGTCCGCATGATCCCGTATCACGACGAGAACGAAACCCGGCGGCCGGCGTACGTGACGATGATCCTCATCGCGCTGTGCGTCTTCGCGTGGGTGTTCGTCCAGGGGGCTGGCGCGGCATATCCGCTGGCGGCGTC
>DASVDJ010000136.1:0-8614 GCA_036381155.1 Vicinamibacterales bacterium
TATCTGCAGTTCGTGTGCGGCGAGTTCGAACGCGGTGTCGCCGAGGCGAGGCTGGCACTCGAGCACGATCCGCTGTCGGCGTATGCCATCGGGGTGCTGTCGATGTGCCTCAGCACCGCGGGCCATCATGCCGAGGCCATCGCCGCCGGACGGCTGGCGGTCGAGCGCGATCCCGAGTCGTTCGTGGCACGGTGGGTGTACGGGCGGACGCTCAACGAGGCGGGACGGTACGACGAAGCCCTGGCCGTGCTGGAACGGGCGACGGCGAGCGGAGGCCGTCTCCCGGCCGCCGTGGCGAGCATGGCCTGTGTGTGCCGCCGCCTCGGCGACCTCGACGCGGCGGAGACGCTGTTCCAGGAGCTCGTCGCGCGCGCCGGGCGTGAGTACGTGCCGAATGGTGTGCTGCTCACGGCTGCGGAGGCCGCCGGCCATCGCGATCGGGCCATCCAGTACGCGACGCGCGCCTGGGCGGAGCGCGAACCCGCCTTCATCGTCTCGGCGCGCCACTATCCCGAAATCCGCGAGGTCCGCTCCGACCCGCGCTTCCAGGCCATCCTGCGCGAGATGGACGCCCCCCTCGACGCCTAGACGTCGTTCGGCAGATCACCGCGCCCGCCGCCGTTCCGCCTCTTCGAGCCATCGGGCCATCTGTTCATCGCCCCTGCCGTAGCGCGCCCAACCAGCGGCGTTGCTGTCCCAGCGGTAGTCCCTGATCGTCATGTCGATCCCGCGGTCGATGAGGAACTGCATCGATTCGTACGGGTCCGGCAGGAAGACGAGATGGTGCAGGATGCTCGCCGGCTCGTGCGAGTTCCAATCGGTGTTGATGTTCGCGCCGCGTGCGAGCAGGAAGTCCGCGACGTCGAAGTGACGGTTGATGACGGCCCAGGCCAGCGCTGTGTCGAGGACCTCCTGCACGCCGACCGTGTCCCATGGCCGATGCTGGCTGGTGGCGGGGACGTGATTCATCACGTCGCCCAGAGCCGGTCTGCCCTCCGCGTCGAACCAGCGCTTCACGCGCTGGAGGTCGCCCATCCCCGCGGCGTGGGGCAGATCGTCCGGGACGGGCCAGATGCGCGTGAGCAGTCGAACGAGATCCGCTCTCCCCTCGATCAGGGCGTACTCGATGTGGTGCGACCGCGGGGGCGGCCGTCGCCGGAGGATCGCCGGCCCGAGGTCGAGCAGCGCGGCGATGAACGCCGCGCGGCCACACCCGATGAGATCGTGCTGAAAATCCACCCATGCGTCGTGCAGGAGCCACGAATGACGCTGCAAGCCGCTGACGAACGCCGTCACGTCGCCAGCCTCGACCGAGCGGCGCACCTGCTCCATCGCGAACGTCTTCCACAGTCCACTCGTGCTCGCGTGCCGGGCCGTCTCCCCGACGTGCTCGGCGCGGGTTGCGAAGAAGCACTGGATGAAGGCCGGACCGCCCACACGGCTGTCGACCTCTTCCCCGAGCTCGGGATCGAACGCGATGGCTCGTTCCAGCAGCAGCGACGCGACCGCTTCCTGCCCGAAGAAGCACGCGCGCACGAACGCGGCGTTGACGACCGCCGCATCGGCGCCGCCGTCGAGCGCGGTGCGAACGGCATCGACGTCGCCAAGCGCGGCAGGGAACTCGAGCGTGCGCGGAAGCACGCCCTTGCGCTGGAAGAGTGCCAGCAATCCTCTGGCGCGCGATTGCAGGAGGCTCTCGCAGACCGATGGCGCTACGACCGCGCCCGCGTCGATGAGCACCTCGGCGCACGCCGCGCGCGTGAAATCCCTTTCCCGCTGCGGGTTCCCGACGTCGAAGGCATAGGGACTCGCCGCCATGCCGAGCAGGCCGCCGTCCGTCTCGTCGGCTCGCCACCGGAGCAGCGCCGGGTAGTCGGCCACCAGCTGGCGGAGGCCGTCGACGTCGTTGTCGTGAATGACCCGTCGAGCCTGCCCGAGCGCCCACTCCAGATCGCGACCGAGGCGTCTGCCGACTTCGGCCGTGAGGTCCTGCCAGCCGGCGTAGCCGTATTCACGCGCGAGGAGGAGCTGAGCCTCGCGGAGCGATACGGCTCGCGCTCGTGCGAGCTTCCTGGCCTGTTTGCGGAGCGACTCGAGGGACGGACGAGGCGGGAGCGATCTCGAAGCTGTCACGGCACCCTCCCGTCATGGACCGCCTGCTACCCGCTGAAATCAGGCTGAAAGAAGGTGCACGCACGCACACAACTTCGGACCGCACAGGTGGGAGTCTTCCCTTGCCGCGGGCTGGTGGCGCCCTGTGAGCGCGCTGCCCGCAGTATCAAGGCACCGTCGCTTCGATGTCAAAGCGCCGGGGACAGGCGCAGGTCCGCATCCTCGCCCGGCTGGAGGGAGCGCGCCAGCAGCTCAGGCAGGGGACCAGCGCCGACGAACACGCCACGGCGCTCGACGGGTTGCATTCACGTCGCAGCAGTCGGCCTGAACTTCGCGAGTGGCTACGGAAAACAGGGAGATTGGCTCCTCAGGCTGGACTCGAACCAGCAACCCTCCGGTTAACAGCCGGATGCTCTGCCATTGAGCTACTGAGGAACACCAGGTGAGCCGCGATGCCGCGTTCCGCGTGGGGCGGGCGCCCCTGGAACTATCGGCAGGTGTTGCCCGAAGCTCCAATTCTAGAGGGAGCGGGACCGTGAACGCAAGGGGCAGGGGTCACGTGCCCGCTCGCGGCAACGCCTACGCTCGCGCGGCCATGCTCACTCCGCATCACCGCGTTTCCGTGCAAGCCGCCGCGCGGACTTCGGCTTACAATGCCGCCGCTCCTCATCCAGGACGGAGGCTCCATGGCCCGAGTGCCGCGCCTCGTTGCGCTCCTTCTCGCGGTGTTCGCCACCGCAGCGACCGATGTGCTCGCGCAGGTCCGCCTGGCGGACCGCGCCACCAGAATCCAGCAGGCACAGGCCGGACCGCCGCTGACGCCGCCATCCAGCGCGTCGCCGGAGTCCATCGTCGCCGACTATCTGCGGGGACGCGGCCACGGCGACGCGACCGCGCGGTCCATCGTGCTCGTCTCGTCCCGCCGCTCGCCGGCAACCGGTCTCACGCACCTCCGGTTCGTCCAGCGTGTCGGCGAGCTCGACGTCTACGGCGTGTACGTGAAGGCCTCGCTCACGCCGCGCGGCGAGCTCGTCTCGGTCATCGAGAACCTCGTGCCGGTTCCGGCGGCCAGCGTCGTCGACCCCGGCATCGGACACGCGCAGGCGCTCGCGGCCGCGCTGCGCCACCTGTTCGGCGACGCCGTCGCGCCGCCCGGACTGCTGCGCCGCGAGGGGGGACGGGCCGTCTTCCAGCGCACGCCGTTCTTCCACCGGAATCCGCAGGCGACCGCCGTCGCCGTGCCCCGCACCGACGGACTCCTGGGCACGGCGTTTCTCGTCGAGACGTGGACCGACCAGCAGAATCTCCTGCACCACACGCTGGTCGGCGGCCGGGGAGAAGTGCTGAACGTCGAGCTGCGCACGAACCAGGACAGCTACAACGTCTTCGCCGTCGATCCCTCGAAGTCGCCCCAGACGATCGTCGCGGGCGAGGCAGGATGGCTCGACGTCGGCGCGCACCGGACGGTCCACATCACCGGGAACAACGCGGCCGCCTACCTGGACGCCGACGCCAACAACACGCCGGATGCCGGCGGCACGACCGTGGAGGACGGCGCGTTCACCAGCGTCGCCGACCTCTCGGCCGATCCCGCCGTCGACACAAACCGCGCCGTCGCGGTGCAGAACCTGTTCTACCTGAACAACGTCATTCACGACCGCCTGTACGCCGCGGGCTTCTCCGAGGGCGCCGGCAACTTCCAGCAGGCCCACTTCACCTCCGAGGGCGGGCTGCCCGGCGATCGTGTCAACGCCGAGGCGCAGGACGGCAGCGGCACCGACAACGCGAACTTCGCGACGCCGCCGGACGGGACGAGCCCGCGGATGCAGATGTTCCTCTGGACGCCCGTCGGCTTTGCCGAGGTGCTGCTCGCCGATCTCACCTTCTCCGCGCAGCCGGCGGCGTTCGGTCCATCCCCCGGTACCGGAGGCGTCACGGGGCCGCTGGTTCCGGTGGACGACGTAGCCTCGAACAGCGACGCCTGCGGCAAGCTCCCGCGCGGGTCGCTCGCCGGCGCGGTCGCGCTCGTCGACCGCGGCAACTGCGACTTCACCGTCAAGGTCAAGAACGCCCAGGCCGCCGGCGCCATCGCGGTCATCTTCGCCAACAACCAGCCGACGGGGCTCCTCACGCCCGGCGGCAGCGCGGGTGGCCTGCGCATCCCGGCGGTGCTGGTCGCGCAGGAGAGCGGCGCCGCGCTGCGGAGCGCGGCACAATCACCCGTCACGATCCGGCTGAAGGCCAACCCGCCTCCGCGCCGCGACAGCGCGCTCGACTCCGACGTCGTGTGGCACGAATACGGACACGGGCTGACGTGGCGGATGATCGGCGGCATGAGCGGACCCATCGCCGGCGCGATCGGCGAAGGCATGAGCGACGTCCTCGCCGTCGTGGTCAATGACGACGACGTGGTCGGCGAGTATTCGGCGTCGAGCCCGCTCGGCATCCGGTCGGCGCCGTACTCGGCGTACACGCGCACCTACGGCGAGCTGACGGGCGAGAGCGTGCACTTCGACGGCGAGATCTACGGCGCCATCGGCTGGCGGCTGTGGCAGCACTTCAAGTCCGTGGGCCGGACGCAGGATGAGCTCCTGGCAGTGCTGGTCGAGGGCATGAACTTCACGCCCGAGACGCCGACGTTCGAGGCGATGCGCGACGGGATCCTGCAGGCGGTCGGCAGCACGAGCTCCACCGGATGCCTCGTGTGGGACGCCTTCGCGCAGTACGGTGTCGGCGTCGGCGCGTCGGCGACCGTGCGCGGACGCAAACCGCGCATCGTCGAGTCGTTCGTGAGACCGGCCGCGTGCACGGCCGGCCTGCAGCTGACGTCGAACGCGAACGACTGACCGGCGCTCAGTGGAGCCGGACGGCGAGCACGTCGATCCGCGCGCCGCGGCGAGCGGGCTCCAGCCGCAGCGCGAAGCCGCGTGGCGTATCGGGGGCGCGCAGGCGTCCGGCGAGACGGCGCACGCCGGGCGACGGCGGGTCGGCTTCGGTGAGCTCGATCAGGCCGTGAGGCGACCGCAAGAGCAGTCCGGCGCCCGAGCTGCCCGCCACGTCGAGCTCCAGCGTGACCTCCTCGCGCACCGGGGGCGGCAGGAACACCGTGCCGCCCCCGGACGGGAGCCGCCAGCCGCGCGCGTGCCGCCGCGTCCACTCCTCTCCGAGCATCACCGCGGCGCCCGGGTCCGACAGCCGCACGTCCACAGCGTCTGCCGGCGCGCGGCGCGGGGCCGTGTACACGCGGTAGTCATGCCCCAGGTTCCCGCCGAACGACCGATCCGCCTTCACTTCCTTCACCAGCGCGAGCTGCCCGAGGTCCGCGTGCGAGAAGTACGGCTCGGGGACGACGATCAGATCGGCTGCGGACATCGCGAGCCGATCGGGGCTGAGGGCCCAGTTCAGGTCCTTGACGCGCAGCACATGAAAGGGTGCGTCCCGCAGGTCGAGCCAGTCATCCTCGAGCAGCACCACATGCGACGCCGGGATCGTCGCGTGCAGCCAGTCCTCCAGCACCATGGCGGTCGATGGTGTCAGGCGGCGGCTGATCGTCACCGCACCAGCGGCGAGGGGAGGGCCGAGCGCGGCGGCGACGACGAGGGACGCAGCGGCGGTCGCCGCCGCCCGCGGATGTGACAGGCGCGCCCACCGCCAGCGCATGACCGCGTGGACGATGGCCATGAGGCCACAGGCTCCGGCCGCTGCCATGAACGGGAGCAGCGGGTACACCCAGCGCGGGAACTGCGACGGGCGCTGCGTCGTGAACCAGCTGTAGATCAGCGGGAACGACCAGAAGAGCCAGGCGCGTGGCCGCCCGGACGCAAGACCCCACGCGCCCCACCCGGCGCCCAGCAGCAGGAGCGGCCAGCCCGGGCCGAAGCGGGCGAGCACCTCGCGCTGCATCGCGGGCGGATTGTCCGTGGCCATGCGGTGGCCGCGTCCCGTGATCGCCACCTGGTCGGAGAGCTGCCGCACGAAGTTCGCGAAGTCCCACCAGAGAAAGTGATTGGTGATGGCGAGCGCCGCCGCGAACGCGGCGATGACGCCCGCGGCGCGCCGCAGCCGCGCAGCGCCGGATCCGGCGGGCCAGACGCTCACGAGCGCCGGCACGAGGGCGAAGACGCTGGTGTACTTCACGGCGGTGGCGAGCCCGGCGAGCGCGCCGGCCGCAAGGGCCCAGCGGCCCGACTTCGTGTCCCACGCGGTCAGCGCGCACCAGGCGCACGCGACGAGGAGCAGGACCTGGCCGGCGTCGTTGCGCGTCTCCGTGGTCGTCTCGACGGCCAGCGGCGCGAATGCCAGCAGCGCCGCCGCGGCAAGCCCCGCGCCCGCGCCGCCGAGGCGGCGTCCCAGCAGTCCCGTCAGGGCCACCGTGGCACCGGCGAACCCCACGTTCGTGATCCGCGCCGCGAGCATGAAGTGCTCGACCGGCATCTCGCGGACGTTCGAGATGGCCCGGGTCATCAGGCCCCAGAGGTAGAACACGAGCGACGCGCCGGTCATCACCCAGTACACGATGCCGGGATAGTGCTCGACCGTCCTGTATTCGATGGTGCCGGTGACGAAGAAATGCCGGATGCTCGCGCCGAGCCGGCGCCCGTCGATGTCGAGCGGCTGGCGGCCGAAGTCGGCGTCAATCGACGGAAGCCGCACGAGCACCGCAGCCAGCGTCAGGAGGACCAGCGCCACGGCGAACGGATCCATGACGGCGCGGCCGCGCCAGCCGGGCCGCCCCGCGCCGTGCAGCGCTTCGATCGCCAGCCAGGCAATCAGGACGACGCCCAGGATCGGCGGCGGGGGGAGCACGTCGCGGCCGACGCCGGCCAGTCGCCCGAAGAGCACGACCGCCAGCAGCACGCGGAGCGCGAGGGGCAGATACGTCACCACGGCAGGCCGTCAGTTCCGGGGTGCGGGGGCGGGGGCGGCCGTCTGGCCGGCCGTCCGATCGTACACGACGCGGCCGCCGACGACAGTCGTCTTCACCTGCACGTCGCGAATCTCCTCCGCGGGAATCTCGAACAGGTTCCGTTCCAGCACGACGAAGTCGGCCAGCCGTCCGGGCGCCAGCACGCCCTTCTGCGATTCCTCGAACGAGGCCCACGCGGCGTTGACGGTGTAGGCGCGCAGCGCAGCGTCGACCGAAATCTTCTGCGCGGGCACCCAGCCATCCGGGTTGCGCCCGTCGAGCGTGCGGCGCGTCACGGCCGCGTAGATGCCCTCGAGCGGCGTCGGCGGGGCCACGAACCAGTCGCTGCCGAACGTCAGCCGTGCGCCCGCGTCGAGGAGCGATCGGAACGCATACGTCGTCTCGATGCGCCGCCCGATGTAGGTCTCCGCCCACCGACCGTCGTCTATCGCGTGGTACGGCTGCATGCTCGGGATCACGCCGAGCCGGCCGAATCGCGGGATGTCGGCGGGGGAGAGGTGCTGCGCGTGCTCGATCCGGAAGCGGCGATCGCGCGCGCCGTGCTCCGCCGCAACGCGCTCGAAGATGTCGAGCAGCAGCCTGTTCGCGCGGTCGCCGATGGCGTGCACGGCGACGTGCAGCCCGGCGGCGTCGGCGCCGGCAATCCACCGTTCGAGATCCTCCGGCTCGTTGACCAGCAGCCCGCGATCCTGCGGCGCGTCGTCGAACGGCTCGTGGAAGGCGGCGGTGTGCGATCCGAGCGAGCCGTCGACGAAGCCCTTCAGCCCGCCGACGCGCAGCCACTCGTCGCCGCGCCCGTCCGCGCCGCCGTACTCCTTCCGTGCGACGACGTCGCGGAGGCGCTCCCACTCCGACAGCGGGACGAGGGCGTAGATGCGCGTCGTCAGGGTGCCGGCCCGTTTCGCGCGCGCGAACGTCGCGAGGTCGGCCCACGATCCCATGTTGTGCACCGACGTCACGCCGCGCTCGGCGACGTAGGCCATTGCGGATCGGAGCGCGCGATCCTGCAGCGCGTCGGGCGGCGGAGGGACGACGCGCCCGACCAGCCCCATCGCGTTGTCCTTGAGGAGACCCGTCGGCTCGCCGTCCGGACCGCGGACGATCTCGCCGCCGTCGACGTCGGGCGTCGCGCGCGTGACGCCCGCCGCCTTCAGTGCGGCGCTGTTGGCGAGCGCCATGTGTCCGTCGAGCCGGTGGATCCAGACCGGATGCGCCGGTGTCACGGCGTCGATCCAGTCGCGCCGCGGCAGTTCGCCGCCCCAGAGGCTGTGATCCCAGTCGCCGCCGGTGATCCAGGTGCCGGCGGGCACGGTCGCCGCGAACTCGCGGATCCGTCTGACGAACTCCTCGCGCGTGCCGGCATCGCGGAGCTGTACCGAGGCCAGGCGGAACCCGCCGGCGAGGAAGTGCACGTGCGTGTCGATGAACCCCGGAACGATGAGGCGGCCGCCGGCGTCGATCGGGTCGACGTTCGTCGCGAGCGCGCGGATGTCGCCGTTCGACCCCACGGCGACGAGGCGCTCGCCGGCGACGGCGAGCCCCTCGGCCCACGGCGCGCCCCGGTCGCCGGTCCAG
>DASVDJ010000137.1:0-2090 GCA_036381155.1 Vicinamibacterales bacterium
CCCTCGCCCAGCCACAGCTCGCCCGACATGTTCGCGCGCTCGAAGTCGAACGGCTCGATCGCGGCCGAACGGATGCGCTCCATGTTCCAGCAGTGGAAGAACTCGTGCGAGAGCGTCCCCAGGTTGGCCATCGCGCCGTCCGCCAGCGAGCGAGTGCTGGTCAGGACCGTCGAGTTGCGGTGCTCCATCCCATCGCCCGAGACGTAGGGCAGGTAATCGGCGATGAACGTGTACGTGCCGTGGTCGTAATCCGGCAGTTCACCGAAGACGGCCATCTGCTCGGCCACGACGCGCCGCGCCATTGCCGCGTAGGCGTCCAGTTCGGCATCGGTGCCGGCGTGGTGGACGGCCAGTCGGATCGTGTACGTCTTGCCGTTGGACTCGACGGTCCACTCGCGGAGCTCGAAGTCGCTCAGCTCGGTTGGGCTGTCCATGAAGTACTGGAGCCCCGGCGCGGTGAAGGTCCACGGGTCGGCGCTCGGCGCGAGCTGCGAGGCGACCTTCCATCCGGACTCGGCGGGTACGCGGAACGTGACGGTGATGGGCCGCTCCTCGAGCCCGCGCGCCCACGCGAATGTGGCCGGCATGTTCAGGTGCGCGTGCGTCGCGTCGACGCCGCTGTAGGTGCCATCCGCGCGATCGGCGAAGAGCGTGTATGCAAAGCGGACGGTGCCGTCGTGCCCGGCCACGGTCCAGCCGTAGGGATCGGGGCGGATGACTTCGAGCGGGCGTCCTTCGCCGTCGAACGCGCGGACGTTGTAGACGTTCTTCGCGAATTCGTGCAGCGCGTAGCGGCCGGGCGAGGACCGGCTCATCCGGACTTCGAGGGGCCGGTCCGCGAGATCCGCGAAGATGGCCACGACCTCCGCTTCGTGGTGGACCGCGTTGGGGAACGAGACCACGTAGCGGACGGGGCTCTGCGCGGGTGCCGGCGTGGCGAGCAGTGGCAGCAGCGCGAGGGGGAGCAGCGCTCTCATGACGTCCCTTTCCTTGTGGACTTCGGGCGGCCGGAGGCCGCGAGGATCGCTCGGAGTTCGGCCGGGCCGGCGCCGCTGCGGCGGAGCGGTCGCGCGGCGTGCGCCGCGCCTGCGCCTCCGGCACCACGGGCGCCGGCCGGCTCAATCCTCGAATTCTAATACGTCGACCGCGGCTTGCCCACCGGTGACCTCGAGTACGGCGGAGCGGAACCGGTCCACCGCGGCGGCCGGGAGCGCGAGGGTGTATCGCGCGGCCGTGCCGTACGTCTCGTCGACGACCTCGGCCTCGTGCGCCGGGAGCAGCCGCCGGAACGCATCGATGGCGGCGTATCCGATCTGGACGGCGAGCCGGACCCGGTGCACGTGTTCGCGGAGCGGCAGGTCGGCGAGGGCGTGCTGCACGGCGTCCGTGTACGCGCGGACGAGTCCGCCCTTCCCCAGCTTGGTCCCGCCGAAGTAGCGGGTCACGACGACGACAATGTCGCCGACATCCGCGTGCAGCAGCGCGGCGAGCATCGGCCGTCCCGCCGTGCCGTGCGGCTCGCCGTCGTCGCTCAGCCCCACCTGGCCCGTCGAGCCGGGCGGCCCGACCACGTACGCCCAGCAGTTGTGCGTGGCATCCGCGAACTCGTCGCGGACTCGGGCGATGAACGCGCGCGCGTCCTCGACGGTCGGTGCGTAGTCGACGGTCGCGATGAACCGGCTGCGCCGGACCTCGTGTTCCGCGCGGTGGCGCGTGGCGGGGACGGGGTAGCGGGGCGTGTCCATGGCGTGGGCGCGTACACCGCCGGCGCGGCGCGGGTGCCGCTCACAACAGCGCGCGCACCCACCCGCCGTCGACGGGGATGGACGTGCCGGTGATGAAGCTGGCGCGGTCGGAGGCGAGGAACGCGGCGAGCGCCGCGAACTCGCGGGGTTCGCCCAGGCGGCCCATCGGGATCTCGCGCGTCCAGCGAGCGCGCGCCTCCTCGCGCGTGATCCCTTCGCGCTCGGCGGTCGCGGCCGCCAGCTCCTCGATCCGCTCGGTCCGCGTGTAGCCCGGCAGCAGGTTGTTCACGGTGATGCCGTACGGCGCCACTTCGTTGGCGAGCGTGCGGGCGAAGCCGGTGACCG
>DASVDJ010000138.1:0-6560 GCA_036381155.1 Vicinamibacterales bacterium
GCCGACCCCGAGGCGCCGGAAGGGCTGCGCCCCAGCGTCGCGCTCACGCGCGACGGGCAGGTCCCCGCCGACGAGGTCCACATCAGTCGCACGGTCGTGCGCCGCGTGCTGGACGAGCGGGTCGCGATGCTGGCCGCCGACGTGCAGAGCGACCGCCGGCTCGACGCCTCGCAGAGCCTGGTGGCGCAGGCGGTGCGCTCCTTCATGTGCGCGCCGCTGCAGGTCCAGGACCGCGTGGTGGGCGTGCTCTACGTCGACGCGCGGAAGCGCGCCTTCACCCCGGCGGACCTCGACGCCTTCATGGCGCTCGCCAGCTACGCGGCGATCGGCATCGAGCAGGCGCGCCTGTCGGAGGGGCTGCTGCGCGAGGCGCGGCGCCGCGAGCGGCTGCAGCGCTATCACTCGGCCAGCGTGATCGAGCGCATCCTGCACGACGGCGACGAGTCCGACGCGCGCTTCATCGCCCAGGAGCTCGACGTCACGGTCCTCTTCTGCGACATCGTCTCGTTCACGACCCTCTGCGAAGGCCTCGCCCCCCACGACATCGTCAGCCTGCTGAACGGGTTCTTCTCGAAGATGTGCGACGCCGTCTTCGAGCACGAGGGGACGCTCGACAAGTTCATCGGCGACGAGCTGATGGTGCTGTTCAACGCGCCCTACCCGCAGCCGGATCACGCGGTCCGCGCCGCCCGGACGGCCCTGGCCATGCGGCAGGCGCTCGCGGCCTTCAACGCGGAGGGGCCGATCGTGCCGCTGGAGGTGCGCATCGGCATCGCCAGCGGACGCGCGATGGTCGGCGACGTCGGCACCGTCCGCCGGCGCGAGTTCACCGTGCTCGGCGACGTCGTCAACACCGCCTCGCGAATCAAGAGCTCCGTCGCCGCCCCCGGGCAGATCGTGCTGACCGCCAGCACCGCCGCCCTCATCGGCGACGCCCTGCCCCTGACCAGCCTCGGCACGTTCCCCATCCGCGGACGGATCGGCGAGGTCGAGGTGTTCACGCTGAAGACAGAGCACTAGAGCAACGGGAAGCGGGAAGCCGTAAACGGGAAGCCGCGCGTCCGCGAGTCTCAATCGAGCGAAGCGGACGCGCCCTTCCCGTTCGCCGTTTCCCGTTTCCCCCTACCACTGCCTGATCGGCGCCCGGTGGCGGTCGATCCAGTAGCCGGCGAGGACGAGGAGCCATTGCGCGTGGCCGACGAGCGCGATGGCGGAGACGGACGGGGGCGGCGGGCCGAAGAGGTTGGCGGCGTAGATCGCGGCCAGCAGCAGCGCGAAGGCGCGCAGGGCCCACGTGCCGGTGCGGTCGATCGGTTCCGTGTTCGCCTGGTAGACGTACAGCCCGATCGCGAAGAGCACCGCCTCGACGAGCAGCGTCCACGGCAGCGAGTGCCACAGCCCGAGTCCGACCCTGACCTCGAGGCCCGGCGCCAGCGGCAGGTCGGGCCGATGGACGACGACGTCGAGGACCCAGTGGGAGAGGATGAGCACGAACGCGACGCTGGCGCCACGGGGATAGCGCCGCAGCAGCGTGTAGCCGCCCGCGAACAGCGCGCCCCAGAGGACCGCCATCAGCAGGCTGTGCGACCACGGGTAGTGCACGAAGTCGAGCGGCGTCACGCGCGTGATGCCGGGGACGATGGCCACCTGCTCGATGCCCCTGGCGACCAGGGTCGGCCAGAGCAGGTCGAGCAGCTGGGCACAGAGCAGCAGCGTGCCGAGCGACGTGTACGGCGAGACTTTCTTCGCGGCGAGCCCGGCGGCGAAGTGGCCGAGGAACACGGCGGCTGGACCTCAGACCTGCACCACCGTGCGCCGCAGGCGGTGGCTCTTGAGGACCGACGCGTCGAGCCGCTTGCTCAGATACACCTTCGACTCGGCGTTGTCCGTGGGATGGCGCTCGAACTTCACGACCTCGAAGCGGAGGTTGTCGAGCGTGCCGCGCATCTCGTAGAACTTGTTCTTCGTCTTGACGACGATCTCGTGGTAGCCGTTGGCGAGGGCCCAGGCTTCCTGCTCCTCGCTGAGCGCGCGGAAGAAGCCCTGGCCGCGCCAGTCGCGGCGCGTGCCGCCGATCCACGCATACAGCACCTTCCGCCCGGCGAAGTCGACCGCGCCGTTCAGCCGCTGCACCAGGTCCGCCAGCTTCGGGTTCGTCTCGTCGGCCCGCAGCTCGTGTCCGACCTTGTAGGCCACGGGCACGATCTGGGTCGGCTCGTCGGGCAGCGGCGCCTCGATCATGTGAATCAGGTGCTCCCGATCGCGCAGCCGCTCGACGATTTCCGCCGCCGTCTTCTTCCGGGGGAACTCGCCGAAGAACTCTTCGATGTACTGGATTTCAAGGGCTCCGGGTTCGAGCGGGTACTGCTTGATCACGTGGTGCACGCGGCGATCACTCCCAAAACGAGCAGCGTATCACGCCGGAGGGGCCGGGCGGGAGCGGTCCGGCGCAGCCCTTGCCCGGCGTTGCACCGGCGCGCTATCGTGCGAAGCGGTGTCCGGCGGAAGGAGCGGTGTGCGGTGATCGCGCTGGTGTGGCAGTTCGACGTGAAACCCGGTCGGAACAGCGAGTTCGAGGCCTTCTATGGCGCCGACGGCCCCTGGACGGCCCTGAGCCGCCGGAGCCGATCGTATCTGGGGAGCTCGTTCCTGCGCGACATCGCGATGCCGCAGCGGTATCTGGTGATCGAGTACTGGAGCGAGATGGTGGTGTACGAGAAGCACCACGCCGACTACCAGGAGGAGTTGAAGGCGCTCGAGGCGCATCGCGAGTCGCTGGTCGAGGGGGCACAGCCGCTCGGCCTGTTCAACGCGCTCGACGTCCCCTCCCGCAGCGGGCCTACCTGGTCGCAGCGAAGCGGCACGGGGCAGCAGGGAAGGTCTGATCAGGTCTGATCGGGTCGGATCAGGTCGGATCAGGTCGGATCAGGTCGGATCAGGTCCGCGCGCCCGCTCGTTGATCCTGGCTCGCGGTCGCGCGATCAGGTCGGATCAGGTCCCGCCTTCACCCGCCTGCGATTGTTCGCGGGCTCGGCGGATCAGGTCTGATCGGGTCCGGGGGGGTGACACCAGGAGGGCCGGCCTTCAGGCCGGCTATTCACAGCCGCTGCCCCGCCGCCACAGGACTCGTTCCGTTTCCCGTTTCCCGCTCCCCGTTTCCGTGATCCCTCCGTCCAGCCGGTTGCCCGGTCACGCTCCGGCCTTCGCGAAAGCTTGTAGTACCGTTTCCATCATGCGGTGGCGTGTGTTGGCGCGACTGGGGCGGCTGGGACCGGCCGCGGCGGCCACGGCATTCCTCCCGCCGCTCGGCAGCTTCGTGCTCATCGCGACGATGCACGAGTCGGCACCGTGGTTGCGGTCGCAGGGTCTGGCGGGGCTGGTGCTGTTCGTCGGGGCGTTCTCGCTGCTCGGCGGCATCGCGCTGCTGCCCACCTACGGCCCGTCGGTGCTCGGCGGCTGGGCCTTCGGTGTGCCGCTCGGACTGTCCGCCACGCTCGCCGGCTTTCTCGGCGCGGCGGCGGTCGGCTTCGCCATCTCGCGCCACCTGTCGGGCGATCGGCTGGTGCAGGTGCTCGACGAGTATCCGCGCGGCCGCGCGCTGCACCGCGCCCTGCTCGCCGCCACCCCGGGCCGCACGGCCCTCGTCGTCGCGCTGCTGCGCCTGCCGCCGAACGGGCCGTTCGCGATGACGAACCTGCTGCTGGCGGCGAGCGGCATCGGCTGGGTTCCCTATCTGGCGGGATCGCTCCTCGGTCTCTCGCCGCGTGTGGCCGCGGCGGTGGTCGTCGGGGCCAGCCTCTCGACGCTCGACGTGCGGCACCTCGAACGCGGCGGGTCCGCCTTCCTGGGCATCGCGATCAGCATCGGCGTGCTGGTGATTCTGGGGTGGCTGGCCAACCGCGCCATCCAGCGTGTCGCCGAATCGCAGGGTTGAGACCTCAATCCGCAATCAAATCGGCAATGGCGGGAAGCGCCTCAATCCGCAAGGATCCGCAACGGCGGCGCCACGATCAGCGCCGCCCAATCCGAAAGAATCCGCAATTGCAAGCGGCCGAAGGCCGATACTGAATCCGCAACGAATCCGAAATCCGCAATCGGCATTCCGAAATGAGAAGACTTTGCACCCTCGCCCTCGTCCTCACCGGCATCGCCATCGTCGTCGTGCGCCACGTCCTCGAGCTGTCCGGCGAGCGGCGCACGCTCTCCACGCTGGGACTCACGCTGTTCGCCGCGCTGATGACGGTGGTCCTGCTGTTCACCGTGCGGGGGCGATGGCGCGCCGCCGCGCGGACGGCAGCGACGCTGATGCTCGTTGCCGGGCTCGCGATCCCGGTGCTGTTCCGCGTCCGCGGGCTGACCGGCGACTTCTTCCCGGTCCTCGAATACCGCTTCGCGCCGAAGCCGGACACGACGCTGCCGGCGCTGCCCGGCACGCGCGACGAGGCCGCGCCGCCTGTCGAACAGGCTGCCGAGGCCGAGACCGATCCCGGCGTTGAGGCCACGGGCTCGGCGGCCGAGTCGCTGCCGGATTCGGCCGCGTCCGACGCGGAGGCGGTACCTGCTGCGGACACCGAGCCCGCGCCGGTCCGCGACACGCCGGCCCCCGCGGCCGTTGCCCGCGCCGGCGCCGACGTGAGCTTCCCGCAGTTCCTCGGGCCAGGCCGGACCGGCATCATCCCGGACGTGCGGATCGCGCGCGACTGGAGCACGCGGCCGCCGAAGGCGATCTGGCGCATTCCGGTCGGCGCGGGCTGGTCCGGCTTCGTGTTCGACCGCGGGCTTGCGATCACGCAGGAGCAGCGCGGCGGCGACGAGATGGTGGTCGCCTACGAGCTGCTGACCGGCCGCCCGGTCTGGTCGCATCGCGACCGCGTGCGCTACGAGTCGGTCATCGCCGGCGACGGCCCGCGCGCCACCCCGACGATCGCCGGCCCGTACGTCGTGACGCTCGGCGCGACCGGCGTGCTCAACGTGCTCGAGTTCGAGACCGGCCGTCGGGTGTGGACGAAGCACATCGCCGAGGACGCGTCGGCGCCGACGCCGGAGTGGGGACGCAGCGGCTCGCCGCTCGTGCTCGACGGCAAGGTCATCGTCAGCGCCGGCGGGCCGGACGGCCAGTCGGTCGTCGCGTACGACCTGAAGACCGGCGCGCGGGTGTGGGCCGGCGGCACGTCGACGGCGGGCTATGCGGCGCCGACGCTCCTGACGCTGCTCGGCCGGCCGCAGGTCGTCGTGTTCAACAGCGACTCGCTCGCCGGGCACGACCCGCAGACCGGCGCGCTGCTCTGGAGCCAGCCCTGGCCGAAGCAGGCGCCGAACGTCGCGATGCCGATGCGGGTCGCCGACGACCTCGTGCTCGCGTCGACCGGCTACGGCATGGGCAGCAAGCTCGTGCGGCTCGCGGCGTCAGGCGACGCCATCGAGCCGTCGGTCGTCTGGGAAAGCCTGCGGCTCAAGGCGAAGTTCACCAACCCGGTGCTCCACGAAGGCTTCGTCTACGGCCTGGACGATGGGGTGCTGACGTGCATCGATGTCGAGACGGGGGAGCGGCGGTGGAAGGCGGGGCGGTACGGCCACGGCCAGACGCTGCTCGCCGGCGACGTCCTGCTCGTCACGACCGAGGACGGCGCCGTCGTCCTCGTCGAGCCGACGCCGGAGCGCCACCAGGAGATCGCGCGGTTCACCGCGTTCGACGCGAAGATGTGGAACCCGCCGGCGCTGGCCGGGAAGTATCTGCTGCTGCGAACGGACAAGGAGGCGGCGCTGTTCGAGTTGCCGCAATAGGCGGCGGGGCGGCGGCTGTGAATAGCCGGCCTGAAGGCCGGCCCTCCTGGTGTCACCCCCCGGACCCGATCAGACCTGAACCGCCCGCGCGACCAGGTCACCCGCGCGGGCGGGACCTGATCCGACCCGATCCGCCGAGCCCGCGAGACCGGATCAACGAGCGGGCGCGCGGACCTGATCAGACCTGATCCGACCTGATCAGACCCGATCCGACCCGATCCGACCTGATCCCACTCAGAAATACGCCTTCACGCCCACCTGAATCTGCCGCGCCGACGTCACCGTCGTCGTGATGCGGCCCAGCGTCGAGAGCGGCGCCTCGTTGTCCGAGGTGCCGGCGAAGGCGACCAGCGCCGGCGGGCCGAAGTTGGCGCGGTTGAGCAGATTGAACGCCTGGATCCGGAACTCGAGCCGGCCGTTGGCGCCGAAGGGCCGGAACGCCGCCTGCTTCGTCAGCGCGACGTCGAGCGTCCGCAGGTTCGGGCCGGTGAAGTCGCCGCGGCCGGTGTTGCCGAACGTGCCGGCCGGCTGCAGCACGAACGCGTTCGGATCGAACCACTGGTCCACGCGGCCGAGCACCGCGTTGTGCGGGCCGTAGCCGGGCGCGTAGCTGGGACGGTCCTGGCCGATGCCCGGTCCGAGCGACGGGTTCCACAACGACCGCGAGCGGTTGCTCTGCACGAACACCGTGAGCGGCTGGCCGCTGCGCATGTTCCAGATGCCCGAGGCCTGCCAGCCGTTGAACAGGCCGCCGAACGCGTCGGTGCCCGGCAGGT
>DASVDJ010000139.1:0-6793 GCA_036381155.1 Vicinamibacterales bacterium
TTCGTCGTCAAGGCGAACAGCGAGGGACAGCCGGGGCCGCAGGACTACGGGCGCACGCACGCCGACGGCGCCAACGTGCTCGCCGACGCGCTGGCGCCGCACGGCGGCATCGTCATGTGGCGCGCGTTCGTCTACAACGCCGACGTCGACCCGGATCGCGTGAAGCGCGCGGCGCTGGAGTTCGTCCCGCTCGACGGCACGTTCCGCGACAACGTCCTGGTGCAGGTGAAGACGGGCCCGCTCGACTTCCAGCCGCGCGAGCCGTTCCATCCGCTCTTCGGGACGATGCCCCGCACGCCGCTGATGGCGGAGCTGCAGATCACGCAGGAGTACTTCGGCCACTCGACGCACCTGGTGTATCTCGCGCCGATGTGGCAGGAGGTGCTCGAGTCCGACACGTTCGCGCGCGGGCCGGGCTCCACCGTCGCGCGGATCGTCGACGGGACGATCGAGGGGCACGCGCTCACCGGGATGGCCGGCGTCGCCAACACCGGGAGCGACCGCAACTGGACCGGGCACCACCTGGCGCAGGCGAACTGGTACGCGTACGGGCGGCTGGCGTGGGACCCGGGGCTCGACGCCGACACGATTGCCGACGAGTGGATCCCGCTGACGTGGGGACACGACCGCGCGGTGTGGCGGACGATCCGGTCGATGCTGCTGGACTCGTACGAGACGTACGTCAGCTACACGATGCCGCTCGGCCTGCACCACCTGATCGGCGGCGACCACTACGCGCCGATGCCGGAGAACCCCGATCCCCGGCGCGCCGACTGGTCCGCCATCTACTATCACCGCGCCAGCGAAGAGGCGATCGGCTTCGACCGCACGCCGTCCGGCAGCAACGCCGTCGCGCAGTACCATTCACCGCTGCGCGAGCGCTGGGCCGACCCGCGCCGCACGCCGGAGAACCTGCTGCTCTGGTTCCACCGGCTGCCCTGGGACTACCGCCTGAAGGACGGCCGCACGCTCTGGGAGGGCATCGTCGCGCACTACACGCAGGGGGCCGAGCGCGCGCGCACGCTGGAGACGCGGTGGCGATGGCTGGAAGGAAAGGTCGACGCGGAGCGCTACGTCGCGGTGCTGGAGCGGCTGCAGCAGCAGACCGCGGATGCCGCCGCGTGGCGCGATCACTGCCTGCAGTACTTCCAGACGTTCAGCAAGCGACCGGTCGAGGGCACGCGGTAGCAACGGGAAACGGGCGCCTCTTTCCGGATGCCTGTAGGGGCGGGGCTTCAGCCCCGCTCCATGCGCGCGCCCGCGAGTCATGCTCACCGAGCGGACGCGCCCTTCCCGTTTCTCGTTTCCCGTTTCCCGTTTCAGGCGGTGGCTTCGTCCGGCTCCACCGTCCCACAACCAATCGCCGCGAGTCGCAGCTGCGAGCGGCGCAGCTCCGCGGCGTACTCCGCGTTGAGGACGCGGGTGAGCGTGCCGTCCGGCTCGTGGCGGTAGTCCCACAGCCCGCTGTTGTGCCAGTGGGTCGGGTCCTCCCACTCGAAGCGGTCCATGATCGGGTAGAGGCAGATGCCTTCGAGCGGGACGCCGTCGCGCACCGCCAGGATCACCTCGTCGGTCAGCTCGCGGAGCCATTCCGCGCGGCCCGATCCGACGTGGCTCGTCTCGCCGATCATGATCGGCCGGCGGTAGCGCTCGTAGGCAATCTTCAGCAGCCGGTGGAACGGCACCCAGCGCGGATCGCGCGGCTGCAGGTGCCAGTGGATCTTCTCGCCGCCGGGCACCTCCCACTGGTTGTCGTGGTAGAAGTTCACGCCGACGATGTCGAGGTAGCGCGGGGCGCCGCCGAGATCGGGATCGCGATCGCCGGCGATCATGTCCCACGCCTCCCACTGGCTGGCGTTCTGTCCGGCCGCGCGTCCGCCGATGTCCGGCATGCCGCGGGGCGGCACGGTGTGGATGAGCGGCTCCACCGAGACGATGCGCGCGCGATCGTCGACGCTGCGGATGGCGTCGACCGCGGCGATCCAGGCGCGCACCAGCTGCCGCTTCAGCTCGCCGCCCCGGCCGCGGCCGAACGGATGGAACCAGCCGACCTGCCCGGCCGCCCAGGCGAAGAACGAGACCTCGTTGATCGGCGTGTAGAACGGCACGCCGGCGATGTGCTCGCGCACGTAGCGCGCGGTCGCCTCGGCGAAGCGCGCGAAGCGGTCGACGAAGGCCGGGCTGAAGATGTCGAGGCCGTCGGGCCAGCCGTAGTGCAGCAGGTCCCAGATGACCTCGATGCTGTGGCGCCGCGCGGCGCGCACGTACGGCTCGACGGAGCTGAAGTCGAACTCGCCCGGCGCCCGCTCGACGCGGTGCCACCGCACGGTGTCGCGGACGGTCGTCAGCCGCTCGGCCCGGAGGCGCGCGTAGTCCTCGTCGACGAAACGGTCGTGCTGCGTGGCCTCGAGCATGTCGAGACGCACGCCGTGGCGGTTGATATGACACGAGGACTCGAAGCCGCCCATCCAGAACGACTGGAAGAGCGCGGGCCGGAAGCCGTGCGGATTCTGCATGTCTATGCTGAACTGAAGGTTGCCGATGCCGTCCGCGGCAGGGGCCGACTCAGGCGTAATCTCCCTCCAGTGTCCAGCAAACGGGAAGCCGGTTCCAGACCGACAACGGATGCTGACACTGCCGATTGCGGATTTCGGATTGCGAATCGCGGATTGATTGCGGATTGTCGGGCTGACGCGCGTCGATTGCGGATTCCTTCGGATTGGCCCGGCGCTCGCCATGCGCATCAGGAGGGCCGACCTTCAGGTCGGCGTGTCATGTGCGCTCGCGCCTCCATTGCGGATCACCGAAGTTCGGCCCTGCGACGCCCTACGAACGGTCCGCGCAGCACGAGAGCGTCAGCGTGCCTTCGGGTTCCGGGATGCAGCAGCCGGTTTTCCGCGCCAGTCGCTTCTGATCGCGCCGCACCTGGTCGACGTGCCCGAGGACGTGCCGCACGGCGTCCTCGAGCGCGCGCAGGATCGGCTGGGGCCGGTCAGCGAGCCGGTAGTAGACCCACAACCCGTCACGTCGCGTGTCGACCAGGCCTTCGCGCCGCAGGTACGCGAGGTGCCGCGACGCCTTCGGCTGCGGGATGCCGAGCGCCTCGTGGATGTGGCAGACGCAGACCTCGCCCGTCAGCAGCAGGCCGAGAATCCGCAGGCGCGTGCCGTCCGACAGCGCCTTGAAGAGCCGCTCGAGCTGAAGGATATCGGGCATGGCAAATATTTGTCTTGACGAATATATCACGGTCCGCTATCGTCATTGTATTCGCGTTGACGCATACAGCCGGACGGAAGCGGGGGGGCACACCGATGACGGACTCGACACTGCAGGACGAAATCAGGCGCAAGTACGGCGAGATCGCGACGGGACAGCGGAGCGGCTGTTCCCCCGCCGGCGAGTGCTGCGGACCCGACCCGATCACGGGCGGCCTCTACTCGGCGGAGGAGACCGGCGACGTGCCGGCGGAGGCGCTCGCCGTCTCGCTGGGCTGCGGCAACCCCACGGCGCTCGCATCGCTCGAACCGGGTGAAACGGTGCTCGATCTCGGATCGGGCGGCGGCATCGACGTGCTGCTCTCGGCACGGCGCGTCGGCCCGACGGGGCGCGTGTACGGCGTCGACATGACGGACGAGATGCTCGCGCTCGCGCGCCGGAACGCGGAGCGCGCCGGCGCGACCAACGTCGAGTTCCTCAAGGGCACGATCGAGGCGGTGCCGCTGCCGGACGCCTCGGTGGACGTCGTCATCTCGAACTGCGTGATCAATCTCTCGACGGACAAGGACGCCGTCCTGCGGGAGGCCTTCCGCGTGCTCAGGCCCGGCGGCCGCTTCGCCGTCTCCGACGTCGTCGTCCGTGGCGAGGTCCCGGCGGCGATCCGGCGGAACGTCGAGCTGTGGATCGGCTGCGTCGCCGGCGCGCTGCGCGACGACGAGTACGTCGCGAAGCTGCGGGCGGCGGGATTCGAGGACGTCGAGATCGAGCCGTGGCGCGTGTACGACGTCGAGGACGCGCGCGCGCTGCTGTCCAGCAGCGGCATCGACGTCGACGCGGTGCTGCCGCGGGTCCAGGGGCGCTTCGCCAGCGCGTTCATCCGGGCCAGGAAGCCGGCAACACCCGCATGCTGCGGGGACGGCTGTTGCGCATGACCCGCCCGCGAACAGCACAGGCGCGGGCGTGTCCGGCCGAACTGAAGTCCGGCCAGTTCTGGTCGGATCGGGTCTGATCGGGTCGAATCAGGTCCGATCAGGTCTGGTCGGGTCTGATCAGGTCAGATCAGGTCCCGCCTCCGCCCGCGTGTCATCGTTTCGCGGGCCTCGGCGGATCAGGTCTGATCAGGTCCGCGCGCCCGCCTGCTGATTCATGCTTGCGGTCGCGCGCGTGAGGCAGGGCTGAAGCCCCGCCGCCACAGGAACGAGAGCGCGCGCCCGCGGCCGCCGAGAATCGCGGGCGATCCCGCCGAAGCTCTCCGTAGCCCGAAGGGCGAGGAGGCGAAGGCGGACGGCCCTACGACAGCGCGATGCAATCCGCCAGGAGCGGGTTGTCGAACGAGACCGGCTCGCCGGCGCGGACGCCGGGCACGGGCAGCAGGCGCGCCGAGAGCGGCTTGCCGAGGCGCGCGGAGAGCGCGGCGACGTCGGTGATGAGGCGCGCGAGCTCGTCCTGCTCGATGTCGCCCGGCAGCGGGACGACGTCGAGGCCGGTACCGCAGACCGCGGAGAACGACAGCAGGTCGCGGACCGAGAACCGGCGTTCGATCGCGCGGCGCGCGAGCACCACATCTTCCAGCACCGGCAGCATGAGACCGGCGTAGCCGCACGTCCGCTGCGCGATCGCCTTCAGCCCGCCGGTGATCGTGGCGCACGCGTCGAGCGTGCCCGGCGCGCCGAACGGCACGCCGCTCAGCGTCTCGATCGCCGCGCCGATGCTGCGGTCGAGACCCGGCGCGGGTGACGGATCGACGCCGAGCCACGTCCGCCCCGTCACATGGGCACACGCCTCGCCGATCCTGGCCGCCGGCTGGATGATTTGTTCCAGCGCATGCGCGAGGGTCGCGCTCGCGTCCGCGGTGTCGCGTCCCTCGGCAATCTCGCGGCAGGACTCCCCGACGATCGCGGCCGACTCGAGCGCGATGGCCAGCGAGGGGGGCCCCTCGTGGAACGCCACCGGGAAGAACGGCGTGCCGGCCGGAACGCCGGCGGCCGCGGCGAAGCGGAAATTCGCCAGCCCCTGCGGCTGCGTGGTGCCGAGTGCGCGCACGATCGCAGCCGCCGTGGACGCCGCCCCGCGCCGCACGGTGGCGCCGCGGGCGACCTCGACGCTGAAGAAGAGCGATTCGGTCGCGTCGACCAGGTCGACGGCCCAGTCCGTGAGACCGGACACCTCGCGGTCTTCGCGCAGGACCGGACCGATCGACACGAGCGCCGCCGCATTCCGGGCGAGCGCGTCGATCCGGCGCAGCGCCCCGATTGCCGCCGCGCGCGCCTCGCGGGACACTCCCGCAAGCAGGGGCGGCAGCGCCGCCCGCACGGTCTGCACTTCCCACCCGGCGTCGGCAAAGCGCCGGCGTGCAGCGGCGAGGTCGGCGAGCGCGCGCTCGAGCGGCCGTGGATCGTCCAGCGACTCCAGCGGCACGCCGACGGTGATGGTCCGGACGGGCGGGCGCGCGGCGGCCGTGGACGGGTCAGCAGCCATGCGGACGCACGGAGGGGTCTGCGGTTTGCACTGGCATCGCAGCTGATTATCGTCGAGACTGTCGGGCGCGGAGGCGTGGCGGATTCAGGAGAGGGATTGCATGACGGGGCTGAGGCGGCATCGCGCGCGACGGCTCACGGCGCGGCTGGCCGTCGGGGCGCTCACGATCGGCCTGGCCGCTCCGCTGTCGGCACAGGAGACGCGCGAGGAGGAGATTGCGCGGCTCCAGGCCGAGAAGGCCGCGCACCTCCACAAGCCCGAGCCCACGCGCGCCGAGCGGATCACACGCCGGATCCTCGGGCCGCCGGGTCCGGTCTACGCCTGGGCCGGCACGATCTACTCCGGCGGCCGCATTGCCGTCGGCGCCGGGGCGGACCTGCCCGCCGGCGACACCGCACGCTTCAACGCACGGGCCGGCATCTCCCTCCGCGACTACCGCCTGCTCGAGGCCGGCTTCCGCTTCCCCGATCCCGTGCGCGATCGCGTCACCCTCACGACGTACGTGCGCCGGATCGACGCGCCGCGCGTGCGGTTCTTCGAACCGGGCGGCGACCTCCAGGACGCGCGCGACACGCGCTTCGAATTCACGCCGACGACACTCGGCCTCGCCGGCGACGTGCACCTGACACGCGACCTCACGGCGGGCGTCGCCGTCGAGCGGCTCGACGCCAACGTGCGCTGGCTGAACCCATCGGACCAGCTGGTGCAGCTCGCCTCCGGCGACGACACCGTATACGGCGTGCTGCGTGCCTCGCTCCGCGCCGACACGCGCGACGCCCCGGGGTACAGCACGCGCGGCGGGCTCTACCGCGTCGAATGGTCGACGTTCGGCGACCGCGCCGCCGGCGGACCCGCGAGCTTCCGGAGGACCGAGCTCGAAGCCGTGCAGCTCATCCCGATCGCGCGCGCGCACTGGATCATCGCGCTGCGCGGGCTCATGACGACGACGGATACGGATGAGGGGGAGACGATCCCGTTCTTCATGCTGCCGTCGCTCGGAGGCGGATCGACGCTGCGCGGCTATCACAGCTGGCGCTTCCGCGACCGGCATCGCGTGCTGCTCTCGGGCGAGTACCGCTGGACCGCCGGGCAGCTCGTC
>DASVDJ010000140.1:0-4780 GCA_036381155.1 Vicinamibacterales bacterium
TCGTCGTCGCAGCGCCTCGCTCCTCCGTCGTCGTCGTCGGCCGTGCCGCCTCCCGGAGCTCCGGGCAGCACGACCAGGGCACGGACGCCCTCAACCAACGGGGTTTGACAGAGGGTCATTCCATATCAGCCCAAAGCCGAAGGCCCAAAGCCTAAGGCCCAAAGCCCAAGGCCCAAAGCCCAAGGCCTTATAGTGACACCCATGGCCGACCTCCGGTTGATGGCGATTCTGGCGCATCCGGACGATGAGTCGCTGGGATGTGGCGGCACGCTGGCGAAGTACGCCTCGGAAGGCGTGGCGGTCCATTTGGTCACTGCCACGCTCGGCGCGCGCGGCCGGTTCCACGGCCGCCGCTTCGGCACGGAGGGGCACCCCGGCCCGAAGCACATGGCCACCGTCCGCGAGCAGGAGCTGCGCCAGGCGGCCGCCACGCTGGGTGTCCGCGAGGTCTCGCTGCTCGGCTATCGCGACCAGGAAGTGGACCAGGCCAATCCCGCGGAGGCCGTCGGCCGCATCGCTTCGCACCTGCGTCGCGTGCGGCCCCAGGTCGTGCTGACCTTCGCCGGCGACGGCGCCTACGGCCACCCCGACCATATCGCGATCTCGCAGTTCACCGGCGCCGCGCTGGTCGCGGCCGCGGACGCCACCTTCAGGATTCCCGGCGACGCGAACCCGCCGCATCGCGTCGACAAGCTCTACCACCTCGCGTGGGGGTCCGAGGGGTGGCGGATGTATCAGGAAGCCTTCGGGCCGGTGGCCACCACCGTGGACGGCAGCCGGCGCGAGGCGGCACCGTGGCCCGACTGGGCCGTCACGACGCGGATCGACACCCGCGCGTGGTGGCAGGTCGTCTGGCGCGCCATCTCGTGTCATGCGTCGCAGGTCAGCGCGTACGAGCCGCTGCAGCGGCTGACCCCGGCGCAGCACGAGGCGCTCTGGGGCTACCAGGCCTACTACCGTGTGTTCAGCTTCGTGAACGGCGGGCGGCGACTGGAGTCGGATCTCTTCGAAGGCCTGCGGTAGGGTTCGTGTCCGGAACTGGCCGTGCGGTTGCACCGGCTGCAGCCGGCCATGACCGACTGGATCACCGGCGCCCTCGAACGCTCCGGCTACCTCGGCATCTTCCTGCTGATGGTCGCGGAGAACGCCTTTCCGCCGATTCCGTCCGAGCTCATCATGCCGTTCGCGGGGTTCACCGCGTCGCGCGGCGACCTGCAGCTGCCGCTGGTCATTCTGGCCGGCTCCGCCGGCTCCGTCAGCGGCGCATACCTCTGGTACATCGTCGGGCGCGCGCTCGGCGCCGATGCGCTGAAGCGCGTCGCGGAGCGCCGTGGACGCTGGCTGACGCTGTCGCCCGGCGAAGTGGATCAGGCCGTCGAGTGGTTCTCACGGCGGTGCGGCAGGGCCGTGTTCCTCGGCCGGCTCGTGCCGACGGTCCGCACGCTCATCTCCGTGCCCGCCGGCATCGCGGAGATGGCTCGCGGCCGGTTCCTCCTGCTGACGTCGCTCGGGACCGCCATCTGGTCGGGGATGTTGGCGATTGCGGGATACGTGCTCGAGGGCCGCTTCGCCGACGTCGAGCGCTACACGAATCCGATCTCGACGGCGGTCGCCGTGGGCATTGCCGCCTGGTACGTGTGGCGGGTGGTCACGTTCCGTTCGCGGGTGCCTCCGCCGGTGGCGGGGTAATCGGCGTGCGCTCCCGTCCCGCGACATCAGGGGGCGAACCAGTCCGAGGTCTCGTACCGGATCCCGCCATCTTCAACGTGAGCGACGAGCCGGAGATTCGCCCGGCGATCCTCCGGCAATCCAAGGAAGTCGAAGCGGCCCGACGGCAGGTACGTCACGCCACGCGAGACGTGGATGCGCACGTCGCGCACCGGGCGGCCCGCGAGCGCGGCCGCGCGCGCAAGTCCGGCACGGCTCTCCGCACCCGACACCTCACGTACCGTCTCGAGGCCCGCCGCTCCACCGACACGGACGAGGAGCAGCGACCAGTCGGTTTCACCACGCTCGACGCGCACGCCGACGACGTCGCCGGGCGGCCACGGGCCGTGTCCACCCACGGTCAGGGCCCGGGCAGGGAAGCGGCGCGTCAGTACGGCCTCGCGGATCGCCCACGGCGTCTGCCGGGCAGCATCCAGCGCGTCCGGAGGCGCGGTGAGCGCATCGCCGTCCAGGCGCAGCACCAGCGGCCTGGCAGGCCCGAGCGCGAACGTCACGGAGACCTGGGCGACGGCAGGCTCGCGCTCGGGCAGGAGCCGGAACGGGAGCTTCCGCGCCCGGCCGCCGGTGACCGTCGGCCGGAGGCCCGAGACCTCGACGCCTGCCCCCAGCAGCTCGCGCACGCGCCCTTCGACGAGGCCGGTCGAATCGGCCAGCGCCGCGGCTTCGCGCTCGGCCCGCGCCCGGTCCGTGCCATCCCAGTAGTGAGGGGTCGCGATCGCGGTCCAGAGCGCGACGGCGCCCGCGATCGGGCCCACGGCCGTCGAAATCGCGATGTGACCGCGCAGGCTCAACCCGGCCAGGAGCCCCAGCACACAGCCCGCGCCGGGCACCACGATCATCCAGGGCAGCCACCCAAGCTCCCAGTCGCCCTTGATCCACCAGGCGAGGGCGGCCGTTGCGGCGAAGGTGACGGCGACGGCGGCGGCCGTTCTCTGCATCACGGACAAGCTACCCGACCTGCCCTGAGAACGCATCCCGGGCGGCAACACGGTGGGCGCGGCGGAAGCCCCGCTTCACCCGCGCCTCCGTGATCACTTTCCGTTCGCGGTCGCGTCCGCTGCCGGCGAGGTGCCTGACGTGCGCTCCAGGCCGACGAGCGCCCAGCCATCCGTCTCGCGACGGAAGAACGCGTAGACCGGCGCGTCCCACTCGACGCGCTCCGGATCGATCGCGCGGATGGCCACGCGTACGTAGCTGCCGGTCTCCGACGGCAGCGCGCCCGGCGCCTGGATGCGAGACGACGGGCCCTGCGCCTCGCCGATCGGCGTCACCGTGCCGGTGGCGTTGTCGAATCGCGCGAACGAGGCGTGCCACGCCGGCGGCTCCGGCGCGACGTCGGCGGCCGTCGCGGCGTTGACGAAGGAGAGACGGCCGGTTGCGTCGAGCGACGGCTCGACCACCGGATTCACCGCAGGGAGATACCGCCGCAGGATGGCGTTCCGGCGCTGGAGGAGGGCGCGCGCCAGCGCCTCGGCGTCGGCTTCGTCGTAGTGTCCGGCCGCGATCGCGGCGCGCACGTGCGCCTCCGTGATCGCGGCCAGCTTGCGCGCGGCCCAGAACCGATCCTCCGGCAGCGCGTGCACGAACGCGGGGTTGGGGATGCGCGGCTTCCACGCGTCCGGATCCCAGTCGTCGTGGCTCGCTGCGAGGCGCCCGATTGCGGGTGCCTCGACGATCGGAGCCGTGTTCCAGGGGGGAACCGGGAACCCGAAGCCGACGATGCCGCGCCAGAGGCGGGGGAGATCGACGAGGTACTCGTTGCCTTCCCAGGGCTCGCGCGGCATCACCGCCGCGCTGCCCAGCGTCGAGCCGAAGTCGATCAGGTAGTGCCGGACGTACGCGCGTCCGTTCTCCCGGACGAGCACGTCCAGCGTGTTCTGGCTCTTCGCGTCGACGTGATCGAGCCAGGCCGCGAACGTGCCGTAGCCGCGCAGCTCGCGCCGGTGCTCGTGCGGCCAGATGTCGTTCGGGTCGTCGGGCCTCGTGCCGAAGAAGCGGAAGCCGCCGACCGGCGTGCCGGCGACGGCGCGGCTCGCGCTGATCCGGTACGAGCCGTCGGGCTCGCGATCCGCGGAGCGGAGCAGCCGCGCGATGTCGTCGTGCCGCATCGGCCGCTTGCGGGCGCCCGGCGGATCGACCTCGGCGTCCGGCGCGATGTCGAGGTTCCCCGGCCGCAGCGAGACGACGTGGTACTCCGGCACGTGATAGCCGAGCGCCCACAACAGCCGCGAGGCCACCGCCTCGGCGCCCGTCGCCATGCCGCGCCATCCGGGCGGATCGAACTTCACGAACCAGGTGTCGCCGCGGGCGTCGCGGATCGTGAAGCCTGGCGTGATGCCGTCGCTCTTCGCGGCGATCACCGTCCAGCGTCCGGGTGCGGGTCCGTCCGTTTCGGCCGGGCCGCGCGCGACCGCTTCCGGGTCGAGCGCGATCGTGCCGGCGCGGTTGACGAACCACGGGCCGTCGGGCACCTCGCCGAGCGTGTTGACGTTCCCGGCGGGCCGCCGCAGATCGGGATCGCCGGGCGTCGCGAACAGGTTCAGCAGCAGGTCGAAGGAGAGGTCGACTTCGTAGCGCGTGACGCCCGAGGCGTCCTGCGAGACGACCTCACGGCGCAGCGGGTCGTCGGGGCGGAAGCGGGGCGCATCGGCGGAGGGGACCGTGACGGCAGCCGCCGCGCAGAGCGTGGCCAGCGCGGCGGCCCGCGCGATGGCACGCGAGGCGGACCATGCAGCCATCAGAACGCCGTGCCTCCGCCGATGCTGAGCCGCCAGCCTTCGTCGCCGCGCGCCAGGTCGACACGCAGCGGCGTGGTGTCCGGCCCGTGGAAGCGGATGCCGATGCCGTAGTCCTTCCGCAGATCGGAGAGATCGAGGTCGCCCCGCCGCGAGACCACCTTGCCGGCATCGACGAACAGCGCCATCTCGACGAGCTGCCCGGCGGTCCAGCGGTACTCGCCCGAGAGCAGCACGCGATGCCGGTCGCGGAAGCGCCAGCTGTGATAGCCGCGCAGCGTCGATCCGCCTCCGAGCGACGGCAGCATGAAGAACGG
>DASVDJ010000141.1:0-2940 GCA_036381155.1 Vicinamibacterales bacterium
TCAAACGGCGCAGCGAAGATCGTCTCGACCTCGCCGTACAAGCCCAGCTTCCCGGTGGCGCGGCCGAACGCGTCGGGCGCCTCGAAATCGAAGCTCCAGAGGTCCCAGCTCCTGATGGCCAGCTCGCCCGTCGGCAGCCCGGCGGCCTCGGCAACGTCCACGGGCGCCTCGAAGATCGGATCGCCCTCGACCTCGTAGAGCTTGTCCGTCTCGCTGCAGGCGGCGACCAGCGCGGCCCCGGCGACCGCCAGGACGCCCGCCCGCGCCAACGTCCTCTCGATGGTTCGCATCATTCCGCCTCGGAACGGGTCCATTGCGTTCACGCTTTACCTGTTGCCGCCCGGCACGAACGTGAGGCCGACCGAGACGCGCAGGTTGTGGAATCTCTCCTTCTGCGGCGGCACGCCCTCGAGGAACTCCGGCCAGGTGTCGTCCACGTGCGGCGCAGAAACCGGATCCAGAGCCCTGCGCTCGTAGTCGGTGAAGTAGTAGTCCCGCACGCTCAACTGGAGACCCGTGTTGTCCGAGAGCGCGTAGCCCAGCGTGCCGCCCACCACGAACCCCAGCCCACCGAAGCTCTCACTCCCGCGCATGACCTGCGGGTCCATGAAGATCGTGTACCGGCCGACGCCGGCCATGAGTGAAGCCGCCATCGAGCCCACGGGGTATGACACCCAGCCGGCCACCCCGACGTTCGCCAGCGTGACCTGCTGCGACACGCGATACGTGAACGTCGTGTCCTCGAACTCGTGCCGGGCGCGCGGGAAATACTCGCCGATCGTCATCGGCCGGGCGATGTCCCCGAAGAACCCGATGCCGAAATTCTCGGTCAGATGATACGCCACGTCCACGCCGGCCGTCGCGTAGTTGTCCAGCCCCGACGCCTCATCGAACAGGAAATAGCCGGCGTGCGGCGCCACCGTGAAGGTGCCCGCCGGAGACTGCGCGCCCGCGTCCGCGGCTGCCACCCCGAACAGGAGGGTTGCCACGAGCACGAGCGACCGGCGCCATGCGGTTCCAAGCATTTTCTCGCTCCCTCGCGCGGGACCGCGACCGCGTCCGTCCGTCCCCGGCGCGGCCGCCGGCCCGTCGGTGCAGGATCCGTCAGAAGGCCACCTCGACCGAGATGACCTGCGTGTTGTTCAGGTCCCCGTGGTCCTGGTACGCGTAATCGATCCCGATCATGCGCGCACCGCCGAGCGGGATGCGCACCCCGGCGCCCCCGGCGAGGCCGAAGGTGAAGTCGTCCCGGTGGTCCGCCCGGGCCTCGTTCAGCCACCGCTTGCCACCCCGCAGGAAGAAGATGTCCCTGAACGAGTACTCGAAGCCGACGCCCGTCTGCACGGAGGTATCGATCGCATCCGAGACATCGCTGACGAAGCTGAAGCGGTGGTCCGGGTTCGGGGACAGCAGCGCCGTCGCGCTTCCCACCAGGTCCATCACGATCCCCACCCGGAACTGTGTGGGGAGCGGCGCCTCCTGCGTCTTGAGCAACACGTCCTGACGGCGCCGGTTGCCGTACACATCCTCGCTCGTTGCCGGCGCGAGCCGGTCCTCGATCAACTGCCCCTCCATGCGCCCGCTGCTGCCGAGGTTGGCGAGCGTCGCACCGAGCGTGATGCCGTACAACCCCGTGTCGAACAACGTGCTCAGGTCTGCGCCCACGTACGTCGCGGTCGCACCCGTGATCCCCTCGCTCACCATCTTCCCTGCCACGCCGACCGAGAGCCGGTCCGTGATGCGCCGCGCGTAGTGCAGCCCGATCGCCGTCGCCGTCCACTCGAACTCGCCTCCGAACTGCGGATCCCCGCCCAGCGGATACTCCTCGGTGGTGCGGGTCATCCGCCCCGACGACAGCGAGATCACGCTCACGCCGATGGTCCCGAGGCGGGTGGGCAGCAACGCGCCCGCGAACTGGTGCGTCACGCCCGAGCCTTCGAACAGCTCGGTGTGGGCGAAGCCCGCCGCGAAGGTCTCCGCCAGCGCCGTGGCCGCGGTGTTCCAGTAGAGCGCCGTCGGGCCGAGCGCGCGGGCGGTGTACGAGCCGCCCAGGGCCTGCGCCCGCGCGCCCACGCCGATCTCCAGGAAGCTGGCGCCGCGCGTGCCGACCCGCGTGATCGCCTCGTCGCGCCGGTTCTCGAGCGGCGTGCCGCTCCCCTGCGCCAGCAGCTCGCCCGACGTGGCCAGCACCAGGGCGAACGCGAGCCAGCCTGTACGAGTCCTCATGGCATCCCCCGTTTAACGGATATCACTGTGCCTTCGCCTGGATGACCACGAACTTGCCGATCTTCTTGTGGCCGCCGGCCTCGACCACGAACAGGTACAGGCCGGAAGCCAGGTCGTTGCCCTCGCGCGTGCGGAGGTTGTACGCCAGGTCGCCGCTGGCGCGTGGACCGGCCAGGCGCGTCTGGTCGAGCGACACCAGGTCGTCCTGCGTCCAGCGGATCTCCTGGACGAACGCACCCGAGACCGTGTAGATCCGCAGCACGCCCTCGGGCGGCATGTTCACGAAGTAGATCCTCGATTCCGTCGCTCCCGTCGCCTGCTCGAAGGTCGACTGGCCGATGTACGGGTTCGGCACGACGAGGATCCGATCCAGGTCCGCCTTCGTCACCGTCACGTCGCCGCCCTTGACCGCCGGCCGGATCTCGAGCCGGTACTCGCTGGCCGACGTGAACGGCACGTAGTACTGCACCACTTGCCGCAGCCCGGCCCGCGGCGCCACGTACGCGCTCGAGCCCGGGCCCGCCACCGGGTTGCACGAGGGACGAGGCTCGACGCACTGGATCACCGCCGGCCCCCACGTCACCACGGCCCCACTGCCGGGGTCCTCCACGAAGTACAGCTTGTCGCCGGGGATCCACGTATCGCCCGGCACCGTGATCCCACCCTGGACCGTGCCGATGCCCTCGCCCAGCGTGATCTCGTTGGCGTGCGCGA
>DASVDJ010000142.1:0-34015 GCA_036381155.1 Vicinamibacterales bacterium
CGCCGAATGGGAGCGGCTGAGCAAGCGGGGCGAGTACGATCCACCGAGCCTGGGCGGCACGATCCTCTTCCCCGGCATGGACGGCGGCGCCGAGTGGGGCGGCGTGGCCTGGGATCCGTCGCTCGGCTACCTGTTCGTGAACGCGAACGAGATGGCGTGGCGCGTGCGCCTGGCGCCGCGCGACATGCCGGACGGCGAGCCGACGACCGGCAAGGCGCTCTACGAGCGCTACTGTGCGTCCTGCCACAAGGCGGACCTGACGGGTAATCCGCCCGAATTCCCTTCGCTCACCGGCATCGGCGAGCGGCGTAGCGTGACGGACGTCGCGGCCATTGTCAATCAGGGCGGCGGACGGATGCCGGCCTACCGCGACCTGCACGCGGCCGTCCGGCGCGCGATCGTCGAGTACGTGATGACCGGCCGATCCGAGACGGTGGGCCGCGACGCGCCATCGCCGTACGACATGCCCTACACGCTCGACGGCTACATCCGGTTCACCGATCCGGACGGCTTCCCCGCCATCACGCCGCCGTGGGGCACGCTCACCGCGATCGACATGAACAACGCGACGATCGCCTGGCAGGTGCCGCTCGGCGAGGTGCCGGGCTCCGGCCTGAAGAACACCGGCAGCGAGAACTACGGCGGGCCGGTGGTCACCGCCAGCGGGCTGCTCTTCATCGGCGCGACGAACTACGACAACAAGTTCCGCGCCTTCGACTCGCGCACCGGCGAGCTGCTCTGGGAGACGACGCTGCCGGCGGCCGGCAACGCGACGCCGGCAGTGTACGAGGTGAACGGGAAGCAGTACGTCGTGATCGGGGCCGGCGGCGGCAAGTGGGGGGCGCCGTCCGGTGGGACGTATGTCGCCTTCAGTTTGCCGTGATCAGGCGTGACAGGTCGCGCGACCGGCGACTGAATCCTGTCTGAGGTCGCGCGCATGAGGCGGGGCTGAAGCCCCGCCGCTACAAGGCCTACGAATGTAGGTGCCGGGCAGCGGTCTCCTCCAGACTTCAGTAGCGGCGGCGCTTCAGCCCAGCCCTCACCGCCACCACGATGGCAGCGTGACAGTGAATAGTGTGAGACCGGTCGGATCGTGCTCGACTGGATCGCGCAACCGCTCGCCGATCCCTGTCTCGCGGTCGCGTGCACCAGGCGGGCTAAAGCCCCGCTGCTACAAAGCCTACGAAGGTAGGTGCCGGGCAGCGGTCTCCCCAAGACTTCAGTAGCGGCGGGGCTTCAGCCCCGCGTTCACCATCGCGCTGCGCGCGAACTGCCAGCCGCCAGCCGCGAGCTGCCTGCTACACGGCTCGCGTTACGCCTCGAAGCTGCACGACGCTCCCGCCTCCAGCGTGATGTCGACGATGGCGTCGGTGTCCGGCGGGGGCGGAGGAGGCGGCGGCGCGCCTGGGAGGCGTTCCGGCGGTCCGGGGTCGTGCACCCGGTAGAACGGGTTCGGATTCGGTCCGGTGGCGGGCCGCACCGGAGCGCCTGACACCTTGACCGGCACCGCGGTGCGCAGGCGGCACACGCCGCCGAGCCGCGACCGGATCGTGCCGCGCGCGATCCGGCCGCCGCGCCATTCCAGATCCACCTCGAATCCACCCCGCGCGCGCAGGCCGCGCACCTGTCCGCTCGCCCATGCCGCCGGCAGCGCGGGCAGCAGGTGCAGCTCGCCGGCGTGACTCTGGAGCAGCATCTCGGCGATGCCCGCGGTCGCGCCGAAGTTGCCGTCGATCTGGAACGGCGGATGCGCGTCGAACAGGTTCGCGTAGACGCCGCCGCGACCGCCGTACCCCGAGTCGTCTACGAGACGGAGCAGTCGCGTCAGCAGCGCCAGCGCGCGCTCTCCGTCCAGCAGCCGCGCCCAGTGGTTCACCTTCCAGGCGAGACTCCAGCCGGTGCCCTCGTCGCCGCGGAGCTCGTGCGATCGGCGGACCGCGGCGAACAGCTCCGGCGTCCGCCGGCTGATGTGGCGCCCCGGGTGCAGGCCGTACAGGTGCGAGATGTGCCGGTGGTGCGGCTCCTCCTCGCGGAACTCCTCGTGCCATTCGAGCAGCTGGCCCCGCGTGCCGATGCGGTACGGCGCGAGCCGCTCGAGCGCCGCGCGGAGCTGCGCCGCAAACGGGGCATCCGTGCCGAGCGCCTCCGCCGCGTCGATGACCGCGGCGAACAGATCGCGGATCAGCCCCAGATCCATGGCGGCCCCGACCGCGATGGCCGCCGGCTTGCCGTCGGGCGTGAGGAACTTCAGCTCCGGCGACGTCGACGGCGCGGTCACCAGCCGTCCGCGCGCGTCCTCGACCAGCCAGTCGAGGCAGAACTCGGCGGCGCCCCGCAGCACCGGGTACGCGCGGTCGCGCAGGTACTGCCGGTCTCCTCCGAACAGGTAGTGCTCGTACAGATGCTGCGCGAGCCACACGCCGCCCATCGGCCAGCACGCCCACACCGGATCGCCCCAGCCGTAGTCGCCCACCATCGCCGAGTGACGCCACAGGTCGCTGTTGTGGTGCGCCACCCAGCCGCGCGCGCCGTAGTTCGCGGCGGCCGTCTTCGCCCCGTTCACCGCCAGCCCTTCGACGAACTCGAGCAGCGGGCCGTGCAGCTCCGGCAGGTTCGCCGGCTCCGCCGGCCAGTAGTTCATCTCGGTGTTGATGTTGATCGTGTAGTTCGCGCTCCAGGGCGCGCGGACGTGCTCGTTCCAGATGCCCTGGAGGTTCAGCGGCTGCGTGCCCGGCCGGCTGCCGGCAATGAGCAGGTACCGCCCGTACTGGAACAGCAGCGCCACCAGGTGCGGGTCGGCGGCACCGCGCTCCGCGATGCGGCGGTCGGTCGGCAGGTCCGGTCCGCTGGTCCCGCCGAGATCGAGCGACACGCGATCGTAGAGCGCCTGGTGATCGGCGACATGGCGCTCCCGCAGCTGCGCCCACGACAGGCGCGCCGCTCCGTCGACCCGCTCGCGCACGATCGGTGCGGGATCACGTCCCTCCGTCACCGGCGAGCGATCGAAGCCGGCGAAGCTCGTCGCTGCCGCCAGCAACAATGTGACGTGCGTGGCCCCCGCGACGTGCAGGCCGTCACGGTCGGCGCGCACCGCGCCGTCTGTCTCGACGGCACGCAGCCGCGCCTCGAACGTCATGCCGCCATCGTCGGCGTACCGCACGGGGGCCTCGCGGTTGTAGTAGCTCGGGTCGACGTGCGCGGGCGCCCGGCCGGCGAGCACCAGGTCGGCTCCGTCCGACTCGGTGTGGAACCGCAGCGGGCTCGTGAGCCTGGCGTGGAAGGTCAGCGCGCCGCGGCGCGAGGCCACCAGCCGGATGGCGATTACCTGGTCGGGATGGCTCGACAGGATCTCGCGGGTGAACTCGTCGCGTCCGAGCCGGTAACGCACCGACGCGATGCCCTCGCGCAGATGCAGCCCGCGCCGGTAACCCTGGGCGACGTCGCCGTGCTCGAACGTGAGATGCAGATCGCCGAGCGGCAGATAGGACTGCGTGAACGGCCCCATCATGCGCTTCGCGCGCGCGTCGGCTTCGACGTAGCGCCCCTCGAGCGCGAGACGGCGCAGCTCCGGCAGTACGTCGCGTGCGCCCGGCGTGCGCCAGTCCTGCGGACCGCCCGACCACAGCGTGTCCTCGTTCAGCTGCAGGCGCTCGACACCGACGCGGCCGAAGATCATCGCGCCCAGGCTGCCGTTGCCCACCGGCAGCGCCTCCACCCACGTGCGGGCGTGCCGCGCGTACCACAGCACCGGTTCGCGCGCGGCCGTCTCCTGTGTGTCGAGCTCGAAGCCGCCCGGCACGAGCGGCAGCGCGGCGAGCGCGGCCAGATGCCCGGTGAACTGGCGTCGGGTGAGCAGAAGGCGCATAGGGCGAGGCGGCGAACGGCCGCCTCAATCTACCATGCGGTTCGGCCGCTTCCGCTCACGATGGCAGGTGGCGGCGCCGTGGTTTCGCCTGGCCGTGTCACGTGAGCGGACCGCAGGCTTCGACCTTGCCCCACGGATCGACGAACACGAACGGCAGGTGCCGCCCGTCCTCGAGGCGCAGCGCGAGCCGCTCGCCGTGGTCGAGCGAGCGGCGCCGCACGGCGCGCGTGGGCGCGACGTAGCCGCTGATGGCGGCGGCGTCGGTCTCCGCGCCGTCGCGTCGGATCGTGAGATGGTACGGCGCGGATTCCAGCACCTCGCCGGATGCGCTGAGCACCTGGCCGGTGCCGGACAGTCGTTCGAGCACAGTCGTCTTCATGCCGACGGAGTCTGTGCTGGGGGCAGCCAGACAATCGGCAGGACGCGCCGGAGCTTGAATCGCCTGCCCGAGCCGCCCGGAATCCGCTCCGCGCGTCAGCTCCCGCAGGTTCCCTCCGCCGCGCCGGCGGCCCACTCGATCCCGCCGCGGAGGTGCTCCAGGAACAGCGGCTCGTCGGTAAAGGCAGACGAGGCATGGCCGAGTCCCGTGTACCAGGATCGGCCGCCGTCGAACCGATGGCACCAGGCGATCGGGTGATCCGGGCCCATCTCGTGCCCTTCGTAGCTGGCCGGATCGAACGTCGCGAGCACGTGCACGCGCCCGCGCGGGTTGACCTGGAAGTCGTAGGGCTCCTCGGTCCGCATCCACGCGGACGGCAACCCGCGCGTGGACGGGTGGCTGCGGTCCTCGATCCGGATCGTGAGCGGCTGGATCTTCGGATGGCTCTTGAAGAACGCGCCCACCAGCCGTCCGTACCACTCCCAGTCGCGCTCCGTCCCCGACGCGGAGTGGATGCCCGCGAAGCCGCCCCCCTTCCGGATGTAGCGCTGGAACGCGGCGCGCTGTGCCTCGTCGAGCAGCGCGCCCTTCGCCGGCGTGGAGTTGGTGTTGTTGAACACGACCACGTCGAAGGTCGCCAGCGTCTCGTCGGTGAACATCGCCGCATCGTCGCTGACCGTGACGTCGAAGCCGTGCTGCGCGCCGAGACGGCGGATGGCGTCGATGCCGGCGGGAATCGACTCGTGGTAGTAGTTCGTGACCTTCGAGAAGACCAGCGCCCGGAACCGCGGCTCCCCGTTCTGCGCAGCCGGCAGAGCGCCGATGACGGCCACCCACGCGGCGACCACCGCCATCAGGACCACACGGGTTCGTGCTCTCACGGCATGCATCCTTCCACCAGCCTCCTGACTGGTTGCGACAGTACCACGTCCGCGCACTGTGCGAGAATCCCACCGGCTCAGACGCGGCAGGGACCAGCGCCCGCGCGGCCGGTCCGGTGATGCCGCATACGAGGCACACGATGCAGGAATTTCCGATTGCCCCGGGAAGCGTTCGCGGCATCTGGCTGCTGATCGGCTTCGTCGCACTCGTGATGAGCGTGTCCCTGGGATTCGTCCTCGCTTCCGCGATCGGCGCGCGGGCGGCGCGCTTCCAGGTCTCGCCCGAGGGACTGCGGCTGCGCGGCGACGTGTACGGCCGCCTGATTCCGGCCGCCGAACTCCGCGTCGACGACGCCAGGCGCGTGGACTTCAGGACGAGCCCGGAGCTCACCCCGCGCAGCCGCACGCTGGGCACGGGATTGCCCGGGTACCAGGCGGGCTGGTTCCGTCTGCGGAGCGGCGAGAAGGCGCTGCTGTTCGTGACGGACCGGCAGCGCGCCGTCTACGTGCCGACGACGGCGGGATACAGCGTGCTGCTGACGCCGGCCGATCCGGACGGGTTCATCGAGGCGCTGCGCACGCTGCCCAGACGGCCGTAGGCACGCCGGGGCCCGGACAGGAGCCGGTGCCGCGACAGGCGCGGCCGCACACGTGCGGCCGCTCAGCGGCTCCACTCGAAGGGCCGGAACATCGCGCCGCGGATCCGGTTGCCGTCCCGATACCTCGGGTCCAGGATCAGCTCGATCGTGAAGGCGTTGGCGCCGGGGCGCGGCGCCGGCAGGTCCAGCCGGAACGTCTGCCACGCGTTGCTGTCGAGCACGTACCGGCCCGCCTCCGCGCCGTCGATTCGGACGGTCAGCGTCTGGCGCGGAGGCTTCGGCGCCTTCCGGGCGCCGATGGTCAGGACGCGGGCATCGGCCGGCGCGTAGGCCACGGCGTACGGCTCGCTCCAGAGGAACGTGCCGTCCGAGCCGTCGCGCTGCTCTGACAGGCCGAGCCGCTTGAACGCGATCCGTTTCTCCAGGTTCTCGCCCGGCGCGAAGATCGCATGGCGGAACTGCCACGACTCCGCACGCCGTACCGGACCGTCGACCGAGAAGATCCAGAGCACGTCGAAGTACGGCTGCTGCCACCCGGCGGTCCACCATGTGTGATGCGCGTACTCGCGCGACCGCGTGGCGTCCTCGTCCAGCCGCAGCGCGGATTCGCCGGTCACCTCCTCGGACACCCCCGCGAGATCGAGAATCGTCGCCGGCACGTCCGTCACCGTCGTCGGGGCCCGCGAGATCCGGAGCGGTCCCGCGCTGCCTGCCGGCTTGACCGCGAGCAGCGGCGACGCCGCCTGCACCACCGAGTCCAGCGTGCCGGCCGGCGTCCGCGTCCGCAGCGTTTCGATGCGGCGGCGGAGGCGCCAGCCGTGGTCCGCCGTCAGGACGACGATGCTGCGATCGTAGATGCCGAGCTCGCGCAGCCGGTTCAGCAGGCGATCCACGAGCGTCAGGCCGCAGCGGGCCTGGGCGAGATACGAGGACGTGCGGAAACGCTGGCGGCCGATGTACCGGCAGTCGCCGTCCATCACGAGCGGCGGATGCGGCACGGCAATGTGGATGTACGTGTAGACCGGGCGCGTCTCGGTGGCGGTGAAGCGGCCGATGAGCTCCTGGAGAAAGAGCGCGTGGTTGCTGGGCCGGTTCCGTCTCGCGGCATCGAGGTCCGAATAACGGCTCTGCAGCAGCCACTGGTCGTCGTTGTAGACGCGCGCCTTCAGCCGGTGCGGCACGTGCCGGAAGAGCGAGAGGTCGATGAGCTGCACCGTCGCGGACTCGACGTACCCCGCGTAGCTCTCGTACGGCGTCGGGATCGAGTAACGCACCGCCTCGGAGCCGCCCGGAAGCGTCGCCGGAGGATGCTCGCGATGGTGGAACGTCACCGATCGCACCTGATAGCCGTGCCGGGCCAGCCGGCCGAAGATGCCGTCCCGCTCGATGGCGTGCATCTGGAACGGGATGAACAGCGCCTCGTTGCGATAGGCGTGGCCGGTGAGCATCGCCGGCATGCTGCCGCGCGTGGTCGGGAACGCGCCGAGGTGATCCGGGAAGAAGACGAAGCCCTGCAGGATGCGCTCGATCGCCTCGCGGTCCTGCTCGAGCAGCCCTTCGAGCGCGTGGGACAGGAAGCTGTCGAGCACGATGTGAATCACGTTGCGGTCGCGTGACAGCTGCGCGAGCTCCGGCGGCGGCTCGCGCCAGGCGCGGCGCTCGAACTGCGCCTCCTCCTCGTCGCCCCCCGCCTCGCCGGCGGCGACGAGCGGCGAGGCCACGACGAGCAGCACCTGGAGGGCGACCAGCACGGTGCTCACGAACGGCGCGACGTTCGCGACACGCCTGGAGAACAGCACCGCGGCGGCGAGCACGCCGATCCAGAGCGCGCGTTCGTACGGGTCGCGCCACGCCTCGGCGCCCAGGTCGAGTTCGTCGCCGGTCAGCAGTCCGTATTCCCCGAGCAGCAGGTTGCCCTGCACCCAGATGAGGACCCCGGCGCCGAAGAGCACCGCGGCGTAGAGCCGCGTCAGCCGGCGGGAAACGAGCGCGACGACCAGGCCGACCGCGAGGAGAATGGCCCACGCGCCGGATGTCACCGCGACGAGCCGCGGCACGAGCGCGGAGAACGGCACGTTGAACTCGCCGGCGTTGGCCGAGTAGACGGTGTGCGGACCGGCGAGGAACACGACGACCGGGCCGAGCAGGGCCGGGGCCGCGACGACCGCGAGGCGGCGCCCCAGCTCGCGGAACGTGCGCGGCGGGTTCGCTGCGCGCCAGCGGCGCACGGCGTCGCCGGCCCGTCCACGTCGCAGTTCACGCAGCAGATCGCCGGGGCGCCCGAGGCGCCGCGCGGTGCGCACGATCGACGGGAGCACGGCGCGTAGGAGCGCGACGACACCAAGAGCCAGCCAGGCGGCCATCGTCGCCGCGCGCAACCACCACAAGACCGTGGTCGTCCGGTACTCCCGCTCGCCCACGGGTCCCGGGAACAGCGCGGCGCCTGCCATCGGCCGCAGTCGTCCACCGTCGGCCGCCCACTGCACCCGCAGCTCCGGCGACTCCTGATTCGAGTCGTACGCGATGACGAGCTCGTGCGGACCGGGACTGACCGCCCCGGTCCACTCGGAACGCACGCGCGGATCGGCCGGGACTCGCGCGAGAAGCGCGCCGTCGAGCTCGAGCGAGATGCGGCCCCGACCGGACAGGTGGAGGCGCACGGTCTCCTGCCGCGGGACGAACCAGACACCCCGCCACTGCGCGCTGAAGCGGTCCTCGTCGAGCCCGGGCAGCTGGTGCAGGAACGCGAGGTCGATATCGTCGGCGACGGCTTCCGACACGGGATCCCCGGCGAATCCCGGCTCACCGTAGATCGTGCGGGTCAGGCCGGTCGGGGGCAACAGCCAGAGGTGCAGGATCACGGTCGCGCCGGTGAGCACCACGAGGGCGGTCAACAACCGGCGTCGGAACACGTTCAGCATGAATGCGGCTCCAGTGCCTGGACGTGCGCCGTTTGGCGACGTCGTCGCTGATGCGAAGACGCCGGGGCGAGCCGGCGGGCCGGGAACCCGGACGGCATGGCAGCGTGAATTCGCGGGACCGAGGGAACGTACACCGGAACCGACCGCAGCGCGTCGCGCCGGGAGCACATCACATGTACCCCTCGCCGGTCGCGCTGGCAAGCGCCCGGTGGCGTGTCCGCGTCACGTGTGCAGCGGCGCAGCCCCGACACGCGACGTGGTCACGGCTGTGCGATGGGCGGGACGCCGCTGAGCCGCTCGTTCGCGCGCGTCTGGACCAGGAGGACGTCTTCCGGCTCCAGCGCGCCGCGGGCGCGCGCTTCGGCGGGATTCGCGGCAATCGCCTGGACGATGCGCCGGAGCGTGGGGTCGTCGAGCGCGACGGCCAGATCGATCGCCCACATCGTCGTCTCGAAGAACGGCTGCTTGACGATCAGGTGCAGACGCGCCGCGTCCCGGATCGCGGCCAGGGTCCCGGGACTCAGCGGACGGTCGCGCTGCCGTTCGACCATCATCCGGAGCGCGATGAGCGCGTCGTTGACCGCATAGACCGAGCTGTCGAGCGAGAGTGCCACGTCGAGGACGGCGGGCACCGCCGGCTCGCCGAACTCGACGAGCGGTGTGATCGCCACGAAGCCGAGCCCGAGCGCGTGCGCGAGCGCCGGGATGGCCTGCGGATCCTTCAGCATCGCGACCACTTCCGCCAGCTTCACGATGTACTCGGGATCGTCGAGCGGGGCCAGCGGCAGATTCCGACGCGGCGCCCAGTAGCGGCTGGTGACGAGCTGCGCTTCCCGCTCGAGCTCGGCGATCAACACCGCACGCAGCTCGGGACCGACGGTCTCCGGCGCCATGCGGGCGACCGTCGAGAGCGCCTGCGTCTTCGGCCCGAACTCCGCGCCCGCCAGCTGTGATGCCAGCGCCCGTTGATCCGGGCTCTCGGCGGCACGAGGAGCGGACGCCGCGAGCAGGGCCACGAGCACCGTGGCGAACAGGCGGTGGCTCCATGCGCGCGACGCGGTCTGGAACGGGAGCACTGTCGGGCGGATCTCGGTCATCAGCGGAACCTGGGTGCCGCTGACGATCATACCCCCGAGCCCGGAGCAGCCGCCTGCCGGCTATCGGAGGCGTGTGCGGAGCGGGCGTGCCATGCCGTTGTGACGCTCCAGGGCAGCGCCTTCCCACCGACGGCAAGCCCCAGCAGGCTGCCGAGCACGGGCGGACCGTAGGCGTTCCACAGGTAGTCCCACCGGAGCGCCACGCCCATGCCCACGTGGAAGTTCAGGACCATGACGATGCCGATGACCGACGCGCTCCGCACGCAGACGCCGAGCAGCAGGGCCGCGGCGACCGTGAGCTCGCCGGCGAGCACAAGCCGTGCGAACACCGGAGCGCCCGGGATGGCGATGGTCTCGAGATACCAGCGCGACAGCGGGGGCGCACGGGTCAGCCAGTCGCGCAGTTCCGCCGTGAGCAGGCTGCCGTCCATGAGCCACGCGACCTTGTCGAGGCCCATGAAGAGGAAGAAGACACCCAGCGCAAGCGAAACGGCGCGGAGTCCGAGCGCCGGTGCGTGGGTATCGGCGTGATGGGACATCCGGATGGCCGCCCATTGTAGGTCCCGCCTGCGCCCCGTCCAAGTGCGCGGGCGGACGGATCAGGTCGAGCGGCTTGGCAACGTGGACTTACCCTGCCGAAGTGTGGCGAATGGCCCGCCACCCGTAGCTCGCGCACAAATCAGGCAAGCGCAGGGTGGCGCGCCCGGCAGGATTCGAACCTGCGACCTTTGGCTCCGGAGGCCAACGCTCTATCCAGCTGAGCTACGGGCGCGTAGGGGCAAAAAACTGGTGCCGCGCGGCGGCGGGCAGAATCGGCGGGCCGGACAGGCAGCGAACCGCGCAACCTACGGATTCCGACCAAGAGTAACACGATCCCGCCGCCGGCCGCACGCCGGATCCGTCCCCTTGTCCGGACACTCGACTCCTGTCCCGGCGCGAGCCGCGTCCGCCGGCCGGACGGTCAGCGCGAGCTCGCGACGCGCGACGCCCCGGCGTTCCCCTGACCCTCGGGAACGATCAGCGACTCCAGCTCGAGTAGCCCGCGCGTGCGGGCGCGTTCGCGCTGCGCCTGGACATCGCGGCGGATCCGGTCGAGCAGGTCGATGAAGCGGGGATTGCCGCCGAGTGACCGGAACATCGGATCGCGCGCGAGGACGCCGTAATCGCGATAGCCGGCCTCGAACGCGCGCTCGAGCCACTCCAGCGCCGGATCGGTTTCACCGCGCAACGCAGCCGTCGCGGCCAGCTCGACGCGCTGCACGGGGGAGTCGTCACCGCCAGCGATTCGCGCACGCGCGTAGCGTTCGGCCTCCGCCGCGAGCTCCGCCGCACGGCGCGACTCGCCGCGCTTCTCCAGCGCGTAGGCGTAGCGCAGCCGGACGCTCTCCGCGGACAGGAGGCGGTTCGTCGGAGACTGCTCGACGAGCGACGCCAGCACCGACTCGAGCTCCGGGCCGTCGGCCAGGTATGCGATGTCCGACAGATGGAAGCGCATCTCCAGGTTCTTCGGCTCGCGTGCCGCCGTCGCCCTGGCGAGCTCGAGCGCCTGCCCGGCGTTCCCCTCATAGAGCTCGAGGATGCTGAGCATCATCTGCACGCGCCCCTCTGTTGGCGTCCGGCGGACCGCTTCGTCGAGCAGGATGCGGGTCTCCGCGTCGGCCCTGATCGTGAGCATGGGCATGATCAGGTGATAGAACCCGCGTTTCCCCGACAGGATGAACCCGCGACGCCCCAGATAGACGGCTTCGTCCAGGCGGCCGTAGAGCATCTCCGCGATCGAGAAGTTGGTCAGCAGGCCGCCGTCGCTCGGCTTCAGCTCCAGGGCGCGGAGGAAGGCCTGCCGGGATCGCGCGCCCTGTCCCTTGATCGCATACCCCGTCCCGAGCGTGAAATACGCGTACGCCAGCTGCGGATCGATGCGCAGCGCGGCGTCGGCCTCGGCGATCCCCTTGTCGACCCAGGCGGGGTCGTCGTAGTAGCCCATGAACACCATCCGGTAGGCCGCACGCGCCTGCGCTTCGGCAAACGTCGGATCCAGCTTCAGCGCCTGTTTGAGCAGCTCGATCGCTTCGAGGTTCTGCGGCTTGTTGAACGGCGGCAGGTCCCGGGTCCGGAGATAGAGGGTGTAGGCCTCCAGATTGTCGGTCGGCCGCTTCGCGAGGCGCGCCTGCTGCGCCTCCGGCAGGTTCGGCGCAAGGGCCCGCGCAATCTGCTGCGCGATGTCGCTCTGGACCGCAAGGACGCCGGCAAGCTCCCGATCGTATTGCTGCGACCAGAGCGCCTCCCGCGTCCGCGCGTCGACGAGCTCTGCGGTCACGCGGACCCGGTTCCCCTCCACGCGCACGCTCCCGTCGACGGTGCTGCGAAGCCCCAGCTCGCGTGCCGCACGCCCCAGATCGTCACCGTAGCCGTCGAGGCCGGCGCTCCCCAGGATGCGCAGTGCCGATACCTGCGAGAGCTGGCCGCGAATCTCCTCCGTCACACCGGCGGCGAAGTAGGCTTGCTGCGGATCCGCCGACAGGTTCCTGAATGGACGCACCGCAATCAGCGGACGCTCGGGCTCCTCCGCCGCCGTCTGGACGGGTTTGTCAGCCTCGCGGTGCCAGAGCCATCCTGCCGCGGCCGCCGCGGTCACCAGCACGGCGACCGTCGCGGCCGCGATTGGCATCCATCCGCGGCGCGCCGGCTGACCGGAAGTCGCCGGAGTGTGGACCTTCGTTCCGCTCGCCGGCGTGCGGCGCGACAGGCTGTCGAGCACGATTCCGAGATCGCGCGCGAGATCGCGGGTCGAGTCGTAGCGGTCCGCCGGGTCCTTCGCGAGCAGCCGCGTGACGATGTCGGCCAGGTGCGGCGGCACGTCCGCGTTCAGCGCGTCGATGGGCGGCGGATCCGCCTCGATCGTCGCCACGATCGACTGCGCCGTCGTCGGGCGCTCGAACGGCCGCGTCCGCGTCACGAGCTCGTAGATCAGCAGCCCGAGCGCGAACTGATCGGCGCGGTAGTCCACGGGACGTCCGCTCGCCTGCTCCGGCGACATGTAGCCGACGGTGCCGAGGATGTCGCCGGCAGCCGTCCCGGCCATCGCGGTCATCGTCGTGGACTCGCCGGCAGGCACGCCGGTGCCGGTCCGGGCCTTCGCGATGCCGAAGTCGACGATCTTCGCCAGCCCGTCGTGCGTCACCATCACGTTCTCGGGCTTGAGGTCCCGATGGACGATGCCGGCGACGTGCGCCCTGGCGAGCCCTTCCGCAACCTGGCGGGCCAGATCGAGCGCGCGCTTGAGCGGAACCGGACCGGCGTTCAGGATGTCGCGGAGGGTCTGCCCGTCGACGAACTCCATCGCGAACCAGGCCGTCCCGCCGTCGCGGCCGACGTCGTGGATTGTCAGGATGTTCGGGTGGTTGAGCGTGGAGGCCGCGCGCGCCTCCTGCTCGAACCGCTCGAGGCGGTCGGGTGTGGCGAGGTGCGGAGGCAGGACCTTGATCGCGACGGTCCGGCCCAGGCGCGAGTCGTACGCCTGGTAGACCTCCCCCATCCCGCCGGCGCCAACCGGCCTCGTGATCTCGTACGCACCGAGGCGGGTCCCCGCTGCTAGAGGCATGTTGGAGTGCGACGGATTATGCCACGGCTTCCGGCGACGGCAGCCGGGGCGTTGGCCCTGTCCGCTCGGTTCCGGTCCGGAGGGCCCGACCCAGCCCGTGGCCGTGCGCTTGACGGCGCGGGATGCTTGCGGGTACCTACGCGGCGCATGCGGCCGCAGCGCGCCAGTGCACCTGCGATCAGGTCAGTGACGCCTGAGCGCTGAATTTCTATAATCGGGACCTTCCAACCCTTGACGATTGCGCCCGGTTCGTGGCTCGGTCCGTACGAGGTGCTCGCTGCGCTCGGCGCTGGTGGCATGGGCGAGGTGTATCGCGCGCTCGACCACCGCCTCGATCGCGTCGTCGCACTCAAGATCCTGCCAACCGGCGTTGCCGGCGATCCGGACCGACTCCGGCGCTTCGAAGAGGAAGCGCGCGCCATCGCCCGGCTCTCGCACCCGAACATCCTGACCCTGCACGACGTCGGCGCCTCGGGCGACGTGAGCTACGTCGTCATGGAGCTCCTGGAGGGCGAGACCCTGCGCGAGCGCCTGCGCAGCGGTCCGCTGCCGCCACGGAAGGCCGCCGACATCGCCGCGCAGGCGGCACGCGGTCTGGCGGCCGCGCACGAGCGGCAGATCGTGCACCGCGACGTCAAGCCCGAGAACCTGTTCATCACGGCCGACGGCCACGTGAAGGTGCTCGACTTCGGCCTCGCGCGGCGCACCGACGGCGTTCGCGCCGAGGCAGGCGCGGACACGCCGACCCTGATGCCGGGAACGGAACCGGGCGTCGTGCTCGGAACGGTCGGCTACATGGCGCCGGAACAGGTGCGAGGCGAGCGGGTCGATCACCGCGCCGACATCTTCGCGCTGGGCGTGGTGCTGTACGAGATGCTCTGCGGTCGCCCTCCGTTCACGGCCGACACCGCCGCGGAGACGATGACCGCGATCCTGAGGCAGGATCCGCCGGATCCGGCCGAGCTCGGCGTCACCGTGGCGCCGTCCCTCCTGCGGATCGTCCGCCGCGCGCTGGAGAAACGTCCCGAAGAGCGATTCCAATCGGCGCGCGATCTCGGGTTCGCGCTCGAGTCGCCGTTCGACTCCGGTTCGGCCGTCAGGCCAAAGCCACACGACGCCACCAGGGTGCGGGCCGGCTCGTGGCGCACGGCGGGCATGGTGGCCGCCGGTGTCGTGCTCGGTGCCGTGCTCGTCGCGCTGTTCGCGCGGCCGTGGCCGGCATCCTCGGCACGCGCGGCGCTGGCGCCGTCGTTCCGGCAGCTCACGTTCGAACGGGGTTTCGTCAAGGACGCCCGCTTCACACCCGACGGGCATTCCGTCGTGTACACCGCCGCGTGGGAAGGTCAGCCGCTCCGGATCTTCATGACGAGGACGGACGCGGTCGAGTCGGTGCGGCTCCGGCTGCCCGATGCGCGCCTGCTCTCGATCTCACGATCGGGCGAACTGGCCGTCTCGCTCGGACATCGCAACGAGGGCTGGATCGGGGCCGGGACGCTGGCGCGCTCGTCGCTGCTCGGCGCGGCGCCGCGCATCCTGGCCGAACACGTACGGGAGGCGGAGTGGAACTCCGCGGGCGACAGCCTTGCCATCGTGCGCCGCGCCGACGGGCTCGAGCAGCTGGAGTTCCCGATCGGGCGGCCCTTGTACAGGACCGCCGGATTCATCACCGACGTCCGGTTCTCACCGGACGGGCGGCTCATCGCCTTCGCCGATCATCCGGTTTTCGCCGACGATGCCGGTGGGGTGTCGGTCGTCAGTCTCGACGGCGAGCGAACGCCGCTGGCGACGGGATTCACGTCCATCCGCGGCCTCGCCTGGTCTCCCGACGGCCGCGAGGTCTGGTTCGTCGGCCATGCGGCGGGTGAGTACCAGAGCTTTGCGCTGAACGCCGTGACCCTCGAGCGGGCGCTGCGCACCATCTGGTCGGCTCCTGGCCCGTTGCGGCTTCTGGACCTCGCACCGGACGGCCGCGTGCTGCTGGCGCACGAGGGTCCTGATCGGCGCATCGACGCGCAACTGGCGGGCGTCTCGGCTCCCGTCGACATGACGCTGCGCGCGAACTCGATGAGCCAGTGGATCTCCAGCGACGGGTCCACCATCACGATTGCCGATCAGTCGACACCACACTACTCGACGTACCTGCTTCGATCCGGCAGCCCACCCGTGCGCCTGGGCGACGGCCATGCCCTCGGCGTGTCGCCCGACGGGAAGCTGGTGATGGCGGTGCTGGCATCCGGCACTCCGATCGTGATCCATCCGACCGGCGCAGGCGAGACGCGTGAGTTGCCGAACCCCGATCAGCTGCGCTTCGACGTCGCCGCCTGGCTGCCTGACAGTCGCCGGATCATCGCCATCGGCCACACGGTCGATCATCCCACCCGCGCCTACATCCAGGACATCGATGGCGGCGCTCCCCGTCCTCTGACGCCGGAGGGTGTGCGGGCCCAGCGGTGGTGGTCGTTGCCGGTCTCACCTGACGGCACTCGCTTCCTCGCCCTGGACCCGGATGGCGCGCCGGCCCTGTTTTCGACGGCCGATGGGAGCGCTGAACCGGTACGCGGGATGAGCGAGGACGAGGTGTGCACGGGTTGGACCGCGGACGGGCGCGCGCTGCTCGTGGCGAGCGGAGGCGGCGCGCCCTGGGTCGTCGAACGGCTCGACCTGGATTCGGGCCGCCGGACGCGGATTCGCGAAATCCGCGCGCGTGAGGCCGCAGGACTCCGCCTGAGCATCCTGGCCACGACACCCGACGCCAGGAGCTACGTCCACAGCTACGTCCGCGTCCTCAGCGCGCTCTATGTCGTGGAGGGGTTGCGCTAGCGGCGCCTGGCACTGCCCACTGACGTGCGTACGTCCGGCGAGAACCACGCGAACCGGACTGGCCCACACCCGAATGGCCGCAACCGCGGTGTCGCCGGCGACGACCGTCGCCGACGCACCTTCCGCCGCCGCCAGGTCCAGCTTCTTCTGCGTGCGGCTGACGGCGATCACCTGTGCGCCGAGGGCGCGCGCGATCTGCACCGTGGCGAGCCCCACGCCGCCGATCCCGAAGACCGCCACCCATTCACCCGGCCGTACTCGTGCCTGATCGACGAGTCCGTGGTACGCGGTCATGTAGCGGCAGCCGAGCGCGGCGGCCGCCGTTGGCGAGACGCCGTCGGGCAGCCGCACCAGGTTCACGTCAGCCTTCGGAATCAGCGACAGCTCCCCGAACCCGCCGCCGGTGTGCACGCCCAGAAACCCGTGCGCCTGACAGATGTTGCTGCGTCCGGTCTCGCAGTACTCACAGTGACCGCAGGCGAGGTGGAACGGGATGGTCACGCGGTCCCCGACGCCGAAGCGGCGCACGTGCCTGCCGACGACCTGGTTGGCCTCGTGCGGAGTGGCGTGTTGGCCGAATGGCCGGGCAGGCCCGGAAAGCCCCTCCGTGCGTTCGGGGTCCGCGGTGTATTAAGCTCCGGCATTCCGATGCAAAGTGGGCCCCTGCACCATACGGGAAGCACGAGGACGATGACATGCATTCGCCCGGTTCTCGAAGCTGGATGCAACCTGCTCTGGGTGCTGTCCTGTTCCTCCTCGCTGCAGCGCCGGGAGCCGACGCCCAGACCACGGCCGACCGCGATGCCGTGCTCGCAACCGTTCAGACCCTCTTCGACACCATGGCCGCGAGAGACGTGGAAGGTGCGCGGCGGGTCATGGTACCGGACGGCCGCTTCTACGCCATGGAGATGCGCAGGCCGACGACCACTCTGCAGTCGTTCACGAACGAAGAGTACTTCGAACAACTGCGGCGATCACGGCAGACGCACCGCGAGCGGATCTGGAATCCCGAGGTTCGCGTCCACGGCCTGATCGCGACCGTCTGGGCGCCGTACGACTTCTGGACCGACGGCACGTTCAGTCACTGTGGCGTCGATGCCTTCGATCTCATCAGGACCGCCGACGGCTGGAAGATCAGCGGCGGCGCGTTCACCGTGGAAGCGACGTGCGAGCCCAGTCCGCTCGGTCCGTTGACGCAATGACGTCCTCGCCCCCGAGCGCGGCAGCGGCACGGCCGATCCGGCCCAATCGGCCGGATCCGCCCTCGAGGCGCCAGCTGGGCATTGCGGTACCCGGCGGGCGGCAGGTATACTGGGGAGTCGCGCGTTGCGCCCGTAGCTCAGTTGGATAGAGCGCCGGACTTCGAATCCGTAGGTCGCAGGTTCGAGTCCTGCCGGGCGCGCCATCCGCCCCCGCTCGACGGCTCGTGTCGAGCTCCGGCGGGATGGACTCCCGGCCGTGCCCGCCGCGCGTCAGCCCCTTCCGTGGGCCCGTAGCTCAACTGGCAGAGCAGCAGACTCTTAATCTGTAGGTTGAAGGTTCGATTCCTTCCGGGCTCACCATCTTTTCATCAGCACTCTCGGACGGCGCCAAGTAGTTGAAAAGCGGTGCCGTTACGGCGGTTCGATTGAATCGATTTCCGTCGTACGCGATTCCTTCCGGGAAGAACAGCACCTGCAATCGCTGCTTGTAGTCGAGCGACGCCTGCACCCACAGGTCTGCGGCGCGCGGCAGAATACGTTCTGCGAACGCCAGGATGCCCTGTACGTCGAGTTCGTCGGTGGCGTCGGCGTGGTGGTCGATCTGGGCCAGCGTCAGCTCCTCGCGCAGCCGGTCGCGCTGCCGCTCGTACGTCTTGGCGTCGATCGACTGCGCGAAGAGGAAGGCGTCATCGAGGCGGTCCAGCTTCTGTTGAATCAGCTTGACGCGCTTCTCCTGCTCGACCGTGCGGTCCTTCGCTTCTGCCCGCCGTTGCTCCCAGACATAGAGAATCCGGTCCTTGACCAGGCGCATGTAGCCGGCTGACGGCTGAAGCAGCGCAAGTTCGTCGGCGAACGCGCCTTCGAGGACGGCCTTGCTTACGTTCACTGCGCGGCACTGCTTCTGGCAATGGTAGTAGGCGTAGTGTCCGTTGCGGCCCTTCGACCAGCTGCCGGTGAGCGGCCGGCCGCACGTCTCGCACCGGACGAAGCCGCGCAGCGGGAAGTCCGGGTGATTCCGCTGGCGCGGACCAGCGACCACGACACGGCCGTCGAGTACGGCTTGCGCGCGGTAGAACGTGGCCTCGTCCACGAGCGGCTCGAAGTTGCCCTTCGTCGAGACTCCGTAGTCCGCGCTCTCGACCTTGCCGGCATAGATCGGATTCCGCATCATCTGGCCGAAGCTTTGAGGCGAGATCGTCAGACCCTTCCTGCTGCGCAAGCCGGCTGTAGTGGCGCGTGCGATCACTTCCTGCTTGGTGTACTGGCCCGTCGCCAGATCCTCGAACGCTTGGCGCACCAGCGGCGCGCGTTCCGGATCGTGCACAAGACTCGCGGTGGACCACTTCGGCGCGTTCAGGTAGCCGAGCGGCGCCGGAAACGTCCAGCGCCCGAGTTCGAGCGCGGCCTTCATGCCAGCGCGTGTTCGATCCGAGCGCACGTCGTTGTCGAACTGCGCGAACGCGGCCAGCACGCCTTCCATCAACTTGCCGGTGGACGTGTCGTCGATCGGTTCGGTCGCCGACCGCAGCGAGATGCCCAGCGAATTCAGATGTGCGCGCAGCGCAAAGTGGTCGTACTTCTCCCGCGCGAACCGCGTGAGGTTGTACACGACGACGAAATGGATCTGGCCCTTGTGCGTTCGGCAGTACTTCAACAACGCCTGCAGCTGGCTGCGGACCGTCGTCTTGGCGCTCTCGCCCTCTTCGTGGAAGCGCTGGCGGATCTCGTAGCTGTGCCGGCGGCAGTACTCCTCGCAGGCGCGGAGCTGCGTGGGCAGACTGAGGTTCTCGGTCTGTTCCTTCGTGCTGACGCGAACGTAGATCACCGCGCCGATCATCTCGGTCAGCTTAGCCCCGTCTCCGGCCGGCGGCAAGGTCTGTCGTCGCGACATGCCGTTAGTTAGTGAATGCGCCCGTCCTGCAGGGCCAGAGCGATCAGGATGTGCGCCATCGCTTCTGCCTGGCGCGCGACGTCGATCACCTCGTCATCGGTCAATGCGTCGGCCTCGTCGCCAAGCAGTTCGCGGCAACGCCCGATCGAGATTGGTTCCGGAATGACTTCCGCACATTCGGGCACATCCATGGCGTCCCCCACTCGCACGCGATTCGTGATTGGTGAGTGGCGCGCTCGGGCGCGTCGACATGGCGGTCGACGCGCCGCTCTCGGGTGAGCGCGGATGCGGGCGGATGGGCCGGCATCGTCCGCGGGCGTTGTCTGCCGCGGCGACGGTCGCTTTGGTAGCGACCCGTCTATCGAGCGTTCTGTCGAATGAGGGCTCGATTCCCTCTGGCGAACGTTGGCTCGCTGCGGTCTAAGGTTCCTGGGAACGCTGCGCCGTGAGAGCCGTGATGCTCGCAGCCTATGGTGTGCAGGCCAACCGTGATCGGTGGCTCATCGCTGCGATGTCGTGGGGATGCGCTCCTGACCGATGCCCTGGGGCGTCGGCGGAATGCGCGCTCCGTTGGCCGCTGAGGCGAACGGAGGGAGTGCCGTGTGGCACTGACGTGATGAGGCCAACATACGCCCGCGCGCCATTCGCGTCAACAGCATTGTCGGCCATCTGAGATTGATCACCATCGCGTAGCAGCCAATCCGTGCCGCGCGGAGGCGTCGTCAATGCCCGAAGGCCCGGGCGCAGGCCGGGTCGGAGCGCAGCGGAGAGCATGGACGATGCCGAGCACGGCGCCAGCATCATCGGCGCGATGGTGGTGCAGGACGATCCGAGCCGCGATCGTGGTCGCGTTCTGCAGGAGAACTGCGCTGGTGCGCGAACCGATTCCTGCAGAACGTGTCGGCGTGCCTCGTCGGTCGCATCTGGCTGCGGAAGTGCGGATGCGGGCGGCGAGCTTCTCCTGCACGAACTGGGCACGCAGACAGCGACACACGCGGCACGACCAACGATGGCGTGAACGACCCCGTCAGGGCGCCCAGGGGTCAGGTGCCGGGCACGGCAGCGGGGTCGTTCACGCCATCGTTGGTGCACTGACCTCCGCATCGGCGTCCTCGGGCGAGTCGGCACAGAGCGCCGCCTCGCTGGCTTGTACGCGGCAAGGTAGGCCGCATCAGGCACTTGCTTCCGGTTCGCGCTCATGGCTGACCAGGGGTGAGGGAGAGTCTGGAGCAGGCGTCGAAATGGGGGGCCAACCTGACGCGATTTTCGCTTGGCCCCCCGTTTGGCCCAGGCGTCACGGTCCATGGTGCCGGCGAGTTGGAGATATTGGCGGTTCAGCTGCTCGACTTCAATGGCCGACCGGCCGAGCGTTCGATCGTCGCGCAGAATGGTCGAATGTGCGTGCCAGAGGACGCCATCACCCTCGCGTCGCCACGCTCGGTAGAGGGCCTGCATCTTCGGCATTCCCTGCTTCCGGAACTCGTCTCGCATGCGGTAATCGTCGGGGTCGCTGACGTGTCCGCCGTGTGCCTGCCTGTCGCGGAAGTACGTCTCCAGCATCGTGGTGACGCTGGGGTCCATCGGCGTCCACAGCTCCTCCCGCAGGGCGGCTTTGTAGAGCGAGACGGCCTTCCTGAAGCGCCGCGGGACGAGCAGCCGGACGGTCCAGGTGTGCACGAAGCGGAACAGTTGGGCGTGTCGGATCAGGAACTGGCGGAAGTCCACCGGGAGGCGCCGGTTCACGAGGTACAGGAAGACCAGGTGGTCCGTACGGTCCTTCTCGATCCCGATCGGCAGCTTGTCCGGGAAGCACCGGACGACGCGCGAACCGCCACTGCCGAACGCGATGTGCGGGTAGTCCTCCGGACGCAGGTTGTTGTCGCGCATGAAGGCGAAGAACCGCCGCTTGTCGCCCTCGGGACTGAGCCACCAGCAGTGGCGATCGCCAAGCACAGCGTCCAGAACCATCACCCGCTCGACCATGCGGCCGATGGTGCGCAGGCGCCGGTTCCGGTTGTCCGTCTGGCCGATGGCCTCGTAGAGCGGCCTGTGGTGGATGTGGTAGAGGCGTCCGCGTCGCGCCGGCCCCGGCTCGATGGCGCGGACGAACCCCCGTGACACGAGGCGCGCGACGAACTCGCGACTGTTCTGGCCGCGCACGGTGCGTGTGAACGTGCAGTACTGCCGCTCCAGGAAGCACCCGCCGTGGACCATCACGGTCACCAGGAACCGGCGCTGACGCTCGGTGAATCCGAAGTCCGAAAGGGCGTTGACGCGGGGCTCGGTGACGCTGTCCAGGGTGTAGTCGGCCGGGTATTCGTGCGTCACAGGCAGTCCTCCATCCCACGCGGACGCGGTCCAGACCATCCGCCGCCACCGCCGCAAGAGTGGACGAAGTAGATGCGGAAACCGGTCCGGGCGTGGCCGGCGGCATGGGCGCCGCGGTAGTGCTCGGTGAACAGCTCGACGTCCTGGTGCTGCTCGCGGCCGTCGACCTCGTACTCAATGCGGTAGTCGGGAAAGTGGACCTGGTCATCGAAGTACGGCAGCTCGTGTTCACGCGCCCAAGCGCGAATCTCGTCCTCATCGCGATCCGGACGGCCGTCGCTATCGGCCCGTCCTCGGTTGTGCTCTTGCAGGAACTCCTGGTACTCGCGCTTCAAGTCCTGTTCGAGGACGACGCGACGGATCTCGAGCCCGTCGTGCTCGTGGCGGAGCCGGGCCTCCTCCTGACGGTAGGTCGCGTAGAGGTTCGAGTCGTGGTCGAGCTCCCGCTTTCGGCTCACGCCGGCATGGAACGCCTGTGAGGGCTCGTTCTCGCGGTCCATCGAATGCGAATCGAGCAGATCCCGCCCCTCGCGAGTGAGCGTCAGACCACGCCCGTCGTCGCCCAGGTCTACCGTCTCGACGAGGCCCTCGTCATGCAGATGTTCGAGCGTCTCGTGGTCGGTGTCGAGGTCGTGCTCGGGCACGACGCGGAAGACGCCGACGGCAGCCAGCGTGCGGCTGTCCTCGCCGTCCAGTTCGTAGACGCGGTCGCGCAGAGCGACCAGCTCGCGCTCCTCGCCGCGCGGCAGGTCGAGGTCGCGCATCAGCCCCTCGCGCGGTCGTCGTCGCGGTCCCGTTCGTCGTACACGCGTTCGCGGCCATCCTCCCGCCCGTCACGGTCGCGCGCGTCATCTCGCGGATCGAGCATGGCTGTCCTCCGAAATGGCGTAGCGTTCGGTGGTCCGTGAAGGTCCCCGGGCAGTTGTTGCGCGGGGCGATTCAGGAGGGCGCTGACCGTCCGGGGCGGTGTGCCGCGACGTTCAGGGCGTGCTCTGTGAGAACCCGGACTCGGGGCCGCTGGGGCAACCGAGCGACGGATTCGGCCCGCGTGCCGCAGCACAACGATGGGCCGGCAGCCGACCAAGAGCCTGCCGACGATTTTGCCCCATTGGACTCGTTGCTGGCAACACGGATTGAGTTTCTACCTGCGCGCACAACGGAATCGAGAATTCCGCAGCGCCTTCGCGCCCGGGCGTCGGGGATGTCCCGTCGCCTGTCGAAGTTCGGCGGCGGCTCGTCGAGTGACGACTACGCGACCTGACGGCCCTCCCCTGTGGCGACGAGACCGAGCTGACGATCACGAGCGCGGAGCGCGTGGCCCAACGTCGGCATATCAGATACCCCTTCAGACGATAGAAGCCCTTGACGGCCTCGAGAATGTGATCAGCGTTACAGAATTGACTAACCGAGTGCTTCGGCGACGTCGAGTGCTCGATCTGGCGCTCGCATTCCGCAAACTTCCGCATAATCCGCTTGACAGTGGCTGGTTTCGGGAAATAGCTTCGGCGGCGGAGGACATCAATGCGGTTTACACGCGTTCTGTTCCTGCTCGCGGTCTCGAGTGCGATCGGCTGGGTCTGGCTTGCTCCGACACAAGTTGAAAGCTCCGAGCCGATCCCTGGTACGTGCACGCTGGACAGATCGTGGCGGAACGACAACCGCGTCGTTTTCGGGCCGGTGTATGCAGAATGCCCTGGCGATTACGCCTCATGTTTCCCGATCGAGCACACAGTGCCCTGGGGCAATTGGGGTGTCGATTCAAACGCAGGTAATAAGAACGATTCGAACCAGTTCTGGGGCTACGAATACATCGACGGCAACTACCAATGGGACTCGTGCACATCCTCCTATCAGGCGAGCAATCGTGGTGCCCAGCAGTACGCGTTCTCGAGAGGGATGGTCGCGGATGTGCCGTGTGAGAACGCTGGATTGAACGGCGTGACGTTCACCTACACCGGCCAGTACATGGATATCGATGAGCTTGACTTCTGCGACGAAGACGAGCACGTCGCGACCGCGTATTATCCCGGCTTCAACGTTGTGCTGGGGTGTTCTGGCGCGACCTGTTACGGAGAAAGCGGCTGGATATCACCATCGTCCGTTAGTCCAAACGTTCTCACCGCGAACATCAAGGTGATGATGTGGGCATTCTGACCTCAATCGTGCCGTTCTTGGGAAGGAGGCAGAGGCGACCGATGCTCATCTCAATCGGTGCCCTGCTGGTCATGTCTTCCGCCGTTTACGTTGCTCTCGCGTCCGCTCAAGGCGAAGCGATCTATGGGCGCGTGGTCAGCGACCTTACCGGCGAACCAATTTCAGACGTCGAGTTCAGAATTCATCGGGCGGGCAGCGACGAGCGGCAGTCAGTGGTGGCTGCGCGATCGGTGGCGGACGGGTCGTTTGGCTTGATCCGATCGCAAAACGACAACGATGTCTTGGTTGCACTCAAGCCGTCGTATGCACCTTTCCGAATTTCATTCGGGCGCCTTGAGCACGTCCTTGGTGGCGTGCCGGTAATCCGCATGGCGAGGGCGGCGTCGCTGCGCGGCCACGTGACCGACTGCACCACCGGCGAAGGACTGGCAGCCGCAGTTCGTATGACCAGTCGCAATGAGCACAATATCGTCAGCCACGGGCTTCGCACTGACACAGGAGCGTTCGAGGCATTGAACCTTCTTCCCGGAGCGACATCAGTCGTCGTCAGGTCGGGTGGGTACGGACCCGTAAGTGCTTCTCTCCAGCTAACGCAGGGCGAACACCGCGATCTCCAGGGCCCATGCCTCGAACGTGAAGGTCGGATCGTGGGCACGCTTGTAGACGGAAGCGGGCGCGCCATTATTCGCGGCCGCTTGTCCATCGAGTACCAGGAACGACTCATTGAAGTGGGTACCTTGGAGGAACTGATCACCGGCCTCCGTTCTAGCGGCCAAAATGGAGACTTCTCAATCGGCGGGATCGTCCCACGCGTTCCCTTCATTGTTCGAGTGAATGGACTTCGGGTATCTGCCTTGCCCCTCGTGCTCAACGCTGGAGATGTCCTTGACGTTGGGAGTCTCACAGTCCCGTGACTCGAACAAGAAAAGCAATGAGACCCAAGGCAAGACGCATCGTCTCAGCGGCTGCCGTGTCGGCGCTGGCTACCCTCGTGGTTGGCGGCTGCACGGTTCATGCCGCGGCCTCAGATTCAACGGTGCAGTCCGGCGTGTCTTCGGCGCCACAGCCCGCCGTAGACCTGGGCGAAGTTGTCGAAGTCCGAGAAAAGGACGGGAAGACAATAGTCGGCAAGCTCGTGCGGATGGACTCCGCCCAGTTGGAGGTGGCCGGCGACCAAGACAGCCATCACATCAGTCAATGGCACGAGATTGCGAGGATAACGGTGATTCGCGCAGATCGTGCCGATTCTCTCTTGAACGGAATGCTGGTTGGCGCAGGTATCGGTGCCACCTATGCAGGTATTGTCGTCGCCGGACAGGCTGGCACAAGCGATTCACCGAGCCGCGGCGCTGCTGTCGGAGCCGTTGCGTTGGGGGGCGTTATCGGCGCTGGCGTTGGCGCGGCTATCGACCTGATATGGCGACGACCTGAGCGAAAGGTCGTCTATCGGTCTCGATGAGACGAAGGCGTTGAGCACGCCAGCCTCTCAGCTGGTGCTCGTGTCGCCGCCGAAGTTCATCAGGGCCGTGACATCCCAGACTTCTCGTTTCCATCGAAACGCCCGTCAACCTCGCCAATCAAACCCTGCTGCGTAGCCCAGACTTATCAAGAGGGCTCACGCCGCGCGCCTCAGCGCCTCGACCTGCCGCAGCCACCCGTCGAGCTGGTTCCAACTCGCGAAAGTGCGGCTCACCACTCTCTCTTCAGCATCCCCCACCAGGTAACAGACGAGCGAGGCCGTTACCGCGGTTCGATTGAACAGCTGCGTGTGGGGTGAGATGCGCCCGGGAGCGCGACGGCCAGGGAGGGTCTACCGCTTCGCGTCCGCACGGCGTCGAACCGGACGCCGAGAGCCCGGCGATTCCAGCCGGTTCGCCAGCGCCGCGAGCGCCGCGCGCGCGGCCGCCTGGTCGCGGGCCGGCAGGGCGCGCAGCGTCGCCCGGACACCCGCCTCGACGGTGCCGGTCATCTTGGCGTTGAGCCGCTCCCCAGCCGCGGTCAGGTGCAGCACGGATCGGCGCCGATCGCGCCGATCGGTGCCGTGCGTGATCAGACCCTGCCGGACGAGTCGTTGCAGCACGCCCGTCAGCGTGCTGGGATGCAGATGCAGCGTGGCGGCGAGACGTCCCGCGGACAGTCCGGGGCTGAGGCCGATGACCCGCATCACCAGCCGCTGCGGACCCGTAACGCCCAGCTCGCGGGTCATCCGCTTCGACGCCTTCTGCAGCGCATGCATGGTCGCCCACAGCACCCGCATGAACTGCAGCGCATCGTCGAGCGGAACGTCCAGGGTCGAGGGCTCGGGTGCGGCCTTCCGCACCCCGGTTGACGCCTTCGTTCCGACCCTGCGCGTTCGACGGACTGCCATCGCACCGGCCAGCATACATCAACTGCAGCCAACGCGGCCGTGACATTGGACCTCAAACCATCCTGCCGGTGTTTTCGTCCGTGACGAAACGCCGTCCATCCGGCGGCTCGCGCACGCCCGGACAGCCGCACCCGCGAACACCCGACGCGCCGGAACGCCACGGACCGGCGGTCCGGCTGCGCTGGTGTACGATGTGACGCGACCGCGGCGCGCCGCAACGAGGCCGCGCGAGCAGCGGGGCGCGAAGGGGTGCGTGCGGTGAACGTCCATCTGGTCGACGGCACCTACGAGCTGTTCCGGCACTACTACGCCGTCCCGTCGCGCAAGGACGCCGACGGCCGCGAGGTCGGCGCGGTCCGCGGCGTCGTCCACTCGCTGCTCGGCATGGTCACCGGCGGCGCCACCCACATCGGCGTCGCCACTGACCACGTCATCGAGTCGTTCAGGAACCGCCTCTGGCCGGGCTACAAGACCAGCGCGGGTGTCGAGCCCGATCTCCTCGCCCAGTTCCCGCTCCTCGAAGAGGCCCTCGCCGCCGCCGGCTTCATCGTCTGGCCGATGGTCGAGTACGAGGCGGACGATGCGCTGGCAGCCGCCGCGGAGGCGGCGGCGCGCGACCCGCGCGTGGAGCAGGTCGTCATCTGCTCGCCCGACAAGGACCTGGCGCAGTGCGTCCGCGGCACGCGCGTCGTCCAGCTCAATCGCCGCACGCGCGCAATCCTGGACGAAGAGGGCGTCGCCGCGAAGTACGGCGTGCCGCCCGCGTCCATCCCCGACTGGCTCGCCCTCGTCGGCGACGCGGCCGACGGCTATCCCGGGTTGAAGGGGTGGGGTCCGAAATCCGCGGCGGCGGTGCTCGCGAAGTTCCGCCACCTCGAACACATTCCGGAAGACGTCAGGGAGTGGAAAGTCAACGCCGCCAACGCGGCGGCGCTGGCGCGGACGCTGGCCGCGAACCGCGAGCACGCGTTCCTCTTCCGCGATCTCGCGACGCTGCGTACGGACGTCGGCATCGCCTTCGAGGTCGACGCGCTGCACTGGACCGGACCGTCGCCGGGATTCGAGGCGATGGCGGCAAGGCTGGACGGAAAGGACGCGTCAGGCTAGATGCACGCGGCGGCGTCAGCTCGCCGCCCGGACCCGCGCGCCGCGCTCGATCACGGCACAGCCGTCGCGCCACACGATGCGGGCGCTGGCGACGGCAGGCACACGCTCCCCGGCGTCGATGATGCCCGCGAGATTCAGCGGGTCGGCGCCGCAGACGACCACGTCCTGGCCGGCTGACGGGGTCCTCCCGATCTCCTTCGCGGCGGCGACCGCTTCCGGCAGCGCGAACTGCTCGCCCGACATGCCGTGGACGAACCGCCCGCCGCGGATCTCCCCTCGCGCTTCGAGCCGGCGGAACACCGCGACCAGCTCGCGCCAGGGGGCGACGTGCGGCTCGCGCGCCAGGAGGCGCCGGAAGACGATGCCGTAGCGCCGCAGCAGCGCGGCGGCCTGCACCTCCACGGCCTCCTCGCGCGCCAGGCCGGAGATGCGCGTCCGCTCGACCACCGCCCATCGACCGCCCGCGACGCGCCCGCCCGCGCCGCGCCGCAGCAGGTGGGCTCGCGGATGACCGTCCGTCCGGCGGATCATCGCGCGCAGCCCGTCGAAGCCGTCCGACGTCACGCGTCCCATCGCGGCCAGCTCCGCCAGCGCCGCGCGCACGGCCTCGGCCCGCATGCTCAGCGCGGCGCCGATCTCGTGCGCGAACAGCGCCCCGCGCGAGGTGAGCAGCTCCAGCACCCGCGCCGCGTCACCGCCCGGCTGCACGACGGGGAGCTCCGCATCGTCGGCAACGGACGTCCACACGTCCCAGTGCTCGCGCGGGAAGATCGCTACCGGTGTCGAGCGCAGCGGACGCTTCACACCGGCAAGGCGCACCGCGGACCGCGCGCCGCCGGAGAGCCGCGCCCAGGCGACCTCGCCGCTGAAGCACAGCATGTCCAGCATCGACGGGTCGTAGCCGGCAACCCTGGCCGGCAGCACGTGTCGCTCCCACGCGCCCGCCGCCAGCTCGTAGCCATCCAGCTGCGACAGGACGACTCGCAGACCTTCGAGACCCGACAGCCGCGTTTCCGGCGTCAGGTGCTGCCACGCGAGCAGGAACCGCATGAACGCCGCCGGCGAGAGCGGCTCGATCTCCGCGCGCAGCCGGTTGAGCGTGAGCCGGTGCATGCGCGCCAGCAGCCGCCGGTCGCACCACTGCTCCCCCGCGCCGGGCGAGAACGTCCCGCGGAACACCGCGCCGTCCGATTCGAGCGCGACGAGCGCGCCCAGCGCATCGGCCGCGCTCACGCCGAGCGCCGCGCCCGCGGCAGCCGCGTCGACCGGCCCGGCGAGCGCCATCCGGCCGCGCAGCAGCTCGGCCAGCGCCGTCTCGCGTGACCACGTCACCGCGGCACGCGTCGCGGGCGGAGCGATCGGCGGCTCCATCCGCGCGTCCGGATGGATCGCGCGCAGCTCCGGCAGCCGCTCGGCAGCGGTCCAGAGCGGCGCGCCGGGCGATGCGGTCATCACGCGGGTGGCGCGTCCCTGCGCGGCCAGATCGTCCAGCCAGACGAGCCACTCGGGCACGCGCGCCGCTTCGACGGCCGTGAAGCAGCCCGCCGAGACCAGCGCGTCGTGCAGCTCGTCGGCGTCACGCGGATCCGGCCACGCCTCTTCGTTCACGCGCGCAATCGCCGCCGTGTCGACGATGCCCATGCCGCCGCCGCGCGCCGGCTCGGTGGCACGCCGTGTCCGGACCGCCTGCGTCCGCCGCTCCTCGAGCGGCGCATCGTCCAGGAACGCGTACGGCCGCGCGGTGAGCAGCTCATGGCACAGCGGCGACGGCTCCGAGGTGTCGCGCGCGACGCACCGGATGTCGCCGCCATGGATGCGCGACAGAATCGCCGAGAGGTGCGGCAGGTCCATCGCCTCCTCGAGGCAGTCGCGGACCGTCTGGTTCACCAGCGGGTGATCGGGCACCTGCCGGTCGCCCGGGATGTTCTCGAGGCAGGCGGCGGCATCCGGGAACGCGGCGGCGAGCAGGTCTTCGGCCTGCATCCGCTGGATCTGGGCCGGCACCTTGCGGCCGCCCGACATGCGCGGGATCGCGAGCGCGATCGCGGCATTCCAGCGCCAGCGCGTCTGGAAGACCGGCGCATCCAGGAAGGCCTGCACGAGGATGTCGCGCACCGTGTTGGGGTGGAGGTACCGGAAGACGTCAGCCAGCGGGAAGGAGTGCTGCGGCCCCAGCGACAGCAGCAGCCCTTCGTCGGTGGCGGCCGCCTGCAGCTCGAAGTTGAACTGCCGGCAGAAGCGCTTGCGGAGCGCGAGCGCCCAGGCGCGGTTGACGCGCGCGCCGCAGGGCGCGTGCAGCACCAGCTGCATGCCGCCGGACTCGTCGAAGAACCGCTCCAGCACGAGCGTGTCCTGCGTCGGCAGCGCGCCCAGCATCCGCAGCGACTCGCCCAGGTACGCCGCGATCTGATCGGCCGCTCCCTCGGGGATGCCGGCCTCCCGCACGAGCAGCGCGCGCACCGTTTCCGGGTCCGCGGTCAGGGCTTCGACGTCCGCGCGCAGACGGCTCACCTCGGCCGACAGCTCGTCGCTGCGCGCCGGCGCCTCCCCGAACCAGAACGGGATCGTCGGCGGCGCGTCGTGCGCGTCGGCCACCCGTACCGTGCCGGTCCCGATGCTCAGCACGCGCCAGGAATGGTTCCCGAGCTGGAAGACATCGCCCACCGAGCTCTCGATCGCGAAGTCCTCGTTCAACGTGCCGATGAAGAGGTCCTCGGGCTCGAGCAGCACCCGGAAGTCGGCGGTATCCGGAATCGCTCCGCCCGACGTCAGCGCCGTCAGACGTGCACCACGGCGTCCCAGCAGGCGCCGGCGGACCTCGTCGCGATGCACCAGCGCGCCGCGCCGACCGCGCCGGGTCGTGAACCCGCTCGCCAGCATCTCGACGACGGCGTCGAAGTCGCGGCGGGCGAGATCCCGGTACGGCCACGCGCCGCGCACCATCTCGTAGAGGTCGTCTTCCGGCCAGTCTCGGCATGCGCACTCCGCGACGATCTGCTGCGCCAGCACGTCGAGCGGTGCGTCGTACGGGACCACCGCGTCGAGATCACCCCGCCGCACGGCACGGAGCAGCGCCGTGCACTCGACGAGGTCGTCGCGGGTCAGCGGGAACAGCCGCCCCTTCGGCGTGCCGTACACCGTGTGGCCCGCGCGGCCGACACGCTGCAGGAACGTGGCGATGCGGCGCGGCGATCCCAGCTGGCAGACGAGGTCGACATGGCCGATGTCGATGCCGAGCTCCAGCGACGCGGTCGCGACCACCGCCTGCAGCGCGCCGCGCTTCAGCCGCTCTTCCGTGTCGAGCCGTCGGTCCTTCGACAGGCTGCCGTGATGCGCGGCGGCCGCGTCCTCGCCGAGCCGCTCGCAGAGATGCCGGGCGAGCCGCTCGGCGAGCCGCCGCGTGTTGACGAAGACGAGCGTGCTGCGGTGTGCGCGGATCAGCTCGGCGAGCCGGTCGCACACCTCGTCCCACACCTCGTGCGCCATCACCGCTTCGAGCGGCGAGCCCGGAATCTCCAGACCGAGATCGAGCTCCCTGCGGTGTCCTTCGTCGACGATCGCGCAGTCGGCGATTCCCGCCGGGCTCACGTGCCGCGTGCCGACCAGCGTGCGCGCGACTTCCTCGATGGGCCGCTGCGTCGCGGACAACCCGATGCGGAGGAACGGCTGCCGCGCCACGGCAGCCAGCCGCTCCAGCGTGAGCGCCAGGTGCGCGCCGCGCCGCGTGCCGATCACCGTGTGGATTTCGTCGACGATGACCGTGCGGACCGACTCGAGGCACCGGCGGCTCCGCTCGGCCGTGAGCATCAGATACAGCGACTCCGGCGTCGTCACCAAAATGTGCGGCGGCGTCCGGAGCAGCGCCGCGCGCGCCGCCGACGTCGTGTCGCCGGTGCGCACGGCGGTGGTGAGCGCCGGCAGGTCGATGCCGAGCTCCCGGCCGGCCTGCCGGATGCCGTCGAGCGGCGCGGCGAGGTTGCGGTTGATGTCGGTGCTGAGCGCCTTGAGCGGCGACACGTAGACGACCCGCACGTCGTCGGGAAGCGGGCCGGCCTGCGCCTCGCGCAGCAAATCGTCGATGGCGATGAGGAATGCGGCGAGCGTCTTGCCGGAACCGGTCGGGGCGGCGATGAGGGTGTCGCGATGCGCCCGGATGGGGCCCCATCCGCGCCGCTGCGCCGGCGTCGGCGCGCCGAGCGCGCGGGCGAACCAGCGCGCGACCGCCGGGTGAAACGTGGCGAGTTCCGGCGAAATCGTGGCGGTCGTCGATGTCGGGCTTGGTGTCACCAGGCTTCCTTCAGTCCCGCGAGGCGCGACGGCCGGTCAGGCGTGACGGGCGGACGCGGAACAGGACCGGCACGTGGTGCTCGGCCGCGCCGACCCGCGCGGCGCCGGGAAGCCACCACGCGGAGCGGCGCCCGAACAGCGCCATCGCCTTCGTGCGCGCCTCCTCGTGCGCCTGATCCCGGAGCTCTTCATAGCGCCCGAACACGAGCACGGTCGCCCAGTTGTACTTGTCCCGAATCTCCTCCACCTCGACGCAGACGTGCGGGTTCTCGCGCATCCAGATGATCTTCTGCCCGAGCGTGGCGAAGAAGTAGAGGTGCTCGCCATCGAAATCGAACTGGATGGGCACCACGTACGGCTGATCCTTGCGGACGCAGGCCAGCCGTGCGACGTGGTTCCGGCGCAGCAGATCGCGGCACTCGGACTCGGGCAGCTCATGGATGACCATTCAGGGCGCTCCTCCGCTCGATCCGGCTGGACCGTGCCTTCCATTTTCCCCGGATCGCACGATCGAGGCACACCCGTGATGGAAGGCCGGGCAGACGTTCGGGGGAGCGAGGCCGTGAGCGGGGCTGCCCGCAGGTCCCGCCACGGAGGCTCCGGGACGAGCCTCCGCGCGGGACAATCGCATGTTCTCAGGCCAGCAACCGGCCCCGGCGGGCAGGCGGCAGGCTCGCCTTCACCATCTGGACCGGGGGCGAGACGACGGCGTCCGTCGCGCGACCGTATTTCCCATCGCGCTGGCGGACAAGGAAACCGGCCTCGACCAGATAATTGAGTGCATGCGAGCAGGTCGAGGCATCGAGCGCCCAGAGCCGCTGGGCCTGCGCGGCGGTCAGCAGCAGACCGGGCATCTCCAGGTACTCGCCGCAGATGCGGCGGAGCAGATCCTGTCCGGGTATCGTGCGCGAATCGGACATCAGCGCCTCCTGAAGGGGTCGTGAAGCGCTTTCGAGAGAACTGGAACCCCGGAAAAAACGGGGCTCCGAATCAAGAACTCAGAAAAGCGTCTTCGATGATACGCTCCGCCTCCGGTCCCTTCAAGCTGAGCCGCGCACGAAAATCGGGCGGGAGGACGCCGGTGGGGACGCCTTCGTGTATCGTGTGGCCGGCACGCGCATCCGGTGCCAGGGAGACGACATGTTCACCGCAACCGCTGATCTCATCCTGCCGGCCACGGTGACCGGCTCGTGGCCGAGACCACGCTGGTTCGACCGCAGCATGTGGGGGCGATCGATCGACACGTGCATGATGGACGTCCGGTTCCGCGAGCTCTTCCAGGACGCGCTCGCCGTGGTCGTGAGCGATCAGGAGCGCGCCGGACTCGACATCCTCACGCACGGCGACTACCACTGCGACGAGGACATGGCCGGCCGGTCCTGGCACCACTATCCGCTCCAGCGCTGGGCCGGGTTCGCCGGCGACGAGCTGCAGCCGGACGAGCACTTCGCGCCGTGGTTGCGCTACCCGCCCGGCACGCTCCTGAACGAGATCTACACGGGCTGGCGCTGGCCGCACGTCGTCGACACGATCGAGCACCGGCCGCTCGGCTATCCGAAGATCTGGCGCATCGCGCAGAGCAAGACGCGCAAGCCGGTCCGGTTCGGGACGTGCTGCTCGCAGGTGATGGCGCTCTTCCTGGACATCCACACGGACAAGTACCGGGACAAGCGCCAGGTCATCTGGGACATGGCCGTGGCGATGAACAGGGAGCTGCTGGCGCTGCGGGATGCCGGCTGCCGCGTCATCCAGATCGAGGAGCCGACGTTCCACTTCATGGCCAACACCTACGGCAAGGACCACGACGAGGTGAAGTTCCTCATCGACGCGTTCAACCGCGAGGTGGAAGGGCTGGACGACGTCGAGCTGTGGATCCACACGTGCTGGGGCAACCCGAACATGCAGCGCGTGATGGAGGACACGAGCTACCGGAACTCGATCGAGATCTACCTCGAGCGCTGCCGCGGCGACGTGTGGACGCTCGAGATGAAGGACCGCAACCAGAAGGATCTCGAGCTGCTCGCGCCGTTCAAGGGGGCGCTCTCGAAGAAGATCTGCATCGGTGCGGTGAGCCACCGCACGCTGCAGGCCGATCGCGCCGAGGAGGTGGCCGCCGAGATCCGCAGCGCGCTGCGCTACGTCGCGCCGGAGCAGCTCATCGTCTCCAGCGACTGCGGGTTCGGCCGACAGGGCTGCAACCGCGAGATCGCGTTCTACAAGGCCACCGCCATCGCGCAGGGCTGCAACATCGTCCGGGCCGAGCTGGGGCTGCCGACGACGTACATCCCGGCGGCGGATCCGCAGCTGCAGATCGATATCGTGGAGAAGGCGGGTCACGCAGAGCGGGTCTGATGAGGTCGGCGGATCAGGTCGGATCAGGTCTAATCAGGTCGGAACAGGTCTGATCCGGTCCCGCCTTCGCCCGCGCGAATCGTTCGCGGGCGTCGGCGGATCGGGTCGAATCAGGTCCCGCCGCTGCAACTGATGACGCTCACGACTCCTGCCGCAACGGTCC
>DASVDJ010000143.1:0-2673 GCA_036381155.1 Vicinamibacterales bacterium
CTGCCGAACGGCCTCGACGTGATCTTCCACGTCGATCGGAAGCTGCCGATCGTGCACGTCAACCAGTGGTTCCACGTCGGGTCGAAGGACGAGCGGCCCGGACGCACGGGGTTCGCGCATCTCTTCGAGCACATGATGTTCCAGGGCTCGAAGAACGCGAGCGACGACTACTTCATCTACGTCGAGCGCGCCGGCGCCAACCTGGGTGAAGGCGGCGTGAACGGGACGACGAGCCACGACCGCACGAACTACTTCGTGACGGTGCCGTCCGCGAATCTCGAGACCATGCTCTGGCTCGAGTCCGATCGGCTCGCGACGCTGCTCGACGCGACGACGCAGGAGAAGCTGGACAACCAGCGGGACGTGGTCAAGAACGAGCGGCGGCAGGGACTCGAGAACCAGCCGTACGGCCGCTGGTTCCCGCTCCTCTACGGCGCCATCTTTCCGGCCGGCCATCCCTACTCGTGGCCGGTCATCGGCAGCCAGGAGGATCTGACGGCGGCGACGCTCGACGACGTCAAGGAGTTCTTCCGGCGCTACTACACGCCGAACAACCTGTCGCTCGTCATCGCCGGCGACTTCGACCCGGCGCAGGCCAGGGCGCTCGTCGAGAAGTACTTCGGCGATCTGCCGCCCGGCCCGCCGCTCGATCGGCCGGCGCGCGCGGTGGTGTCGGTGCCGGGCGAGCAGGTCGTCGAGGTGAACGACCGCGTCTCGCTGGAGCGGGTCTACATCGGCTGGCCGGCGCCCGAGTATTTCGCGCCGGACGAAGCGGCGCTCGACCTGGCTGCACGGATTCTGAGCGAGGGGCTCTCGTCGCGCCTCAATCGCGCGCTCGTCTACGACCGGCAGCTCGCCACGCAGGTCTCCGCGTTCAACATCACCGGCGAGATCGCCAGCGTCTTCGTCGTCATGGCGACGGCACGTCCCGGACAGTCCCTCGCGGAAATCGAGCGGGTGATCACGGAGGAGATCGCGCGGCTGGCGAAGGAGGGCCCGACGGCCGAGGAGCTCGAGCGCGCGAAGACGAAGCACGAATCGGAGTTCATCTCCGGGCTCGAGCGGATCGGCGGGTTCGGCGGGAAGGCCGACGTCCTGAACCAGTACAACACCTATCTCGGTGATCCCGGCATGCTGGAGAAGGACATCCAGCGTTACCGCGCGCTGACCACCGCGCAGGTCCAGCAGGCGGTGGCCCGGTGGCTCGACACACGCAACCGCGCGCTCGTGCGCTTCCATCCGGAGCCCGCGCAGCGTCCGGCGAACGCGCTGACGCTCGACCGGTCGAAGATGCCGCCGCTCGGCGAGGACCGGCCCTTCACGGCGCCGGCCGTGCAGTCGGCCAGGCTGCCCAACGGGCTCGAGGTGCTCGTCGTCGAGCGCCGCGACCTGCCGAAGGTCAACGTCTCGCTGGCCACGCGCGCGGGAGCGGCGGCCGATCCGGCCGGGAAGGCGGGCCTGGCGAGCCTCACGGTGACGACCATCGATCTCGGCACGAAGACGCGCAAGGCGCTGGAGATCGAGGAGGCGTTCGGCGCGCTCGGCACGACGCTGACCGGATCGGTCGGCCGTGAGAGCGCGCGGCTGGGCGTCGACGTGCTGTCGCGCAATCTCTCGCCGGCGCTCGCGCTGCTCGCCGACGTCGTCCAGAACCCGACGTTCCCGCAGGACGAGGTCGCGCGCGAGCAGAAGCGGACGCTCGACGCGATCGCGCAGGGGGATCGCAACCCCAACGCGCTGGCGGGGCGCATCGTCCCGATGCTGGCCTTCGGCAGCGAGCACCCGTACGGCCGGCCGGCCCAGGGGCTGCGGAGCAGCGTCGAGAGCCTCACGCGCGACGACATCGTGGCCTTCCACGCGGCGCGCTGGAAGCCCGGCTCGACGGCGCTGATCTTCGCCGGCGACATCTCGCTCGACGAGGCGACCAGGCTGGCGCGTGAGCACTTCGGCAACTGGAGCGGCGGCGCGGCGCCGGCCATCCAGGTGCCGGCCCCGAAGCCGGTCCCGCCGGGCAAGGTGTTCATCGTCGACCGCCCCGACGCCGCGCAGACCGTCGTCGCGCAGATCCTGCCGGGCATCAAGCGGACGGCGCCCGAGTACTACGCGCTGTCGGTGGTCGACTCGGCCTGGGGCGGGACGACGCTCGGCACGCGCCTCAACATGAACCTCCGCGAGGACAAGGGCTACTCGTACGGGGTCTTCGCGAACCTGAATGCGATGACGCACGCCGGCGGCTGGTGGGCGATGGGCGGCGTGCAGACGGACAGGACCGCCGAGGCCGTCGCGGAGTTCGACAAGGAGCTGAAGGACCTCGCCGCCGCGCGGCCGATCTCCGCCGAGGAGTTCGAGACCGTGCAGGCGCGGCTCACGCGCGGCTACGCGCAGCAGTTCGAGTCGCTCGGCCGCGTCACGCAGCAGATCGGCAACCTGTGGACGCTGGGGCTGCCGATGACCGAGCTGCAGCGCGAGTTCGACGCCGTGCACTCGCTGACGCTCGACCAGGTCCTCGCCGCGTCGAAGCAGCACGTGCGGCCGGACGCGGTGTCGTACCTGCTGGTCGGCGACCGGGCGAAGATCGAGGCCGGCGTGCGCGCGCTGAACCTCGGCGAGATCGTCGTGCTCGACGTCGAGGGGAAGCCGGTCGGGGGGAGCGGCACGAAGTAGGCTTTAGGC
>DASVDJ010000144.1:0-14798 GCA_036381155.1 Vicinamibacterales bacterium
CCATGGGATCTCCTCGTTGATCTGGTAGTTGGATGACCAAGCGATCGTAGCACGTTCGCAAGCTCGGCTGACGGGAGGGCGGACGCGTGTAGCGGCAGCTGGCAGCCGGCAGCGGCTGGCTGCCGCCACCGACATGGCCGGGCCGTGTTGGCCGGACTGAAGTCGGGTCGACGGGGCTGGACGACGCGATTGGCCGAACTGCCGACGATTGGCCGAACTGAAGTTCGACCCTACGCAAACCCTACGCAGGCCCTACGCAAGCCTACGCAGTGACCTGGAGCATACGGTCGAGCGCGACGCGCACCCAGTGCTTGCGGTCGTCGGCGACGACGATCTGGTTGTGCACGCGCCCCTCGACGAGCTCCTCGAGCACCCACAGCAGGTGGTTCGGCGAGACGCGGAACATCGTCGAGCACAGGCAGCCGAGCTGGTCGAGCGAGACGACGGTCTTCTCCGGCGCGACCTCGTTGGCGAGCCGGTTGACCAGGTGCACCTCCGTGCCGACGGCCCACACGGACCCGGGCGGGCTGTTCCGCACGGTCTTCAGGATGTGCTCGGTCGAACCGCTCTCGTCGGCCGCCTGCACGACCTCGAACGGCACTTCGGGATGGACGATGACGCGGATGCCGGGGTGCTGCTCGCGCGCCATCTCGATCTGCGCGACGGTGAAGCGCGTGTGCACCGAGCAGTGCCCCTTCCAGAGCAGCAGCGTCGCCGCGCGCGCGCGCTCGGGCGTCAACCCGCCGTCGACCTCGTACGGATCCCAGACCTCCATGCGGTCGAGCGGCACGCCCATCCTGTAAGCGGTGTTGCGCCCGAGATGCTGATCCGGCAGGAACAGGATGCGCTCGCCGCGTTCCCACGCCCAGCGCAGGACGCCGGCCGCGTTGCTCGAGGTGCAGACGATGCCGCCGCGCTCGCCGACGAACGCCTTGATGGCCGCCGACGAGTTGATGTAGGTGACCGGCACGACCGAGTCGACGCCCATCGCCTCGAGCTCGTTCCAGCACGTATGCAGCTGATCGATCTCGGCCATGTCGGCCATCGAGCAGCCGGCGGCGAGATCCGGCAGGATGACCGTCTGATGCGGCGCGCTCAGCACGTCGGCGCTCTCGGCCATGAAGTGCACGCCGCAGAAGACGATGTAGTCCGCTTCCGGGCGCGAACTGCAGAGACGCGACAGCTTGAAGGAGTCTCCCACCGCGTCGGCGAAGCAGATGACCTCGTCGCGCTGGTAGTGATGGCCCAGGATGAGCAGGCGCGAGCCGAGCGTCTCCTTCGCGCGCGCGATCCGGCGCGCCATCTCGGCATCGTCGAGGCCGAGATATCGCTCCGGCAGCGGCTGGCGTTCCCTGATCGAGGCCTTCTCGACCTCGGTCAGGACCGGCAGAAAAGTGTGCGGCATCGCGTCCACTCCGCCCGCCTCAGGCAGCGCGGGCTCTCATGTGCGCTTGTGAAACTTTTCGCAATCTCCGCAGACAAAAAAGGCCAGGGCCCGGAGCGGCTATCGCCGACGGACACCTGACCGGTCCAGTATAGCAGGGTTCGGGTCGGATCAGGTCCAATCAGGTCCGATCGGGCCGGATCGGGTCCGATTACGTCGGATCGGGTCGGATCAGGGTCCGCTCCCGTCGCCGCCTGGCACTCCGGCTGCATCCGCGGAGCTTCCGTGTGCGGCTCGGGTTCTACGAGATCGTCTCGCGGCTGAACTCGAGCTACTGGTTCGTCCCGGCCCTGGTCACGCTCATCGGCGCCGCGGCGGCGATCGGCCTGCTCACCGTCGACGAGCGCGTCACGCTCGATCCCGACAGCCCCCTCGCCCTGCTCCAGCCCCGCTCACCCGAAGGCGCACGCGCGCTCCTCTCGGCCGTCATCGGCGCGATGATCACCACGATCAGCGTCACGTTTTCAGTCACGATCGTCGCGTTGACAGTCGCGGCGCAGCACTTCGGCCCGCGATTGTTGAACAGTTTCGTGCGCCAGACGTCGGCACAGATGGTGCTCGGCACGTTCCTGGCGACGTTTGCCTACGCGGTGCTCGTGCTCGGCGCCATCGGCGACGACCAGCCGCGCGACGGCGTTCCGGAGCTGTCGATCGTCGGCGCCGTCCTGCTGGTCATCGTCAGCATCGGCGCCCTCATCTACTACGTCCATCACGTCTCGAGGTCGCTGCAGATCGGCGAACTCGCGCGGGACATCGCCGCCGACATGCGGAATGCAATCGTCCGTCGGGACGAGGAACGGACCGGAAGGGGCCGTGGCGGTACGGCGCCGACCCCGCCGGAACGGCCGCGCGACGCCGCCGTCGTGTGCGCACTGGAGACCGGATACGTGCAGCGCATCGACTACGACACCATCGTCGCGCTGGCGGCACGGCGCGGCGCCCGCATCTGGATGCTTCGCGAGCCCGGCGCGTTCGTCGTGGAGCGCACGTGGCTGGCGTTCGTGTATCCACCGGACGCGTCAGACGATGAGCTGGCCGGGACGATGGCGCGGGCGGTGATCGTGGGACCGGACCGGACGCTGTGGCACGACCCGGAGTTCGCGCTGAAGCAACTGGTCGAGGTTGCCCTGCGCGCGCTCTCGCCCGCCGTCAACGAGCCCTTCACGGCGCTGACCTGCATCGACCGTCTCACCGAAGGCCTGGCCGAAGCCGCCACCGCGCCGGAGCCGCGCGCCATCTGGCACGACGGGACGGGAGAGCCGCGCGTGTACGTCGCCACGCAGTCGTTCCCCACGCTCCTGCGGGCGGGATTCGATCCGATCCGGCTGTTCGCCGGTGTCAACCCCGCCATCTACGCGCGCCTGCTCGAGAGCATCGCGGATCTCACGCCGGTCGCGATTCGCGACGCGGACCGTCAGGCCCTCCGCCACCAGGCCGAGGTCATCCGGCGCACGGCGGACCGCGAACTCCTGGACACCGACGACCGTCGGTACGTCGAAGCGCGCTACCAGCACGCCGTGGCCGGTCTCGGTTGAGGTGGACGGGTCAGGACCGCTCCAGCGCGGGCGCAGCATGCCGGGAGCTGCATCAGCCCCGCGTCACTGCTCTTCCCGGGCGGCACTGCAAGGCGGCATCGATGTCCCGAACCGCGGCCCCTCCCCGCACCGCGTGGCTGGTGGCCCTTCTCTGCACCGCCGCGGCCGTCGTGGCGAGGATGGCGCTGACACCGTGGCTCGGGGAGCCGATGCCGTTCCTGCCGCACCTCGCGGCGACCGGCATCGCGGCGTGGTACGCCGGCACGACGGCGGGCTGGGTCGCGCTCGTGGCCGGAGCACTCGCCGGGGAGCTCCTCGTGATCGGGCCGCGCGGGTCGGTGCGGGTGGCCGATGTGCCGCTGTTGCTCGGCCTGGTGCTGTACGGCGCGGCCGGCGCCGCGTGGATTCTGACGCTGCGGTCCGTGAGGCGCCACGGCGCGCGGCGCGGAACGGGAGTCGCGGCGGCGGCGGGCAGCGCGGCGCTCGCCGACACCGGGTCGCCGGGACAGCCCTCGCAGATCTCCACCCTGCTCGATCAGCTGCCGATCGGCGTTGGCGCGTTCGACAGATACGGGAAGTGGATCATCCGCAACGACGCCATCCGGCGCGCGACGGGGGACACCATCCCCTCGCTCGCCGACAACGGCGAGTCGCGCATGCGGGCGTGGGGACCGGACGGCCGGCCGCTCGCGCAGGAGGACTGGCCGGGGGCGCGTGCGCTGCGCGGCGAGACGGTCAGTCCGGGTGTCGACGTGCTCTACACGATGGAGGACGGCGAGGAGCGCTGGCTCAACATCAGCTGCGCGCCGTTCTTCGGCGAAACGGGCTCCCTGCTCGGCGCGATCGTCGTCGCGCAGGACGCCGACGTCCGCAAGCGGGCCGAGCTCGCGCTGCAGGCCAGCGAGGAGCGCCTGCGGCTCATTCTCGACAGCGCGTCCGACTTCGCCATTCTCACGCTGGACACCGGCGGCCTGATCACCAGCTGGAACACCGGCGCGCGCAACCTGTTCGGCTACGAAGCCGACGAGGTCGTCGGACGGCAGAACGTCCGGTTCATGTTCACGTCCGACGACCAGGCGCGCGGGCTTCCCGAGCTCGAGATCGAGCACGCGCTCGCCAACGGCCGATCGGAGGACGAGCGATGGCACCAGCGCCGCAACGGCACGAAGTTCTGGGCGAGCGGCCTGATGATGGTCCTGCGCGAGCCCGGCACGGACCGGGCGATGGGATTCCTGAAGATCCTGCGAGATCGCACGGATGCCCGGCGATGGGAGGAGACGCTCGAACGCGAGACCGAGGAGCTGAAGGCCTCCGACCAGCGGAAGAACGAGTTCCTGGCGACGCTGGCGCACGAGCTGCGCAATCCGCTGGCGCCCATCCGCACCGGCGTCGCGCTCATCCAGCGCGCCCCGCACGACAGCGACGCCGTCCAGCGCGCGGCCGCGATGATGGAGCGGCAGGTCCGCCACATGGTCCGGCTCATCGACGACCTGCTCGAGGTCAGCCGGATCAGCCGGCGCCAGATCGAGCTGCAGCCCTCGCTCGTCCGGCTGTCGGCCATCATCCAGGCCGCCATCGAGACGAGCCGGCCGGCCATCGACGAGGCCGGTCACACGCTGAGCGTCGACATCGCCGATGACGTCCTCGTCAACGCGGATGAGACCCGGATGGCGCAGGTGTTCGGCAACCTGCTCAACAACGCCGCGAAGTTCACGAGCCCCGGCGGGCGCATCCGCCTGACGGCACATCGCGAAGCCGGCGAGGCGGTGGCCAGCGTCAGCGACAACGGCGCCGGCATCCCGCCGCAGATGCTCCCGCACATCTTCGAGATGTTCTCGCAGGCCGACGGTCTGACGGGCCGACAGGGCGGCGGGCTCGGCATCGGCCTGACCATCGTCCGGCAGCTCGTCGAGATGCAGGGGGGGCGCGTGGAGGCGCACAGCGAGGGCCCCGGTCTGGGCTCCACGTTCACCGTGCGCCTGCCGCTGCACCAGGGGCCCGCGTTCCCGGCGACGGGCGCCGCCGAGACCGAGCCACGGCGCGCGGGACCGGCCGCGCGCCGCAAGGTGCTGGTCGCCGACGACAACCCCGACTCGGCGGCGACCCTGATGGAGCTGCTGACGATGCTCGGCCACGACGTGCGGGTCGCCCACGACGGACTCGAGGCGGTTGAAGGCGCCGCGGACTTCCGGCCGGACGTCATCCTGCTCGACATCAGCATGCCGCGGCTGGACGGCTACGAGGCCTGCCGGCGGATCCGCCGGCAGCCGTGGGGCTCGCGTCCGCTCATCGCGGCCATGACGGGGCTCGGCCAGGAAGACGATCGCCGCCGGTCGTCGGAGGCGGGCTTCGACCGGCATCTCGTCAAGCCGGTCGATCCCGCGGCGATCGAACGGCTGCTCGAGGGCGGGTCCTAATGCACCGCGACGACGTTGTACAGCGTGTCGCGTTCGACGGGCTCGCGGCCGGCGGCGCGGATGATGCGCTGGAGGTCGAGCGGCGTGAGCGCTTCGGGCGTGCGGCTGCCGGCCATGTGGTAGATCTTCTCTTCCTGCACCGTCCCGTCCAGGTCGTCCACGCCGAACCACAGCGCCGTCTGCGCGATCTCGACCCCGGCGGCAACCCAGAACGCCTTCACGTGCGGGATGTTGTCCAGCACCAGCCGCGCGACCGCGTGCACGCGCAGCGTGTCCTGCGCCGACGGCGCCGGCAGCTTGCGCATCTGGTTGTTGTCCGGATGGAACGCGAGCGGGATGAACGCCTGGAAGCCGCCGGTCTCGTCCTGCAGCGCGCGCGCGCGGAGCATGTGGTCCACGCGTTCCTCGATCGTCTCGATGTGCCCGTAGAGCATCGTGACGTTCGAGCGCATGCCCAGCCGGTGCGCCGTCCGGTGAATCGAGAGCCAGCGGTCGGCGTCCGCCTTGTCGTGGCAGATCTTCCGGCGCACGCGCGGCGAGAACACCTCCGCGCCGCCGCCGGGCAGCGAGTCGAGGCCGGCCGCCATCAGCTCGCGCAGCACCTGCTCGTCGCTCATGCCGTACAGATCGCTGAAGTACGCGATCTCCACCGCGGTGAAGCACTTCAGGTGCACGTCGGGGCGGATGCGCTTGAACCCGCGAAGCAGCTCCGTGTAGTAGTCGAACGGCAGGTCCGGGTGCAGGCCGTTGACGACGTGGACCTCGGTGAGCGGCTGGTCGGCGCGGCGCCGCAGCTTGTCCCACGCCTCTTCGAGCGAGAGCGTGTAGGCGCCCGGCATCCCCGGCTGCAGCCGGGAGAACGAGCAGAAGAGGCACGTCGCCGAGCAGACGTTCGTCGCCTCGATGCGGATGTTGTAGTTGTAGTAGGTGCGTGAGCCGTGACGGCGCTCGCGCTCGCGGTTGGCGAGCCAGCCGAGCGCCATCAGGTCGGGGGTCGCGAACAGCCGGATCCCGTCGTCGAGCGTCAGGCGCTCGCCGGCGTCAATCTTCTCCGAGAGGTCGAGCAGGCCTGCGGCCCGCAGGCGCGACGTCCACACTCCGCAGCCTACTTCCCACGCGCCGCTCCGGGCGTCAGGAGATGCCGAAGACCTGCACCCGCAGACTGCGCGCGCGCGGCCCGTCGAGCTCGGCCATCAGGATGCGCTGCCACTGTCCGAGCACCACTTCCCCGCCGCTGATCTGCAGCGTGAGGCTGTGGCCGAGGAGCAGCGCGCGCAGGTGCGCGTCCGCGTTCATGCGGTCGCAGTCGGAATGATTCGGGTTGTTGTGCAGCCACTCCTCGTCGCGATCGACCATCTTCTCGAGGAAGGCCCGGATGTCGCTCAGGAGCGCCGTCTGGAACTCGTTGATGAACAGCGCGCAGGTGGTGTGCATCGACCAGAGGCTGACGAGTCCTTCGCGAATCGGCAGCTTCCGGACGAACTCCATGATGCGGTTCGTCAAGTCCACGAGATCCACGCGCTGATCCGTCTCGATGAGGATCGTCTCGCCGTGGATGGTCACGCTGCCGGCCGACGCCGAAGACACCGCGGGGACCGGCGTCTCGCGGACGGTGACCGTCGAACTCTTGCTCATGCTCTCCTCGCAGGCTCCGGGACCCGGAACCAGGGAGCGTTCCGGCCGTGCACAAACCGCGATCTTATGACAAGCCCGACAACCGCCGCAAGGAGTCCGGCGCGGCCGCCGGCCGCCCCGATCCTGCCATGCTATACTCCGCGACACAACCGACGAACGCCCGGCGCACCAAGCGAAGCGGGGTGAGAAGCCCCCACGGTGCCGCCACTGTAAGCGGGGAGCGTTCGCCCCGAGCCGCCGAAGCAGCCCGGCCATAACGGGCCAGCGGCGGCTCGACCTCGTGCCGCGGTCCCGGCAGGGAACGCGAGCGAGGGGCCACGGATGCGGCAGAGCACGACGCCGCGAACGTGGAGCCACTGTGCCGGAGGGCACGGGAAGGCGGGCGAAGCCGCGAGGATCCGCAAGTCAGGAGACCTGGACGCTGGGCCGTCACTTCCGTCCCTCCGCCTCGACCGATGCGGAGCGGACATCCCGGCGCGAGACACGCCGGAGGAGTGAAACGATGGCTGCCCGCCCGTGGCCCGGGAGCGTTCCCGCGGCCATTCCGTCCGTTCTGTTCCTGCTCGCTTTCGTTGTTCTGCCTGTTCTGGCACCGATCGCCGCGCGTGCGCAGTCGGCCCGGCTCACCGGCCGCGTGGTGGACGCCTCAGGCGCTCCGCTGGCCGGCGCGCGCGTGATCGTCGACGGCCCGCTCGGCGCGCGCACCGCGACAACGAACGCCGAGGGCCGCTTCGGGCTCGACGCGCTGCCGCCGGCCGTCTACCGCGTCATCCTCGACGCGGACGGCTTCACCGCGGGCACGGAAATCGTCTCCCTCGGCGACGAGCCGGTCTCGATCGACATCACCGCGCGGATCGCCCCGCTCGCCGAGGCCGTCGTCGTCTCGGCCGGCGCCGTGCCGCGGCCGCGCTCCGAGGCTCCCGTGGCGGTGGATGCGATTGGCCGGCAGGAGATCGCCGCACGCCAGATCGAGTCGGTCGCCGACGCGCTGCGGACGGTCCCCGGCTTCACCGTCGGGCGCAGCGGAACGCGCGGTGCGCTGACGTCGGTGTTCCCGCGCGGCGGCGAGTCGGACTACACGCTGGTGCTCGTCGACGGCATGCGCGTCAACGCGTTCGGCGGCGGCTTCGACTTCAGCCTGCTGCCGCTCGGCGACGTCGAGCAGATCGAGATCGTGCGCGGCCCGCAGAGCGCCGTCTACGGCAGCGACGCGATCGGCGGGGTCGTCCAGCTTCGCACGCGCCACGGCGGCCCGCCGTCGGCCGACGTCAGGCTGGAGGGTGGCGGACAGGACACGCTGCGCGCGTCGGCCGGCGCGCGGGGGTCGCGGGGACCGTTCGGCGGCTCGGCCTCCGTCGAGCACAACGCGAGCGACGGGTTCACCGGCATCGCGCCGGCGACCGGCGAGCGTGTCTCCAACGACGACTGGACCTCGACGACGGGACAGGCCGGCCTATCGTGGACGCGCGACGCGACGTCGATCCGGGCCGACGCGCGCTGGATCGACGCGGAGCGCGGCAATCCCGGGCCGTACGGGTCGAACCCGATCGGCGCCTACACCGCGGTTGATTGGATCGCGCGCGGTGCGGACACGCAGCGCCAGCTCGGCCTCCATGCGCGGATGCCGCTCGCGCCGCAGCTGGCCGGCCGTGCCGAGCTGCACGTGCGCGTGACCGCCGCCGATCTCGTCAACCGTTTCCACAGCTCGTTCGGCGACTCGTACTTCGAGACGCGGCGGTTCTCCGCCTCGGCACAGGTCGACCTCGCACTGCGCCCGTCGACCGGCGTCACCATCGGTACCGAAGGGCTGGGCGAGCGCGCCCGGAGCACCTTCGTCACGGGCGAGGCGTTCCAGGAAGTCCCGATCGAGCGGCTCGTCGCCGGCGGCTTCGCCGAGCTGCGGCAGGAGCTTGGCCCGGCGGCCAGCCTCACCGCCGGCGTGCGGGTCGACGGCGTCCGGCGCGACGCGCTCGAAGGCGATCCGAACCCGTTCGGGCCGCGGCCGCCGTTCGCGGCGGACACGGTGGTCTCCGTCAACCCGCGGCTCGGCCTGAAGCTGGTCGCCTGGCGTGACGGGTCGGGCCTCGCGCGCACGACCGTGCGCGCCGCGGCCGGCACCGGCATCCGGCCGCCCGACGCGTTCGAGATCGCGTTCACCGACAACCCGTCGCTCCGCCCCGAGCGAAGCCTCAGCGTCGAGGTCGGCGTCACGCACATCGCCGCGCCCCGGCTGTCGATCGACGCGGCGGTGTTCCACAACACGTACGACGACCTCATCGTCGCGGTGGGCACGTCGTTCACCGACGCGAGCCGGTACCGCACGGACAACATCTCCAACGCGCGGGCACGCGGGCTCGAGCTGGGGGCCACCTGGCAGGGGCCGGGCGGCCTGCTCGCGCGTGCGTCGTACACGTTCCTCTCGACGGCGGTGCTCGCGGTCGATCGGGGCAACTCCGCGCCGCCGCCGTTCTCGCCCGGTGACCCGCTGATCCGGCGGCCGCGACATCAGGGGACGCTCGACCTCACGTGGACGCGCGGCGGCGTCACGGCCTTCGGCACGCTCCGTGCCCGAGGCGAGGTGCTCGACATCGAGCCGACGTTCGGCGCCTCGGGCGGCCTGTTCGAAGCGGCGGGGTTTGCCGTGCTCGATGCCGGCCTCAGCGTGCGCGTGCACCGGAACATCGAGCTGTTCGGCCGCGGGCTGAACCTGCTCGGCCGCGAGTACGAAGAGGTCTTCGGCTTTCCCGCGCCCGGACGGCTCGGCATGGCGGGGCTGCGTGTTGCTTTCGGCTCGTGACCTGACGTTTGCGTATCCGGCGCGCGGCTGGCGCGCCGGCGCGGCTCCGGTCGTCCGGGGCGTGTCGCTGGACGTGTCTCCGGGCGACCGTCTCGGCATCCTCGGCCCGAACGGCTCGGGCAAGACGACGCTGCTCAAGCTGCTGGCGGGCGTGCTGACGCCGGATGCCGGACAGGTCGCGCTCGACGGCCGGCCGCTCCCCTCGCTCGGGCGCGCCGCCGTCGCGCGGCGCATCGCCATGGTCCCGCAGGACACCCACCCGGCCTTCGACTACACCGCGCTCGAGCTGGTGCTGATGGGGCGCTATCCGCATTTGCGCCCGTTCGAGGTCGAGGGGGCCGACGACCTCGCGATCGCGCTCGACGCGATGGAGGCGACCGGCACGGCGCCCTTCGCCGATCGGCCGTTCCTCTCGCTCAGCGGCGGCGAGCGTCAGCGCGTCGTCATCGCCGCGGCGCTGGCGCAGCAGGCAGAACTGCTCCTCCTCGACGAGCCGACCACGTCGCTCGACCCGGGCTATCAGCTGGAGGTCGTCGAGCTGCTCCGGCGCCTGCATGCGGAACGGGGCGTTGCCCTCGTCGTCTCGACACACGACCTGAACTTCGCGGCGGCGCTCTGCGACCGGGTCGCGCTGCTCCAGCAGGGCGCGCTGCTGGCGTGCGGACGGACGCAGGAGGTGCTGACCGCGGATGCCATCGGCCGGCTGTATGGCATCGAGGCCGACGTCCGGTTCCACGAGCGGGCCGGCCATCTGACCGTGGTTCCGGTGGCGCGCCGATGACGTTGATGTTCGTAGGAGCCGGGGGCCGGGGATCGGGGGCCAGAGACCAGGGGCCGAGGGCCAGGGGGCAGGGGCCGGTTGGTGCGGCGCCGTCGATCAGGCGGCGCGTTGCGGTGGTCTCGACCGTCTCCGTGCTCGCCGCGCTCGGGGCCTGCGTGCTGGCGCCGCTCGCCGGCAGCACGCCGATCAGCCTTGCGCGCGCGCTGGACCCCTCGATTCCGTGGACGGAGAACGTCGACGCGCAGATCTTCTTCGTCGCGCGGCTGCCGCGGGTGCTCGCCGCGGCGCTCGTCGGCAGCGCGCTGGCTGCGGCGGGCGTGGTCTTCCAGGCTCTGCTGCGCAACCCGCTCGCGACCCCGTTCACGCTCGGCATCTCGGCCGGCGCCGCCCTGGGCGCGATGCTGGCGCTGACGTTCGGCGCGACGCTGGCCGCCGCGGCATGGGCCACCGTGCCGCTGGCCAGCTTCGCCGGCGCGGCCGCCGCGGTGCTCGTCGTCTATGCGATGGCGGTGGCACGCCGGCGGGGCTTCTCCACCGACGTGCTGCTGCTGGCCGGCGTCACGCTGAACTCGCTGCTCTCGGCGCTGATCCTGCTCGTGCAGTACTTCGCGGACGTCACGCAGGCGCTCCAGACGGTGCGCTGGCTGCTCGGCGATCTCGACGTCGCCGGCTACGCGCCGCTGCTGGCGGCGCTGCCGATGGTGGCGGCCGCGTGCGCGCTGTTCTTCACCCTGCCCCGCGCGCTGAATCTCCTCGCTCTCGGACCGGACCACGCGGCCGCCCGCGGGATCGACCCGCTGCGGGCGCAACGCGTGGCGTTCTTCAGCGCGTCGCTCGCCACCGGCGCCGCCGTATCAGTCGGCGGCCCCATCGGCTTCATCGGCATCGTCGTGCCGCACCTGGTCCGGCTGCTGGTCGGCGCGGACCATCGTGTCGTGCTGCCCGCGTCGCTCGGCTTCGGCGCGGCGTTCCTCATCGCGTGCGACCTCGTGTCGCGCACCATGCTCGCGCCGGTCGAGGTGCCGGTCGGCATCGTCACGGCGCTGACCGGAGGGCCGTTCTTCCTGTGGCTGCTGATACGGCGAGGCTGAATCGCACAGCTGGCAGCTGGCGGCTGACGGCTGGCCGTCACGGCCTGACGCGCTGCGCCGGGCTCGTCCTGCTGCTCGCGCTCGTCTGCGCGGTGCAGGGTCCGGCCGCTGCGCGGCAGCGGGCGGAGCGCGTCGTGTCTCTCGTGCCCGCCGTCACGCAGATGCTGTTCGCGATCGGGGCGGGGCCGCAGGTCGTCGCGGTCAGCAGCTACGACCAGGACCCGCCGGAAGTACGGACGCTCCCGCGTGTCGGCGCGCTGCTCGATCCGGATCTCGAGCGCATCCTGTCGCTCCGCCCCGACCTCGTGGTCGTCTACGGCAGCCAGCACGACCTCCGCGCGCAGCTCTCCCGCGCGCAGGTGCCGGCTTACGTCTACGCGCACGCGACGAGCGGCGCGCTGGCTCACGTCACGAGCACGATTCGCGAGCTCGGCATGCGGACGGGCCACCAGGACGAAGCGGAACGGGTTGCGTCCGCGATCGAGCGTGACCTCGCGCGCGTGCGGGAGCGCACGGCCGGGCGCCGCCGGCCGCGCACGCTGGTGGTCTTCGGCCGCGAGCCGGGCACGCTGCGCAATCTCTACGCGAGCGGCGGGCTCGGCTTCATCCACGAGCTGCTCGAGGCGGCCGGAGGCGAGAACGTCTTCGGGTCGGTGCGCCGTGAGAGCGTGCAGGCCTCGAGCGAGATGCTGCTGCGGGCCGCGCCAGAGGTGATCCTCGAGCTGCGCGGCGACGGCGCCACGCCGGTCGACCTCGACGCGTGGCAGACCGTCTCGGCGATTCCGGCGGTCCGCGCGAGGCGGATCGTCGTGCTGACGGGCAACGACATGGTCGTGCCCGGGCCCGCCATCGCGATCGCGGCACAGCGGATGGCGGACGCGCTGCACGGCCCGTAGCCGACCCGCGCGGCCGTGAAGGGGACAGGCGTCCCTGAACTCAGGACACGAACTGCACGTCCACCGGCGGGATGAGCCCCTTCTCCGCGGCCTCACCGAGGAAGCGGTGCACGGCGGCACGGCCACGCTCGCCGTAGTCGAGCGTCAGCTGGTTCACGTACATCCCGACGAACCTGTCGGTCTCGGCCGGATCGAGTCCGCGGCTGAACTGCATCGCGTACTTCACCGCCTCCTCGCGATGCTCGAGCGAGTAGGCGATGCTGTCGTGCAGCAGGCGCGACAGGCGGGCGATCAGCTCGGGGCCCAGGTCGCGGCGGATGATGTTGCCGCCGAGCGGCAACGGCAGCCCGCCGGTGCGCTCCGCCCACCACTGGCCCAGATCGACCACGCTGCGCAACCCCTCGCGGGCATACGTGAGCTGCCCCTCGTGGATCAGCAGACCCGCCTCGGCCTTGCCATCGCGCACCGCCTCGAGGATCTCGTCGAACGGCATCACGACGTACCGGACATCGGGCTTGTACAGGCGCAGCGCGAGGAACGCGCTCGTCAGCGTCCCCGGAATCGCCACCGTCACGCCGTCGAGCGACGTGGGCCCGTTGTCGCGAACGACGACCATCGGGCCGTAGTTGTCGCCCATGCTGGCGCCGTGCGGCAGCAGCGCGTACTTTTCCGTCAGGTGCGCGTAGGCGTGGAACGAAACGGCAGAGATCTCGTACTTGCCCTCGAACGCGGCACGGTTGAGCGTCTCGATGTCGGAGAGCACGTGCACCAGCTCGAGGTCGCCCGACGGGACCTTGCCGTTCGCCAGGCCATAGAACATGAACGCGTCGTCGGAATCGGGGCTGTGGGCAATGTGGATTCGCATCTGGTCTCAGGTCAGGTCGGCGCGGATCAGACCCTGCCCGCGGCGCGTCTGATTCGCGGGCGGGTCCCGCCGAAGCGCGGCGCGCGAAGGCGGATCACGCCTGATGGGCCCGCCGCAACTGCTGCACGACGTCGGCCACCTTGTCCGCGGCGTAGTCGATCTCCTCCCCCGTCGTATAGCGGCCGAGGCCGAAGCGGATCGAGGCGCGGGCGAGATCGGGATCGAGGCCGAGGGCGGTGAGCACGTACGGAGGCTCCTCGCTGCCCGACGAACAGGCCGATCCGGCCGACACGCAGATGTCGCCGATGCCGACGAGCAGCGCCTCGCCGGCGACGTGCGGAAAGCTGACGTGCAGGTTGTGGGGCAGCCGGTGCACCATCGACCCGTTCACGTGCAGGTCGGGCACACGCGCGCGCAGCTTCTCGAGCAGCCGGTCGCGCAGCGTCCGCAGGCGCTCGGACTCGGCCGGCATCTCGGCGCGCGCGATCTCGGCTGCCTTGCCGAAGCCCACGATGCCCGGCACGTTCAGCGTGCCCGAACGCAGGCCCCGCTCATGGCCGCCGCCGTCGATGAGCGGCTCGAGCTCGATCTTCCGGTCCTGGCGCCGGACGTAGAGGGCGCCCACGCCCTTGGGCCCGTACATCTTGTGCGCCGTCATCGACACGAGGTCGACGCCAATGTCGGCGACGGAGAACGGCACCTTGCCGATCGCCTGCACGGCGTCGCAGTGGAAGATCACGCCGCGCTCGCGCGCAATCGCGGCGATCTCCCGGACCGGCTGCAGCACGCCGATCTCGTTGTTCGCCGCCATCACCGAGATCAGGATCGTCCGGTCGGTGATCGCCCCGGACAGGACATCGGGATCGACGAGCCCGTCGGACGTCACCGGCAGGCAGGTGACCTCGAAGCCGTCCTTCTGCAGGTGCCTGCAGCTGTCGAGCACCGCCTTGTGCTCGGTCGCGACCGTGATGATGTGATTCCCCTTCGACCGGAGGGCGCAGGCGACCCCCTTGATCGCGAGGTTGTTCGACTCGGTCGCGCCGCTCGTGAAGACGATTTCCTTCGCGCTGGCGCCGATGAGCGCTGCCACCTGCCGCCGCGCCGCTTCCACGGCATCGTCGGCCTTCCAGCCATAGGCGTGCGTGCGGCTGGCCGCGTTGCCGAAATGCTCCGTGAAGTACGGCAGCATCGCCTCCAGCGCGCGCGGGTCGACCGGCGTGCTCGCGTGGTAGTCCAGATAGATGGGCAGCTTCAGGGGCATGCGGTCGTGCTGCGGCGCTGGCAGCTGGCAGTATCCGTCCTGTCCAGCTCATTCTAAGCCGGACCGGCCGGCTGCC
>DASVDJ010000145.1:0-17362 GCA_036381155.1 Vicinamibacterales bacterium
CGACCGCAGCGTCGTGAACTTCGCGCTCAAGCCGGAGAACCACCAGCGCTTCGTCCAGACGGGCGTGCGCGTGAGCACGCGACTGGAGGTGCCTCCCGGCCGCTACCAGCTGCGCGTGGCCGCCCGCGAGAGCGGGACGGGACGCGTCGGCTCGGTGAACTACGATCTGGACGTCCCCGACTTCACGAAGGACAGGCTGGCGGTGAGCGGTATCGTGATCGCCTCGGCCGCGGGCACCCTGGTGTCGACGGTGAAGCACGACGCCGAGCTCCGCGACGTGCTCCCGGCGCCGCCCGCCGCGTCTCGCGTGTTCCCGCGGGGGGACGAGCTGGCCGTGTACGCCGAGGTCTACGACAACGACGTCCGCAACCCGCACACGGTCGACATCACGACGACGGTCCTGAGCGAGGACGGGCGGAACGTGTTCAAGACCAGCGAGGAGCGGTCGAGCAGCGAGCTGCAGGGCAAGCCCGGCGGCTACGGGCACCAGGCCCGCATCCAGCTGAAGGACTTCGCGCCCGGCACCTACCTCCTGACGGTCGAGGCGAAGTCCCGCGCCGGCAACGAGCCACCGGTGAGCCGGACGATCCAGTTCGAGGTGCGGTGACGTGGCCGCCCCGCTCGGGCCCGACCCGCGCGTGGCGGCCGTGCTGGCCTATCTCGGGGGTTGGGTCAGCGGGCTGATTGTCTGGTTCGTGGAGGCGGATCGGCCTGCCGTCCGCCTCCATGCCATGCAGTCGATCCTGACGTTCGGCACGGCGTGCCTTGCCTGGGCGACGCTCTGGATCGGCAGCTTCGCCGCGCTGATCGTCTCCGGCGCCGCGTTCCACATCATGCAGACGCTGGCCCAGTTCGTCCTGCTGGCTTCGGTGGTCGTCTGGCTGGTCTGCCTGTGGCAGGCCGCGCGCGGCGGCACGTTCCTGTTGCCGGTGGCCGGCCCGCTGGCCGAGCGGATCACCAGCCGCGCGCGGGACACTGCAGGCGGGCCGCCTGTCGCCTGAGCGGCGGCCCCACCGTCACATCTCGCCGTTCCAGTCCTCCGGTTCCGGGTTCACGGACCGGATGATCTCCATGTGCCACTTGCCGCCGCCCCAGGGCTCGATGACCTCCGTGGCGATGACGTCGACGAGAATCTCGGAGAAGGTGCGTCCCTCGGGATCCCCCTCCAGGTGGTACGCCGGCTCGTCCCAGGCGAACGTCGGGTACAGCACCAGGGTCAGGAACAGATCGTAGCCGTCGTCGACGACGATGAGCTGACCGCAGGGGCGCTTGATGGTGGAGTGATAGACGAGGTACTTCTCGGCGCTGTGCGCGCGGATGTACCGCTTCAGCGCGAACTCGCGCGCGACGATCTCTTCGACGGCGATCTTCTTGTCCCAGCAGTCGCGGCAGTATTTCTCCTCACCGCGCGGCTCGGACACGTCCTTGGCGCCGCAGAGGGCGCAGCGGGACCTGGCGACGGATTTCCGGGACATCGGATCGATCCTACAGGATCGGCGGCGTGTCCGCCGATCCCCGCTCCGCCCGCTCCGTGGCGCTCGGCGCGCGGTCGGCTAGCGGGCGGCGCCCTGCCGCATGGCCGGCGCGTACATCCGCTCGACGTACTCCTTCACCATCCGGCGCGTGCTGAACATCGGGGTGACGGAGCGGATCGCCTCCTTGACGACCGCGAGCCAGCGGCGCGGGATGCCCTGGTCGTCGCGGTCGTAGAACGCCGGGACGATCTCGTTTTCGAGCAGCTGGTAGAGCGCCTCGGCGTCGGCGTAGTCGGCCGCGGCCTCGTCGTGCGCGGGCGCGTGCCCCTCGATCAGCCAGCCGTTGCGCCCGTTGTAGCCCTCGGCCCACCAGCCGTCGCCGATGCTGACCTGCGGCACGCCGTTCATGCAGGCCTTCATCCCGCTCGTCCCGCTCGCCTCGAGCGGCTTGCGCGGGTTGTTCAGCCAGATGTCGCAGCCCTGCACCAGGAAGTGCGCGACGTGCAGGTCGTAGTCCTCGACGAAGGCGACGCGCCCGGCGAACGCGGGGTCGAGCGCGCGGCGATAGACGCCCTGCAGGTGATGCTTGCCGACGTCGTCGGCCGGGTGCGCCTTGCCGGCGAAGATGATCTGGACGGGCCGGCCCGGCGCGTTCAGGATCCGCGCGAGCCGATCGGGGTTGTGGAAGATGAGCGACGGGCGCTTGTAGCCCGTGAACCGGCGCGCGAACCCGATCGTCAGCGCGTGGTTCTCGAGCAGCGAGCCGGCGGCCAGCACCCGCGTCGCGTTCACCCGATCCTCGGTCCACAGCCGCCGCGCGCGCTCGCGGACGAACGCGAGCAGGTACTGGCGCAGCGACGTCCGCACCGCCCACAGCTCCTCGTCGGGAATCGCGAGGACGCGATCCCAGAACGCGGGCTCGTCGTGGTGGTCGAGCCAGTCGCTCCCCAGGTGTCGATCGAACAGCGCGGACATGTCCGGCGAGATCCACGTGGGCACGTGGACGCCGTTGGTCACCGAGGTCACCGGGGCCTGCTCCGGCGCCGTGCCGGGCCAGATCGGCGCCCACATGCCGCGCGTCACCTCGCCGTGCAGACGGCTGACCGCGTTGACCGCTCCTGACGACCGCAGGGCCAGCGCCGTCATGTTGAACTGCGAGCCGCCGCCGTTGTCGTACTCGCCGAGCGCGAGGAAGCGCGCGCGGTGCTCGCCGAGCGTGCCCCAGCATCCGGCGAGATGCTTCTCGACCATGTGGAACGGGAACGCGTCGTGTCCCGCGGGCACCGGCGTGTGCGTCGTGAACACGGTCGTCCGGCGCACGTCCTCGAGCGCCTCGTCGAAGCTGTGCCCGGCCTCGATGTGATCGCGGATGCGCTGCAGGACGACGAAGGCGGCATGGCCTTCGTTGAGGTGATACACGGCCGGGTGCAGTCCCAGCGCGCGCAGGACACGGACGCCGCCGATGCCGAGAATGATCTCCTGCTGCACGCGGGTCTCGCGGTCGCCGCCGTAGAGACGCGCGGAGAGCTGGCGATCCCAGGGGGCGTTCTCTTCGAGATCCGTGTCGAGCAGATAGAGCGTGACCCGCCCGAGGCGCACGCGCCAGACCGCCGCGAGCACCGAGCGGTCGCCGAGCGGCACCGCCGTGACGCACGGCTGGCCGTCGGGCGTCAGCGCCGGCTCGATCGGGGCGTCGGTCCAGTTCAGCTTCTCGTACACCTCCTCCTGCCATCCTTCGGCGGAGATGTGCTGATGGAAGTAGCCCTGCGGGTACATGAAGCCGACGCCGATGAGCGGCACGCCGAGATCGGAAGCTTCCTTGCAGTGATCCCCGGCGAGCACGCCGAGGCCGCCCGCGTAGATCGGCAGCGACTGGTGCAGCGCGAACTCGGCCGAGAAGTACGCGATCGACTGCGACGGGTCGACCCCGTTCATCGTCTTCGCCCACCACGTGTGCCGGGCGGAGCGCACCTCGTCGAGCCCGGCAATGGCGGCGTCGTAGATGGCCAGGAACTTCGGGTCGCTGGCGGCGCGCTCCAGAACGTCCTGGGGAATGACCCGGAGCATCCGCACCGGGTTGTGCGCCGTCGCCCGCCAGAGCGGATAGTCCAGCGTCCGGAACACGCGGCGCGCAGGTCGATTCCAGCTCCACCAGAGGTCCAGGGCGAGCTCGCGAAGGCGGTTGATACGTTCGGGGAGGGGAGGAATGCCTGCGTACCGATCCATGCCAGCACGAGCGTACGCTGTCTGTCTCCCGCCGGTCAACGGATAACGGCGGGTGCCACCGGCCCGGAGGCGTTCGCCGGTTGAGCGACCAATCGGCCCGTACGGGCGGATCGCACGGAGGGCGCGAGCGCATACAATCCGCGTGGATGGGCCGGCGGAGCCGCGGACCTGACCGCGCCCGGATCGGCCCGCGAGGAGGACGGTGTGATCCCGACAGGTCGTGTTCTGCTGATCGCGGCGGCGTTGACGCTCGTCGCCGTACCGGGTGCTCGGGCGCAGAGCGCCGAGGAAGCGGCCGTGCGTGCCGCCGAGGACCGCCGCATCAAGGCGCTGATCGACGACGATTTCGCCGCCCTCGAGGAGGTGCTCGCCGACGACCTGACGTACACGCACAGCAACGCGTCCGTCGACACGAAGGCGTCCTACATCGAGACGCTGCGCAAGGGCACGACGAAGTACGCCGCCATCGAGCGGGACACGCCGGTCGTCAGGCTGTACGGCAACACGGCGATCCTGACCGGTGCGGCGACGATGACGATGCGGGGGCAGGCGGATCCGGTCCGGCTGCGTTACACGCTGGTGTACGTGAAGCGCGACGGACGCTGGCAGGCGGTCGCGTGGCAGTCGACCAGGCTGCCGTAGCGGCCTCGACGCCGGTCATGCGGGCCGGCCACCTGCACCAGATCGAGGGAATCAGGAGAGCGCGCGCGCGGGCGGGAGACCACCCGCGCGCGTGTCGTTGAAGGGAGTTACCAGCGCGGCTCGCGCCGGCCGCTGCCGAAGCCGCGTCCGCCGCCACCACCGCCACCGAAGCCACCACGGCCGCCGCCGCCGGCGCGCGCCTCACGCGGACGCGCCTCGTTGACCGCAATCGTCCGCCCGCCGAACTGCGTGTTGTTCAGCGCGCTGGCCGCCTGCTGCGCCTCGTCGTCCGAGCCCATCTCCACGAAGCCGAACCCGCGCGCGCGCCCCGTGGCCATGTCACGGATCACCTGCGCGCTCTCGACCGACCCATACTGGCTGAACAGGGTGGTCAGTTCCTGCTCATCCGTCTGATACGAGAGGTTACCTACGAACAGTCGTCGGCCCACGGCCCACTCCCTTGCTGCGGCAGCCCGTAGCAGGGCTGCGTACTGACGCGAGCGGACGCGCGGACGCGTCCGCGGACGAGAGAACACGCTGCGATGGCCGAGGCTTCGGAACCGCGAACTTCACGTCGGACCGGTGAGGGAACCGAGCACGCAGTCGAGCGACGTCACCTGGGCGGGACTCCCGCAGCGCACTCTAGCAGGTCGTTGCGGGGAACGCGAGTCAGCCGTAGCAGACGTAAGCTCATCCGTGGCGCGCAGCACGTGCGCGCCGTGACCTCTGCACGGGCCGATTGTCGGGAGTTGACCACGGGCCCCGCAAGTGACCCCCGGCTGCCCCGGACTTCGCCGTCCGCAGCTCAGCAGGGCATAATACGCGGCTCGACGGGCCGGCGCCCGCGGCCAGCCCACGGTTCAGCCCGGATACCACGCTTCCCGGAGGACACGTGATGACTGCTCGTGCTGCGTCGCTGATGGCCGCGATGGGCCTGCTGATCCTGGCGGGGGCCGCCGCGCAGGGACGCCAGACAGCCCCGCCCGCCCAGGCGCGCCTGGTCGCGTTCGACGCCCGGATCCGGCCGCTGCTGGCGTCGATGACGCTCGACGAGAAGATCGGGCAGATGACGCAGCCCGACCAGGAGTTCCTGAAGGACCCTTCCGACGTCGCGACGCTCTTCATCGGGTCGGTGCTGAGCGGCGGCAACTCCGATCCGGTCACCAACACGATCGAGCACTGGACGGCGATGTACGAGGCGCTGCAGGCGCAGGCGCTGAAGACCCGCCTGCGCATCCCGCTGCTGTACGGCGTGGATGCCGTCCACGGCCACAACAACGTGATCGGCACCGTGATCTTTCCCCACAACATCGGGCTCGGCGCCACGCGCAACCCGACGCTGGTGGAGGAGGTCGCCCGGCTCACCGCGAAGGAGGTGCGCGCCACCGGCATCAACTGGGCCTTCGCGCCGTGTGTCGCGGTGCCGCGTGACGAGCGCTGGGGCCGCACGTACGAAGGCTTCGGGGAGGACCCGCAGCTCGTCGCCGAGCTGGGCGAGGCCGCCGTGCGCGGGCTGCAGGGCGATCTGGGCTCCCCCGTCAGCGTGGCCGCCTGCGCGAAGCATTTCGTCGGCGACGGCGGGACGACGTTCGGCACCGGCATGCCCAACAGCGACCAGCCCGGCGGCCGCTTCCCGCTCGACCAGGGAGACATGACGATCCCGGAGGCCGAGGTCCGCCGTATTCACCTGGCGCCCTACATCAATGCCATCCGCGCCGGCGTGGTCACGATCATGCCGTCCTACAGCAGCTGGAACGGCGAGAAGATGTCGGGCAGCAGGTACTGGCTCACCGACGTGCTGAAGCAGGAGCTGGGCTTCGAGGGTTTCCTGATCTCGGACTACAACGCGCTCGACCAGCTGCCGGGCGACCGCGCCGGACAGATCGAGCGCTCGATCAACGCCGGGATGGACATGGTGATGGTGCCCCAGGCCTACCGCGAGTTCATCACGACGCTGAAGGGGCTCGTCGAGAGCGGCCGCGTGCCGGTGGCGCGCATCGACGATGCGGTGACGCGCATCCTGCGGGTGAAGTTCGCGATGGGGCTGATGGAGCAGGGCTGGTCGCCGAAGGCGGACCCGGCGCTGCTCGAGAGCGTCGGCTCCGCGGCGCACCGCGCCGTCGCGCGGCGGGCCGTGCGCGAGTCGCTCGTGCTGCTGAAGAACGAGCGCGGCACGCTGCCGTTCCGGCCCGGCCTGAAGCGGATCCACGTCGCCGGCGCCGCGGCCGACGACCTCGGCGTGCAGTGCGGCGGCTGGACGATTCAGTGGCAGGGAGCGCGCGGGCCGCTGACGGTCGGCACGACGTTGCGCGCGGCCATCGAGCAGAGTGCCCGCCGCGGGACGGCGGTGACGTACTCGGCGGACGGCAGCGGCGCGGCCGGCGCCGACGTCGCGGTTGTCGTCATCGGCGAGCCGCCCTCTGCCGAGTTCTTCGGCGATCGCCGTGACCTCGATCTGCCGGCCGCCGACGTGGAGCTCGTGACGAGGGTGAAGGCTACCGGTGTGCCGGTCGTCGTGGTGCTGCTGTCGGGCCGCCCGCTGATCGTGAATGGCGTGCTGTCGCAGGCCGACGCGTTCGTCGCGGCCTGGCTGCCGGGAACCGAGGGGCTGGGCGTCGCCGACGTGCTGTTCGGCGACTACGCGCCAACCGGCAAGCTCCCGATGTCCTGGCCGAAGTCCAACGCGCAGCTGCCGATCAACGTCGGCGACGCGTCGTACGACCCGCTCTTCCCTTACGGGTTCGGGCTGACGTACTGAGCCGCCGCACACCGCGCCGCGGCGTCGGCCGCCACCTGAGGCGCGAGCGCCGCGGCGTCCTCGATGCAGGACGGCATCGAGACGCCGCGGTACGCGTTGCCCGCGAGGAACAGACCGGGGTGGCGCGTCAGGCGATCCGCGATGCGGGCGACGCGTGCCAGATGGCCCGGCGCGTACTGCGGGATGCCGGGCATGTGCCGGTAGACCCGGGCGAGCACGGCGGGGCGGGTGACCGGCATCACCGTTGCCAGCGCCTCGTGCGCCCGTTGTACCAGCGCGGCGTCAGGCAGCGCGGCCGCCTCCGGATCCGACTGGCCGCCGATCATGACGCGCAGCAGCACGTGACCGTCCGGCGCGCGCCCGGGATAGATCGTCGAGTCCCACAACGCGCCGAGGATTCCGACCCGCTCTCCGCTCGCGACGAGGAAGCCGTAGCCGTCGAGCGGCCGCCCTACGGCCGATGTCTCGTAGCCCAGGCACACGACAGCCACCGGCGGCTCCGCGATGCCGGCGATGTCGTGTGCGAGCGCCGCATCGATCTCATAGAGGAGCGCTGCCGTCCTGCGTGCGCCGCACGCCAGGACCACGGCGGCCGCGTGCAGCGATTCGCCCGACGCGAGGCGAACGCCCCAGCCATCCTCCCGCCGCTCGATCGTCTCGACCCGGGCCCCCGTCCGCAGCGTGGACCCCAGTGTTGCGGTGAGCGCCATGGCGAGCTCGCCCAGGCCCTCCCGGAAGGAGAACTGCCGGCCGGGCGATCGCCGCGCCGATCCGGCGGATCCGGCGTGGCGCCGCGCCATCAGTGCGCGGATCAGGCTGCCGTGCCGCGCCTCCAGCTCGCTGATGGCAGGGAAGCAGGCGCGCATCGAGAGCTGGCGGGCGTCGCCTGCGAACACGCCCGTCGCGAACGGCCCCGCGAGCAGATCGGCGGCCTGCCGCCCGAAGCGCCGCGCGACAAAGGCATGAATCGTCTCGTCGTCGCTCCCGCCGCGCGGGACGAGCGGTTCGGCCAGCAGGCGCAGCTTGCCGGCCGCGGACAGCAGCGGTGAACGCAGCAGCGCCGGCGGGGACGTCGGCACGAGATGCAGCGCCCCATGGATCAGCAGATACCGCCGCCTTGCCACGTCGCTGGCCGGCGTGATGCGTGCGGTCAGGCCGAGCTGATCGATCAGCTCCAGCGTCGCCGCGCTCGAATCGAGCAGCCCGCCGGGCCCGGCCTCGCAGAGGAACCCGTCGATTCGCTCCGTGCGGAGGTGCCCCCCGGGAATCCGGTCGCGCTCGAGCACGACGAGGCGGTCGCGCAGCCCGGGGGCGGCGCGGCCGATCGCGTGAGCGAGCGCGAGCCCGCTCAGTCCGCCGCCGACTATTGCGATGCGGAGCATCCCAGCTGCCGCTCGACCAGCCGGGCGAGCGCCTCGATGAAGAGCGGATGGGTGTTGAGCGCTTCGGTCCGGCGGTACGTCGTGATGCCGGCCGCGCGCGCCGCGTCGGCGAAGAGCATGTCGACCTCGTACAGCGTCTCGATGTGATCCGAGACGAACGAGATCGGAATCACCAGCACGTCCCGCACGCCTTCCGCCCCGAGGGCCTCGATCATCTCCTCGGTGCCCGGTCCGATCCATTCCACCGGTCCCGTGCGCGACTGGAACGCCAGCTCGTGCCGGTTGGGCACCTTCAGCCGTGACAGCACCAGCGAGCGCGTGATCTCCGTGTGCTCGACGTACGGGTCGCCGCGGTCGACGAACTTCTTCGGCAGCCCGTGCGCGCTGAAGAGCAGCACGACGCGATCCCGTTCGGCGGGTGGCCACCGGGAGAGCCCGCGACGGACGGTGTCCGCGAGGGCGTCGATGTAGAGCGGCTCGTCGAAATAGGCGGCGATGCGGTCGATCCGGAACCGGTTGCGCCAGCGGGGCGTGTCCAGCCGCCGTCGCAGCTCCGACTCCGACGACCCGGTGGTCGCGCACGAGTAGTGCGGATACATCGTCAGGGTGATGATCCGCGCGACGCCCGCGGCGTCCATCTGCTCGAGCGCCTCCTCCGTGGTCGGGTGCCAGTAGCGCATCGCGATGAACGTGCGCACGCAGCGCCCGTCGCGGTTCAGGCGCGCTTCGAGCGCGTCGGCCTGTGCGCGCGTGAGACGGAGCTGCGGGGAGCCGCCGCCGATGCGCTCGTAGTTGTGGCGCACCTCGGGCCCGCGACGGCGGGCGATGAGGCGCGCGTAGAGCGGCTGGAGGAGCCGGCCGCCCGGCAGCTCGATGATCTCGCGGTCCGAGAACAGGTTGATCAGGAACGGCTCGACGTCGGCGATCGTGTCGGGGCCGCCCAGGTTCATCAGGAGCACGCCGGTGGGAACGCAGGCACTCGGGCTCGCAGCCATGGTCAGATCGTTCTCGAGAAGGCCGGGCTGGACTGGACGCGCTCGCGCAGGTGACGGTCGAAGATCATCGCGAGATTGCGGACGAGCAGGCGTCCCGCCGCGGTCACGGTGATGCCGTCGGCGTCGCGCGTGACCAGGCCGTCGGCGGCCGGCTCGCCGTCCAGCTCCGCGAGCTCCTCGCGGAAGTACGCCTCGAAGTCGATGCCGTGCCGGCGCTCGATGTCGGCCCGGTCGACGCGGAAGCGGCACATGAGGCCGGCGATCACGTCGCGGCGGAGGCGGTCGTCAGCGTCGAGCACGTAGCCGCGCTCGATCGGGAAGCGCCCGGCGTCGATCGCCGCGTAGTAGGTCGACAGCTTCTTGACGTTCTGGGCGAACGCGCCGGCCACCTCGCCGATGGCCGACACGCCGGCGCCGATCAGATCCGGCGCCGGCCGCGTCGTGTAGCCCATGAAGTTGCGGTGGAGACGTCCCGCGGCCGCGGCCTGCGCCAGCGTGTCCGACGGGAGCGCGAAGTGATCCATCCCGATCTGCGTGTAGCCGGCCGCGAGGAAGCGGCTCATCGCGTCGACGAACAGCTCGAGCTTCCGTTCGGGCCCGGGCAGATCCGCCAGCGGAATCGCCTTCTGGTTCCCGCGCAGCCACGGGACGTGCGCGTACGAGTAGAGCGCGATGCGGTCGGGCCGCATCGCCGCGACGGTCTCGACCGTGGCCGCGAAGGAGGCCGGGCTCTGGCGCGGCAGGCCGTAGATCAGATCGATGTTGATCGACTGGAAGCCGAGCTCGCGGGCCCGATCGAACAGCGCCCGCGTGGACTCCACGCTCTGCACGCGGTTGACCGCCTGCTGGACCTCCGGCGCGAAGTCCTGCACGCCCAGGGACAGCCGGTTGAAGCCCAGCGCCCGCAGCAGTTCCAGCTGCTCGAAGGATGTCACGCGCGGGTCGACCTCGATGCCCGCCTCGACCTCCGGATCCAGGTCGAACGCCGAGACGACGGCGTCGTGCAGCACGGCCATCTGCGGGGGCGCGAGATAGGTCGGCGTGCCGCCGCCCCAGTGGTACTGCACGACCCGGCGGCGCGATCCGAGCGCCTCGCGCAGCATCGCGATCTCCCGCAGGAAGTACTGCAGGTACGTGGTCGCGACCTCACGCTTGCGCGTGATGATGACCATGCAGCCGCAGAAGGTGCACCGCTGCTCGCAGAAGGGCAGATGCAGGTACAGCGACAGCGGCTCGCGGGAGCCCGCCGCCGCGGCCAGGTGCGCGCGGTACGACGGCTCGTCGAAGCCGTCGTGGAACTGCACGGCCGTCGGATACGACGTGTAGCGGGGCCCGGGCCGATCGTACCGCTGCAGGAGATCGAGCCCGATGACGGGTGCCGGCGCGCTCATGCGTGCCCTCCCTGGAAGGCGTGCACGGTCTCGACCAGCACGCCGACATGGTCCGGTGGCGTCGAGGGCAGGATGCCGTGCCCGAGATTGAAGACGTGGCCGCGCGGTCCTGCCGCTTCGAGCACACGGCGCGCCCGTGCGCGGATCACGTCGGGCGGTCCGAGCAGGACGGCCGGATCGAGGTTGCCCTGCACCGCGAGCGACGGGCCGAGCCGCCGGCGCGCCGTCGCGAGATCCGTCCGCCAGTCCACGCCGGCGACCGTCGCGCCGGTGTCGCGGCAGATCTCGAGCAGACCGCCGCCCTGTCCGGCATAGTAGATGCGCGGCACGTCGGCGCCCGCGTCGGCGCCGGCCCGGGCCGCGGCGTCGAACACGCGCCGGACGTACGGCAGCGCGAACTCGCGGTAGTCCTCGGGACCGAGCAGCCCCGCCCAGGTGTCGAACACCATCGCCGCCTGCGCGCCGGCACGGATCTGCGCGGTCAGCGACGCGGCGGCCGTCTCCGCGCAGACGTCCAGCAGCCGGTGCGCCGTGACCGGATCGCTGAAGAGCAGCGTCTTGATCGCCTCGAAGTGCTTCGAGCCGCCTCCCTCGACCAGGTACGTGGCAATCGTGAACGGCGCGCCGGCGAAGCCGATGAGCGGCGTCGACGGGCTGAGCGCCCGCCGCAGCAGTCCCACCGCCTCAATCGCGCCCGGCGTCGTCTCGCACGGATCGGCGGGGCGCAACGCGGCGACGTCGGCCGCGGTCCTGACCGGACGCGCGAGCACCGGGCCGGGATTGAAGGTCACGTCCACGCCCATGCCGGGCAGCGGCAGCAGGATGTCGGAGAAGAGGATCGCGGCGTCGAGATCGAAGCGGCGGAGCGGCTGGAGCGTGATCTCGCAGATGAGATCCGGCGTCCGGCAGCAGGTGAGGAAGTCGACGCGCTGCCGCAGTGCGCGGTACTCCGGCAGGTAGCGCCCGGCCTGCCGCATGATCCAGATCGGCGTCCGCTCGACGGGTTCGCCGCGGCAGGCGCGGAGGAACAGGGGAGCCGCTGTCGCCTCGCCGGCGCTGTCGCGACGCACGTGGAGCGACGTGTCAGCGCGCATGGGGTGTCCCCCGCCGGACCGGCGTGCGGCCGAGCGCGAAGAGGTCGCGCGCGGTCTGCAGCCGGACCCGGCCGGTGTCCGACACCGGATCGATCGACTTGAGGGCGACGGTCGGCACGTGCAGCAGCCGGTTGACCAGCGTGCGTGTCAGCCGCTCGGCGCGCCGCCGTTCGTCGTCGCTCGCGCCGCGGAGCAGGCGGTCGAGCTCCTCCGCGCGGACGCGCTCGAAGTGCTCGCGCAGCTCGCGGACGATCGGCGCCGCCATCCGGCTCCGCCGCCAGGCCACGAACCGCCGCAGCTCCTCCTCGACGATGCGTTCGACGTCCGGGACCGCCGCGAGCCGGCGCGAGAGGCTCTGATCGACGACGTTCCTGAGGGAGTCGATATCGCGCAGGACGATGCCGGGGACGAGCGCGACGTCGGGCGCGACGTTGCGCGGGACCGCGACGTCGACGATGACGAGCGGCCGCCGGCGGCGCGCGTCGGCGACGGCCCGCGCGAGGTCGGCGTCGACGAGCGGCACATCCGCGGCGGTCGCGGTGATGACCGCGTCGGCGACGAGCAGGCCGCGGCGCAGCTCCTCGAGCGGCAGCACCTTGCCGCCGATTTCCGCCGCAAGCATCTCGGCCACCGAGCCGGTCCGGTTGGCGACGGTCACGTGCACCGCGTCCTGCGCCGCCAGGTGCCGTGCGACCAGCCGGCCCGTCTTCCCGGCGCCGACGACCAGGACGCAGCGCCGTTCGAGCGTGCCGAGCTCCCGCCGGAGCAACTCGACGGCGGCCGCGCCCACCGACGAGGCGCCGGCGCCGATCGCCGTCTCCCGTCGCGCCCGCTTGCCGGTCCTGATCGCACCGGCGAGCAGGCGCTCGAGGAACTGGCCCACCGTTCCTGTTTCGCGCGCGAGCTGGAGCGCGCCGCGCACCTGGCCGAGCACCTGGGAGTCGCCGAGGATCATCGAGTCGAGCCCGGTGGCGACGCGGAAGAGATGGCGCGCAGCCGCCGTGTCACGGGCGGGGTAGCGATGCGGACCGGGCGCCATCAGGTCGGCGCCGCGCTCGGCCACGAAGGCCGCGCGCAGCCGCGCGGCGACGGCCTCCGGATCGGGCGCGACGAGATAGCACTCCGTGCGGTTGCACGTCGACAGGATGAGCGCTTCGTCGTCGCCGCCGGGTTGGACCGTCGCAGCCAGCACGCGGGCGCATTCCTCGCGCGACAGGGCCAGCGACTCGCGCTCGGCGACGCCGGCGCTGCGATGGTTTACGCCGTACAGCAGGAGGGTCGGGGCCTCCATGCGGATCCTCTCTTCTCCTCATCGGGCCGGCAGCCGGCCCGGATCGCGGTTGCGCACCGTACGCGTGCGACGGCCCGCGCGCGTCATGACGGGCAGACGCCGCGCAGCCGGATGCCGTACGGCACGGCTCCGGCGCGTGCCGTGAGCACCGCCGAAGCTGGGAACAGTTACCGGATCAGATGAAGAGCGGAGGCGCGCGTGGCGCGAGCGGACGGCAGCAGACGAGGGCGGGCCGGAACGCGGGCGCGTCGGCCTCGGTCCACATCCGTCGCCTGAAGGGAGCCGAGCGGCGGAACCGTGCGACGAGCAGCAGTCCCAGCCCCAGCAGGGTGAACGACGCGACGAGCGCCGGGAGGACGAAGACCATCTCCGCGTGTGCGTCCGCGGCCGCGTCTCCCGTCGGTGGTGCCGGGCTCGCCGGGCCGAAGTGCAGCAGGGCGACCAGGAGCCAGACGACGAAGGCCTTGCGGCCCCAGAAGAGCGGGACGCCGGAGCGGCGGAGCAGGATCAGCGCGGCACAGAGCGCGCCGGAACCGACCCACTTGAGCACGACGACCGGATCGACCAGCCGCCCGTTGACGAGTTGTCCCCAGAAGATCCAGGCGTGAAGGAGCGTGAGCGCCGCCGCGGAAACGGTCGTCGCGACGGCGAGCATGCGCCAGACGACACGGACAGCGGATCCGGCACGGCTTCGAACCGTGCGCTGCTGTCCCTGCCGCGTGTCGGCTGTCCGCACGAATCCACGATACTCCCCTTGTCCGGGTAGAGGCAATGGCGACTCATCAGGTCGGATCAGGTCAGATCAGGTCGGATCAGGTCGGATCAGGTCGGATCAGGTCCCTCCGTCGCCGCGAGTGCGACTCGGCGCGGCGCCGGCGGATCGGGCCCCGCCGCGTCGGCGTGTGCCGTCCCGACGCGGCGGACCGGGTCTGATCGGGTCCCGCCGAAGCCCGCTGGAGCTCAAACGCGGGCGAGGGCGGACTGCCAGCTGCCAGCCGCCAGCTGCCAGCCGCCAGCTACAAGGATCCCCAGATCGCCAGCGCGCCGGCGATCCAGGCGCGCTCGACCTCGTCGCGTTCGAGGTCGACGAGGTGGATCGCGCGGGCGTGGGCGAGTTGCGACAGGACGGTCCGTGCGGCCTCGCGTGCGGCGCGGTGCCCCGTCAGCACCAGCCGGGCGCCGGTTTCCGCGACGTTGCCGAGCAGCGCGGGCAGCGCGTCGGCAGCGAGCGCGCCCAGCAGGAAGGCAGACCGTTCGGCCGGCGACGCGCCGCGCGTCTGATCGAGCAGCCGGATGCCGAAGAGCGTGCGCGCCACCCCGTGCCGGGCGACCGCGTCGGCACCTGCCGCGCACCAGGCCGGGTCCGGGACGTCCGGGAGCGTTCCGTCGAGGCTGGCGGCCAGCACGGTGTGGCGCCGGACAACGTCCAGCAGCTCGCCGGTCAGCGCGGTGCGGCTCCAGCCGATCCGCCCCTCCGAATCGATTCCGATCGCCTTCCAGTGCGAGCCGAACGTGAACAGCACGTCGACGGGGCCGAGCGTGCCCGCGTCCAGCAGGCCGATCGCGAGCGTCTCCTCGCCGCGCATGACGTCGGAGGCGAGCGCCGCGTCCGCGCGGGCGCCGGGCGTACCCGCTTCGCCGCCGCTGTGCGTCCGCACGCCCGGAATCAGGACGATCGGGCTGTCCGCGATGGCCGGCACGCTCACGCGCTGACAGCCGGCCGCCAGCGACGCGCGCGTCGCGGGCGCGTGCACGTGCCCGGCGTTGGCGATGCCGAGCGGGGAGGTCGCCATGCCGGCCGCGACGATCGGGAGGTCATCGCCGGCAGCGGCCTCGGCGATCGCCTCGCGCAGCGCCGCATGCAGCCGCGCCGGCGAACCGTCCGCCGCCGTGTCCCGCACGCCGACGGAGCGATCGATGCGCCGTACCGGCGCGTCATCTTCGATGCGCCAGACGCGGGTGTTGGTGGTGCCGGTGTCGATGAGGACGAGAGTCGCCATCCTCCGCATTCTTACGCAGATCGATTGCGGATTGCGGACTGCGACGCCAGGAGGGCCGGCCTTCAGGCCGGCGCGTCAGCGCTTCTTCTTGCCCTTCCGGACGGCCGGCTTCGTCCCCTTCCGTGTCCTGTCCCGCATGTCCGCGAGATAGGTGTCGCTGAAGTCCGTCTTCAGCTCGACCCACAGCACGAGGTGATCCGACATCTGGAACGTGCGCCACTGGCGGTAGTAGCGGGTCTTCGCCTTGCTCGCCGCGTACTTGTCGCCCATCAACCTGGCGTACGTCTCCTCGTCATCGTCCCGGAACACGCTCTTGTAGAAGTCGAACACGCCGGCTCGCCCCGTCGTGCCGAACCGGCCCGGGCGGGTCATGAACGCAATCTGGTCGTAGTGACGGCGTCCGTCGAGATTCGTCCCGCCGAGCGGCTGCAGCTCCTGCGGCACGACGAAGCCGGCGTCCGTGATCGCCTGCATCGTGACGTCGTCGCGGTTGAAGATGTTGAAATCGCCGAGCAGGATCAGGTTGTCCGGCTCGGGGCTCCGTCCGCGCGTCACCTGCCCCTGCGGACGCGCCGGCTGCCGCGACGTCTGCCGCTTCGCCCGGTTCGCGAGCAGGTTCGCCAGGTCGCGGATCTCACGGACGCGGCGCGGATTGTCGCGCGTGTTGCCGCCGTAGTAGATGTGCACCGTGCAGAGGCTGAAGCGCGTCCACCCCGCGCGGAACGCGCAGATGAACGGCGTGCGCGCGAACTGCAGCGCCCGCTCCCCCTTGACGTCCGGCAGGACGATCTCGCCGGCAACGTTGCCGAACGCGACCTTCCGGCTGTCGTAGATGAAGGCCATGCGCTCCTTGTTGCCGGCGCTCCCCTCCGTCACATCGGTGACGATGTAGCGCCACCACCCGCCGAGGATCTCCTGGACGCGGTCGAGCGCGGTCAGATCCTCGTGCACCTCCTGGACCGCGACGAGGTCGAAGTGGTTGATGATCTCGGCGATGTAGTAGAGGCACTCGGGGCAGCGGTCGCCGTACTTGGCGGAATCGAACTCCCGGATGTTCCAGGTGGCGAGCAGCAGCGTGTCTTCAACCGTCCGTTCGGGGACGTTCTCGTCGCGGAACTGCTTGCGGAGCCGGAGCAGGCGCTCCGCGGCGCGACGCCGGACGTCCTCGGGCTCGCGGTAGAGGGAGTAGTAGAACGGCATGGGCGCCTCCCGCTGGTGTGAGGCGGACGCTACGCCACCTGAGCCGTCTCCCGCAAGGGACCATGCGGATTGCGGATTTCGGATTTCGGATTGATTGCGGATTGGCGCGCGCGCAGCGCGCCGCGCGATTTTCGGATTCTTTCGGATTGCGTGGCGGGCCTGGCGGCCCGCCAGTCGATGGCGGATGGCCGTCGATCCCGTACCAGGAGGGCCGGCCTTCAGGCCGGCGCTCTGCCGCCCGTCCCCACGGCTTTCAGTTCAGAAGAATGCAGAGACGAGAGGAACACTGGTGCGGAAGAGAGGACTCGAACCTCCACGGCCTTGCGGCCACTAGCTCCTGAGGCTAGCGCGTCTGCCAATTCCGCCACTTCCGCACGAAGGGCTCATTCCGAGGCAGGCAGAACCCGAGTTTACCAGATGCGTTGGCGGTCGATCCATAGGATCGGGGCCAGGCGCCGGCGGGCGCGCCGGAGCCGCGCGCCGAGTGGCAGGCGCGGCGCAGGCGGGACCTGATCCGCCGCGTCGGGACGCACACGCGACGCGGTGGCGACGTGATCAGACCTGATCCGCCCGCTTCCGGCGAAGGCGCCGGCGGGCGCGCCGGAGCCGCGCGCCGATTCGCCGGCGCGGCGAAGGCGGACCTGATCCGCCGCGTCGGGAGAGCACACGCGACGCGGCGGGACCTGATCAGACCTGATCAGACCTGATCTGCCCCGATCCACCTCTATACTCAGTGAACGTTCAAGGAAGGAGTCCCTGGCAGTGGCCAAGCGTGGTGTCCGGCTCGTCCTCGGTCTGATCCTGCTCGCCGCGATCGTGTCCTTCGGCACGGTGGCGCTCATGTACGCCGTCGTGCGCTCCGCGCCGGACGTCGCCCGCGACTCGACCCTGGTGCTGCGCCTCGAGGG
>DASVDJ010000146.1:0-8053 GCA_036381155.1 Vicinamibacterales bacterium
AGTCCGCCGACATCGTTCGCACGGTCGCCGCGCTCCGCGAGCACGGCGTGCTCTTCATCTCGACGCCGGAGTCGTACTACGACATCGTCCAGGAGCGGGTCGGGGAGATCGAGGAGGACTGGGCCGACCTGCGCTCGATGGGCATTCTCGCCGACCGCGACGAGGAGGGCTACCTCCTGCAGCTCTTCACGAAGATCGTCCAGGACCGCCCGACGCTCTTCTTCGAGGTCATCGAACGCCACGGCTCGCGCGGCTTCGGGATCGGGAACTTCAAGGCGCTCTTCGAGGCGATCGAGCGCGAGCAGGCGCTGCGGGGCAACCTGTAGGCGCGGAGCAACCATGCCTCTGTACCATCAGCTCGGGCAGGTCCCGAGAAAGCGGCACACGGTCTTCCGCAGGTCCGACGGCGGGCTCTACGCGGAGGAGCTGATCGGCAACAAGGGGTTCACCGGCCCGTCGTCGCTGCTGTACCACCTGCACCAGCCGACGCCGGTGCTCTCGGTGAAGCCGCTGCGCGATCTCGAGTGGCAGGCCGACCCGGAGCGGCAGTTCCGGCACCGGCACTTCCGCACGCACCAGCTCGGCTCCGGCGGCAGCCTGACGCTCGACCGCATCCCGCTGCTGTTCAACGCGGACGTCGCGCTGACGTTCGTGCAGCCGACGCGCGCCGACGAGTTCTTCTACCGCAACGCGCAGGGGGACGAGATCGTCTTCGTGACCCAGGGCAGCGGCGTGCTGGAGTCGTCGCTCGGCGAGCTCCCGTTCCGCAGCGGCGACTACCTCGTGATCCCGCGCGGCATCCTGCACCGCTACCGCTTCGACCCGGGCCCGCTGAAGTTCCTGATCATCGAGAGCACCGGCTACGTGCGGACGCCGAAGCGCTACCGCAACGAGCACGGCCAGCTCACGGAGATGTCGCCGTACTCGGAGCGCGACATCCGGCGGCCGCAGAACCTGCGCACGATCGACGAGAAGGGGGAGTTCCGGCTGGTCGTCAAGAAGGAAAACCGGCTCTTCGAGGTCACGCTCGTCCATCACCCCTTCGACGTCGTCGGCTGGGACGGCTACTACTACCCGTGGGCGATCAGCATCCACGACTTCGAGCCGCGCGTCGGGCGGGTCCATCTGCCGCCGCCGGTGCACCAGACGTTCGAAGGGGACGGGTTCGTCGTCTGCTCGTTCTGCCCGCGGCCGTACGACTTCGACCCGAACGCGGTTCCGGTGCCGTACAACCACTCGAACGTGATGTCCGACGAGGTGATCTACTACGCCAGCTCGGAGTTCATGAGCCGGAAGGGCATTGAGTTCGGGTCGATCACGCTGCATCCGGACGGCATTCCGCACGGGCCGCATCCGGGCCGCACGGAAGCCTCGCTCGGCGCGAGGGGAACCGACGAGCTCGCCGTGATGGTCGACACGTTCCGGCCGTTCCACGTCAGCAGGCAGGCGCTGGAGATCGAAGACCCGGAGTACTATCACTCCTGGTTGAGCTGACAGCGACCGCGGGCCCGGACGCCCGCCCTCCTGCCTGATGATCAACGAGACCCACGACCCTGCCCGGCGAAGCTGGGTGGAATCGGCCAACGTCGCCGGCGCGGACTTTCCGATTCAGAATCTCCCGTTCGGCGTCTTCCATCGCGCGCTGACGCCGGAGCCGCCGCGCGTCGGCGTCGCGATCGGCGATCGCATCCTCGATCTCCGGCTGTGCCATCGCGCCGGCCTGTTCGACGGCGAGCTCGCCGCGGCCGGCGAGGCGTGCACCGGCCGGTCGCTCAACCGCCTGCTCGCGCTCGGGCCGGCCGTCTGGTCGGCGCTGCGCCGGCGCATCAGCGACCTGCTCTCCGACGATCGGCGCCGGACGATCCGGCAGGTCGAGCCGTGCCTGGTGCCGATGGCGGAGGCGGTGCTCTGGCTGCCGATCGAAATCGGCGACTACACCGACTTCTACGCGTCGATCTTCCACGCGACGAACGTCGGCTCGATGATGCGTCCGGACGAGCCGCTGCTGCCGAACTACAAGTACGTGCCGATCGGGTATCACGGCCGCGTCTCGTCGATCGTCGCCAGCGGCACACCGATCCGGAGGCCCTGCGGGCAGTCGAAGACCGAATCCGACGCCGAGCCCCGCTTCGGCCCGTCGCGCCGGCTCGACTTCGAGCTCGAGGTCGGCTTCGTGGTCGGGCCCGGCAACGCGATGGGCATGCCGATTCCCATCGCCGAAGCCGAGTCGCATCTGTTCGGCGTCTGCCTGGTCAACGACTGGTCCGCACGCGATGTGCAGGCGTGGGAATACCAGCCGCTCGGTCCGTTCCTCTCGAAGTCGTTCGCGACGACGCTGTCGCCCTGGGTCGTGACGTTCGAAGCGCTGGAGCCGTTCCGGGTTCCGGCGTACATCCGGCCCGAAGGCGATCCTGAGCCGTTGCCGTACCTGGACGACGAGCGGCAGCGGGCGCGCGGCGCCATCGACCTGCGGCTCGAGGTTGGATTGGCGACCTCGACGATGCGCGCCGGCGGGATGCCGCCGGCCGTGATCGCGCGGACGAGCGCCCGGCATCTCTACTGGACGCCGGCGCAGCTGCTGACGCACCACGCGAGCAACGGCTGCAACCTGCGTCCAGGTGATCTCCTGGCGAGCGGCACGGTCTCGGGCCCCACGCGCGAGTCACGCGGCTGCCTGCTGGAGCTCAGCTGGCGCGGCACCCAGCCGCTCGAGCTGCCGGGCGGCGAGCGCCGCGCGTTCCTCGAAGACGGCGACGAGGTCATCTTCCGCGGATGGTGCGAGCGCGACGGGTGGACGAGGATCGGACTCGGCGAATGCCGCGGCGTCGTGCTGCCGGCCGCCACGTCGTCAGACTGGCGCCGGCTGTGACCTGATCCGACTTGTCCGATGTTGGCAGGGAGCTGGCATCGCCGCGCCACACAGGAGAGGTAACCGTCATGGCCACCCAGACCGCAGGAGCGCCGGCGAGAGAGGGGCGGCGATCGGCCTACGATCGCGAGCTCGAGGAGCGGCTCGTCCGGTACGTGCGCATCGACACGCAGAGCGACGAGTCGTCCACGACCTCGCCGAGCACCGCGAAGCAGTTCGACCTGCTCAACCCGCTCAGGGACGAGCTCGTGTCGCTGGGAGCCCAGGACGTCACCCTGACGGCGTACGGTGCGCTGCTGGCGACCATTCCGGCCACCGCCGCGTTCGACGCCCCGGTGATCGCGTTCCTCGCGCACGTCGACACCGCCCCGCAGTTCAGCGGCACGGGCGTGAAGCCCATCGTCCACCGCAACTACGACGGCCGCCCCATCGTCCTGCCCGACAACTCCGACATCGTGTTGTCGCCCGACGTGTTTCCGTACCTGGGGAAGAAGATCGGCGACGACATCATCACGGCGAGCGGGACGACGCTGCTCGGCGCCGATGACAAGGCGGGCGTCGCGATCGTCATGACGCTGGCCCGCACGCTGCTGGAGCGGCAGGACATTCCGCACGGCCGCATCCGGATCGCGTTCACGCCCGACGAGGAGATCGGCCGCGGCGTGCATCCGAACCTGCCCGCCGACCTGCAGGCCGATGTCGCGTACACGCTCGACGGCGCGGAGCTGGGCGAGATCGTCTACGAGACCTTCTCGGCCGACAAGGCCGACGTGCACGTGGAAGGTGTGTCGATTCACACGGGGCAGGCGAAGGGCAAGCTCGTGAACGCGCTGCACCTGGCGGCGAAGATCATCAGCACGCTGCCGCACGCGACGCTCACGCCCGAGACGACGGATGGGCGTGACGGCTTCATCCACGTCTACCAGATGTCCGGCAACGCCGCCGCCGCGGACCTGCATTTCATCCTGCGCGATTTCGAGCTCGACGGGCTGCGGGCGCAGGGGGAGCTGCTGCAGCAGGTCTGCGCCGCCGTGCGTGCCACCGAGCCGCGTGCCCGGATCACGTGCACGATCTCGCCGCAGTACCGCAACATGCGCTACTGGCTCGAGAAGGACATGCGGCCCGTCGACCTCGCCCGGACGGCCTGCCGTGCGATCGGGGTGGAGCCGTTCTCCACGCCGACGCGCGGCGGCACCGACGGATCCCGCCTGACCGAGATGGGCGTGCCCACGCCGAACCTCTTCACCGGCATGCAGAACATCCACGGCCCGCACGAGTGGATCAGCGTGCAGGACATGGCCCGCGCGACGGAGCTGTGCCTCGAGCTGGTGCAGCTGTGGGGTGCGGTCCGGCAGGAGCCGGCGTCCGGCAAGCCGGGCGCCGACGGAGGGCTCGTCGACTGGGCCGGATGAGCCGACGGGCGCGGCAGACGCCGCGAGATGTCGTGACCGCACACGGGATCCCGTGAGATGGGGGATCGTCCGTGTCGCGGTCACTCAGCCCTTATCGTGTTCCCGGCACCTCGCCGAGGCGCGTCGGCATGTCGGCGACGACGTAGGCCATGGCGGACAGCGCGGCGACGTGGCGCGCGAGCGCGCGCGGGTCGATCTGCTCGATCGTGTCCGCGTCGGTGTGGTGGATCCGGAAGTACGCCGACGAGTCCACCTCGGGCGACATCGCCGGAATGCGACCGGCGCTGACGCTCGGGCCGATGTCGGCGCCGCCTCCCGAGGGCCCGACGTTCACGGCGTCGATTGCCGAGAGGAGCGAGGCAATCGCGCGGACCTGGTCGCGCGCGGTGTCGCTGCCGGTGAAGCCGAACCCGGTCGGCGCGGCCACGCCCAGGTCGCTTTCGACCATCAGCACGTGCCTGGCGAGCTCGTCCGCGTAGCGGCGGCGATAGTCCAGCCCGCCGCGCAGGCCGTTCTCCTCGTTCGTGAAGAGCACCACCCGGACCGTGCGGCGCGGGCGCAGGTCGAGCGCCAGCATCAGCCGCGCCGCTTCCCACACCGCCACGCACCCGCCCGCATCGTCGCTGGCGCCGGTGCCGACGTCCCAGGAGTCGAAGTGACAGCCGAGCACGACGATCTCATCGGGACGCTCGCGGCCGCGCACCTCGGCGATCACGTTGGCCGAGTCGGCCTCGGGTGCGAGGCGTGCCTCCATCTGGAGGCGCAGGCGGAGCCGGTCGCCGCGCGCGGCCATGCGGGCGAGGCGCTTCGAGTCTTCGACCGGAATCGCCGCCGCAGGGATCTGCGGCACGTCGCGGCGATAGCTCAGCATGCCGGTGTGGGGCGTGCGGAGCCCCTGCGGCCCGATGGACCGCACCAGCACCGCCACCGCGCCGTACCGCGCGGCATGCACCGCGCCGTTGGTCCGGTAGGCCACGGTCTGGCTGTAGCCGTTGTAGGGCACGTCGAAGAGCACGATGCGGCCACGCGCCTCGTCGCCGCGGCGATCGAGCTCGGCGAAGCTGCCGACGACGAGCAGCTCGGCCTCGATGCCTCCGGGGGGCGTGCCGACGCTCATGCCGAGGCCGAGCATCGGAATCCTGTGCTGCCGCGGCGCCACGATCTCGAGTGACTCGCGGCCGCGAATCCAGTGCGGCACCTTCACCGGGTCGGCCCGGACGACGTCGAAGCCGTCCGCGCGCATCCGCGTCATCGCCCACTCGATGGCATCGGCCAGCGCCTGCGACCCGCTCAGCCGGTGCCCGAACGTGTCGGTCAGTTCGGCCAGCCGCTCCCAGGCGGTGTCGCTCGACGTCGCCGCCTCGATGAGACGCGCGACCGGCTCCCCGTACGTATCGAGCCAGCCGGGGACCTGTGCGGACGGGGCGGCCAGAGCGGCGGTGACGAACGCGAGGGCTGCGGCGATTCGCTGTGCGGGGCGCATGGAAGACAAGTATAGGATTGCCCATGCGATCCCGACCTGCGGCTCAGCTTCCCGCGTTGCTGCTGCTGACGGTGCTCGTCGCATGCGGCACTTCCGAGACGCCGGATCCCGGCTCGAACGAGCCGCCCGACGGCCCGCCTCCAGGTCCGCCGCCGTCGGAGACCTTCGTCGCCGCCGACGGCACCCGTTTCGGGGTGCAGACGCTCGTCACCGGGCTGCGCATCCCGTGGGCGCTCGCGTTCACACCGGACGGGCGGCTGTTCATCACCGAGCGACCGGGCCGCGTGCGCGTCTACCGCGACGGGCAGCTGTTGCCGGAGCCCGCGCTGACGCTCTCCGACGTGTTCACGACGGGGGAGAGCGGCGTGATGGGGCTGGCCGTGCATCCGCAGTTCGCGACGAACCGCTACGTCTACCTGACGTACACGGCGACGACCACGCGTGGCCCCGTCGCGCGGCTGATGCGGTTCCGGGAGCTGAACGATCGGCTGGCGGAAGGGGTCGTGCTGCTGGACGACGTGCCGGCGGCGAACATCCACAACGGATCGCGCGTCCGCTTCGGGCCCGACGGCTTCCTCTACGTGACCTTCGGCGACGTCGCGACCCCGTCGCTCGCGCAGGACGTCGCGTCGCTCAACGGCAAGATCCTGCGGCTGACAGACGATGGGCGCAACGTCCCGGACAACCCGTTCCCGATGCCGGTGTTCTCGTACGGGCACCGCAACCCGCAGGGCATTGACTGGCATCCGGTGACCCGCGAGCTGTGGGAGACCGAGCACGGCCAGACCAACAACGACGAGATCAACGTCATCGACCGGGGCGCGAACTACGGATGGCCGGTGATCGAAGCCGACGAGACGCGGCCCGGCATGCGGACGTCGGCGACGTTCTTCGTGCCGGCCGTCGCGCCGTCCGGGGCGTCGTTCTACACCGGCACACGCTTCCCGTCGTTCCGGAACCAGCTGTTCGTCGCGACCCTGCGCGGGATGGCGCTGCTGCGGGTGACCATCGAGGGACGGTCGGTCCGCACCGTCGAGCGGCTGGTCGAGAACCGCTACGGCCGGCTGCGGGACGTGATCACCGGACCGGATGGATTCCTGTATGTGTGCACGAGCAACCGCGACGGGAGGACGACGCCGGTTGCGGATGACGATCGATTGCTGAGGATCGTGCCGGTCAGCTGAGGAACACAGAGGTCACAGAGGACACGGAGGAGAAATCCTCTGTAATCTTCGTGCCCTCTGTGCCCTCTGTGGCCTCTGTGGTCAGGCGCCCTGGCCGTCTGGGGTGATCGTGACGGGATTGATGAACGGCATCAGCGCGCGCAGACGGGCGCCGACCTCCTCGAGCTGCTGCGTCTGCTCGGCGGCGCGCTGCTTCGAGAACCACGGCCGGCCGTCCTCGTTCTCCTTGATCCAGCGCTTCGCGAACGTGCCGTCCTGGACCTCGGTCAGGAGCTTCTGCATTTCCGCGCGCGCGGCCTCGCCGATGACGCGCGGGCCGGCGGTGTAGTCGCCGTACTCGGCCGTGTCGCTCACCGAGTAGCGCATGTAGTTGAGCCCGCCGCGGTACATCAGGTCGACGATGAGCTTCAGCTCGTGGAGGCACTCGAAGTAGGCCACCTCCGGCTGGTAGCCCGCCTTGACGAGCGTCTCGAAGCCCGCCTTCACGAGCGCGCTGACGCCGCCGCAGAGCACCGCCTGCTCGCCGAACAGGTCGGTCTCGGTCTCCTCCTTGAACGTCGTCACCAGCACGCCCGCGCGTGTCGTCCCGATGCCCTTCGCGTAGGAGAGTGCCTGCTGCAGCGCCTTGCCGCTGGCGTCCTGCTCGACGGCGACGAGGGCCGGCGTGCCGCCGCCCTCGACGAACAGCTCGCGCACGCGGTGCCCCGGCGCCTTCGGCGCGATCATCGAGACGTCCACGTTCGCCGGCGGCGCGATGGTGCCGTAGCGGATGTTGAAGCCGTGCGCGAACATCAGCGTCTTGCCGGGGCCCAGGTTCGGCTCGATCGCCTCGCGGTAGATCTTCGGGGCGGCCGTGTCGGGCACGAGCAGCATGATCACGTCGGCCCAGCGCGCGGCGTCGGCGACCGACCGGACATCGAGGCCGGCAGCGCGCGCCTTCTCGCGCGACCGGCTGGTCTCGGCCAGGCCGACGACGACGTTCACGCCGCTGTCCTTCAGGTTCAGCGCGTGGGCGTGGCCCTGGGAGCCGTATCCGATGATGGCGACGTTCTTCGACTGGATGAGGGAGAGATCGGCGTCGTTGTCGTAGTAGATGGTGGCCATT
>DASVDJ010000147.1:0-11865 GCA_036381155.1 Vicinamibacterales bacterium
TCCCCCGCATGCCATAAGGTAGGCCCGTTCAAGTCGGCGGTCCCGCGGTCGGTGCGCGTGTGGGGTGCGAATGGCGACGGTTCCCGTTTCGGTGGTGCCGCGCGGATTCGGACGGACCGCGCGGCAGGATGCGTGGTGGGCGGTTCCGGCTCTCGTGTTCACGGTCCTTACGGCCTTCGTCGTGTACGCGACGTGGGCCGCCTTCCAGGGCCGTGACTATGCGTACGGTCCCTACCTTTCTCCCTTCTATTCGCCCGAGATCTTCGGCGACTCGCCGCACGCCTGGTTCGGCGCGCGTCCGCCGTTCTGGCCGGGCTGGCTCCCGTTCTCGCCGGCACTGCTGATCCTGCCGATCCCGGGGTTGTTCCGGGTGACCTGCTACTACTACCGCGGCGCGTACTACAAGGCGTTCTGGGCGGACCCGCCGTCCTGTGCGGTCGGCGAGCCGCGGTCGCGGTATCTGGGCGAGGCGAGCTTCCCGCTGATCCTCCAGAACGTCCACCGGTACTTCCTGTATCTCTCGCTGCCCATCCTCCTCGTGCTCGCCCACGACGTCTGGAAGGCGCTCTGGTTCACGGATCCGGCCACGGGGCGGACGGAGTTCGGCATCGGGGTCGGCACGATCGTGCTCGCGGTCAACACGGTCCTGCTCACGGGCTACACGCTCGGCTGCCACTCGCTGCGTCACCTCATCGGCGGCCGCTGCGACGTGCTGCCCGACGGCCCGCGCGCGACCGCCTACCGCTGCGCGTCGTGTCTGAACCGGCGCCACATGGTCTGGGCCTGGTCCAGTCTGGTCGCCGTCGCGTTCGCGGACATCTACGTCCGGCTCTGCGCCAAGGGGATCTGGACCGATCTGAGGCTGCTCTGACATGGCGGGCTACACGCGGTACGACTACGACGTGCTCGTCATCGGCGCCGGCGGCGCCGGCCTGCGCGCCGTCATCGAGGCGGCGTCCGGCGGCGCCAAGGTCGGGCTGATCTGCAAGTCGCTGCTCGGCAAGGCCCACACGGTAATGGCGGAAGGCGGCATCGCGGCCGCGCTCGCCAACGTCGACGACCGCGACGACTGGCGTGTCCACTTCGCCGACACCATGCGCGGCGGCCAGTACGTCAACAACTGGCGGATGGCCGAGATCCACGCGAAGGAAGCGCCCGACCGCGTGCGCGAGCTGGAAGCCTGGGGCGCCGTCTTCGACCGCACGCCCGACGGCCGCATCCTCCAGCGCAACTTCGGTGGGCATCGCTACCCGCGGCTCGCGCACGTCGGCGATCGCACCGGGCTCGAGCTGATCCGCACGCTGCAGGACCGCGCGATCCACCTGGGCATGACGGTGCACATGGAATGCACCGTCATCGACCTGCTCGTCGACGAGGGGCGCGTGGCCGGCGCCGTCGCGTACGAACGCGAGCGCGGGCGCTTCCTCGTCTTCGGCGCACGCGCCGTCGTCCTCGCCACCGGCGGCATCGGCCGTGCCTACCGCATCACCAGCAACAGCTGGGAATCGACCGGCGACGGACACGCGCTGGCCTACCGCGCCGGCGCCGCGCTGATCGACATGGAGTTCGTGCAGTTCCATCCGACCGGGATGGTCTGGCCCCCCAGCGTGCAGGGCATCCTCGTCACCGAAGGGGTGCGCGGCGAAGGCGGCGTGCTGCGGAACAACCGCGGCGAGCGGTTCATGTTCGGCGACATTCCCGAGGCCTACCGCGCGCAGACGGCGGACAACGAGGAGGAGGGCTGGCGCTACACGCAGGGAGACAGGTCGGCCCGCCGGCCGCCGGAGCTGCTCACCCGCGACCACGTCGCCCGCTGCATCGTCCGCGAGATCAAGGAAGGGCGGGGCAGCCCGCACGGGGGCGTGTTCCTCGACATCTCCTGGATTCGCGAGCGGCTGCCCAACGCCGAGGAGCACATCCGGCGCAAGCTGCCGAGCATGTACCACCAGTTCAAGCAGCTCGCCGACATCGACATCACGAAGGAGCCGATGGAGGTCGGCCCGACGACGCACTACATCATGGGCGGCGTCCAGGTGGACGCCGAGACGCAGATGTCGTCGGTCGAGGGGCTGTTCGCGGCGGGCGAGTGCGCCGCCGGCATCAACGGCGCGAACCGCCTCGGCGGCAACTCGCTCTCCGACATCGTCGTCTTCGGCAAGCGCGCGGGAGAGTACGCGGCGCAGTGGGCGCATGAGCGCCCGGCGCCGAAGGTCTGCGAAGAGCACGTGCAGAACATCATCGCGACCGCCCTGGCGCCGTTCGAGCGCGTCGAGGGAGGCGAGATTCCGTACGCCGTCCAGCGCGATCTGCAGGGGACGATGCAGGATCTCGTCGGGATCGTGCGGAACGAGCCGGAGATGCGGCGGGCGCTGGAGTGTCTCGACCGCCTGCGGGAACGGGCCGCACGCGTGGGCGTCTCGGGGCACCGCGAGTACCACACCGGATGGCATACCGCGCTCGACCTGCGGAACCTGCTGGTCGTCTCCGAGGCGATCACGCGGTCGGCGATCGAGCGCACGGAGAGCCGGGGCGGGCACTTCCGCGAGGACTTCCCGGCGCAGCACCCGGAATGGGGGCGGCACAACGTGCAGGTCGCGCGCGACGGGGACGGCACGATGCGGGTCCGCCGGGTGCCGATCCCGGAGATGCCGCCCGAGCTGAAGCAGGTGATCGCCGACGCGGCGAAGTAGAGGAGGGCGTGTGGCCACGGCGACATTCCGCATCTGGCGCACGGTCGGCAGCGAAGGGCGCTTCGAGGACTACCGGACCGACGTGTCCGAGGGCATGGTCGTGCTCGACGCGATCCACCGGATCCAGGCGGAGCAGGCGCCCGATCTCGCGTGCCGCTGGAACTGCAAGGCGGGCAAGTGCGGGTCGTGCTCGGCGGAGATCAACGGCCGGCCCCGTCTCATGTGCATGACGCGGCTGAACCAGCTGCCGCTCGACGAGCCGGTGACGGTGGAGCCGATGCGCGCGTTTCCGCTCATCCGCGACCTGGTCACCGACGTCTCCTGGAACTTCCGCGTGAAGCCGCGGATTGCCGCGTTCACGCCGCGGACGCCCGACGCGCCGGACGGGACGTGGCGTATGCAGCAGCGCGACGTCGACCGGATCCAGGAGTTCCGGAAGTGCATCGAGTGCTTCCTCTGCCAGGACGTCTGCCACGTCCTGCGCGAGCATCACCTGCACGACCGGTTCATCGGCCCGCGCTACTTCGTCTACAGCGCGGCGCTCGAGATGCACCCGCTCGACACCGCGGACCGCGTGCCCGCGCTGCGCGCGGAGCACGGCATCGGCTACTGCAACATCACCAAGTGCTGCACGAAGGTGTGTCCGGAGCACATCACCATCACCGACAACGCGATCATCCCGCTGAAGGAACGGACCGTGGACCGTTTCTACGATCCGGTGACCCGGCTGGTGCGCGTGTTCAGACGATCGTGAACTGAACCGGCCGGCTCGCCCCCGACGCGGAGAAGGGAGTACGCCATGCCTGCCCTGCGTCCCCTCTCACCGGCCGCCATCCCCGCGGCCCTTCAGCGTGCCGAGCGATACCGGCTCCTCGGCGAAGGGGATCAGGCCGAGAGCATCTGCCTCGACGTGCTCGCCGTCGAGCCTGACCGGCAGGATGCGATCGTGATGCTGATCCTCGCGATCACCGACCAGTTCCGCGACGGCGGCGGCATCGCGCCGCACGCGGCGCGGGCCGAGCAGCTGCTGCCGCGGCTGCACGACGAGTACGCGCGCGCCTACTACGGGGGCGTCGTGCAGGAGCGGCGGGCGCGCGCGCTGCTGGTGCGCGGGCTGACGTCGGCCGCGCGCGCCTGGCTGACCGGCGCGCTCGAGCAGTTCGACCGCGCGATCGCGCTGCGCGAGCCGGGCAACGACGAGGCGGTGCTCCGCTGGAATGCGTGCGTCCGCGCGCTGAACCAGCTGCCGGCCCACCTCGGCGAGCCGGACGAGGAGCGGGCGGTGATCCTGTCGGAGTAGCGCCGGGCGGCCCTCAGCGCACCGCCCAGTCGATCTCCGGCGTGCGGAACGCGTTGACGCCGAGCGCCGACCAGCGCGGCGCCTGACGGCCGAGGCGCGCGCGGAAGTCGTCCCAGCGCCGCGAGGGCTGCGGCGTCCACGCGACCTCTGCCACCGCGGCGAGGCGGGGGAATGCCATGTACTCGATGTCGTGCATGGCCGCCAGCGTCTCCGACCACAGCGGTGCCTCGACGCCGAGGATCGCGTCGGGCTGAACGGACCCCGGCAGACGCGCCGGATCCCAGTCGTACGCCGTCCGGACATCGATCATCCCGGCCCAGTTGAGGCCGAGCGCGGTCTGGGCGTCGTACTTCATGTCGAGGTAGACGCGGTTCGCGGGCGAGAGAATCAGCTTCGTGCCGGCGGGCGGTTCGATCGAGGCGTCGGGTCGCCAGTACTGGACGATGGTCGCGGGATCGAGTTGCGCGTGCACGATCTCGTCCCACCCGATCGGCTGCGTGCCGTGCTTGCGCACGATCGCCTGGGCGCGCTCCATGAAGCCGGCGTACTGCTCGGGCGTCAGCGTCTTCACCTCGTCGCCGCCGATGTGGAAGTAGGGGCCCGGCGTCATCGCCGAGATCTCGCGGACGACGTCGTCGACGAAGCGCCAGGTGGCGTCGTTGTCGCAGAGCGCGCTGAACCCGACCTCGATGCCGGTGAACAGCGGCGGCGCCTTGCCATCGCAGGTCAGCTCCGGATAGGACGACATCGCCGCGTTCGTGTGCCCCGGCACGTCGATTTCCGGGACGATCGTCACGAAGCGCTCCTGCGCGTACTCGACGATCCCGCGGTAGTCGTCCTGCGTGTAGTAGCCGCCCGCGCCGCCGCCGACCGCGGTGGTGGCGCCGTGGCGCGTCAGGTTCGGCCAGCCGGGAATCTCGAGCCGCCAGCCCTGGTCGTCGGACAGGTGCAGGTGCAGCCGGTTCAGCTTGTACATCGTCATCAGGTCGATGTACCGCTTCACGTCGTCCGGTCCGAAGAAGTGCCGGGCGACGTCCAGCATCGCGCCGCGCCAGGCGTAGCGCGGGTGGTCGGCGATCCGGCCGGGCGGGACGTTGAGCTGGTGCGGCCGCGCGGCGCGCAGTTCGACGGACGCCGGCAGCATCGCCCGCAGCGTCTGCATCCCGTAGAACACGCCGGCTGGCGTCCGGGCGGCGATCTGGATGCCGCCGCTGCCGATGAGCAGTTCGTAACCTTCCTCGCGGGCGTCGGACAGATCCGGTTGCAGCTCGAGGCGGATGACCTTCCCCTCGATGGGACCCGAGGCGGGCCGGACCGGCAGCGAGGCGGCGAGCGCCGGTCGCAGCAGATCGGAGAGCTGCCGGCCGATCCGCTCGAGGTCCGGCGAGGCCGGCTCGATCTCGATCGCCCAGTCCTTCTCGATCGTGATCGGGTCGTCCTCCTGGATCTCCACGCTGACCGGCTGCGGGATGACGGCGATGGCCATACCAGGCCGTCTCTCCGGAGCTTCCCGAGGGCCGTAGCACGCCGCGGACAGCACGGCCACGACGACCGGAAGCGCGACGGAGAGCTGTCGAATGGCGCTTGCCCTGACGGATCCGCGATCGGTGCGGCGCATGCTCACAACCCCCTCCACAGGTCCCTGACGACGAAGAACGCGAAGAACGCGTAGAAGCCGACGCACGCCAGCAGCGCCACCTCGCGCCAGAGCGGCGGCCTCACCGCGGCCGGGAGGAAGCGCCGGTTCACGAGGAAGATCTGCACGCCGGCGACCACGAGCACGATGCCCGCCATGTTCGCCAGGATCTTGAACAGCTGGAACGGTGACGCCGACCGGATCACGAACGCGCCCCAGATCGAAAAGGCGACCAGGATGCCGTAGTAGATCGCGCGGATGCCGCCGCGCCACTCCCGCGCCCGCGGGCTCGACATCCAGACGGCGTCGGTGATCGTGCGCACGAGGATGTCGGTGTTCCCGAGCTGCGTCTTGAACAGGATCCAGAAGCCGTTGAACAGCGTGAGGAACCAGAACCCCTGCCAGAGCCGGCTCAGGTACTCGGCCTGATAGGCGCCGGCCGCAAGCCCCTGCAGGTCGGTGCCATGCGGGACGATCGCCGTCGCGAGGTTCACGTTCAGGAACATGCCGAGGAAACAGAAGAGTCCCCAGACCCAGATCTGATCGGTCCGCACGTAGCGCAGCCATTCCCGCCAGCGCCGCATGTTCTCGGGCGTCGTCGGGAAGACGGTGCCCACCGGCGAGAGCTGCAGCGCGTGCCCGCCGACGGCGCTCGGGATGGCGCCGACGGTGGCGCCCATGCCGAAGCCCTTGTCGCGGACCCAGTTCGTGACCGTGAGGTTGCCGATGCCGCCCGATCCCGCCGTCGCGGCCAGCGCGCCGATGAGGCCCCAGTCAATCGGCTGCGGCAGGCCGGAGAAGCGGAAGAATCCGGTCAGCGTCTCCCACCAGTGCGCGAGCGGCACGAACAGCACGTTGACGACGACCAGGAACCCGAAGACGACGGCCAGCATCGTCCAGGCGAAGTATTCGAGCATGCGCTCGATCGTCCCGCCGAACGACAGGATCAGCACGACCGCCGCGATGAGGACGGTGGCAATCCAGGCCTGGACCGCCTGGTCGGGCGCGCCGGGCATGCGGCCGATCCAGGCTCCGAGCAGCGTGGCGGCGGCGCTGCCCGCGAGCGCGGGCCACCCGAGCTGGAAGAAGCCGAGGAGCGAGTAGAACGCGGCCCACAGGCGCGGCCCCGGCCTGAGCCGCATGATGCCGCCGTAGATCGGCTCTCCGGTGTAGAGCGTGTAGCGGATCGCCTCGAGGTTGAAGACCACCTGCAGCGCGACGGCGACGGTGGCGATCAGGAAGATCGACGACGAGTACTTGACGGCCGCTGCGGGTCCCACCAGCCATTCGCCGCCGCCAATCGACGTGGCGGCCATGATCGCTCCGGGGCCGATGACCCGCAGCGCGTTCCGCAGACCGAACGGCGGCGGCGCCGGCAGATCGGCAACCGACCAGGCGGGCAGTCCGCCGTGCGTCTCCGGCAGCGTGCCCGGCCCGGCCGGGGCGGTGGGCGGATCGGCTGTCGGAGGCAGCACCGGCAGAACGTAAGCCCAGTCGGCCCGGCCGTCAAGGCCTTGCCGCGTGGGTGCCGGCGGCAGCCGGCCGCCAGCTGCCGGCTGCCTGCTCCTCAGATCAGCTCAGGCCCGATCCGCGACTGCCGTCACTCCCGCCTGCCGGGCGCAGCTGGCACAGCAGAACATCCGCCCGTCAGCCTCGACGCCGTGTCCGATGACGCGGCAGCCGCAGTGCGCGCAGGTCGGCGCCAGCGCGTGGATGGCGCACTCGAAGCTGTCGAAGACATGCCGCGCGCCGGCCATCCGGACCTCGAACGCCTTGTCGTATTCGTTTCCGCAGACTTCGCACTGAGCCATGGCAGCCTCCGCCGGCGCAATGCAAATGGGACGCCCCTCGAACGGGCTGCTGTAACGGATCCGCTGCCTCGACCGTAGAGGCACTGAGGCGGACTGACGCTTCCGGGGCTGCGCGCTGCCGCAGCCTCGGCGGCTCCCGAGCCATCCACGTGCCCCGCCGGCCGGCGCGCCAACCCGGCCGGCCCCCGGAGATTGCCAATGACAGCAGACCACGCCGATCGTCGACCCGATGCCGCCGAGAGCCGCCGCGGGTTCCTGAAGGGAGCCGGCAGCGTGCTCGCAGCCGCGCTCGTCACGTCCCGCAGCGCCGCCGAAGCCGGCGCCGCATCCGCCGTGCCGGCTGCCACCCAGCAGGAGAAGCTCGCCCGGATAGCGGCGAACACCTACCCGATCCGGTGGATCTTCAGGCGCCGGTCGGGCGGAGGTGGTGGCGGCGGACAGCAGAACGAGCAGGCCGCCGCGATGCGCCGGAAGTACGGCGAGATCACGATGCTGGACTTCCCGCAGTTCACGAAGGACACCTTTCCCGGCGTCACGAAGATGGATCTGTGGTCGTCGCTCTTCGGCGACGTCACGGACGACTCGATGTTCATCGAGACGAAGATGACGTTCCGTGGCCGGGAGCGCAGCTTCTACGAATTCGATCCGTCGAGCAAGTCGGGACGTGCGTGGCTCGACAAGCTCAATGCTGCGATGGCGAAGGCCGGCGTGACGTGTCACCACGTCTCGAACAACGCGCCGCGCAACATCGCCGATCCCGACGCCGACGCGCGGCGCCAGGGAATCGAGGTCGCGAAGCGCTGGATCGACGGCTGCGCGCAGATCGGCGCGAAGTCGATGCGCGTCAACACCGGCGGACCGCGGATCGTCCCGTCGGCGAAGGCCGAGACCGGCTATCCGCGCAACGACGAGATCGTCGTGCTGATCCGGCACGCAATCGACTCGTTCAGGCAGATGGCCGACTACGGCGGCAAGAAGGGCGTGAAGGTCGTCATCGAGAACCACTGGGGGCTCAGCGCCGATCCGATGAACGTCCGCATCATCCTCGACGAGCTGAACCACCCGTTCTGCGAGGCGGCGCCCGACTTCTGCAACTGGGAGCACGAGTTCATGCTCTACCACGGGCTGAAGGCGCTGGCGCCGTACGCCCACACCACCGCGCACGCGAAGTACTGGGACCGGTGGAAGTCGGTGGACATCGGCAAGTGCGTGCGCATCATGGAAGAAGGCGGGTTCAGAGGGGTCTACGCGCTCGAATACGAGGAGGGCCCCTGGGACGGCGTCGAAGGGGCGCAGCGTCTCATGAAGGAGGTGCTCGCCGCGCTTTGATCGCGTGCGCGACTGCAGGGGCGACGCCCGTCGCCCCTGCAGACCCGATGCGCCGCGGTTGCTCCCGCTTCTGCCCGCTGCGTGCGTCCGCTTCCGGCACGCGCGATCCCACCATCGGACAGCACCAGCCTTCCGGGAGCATCGAACAGGCCCCGGTACGCCGCTCCGGCCGCGGCATGCGAATTGCCGAAAATGGGCCGGAGTCGTCCGTCATGCGAACCGTCCTCGCCGATCTCCGGTACGCCGTCCGCATCTGGAGCCGCACACCGGGCCTGGCCGCCGTCGCCCTCCTGACGCTCGCACTCGGCATCGGCGCCAACACGACGATGTTCAGCGTCGTGAATACGGTGCTGCTGAAGCCGCTCCCCTTCGAGGAACCCGAGCGGCTGATGACGCTCTGGAAGGGGCAGCAGGGCGAGCCCGAACGCCTGAACATCACCTCGCTGCCGGACTTCCGCGACTGGAAGGCGGCCAGCCGGTCATTCGCATCCCTGGCCATCTTCGACTCCGCGGGCCGCGGGTACAACCTCGGCGGCGCACCGGAGCCCGAGCAGGTGCTCGGCCTGCGGGTGACGGCCAGCTTCTTCGACGTGCTCGGTGTCCGACCGCTCATCGGCCGCACGTTCACCGAGGACGAAGAAACACCGGGACGCGACCGCGTCGTCGTGCTGAGCCATCAGCTCTGGACCCGCCGCTACGGCGCGGACCCGGGCATTGTCGGGCGGACCATCCGGATCGACGGCGAGCCGTTCGAGGTCATCGGGGTGATGCCTCCGTCGTTCCGGTTCCAGTTCTGGAGCGGGCCGCGCCAGCTGTGGGTGCCCGCCGGGTGGACCGCCGGGGACCAGGAGCGGACGTCGAACTCGTTCATCTGCATCGGCCGGCTGCGGCCAGGCGTGACGGTCGCGCAGGCCCGCGCGGAGATGGATGCGATCGGCCGGGCGCTGGCGGCCGCGCATCCCGAGACGAACCCGGAAGGCACGGTCCGGGTCGTGCCGGTCCAGGAGTACGGGGTCTCCGGCCTCCGTTCGGGTCTCCTGATGCTGCTGGTGGTGGTCGGATTCGTGCTGCTCATCGCGTGCGCGAACATCGCCAACCTGCTGCTCGCCCGGGCGGCGGTGCGGCATCGCGAGTTCGCGGTGCGCAGCGCGCTCGGCGCAGGCCGCGGCCGCCTGGTGCGGCAGCTGCTGACGGAAAGCGTGCTGCTCGCCGTCGTGGGCGGCGGATGCGGCCTCATTGTCGCCGTCTGGTCGTCCTCGCTGCTCGCGGCGCTGCTGCCGGCGAGCCTGCGGTTCGTGGCGCTCCGGCCGCTGGAGCAGTTCGAGCTGGACGGCACCGTCCTGCTGTTCGCGTTCGTTGTGTCGTGCCTGAGCGGCCTGCTGTTCGGCCTCGCCCCGGCGGTCGCCTCGTTCCGCGACGATCTCACCGGGACGCTGAAGGACGGAGCGCGCGGCGCGTCGGCCGGGCGCGGCCGGCTCCGGCATGCGCTCGTGGCATCCGAGATCGCGCTGGCGTTCGTCGTCCTCGCCGGCGCGGGCGTGATGACCGCGAGCCTGATGCGGCTGCTGGACGTCGATCCCGTGCTGGATCCGGAGAACGTGCTCGTGCTCGGCATGTCCGTGCCGCAGGAGAACCTGTATTACGGACCTCCGGGCAACCCGCACTTCTGCCAGGCCCTTGCCGAGCATGTCGGCGCCGTGCCGGGCGTCGTCTCCGTCGGCGCCATCTCGCACCTGCCGTTGAGCGGCGGCGGTGCGGGCCGTTCGTTCGTCATCGAGGGGCGCGACGACCCCGGCCCGGGCAATCAGCCGAGCGCCGGCTACAGCGTCGCCTGTCCCGGCTTCTTCGAGACGCTCGGGATCCCGATCGTGGCGGGCCGAGCCTTCGACGCGCGCGACCAGCTCGGTGCTCCGGCGGTGGTTGTCGTGAACGAGACCCTCGCCGAGCGGTACTGGCCGGGGGAGGAGGCCGTCGGCAAGCGGATCCGGCTCGACACCGGCGAGGACGAGCCCTGGCTGACGGTGGTCGGTGTCGCGCGGACCTTCCGGCACTACAGCCTCGACAGCGACCTCGTGCCGTGGTTCTGGCGCCCGTACCCGCAGTCGGGCTGGCCGGTCCTGAGTGTCGTGGTCAAGACGGCATCCGCGCCGCAGGCATTCGAGCGGGCGATCCGGGAGGCCATCGCGATCGTCGAGCCCGAGCGTCCGGTCGCGGCTGTCCGGACGATGGAGGACGTGATTGGCGGGTCGGTGTCGTCGCGCCGGTTTCCGATGATGCTGCTGACCGTCTTCGCCGGGCTCGCGCTGGTGCTCGCCGCCGTCGGCATCGCCGGCGTCGTCGGGTATTCGGTCGTGCAGCGGACGCAGGAGATCGGCGTGCGCATGGCGCTCGGCGCCGAGCCGCGCGACGTGCTGCGGCTGGTCATCGGCCACAGCATGCGGTGGGCGATCGGCGGGCTCGTCGCCGGCCTGCTCGTCTCGCTCGCGGTGCTCCGGGTACTGCGCGCGATGCTGTTCGGCGTCGAGCCGACCGACCCGATGGTGCTGGGTTCCGTCTTCGCCGTGCTGCTGCTCGTCGCGCTTGGCGCGAGCTATCTGCCCGCTCGGCGCGCGATGCGTGTGAACCCGGTGGAGGCGTTGAGGGTGTAGCTGGCAGCAGGCGGCAGGCGGCTGGCAGTAACTGGCATGTGTAGGGGCCAGAGGCCAGGGGTCACAAGGAAACTGGAAACGGGGAACGGCAAGCGGGAAGGTCGAAAGCGGCCGGTCCATCTCTGACGGCCGCTTTCGCGTGATGCGCTCGCCTGACCCGTCTGCTCGCGCACTCGAGGGCTACTTCACGACCGACATGCCGACCTCGATCCGGATCACCTCTCCGGAGACCTTGTCGGTCGACGCGGTGAACTGCGTCGTCTCGCCATCGCGCCAATCATTCGACGAGCTTCTCGAGCTCATCGAGCAACGCCACCTGAGCCGGGTTGATGCGGCGCCGCGCCTCGTCCAGGTCGAACCAGGCGGCGCGATCGACTTCGGGGAACTCGCGCATCCGGCCGGAGCCCCGCGGCCACTCCATCGTGAACGTGTTGCTGACGATCGCGTCGGC
>DASVDJ010000148.1:0-6848 GCA_036381155.1 Vicinamibacterales bacterium
GGCTGTGCGCGCCTGCGAACCTCGAGCAACCGTGCAAGCCCGCGCGGCTTAAGCGTCGCCAGCGGCCAACGTCCGACCGGGCTTCCAACCGGTGCGAACGTCCCCAAGACCTGTCCCCAACTCGGGCCGGGTAGTCGGTCCTAATCCGGGTCGGGGCTGAGGATGTGGTCAGGGGCGGCGGTGGCAGGCACGTGAACTCCGGCGTTCCCGCACAGCATACGCAGCAAACGAAATAAACGCAACTGTCGAGCTCGTGGAGACCTCTTGTTCGTCCGGCACGGCCCCACATTGCCTCTATCGATTCGCCGTCGCGATGTGCGCGGCTATCGGTGCCTCTTTGCCATCCCACGGCAGGAGCGCCTCGCGCACCGCGGCCGTCGCGCGTTCGAGAGCCGTCGCATTGAGCCGTTCGATCTCGGCGCGGAACGGAGATCCAAGGACGATTCCCTGCGCAGCTTCGTCCGCCCTCACGCGGCTCGATAATTCGATGGTCTCGACGACGACGTCGTCGAAGCCTGCCGCCCGCAGATCTCTCTCGACCACGGTCGGATCGGCATAGCTGAACGGCCCTCGTTCCATGTACTGCGGGTCTTCCGGAAACAGGGTCGCGACCGCTTCGCCGGCCGCTTTCGGGATCGGGTTGCGGTCGAGCCGATCGAATGTCGCGACGACGTAGGTTCCTCCGCCCCGAAGCACTCGCCGTGCTTCGGCGTTCGCGCGCTGTTTGTCGGGGAAGAACATCAGTCCGAACAGGCACAGGACGAGATCGAACGATTCGTCCTCGTAGGGCAGATTCTGCGCGTCGGCGCGCTCGAAGATGACCTGTTCCGATTGGAGGTGCTGGGCCGCGAACGCGACGACAGCCGGATTGATGTCGGTGGCGACGATCTGTGCTGCCGGTAACGCCTCGGCGACGGCGCGGGTCACGATCCCGGTGCCGGCGGCGGTCTCGAGAATGCGGTTCGGCCGAAGGAGCGTGACACGAGCGGCGACGTGCGTTGCGTACGGCTCGAAGAGCAGCGGCCCCATGTAGCGGTCGTAGAGATGAGGAGTCGAATGCTTGAAGACGTCTGTCTCAGTCACGGGCGACCGGGTCCAGGGGCGGGTTAGACGTAGCGGTCCGAAGGCGGGCCGACGATGTGCATATGGTGAGCCTCTGCGATCTCGGCTAGTTCTCCGTCCGTGACATCCGATCGCGCGAGTGCAGCGGCGAGATCATCGAAGTAGGCCGTCATCGCTGCCGGAAAATAGAAGTTGAGCTTCCGGCTCGGTATCGCGCCGACGCGGAACCCGTGTGGAACGCCTTCCGGGATGAAGATGAATGTGCCGGCCGGGCAGCTGCGCTCGTCGCCGTCCAAGTTCATGACGTACTCGCCCTCGAGCACGTAGAACGCCTCGGCTGCATCGTCGTGTACGTGGATGGGCGGCCCGAACCCGGGGGGCTCGGTCGCCTCCAGGACCGACACAATGCCGCGGGTGGTTCCCGCGTCGGCCTTGACACGCATCTCGAACTCGCCAAGGTCGATCAGTCGGCCCTCGCCAGGAGGCACTACGAAGCATCCGCCGGCGTTCGCCATCCCGGGCAGGCTCTCACGCTCGTCGAGAGGAGGCAACTCCGTCGGTCTTCGCGCCGGGCGAGGTGGTGTCGATGGTGCCCACCCGGGTTCCGGAGGCTCGGGATCCGCGAACCTAGCCGGTCATGGTCCACGTCCCGGGGAAGATGGCTCGGCGCGTGACGCAGGGGTCGTGGACGAGCCTGATCGTGAGCGTGTTGCCGGCCACCGCCCACGTGTAGCGGCCGAACGCCTTGATGAAGCAGTCGCTGCCGTCGAACTCGTAGGTCTTGCCGTCGTGGCGGACGCGTAGGCAGCCGTTGCCGCTGCACGCGCCTTTGTGGATGTCCTCTACGCCGGCCACGATCGGCGCGTAGATCGTGAGCGTATGGCCGTGGATGTCGAACTCGCTCCAGCCGAGCCTCTCCTTGACGAGCGCGTGGAGAGTTCCTGCCGGAAGCGGCTCGAGGCGAACACGCTCCTGCGAGTCGAACCAGTCAGGCGCTGCGCCGGCGCCGCGTCGGACCGCGGCAAGGACCCCGATTCGCGCCTCGCCGATCCTGCGTGCCGCGAAGCCGAGCGCGCGGGCCGAAGGGGGATCGAGCCACTGCAGGTCGTCGACGGCGACGAGCACAGGCGTCTCCGCCGCGAGCAATTGCAGCGTCGTCGAGAAGGCGGTGAATACCGCGCGCGGATCGGGCGCGCGCTCGGCTGCCGCCGTCCGGAGGAGTGCGACCTCGAGCGCCTCCCGTTGCGGTGCCGGCAGCCGAGCCAAGACCTCGGACGCACTCGGCTCGAGCAGGTCGACAAGACCGGCGTAGGCGAGTGATCCATCCGCTTCCGCGGGCCGGGATACCAAGATCCGGAAGTCGGTTGCGCGGTCGAGCGCGTAGCGCCACAACGTCGTCTTCCCGATCCCCGGCTCGCCCTCGAGCAACAGCCGAACCCCTCGGTGGCCAGCCGTCGTGAGAAAACGATCGAGGATCTCGGCTTCACGCTGACGCCCGTGGATCTCCAAGCAACAAACGTATCGAAGTCGCTCGAGCGCGCCAATCGTGTCGGGCCCGCCTTCCCGTCCGATCGTTCTCAGGGCAACCGTCACCGGCCACGACCCGCTCCTGACCGGCGCGGGTCGGCCACGCAAACACCCAGAGCAGTCGTCGGCTTTCGTCGGTGAGACCGGCGGCGATCCCTCCGCGGTGCGCCGGCCGTCGCGCAGCCGGTGGCCACAACTGTCCCCAAAACCTGTCCCCAGCGCAGGCGCCGAACGCGGAAGAGCGTAGATGGTAGGCGCGTCGGCTTGTCCAAGCCCTTTATCCGACATCCCACGAGCGGCGCGGTGCGCCGATCCCCTCCTGATTAGGGAGGTGCTCGACGGTGTCGGTCAAGGCAACAAAAAACCGCCCATTTGCGGGTGGTTCTTCTGTCCCAAAGAGCCCTCTGACGGACTCGAACCGTCGACCCCCTCCTTACCATGGAGGCTGAGGCGTTGGCGGCGGGTCGGAGGAATCGCGCTTCCCGCCTTGTTCTTCGTGGATCTATGCGGCTTGCGGCCCTCTTCGTCGTGTTCCTTGAGCGACCCCGAGTGGCCCTGAGGAGCCCGGTACCTGTCCCCAAGACTTAGCCCCAAAACGTCCCATCTGACTGCGCTGTGCTGCGCAAAGCACAGCCCTAACTGCGCTGCGTCCCGCCTTGCTCGAGAGCGTCCTTAAGCATGCGCATGTTGCTGGGCACTTCTTTCTTCGCTTGACGCCGGACGACCATAGGCACGAGCAGGATGCCGATCCCGTGGGCTTCGAAGTCGAGTTCGATCGTTGCCCGGGAACGGGTGCCATCTCCGATCGACTCAACGCGTCCATGCACGATGCCGCGCACCGGACCGTCGACCCCGCGGCCGCGAAAGCTCTTCGGCGGGTTCAACTCGACCATCTCCATCGTCATTGTCCGTTCACGGCCGCCGACGCGGCGAACGGTGACAAACCTCGAGCCGACCGCGATGCTCGCCTCACCCTGTTGGCGTACCGAGACAAGGCCTTCCTGCCATTCGGTCAGGTGGGTCGGATCGACCATGTAGGCGTACACCTGGTCAGCGGGTCGGGCGATCTCGACGCTTTCTACGATCGGGGGCACCGATTCCTCCCTTTGTCGGGTCTCGTGCCGGCGTCTCGTGCCCGCTCGACACGCGCGCCGACACGAGTATCAGGCGGCGTCGACCGCGATACAAGGCGCATCGGCCGACCTGCGCACCAAGGCGCCCAGCGCGGGGCCCTCTCGGGTTGCGGCACGCAGCGCCATCTCTCGCGCGGGCCGACCGCGGTCCGCCGCGGCGTGGGAAGCTCTCGCCGTGGCGAGGAGTTTCGGCGCGTCTTCGGTGGATGGGCTGGTGGGGCGGGAGGCGGAGCTCGCGGTGGCGGCGGCTGCGTTGCGTGAGCTCGGCGAGGGGCGGGCCTCGGTGCTGGTGATCGAAGGGGAGGCCGGGATCGGCAAGTCACGCCTGGTGCAGAGCGTTGTCGATGATGCGCGGTCTCGTGAGGTGGTCGTGTTCTCGGGGCAGGCTCATCCGTTTGAGCGCGCGCGTCCGTTCGGTGTGGTCGCGACGGCGCTGGGTTTGAGCCGGCGCTCAGCGGACGCGCGCCGGGCTGCGATCGGGGCGCTGCTGACCGGCGAGGGCGCCGGGGCGGTCGGGGATGTCCAGTTCAGGGTGGTCGAGGAGATCGTGGAGCTGGTGGAGAGGTCGTGCGCCGAGTGCCCGGTGCTACTGGTGGTCGAGGATCTCCACTGGGCAGACAGCGCAACTTTGTTGGCGATCTTGTCGCTGGTGCGGCAGCTGCCGCTGGCGGCGTTGTTCGTTGTGGTGACGGCTCGGCCGTCGCCGCTGCCGGCGGACGTGGCCCGGTTGCTGGATGATCTGGCGGCTGGGGGTGCGCGCCGTCTGCGGCTCGAGCCGCTGGGCTCGGACGAGGTGGCGGTGCTTGCCCGGCAGATGCTCGGGGCCTCTCCCGGTCCTGCTTTGACCGCCATGTTGGCCAAGGCCGGCGGAAATCCGTTGTGGGCTGTGGCGGTGCTTCGCTCGCTGGCCGATGGAGGGCTGCTGCACCGGGTCGGGGAGAGCGTCGAGCCGACGACCTTCGAGTTGCCGGCTTCGCTGAGTGATCTGGTGGTTCGCCGTCTGCGACATCTGCCGGCGGCGACGCTGGAGCTGCTACAGGTGGCGGCGGTGCTCGGCGATGCGGTGTCGCTTCGCGATATCGCTGCTGTAGCCGGACGTCCGCCGGCCGCGGTGGTTGGGCAGCTGCGCGCCGCGTTCGAGGCTCGGCTTCTCGATGAGGCCGACGAGCTGGTCGCGTTCCGGCACCAGCTCGTGCACGAAGCGGTCTATCAGCACGTACCGACGCCGGAGCGCCGCGTCCTGCACCGTGAGGCGGCGGTGGCGCTGATGGCCGCGGGGGCGGATCAGCTGGATGTGGCGGATCATCTAATGCTCGGAGCCGAGCGCGGGGACGAGCAGGCGGTCGGATGGTTGCGCGACGCCGCGCGGGAGGCATCGGCACGGGCGCCCTCCCTCACCGTCGAGCTGATCAGCCACGCAGAGACCCTCCTGCCGGACGGTCACCGCGACGCGGATCTGGTGGCGGCGGAGGTGGTGCAGGCGCTGCTGCGCGCCGGCAAGGTGCCGGAGGCGTCCGCTCGCGCGGAGGCGGTGCTTGCGCGGCCGCACGCCGCCGCGGTGGACATGCCGTTGCGCCTGGCCCTTGTCGGTGCGCTGTCCCTCCAGAACCGCGCCGGCGAGTTGATCGCCCTCGTGGAGAGCAGCCTCACCGGCTCGGCCGAGCTTCGACCATTCGATCAGGTGCTGATGCTGGCTCAGCAGAGCTGGGCACTGACGTACAGCGACGATCCTCGCGCGGGCGAAGCTGCCGCCAGCCGGGCGCTGGCCATCGCCGAGCGGGCGAATGATGCGGCGATGACGGTGTGGGCATTGACGGCGTTGAAGGTGGCGGTGGGGCGGCAAGGCCGCTTCGGCCAGGCGCTGGCGCACGCCCGCCGCGCCGCGTCGCTCGCGGCCGAGTCGCCCGACACGAGAGCGTTGCCGCTGCAGCCGAAGTTCTTCCTCGGCCTGGCGCTGGTCGACTGCGACCTGATCGAAGAGGCGCGGGCCGCTTTCCGGGCGGCGCTCGACGACGAATTCGGCTCGGGCTGGTGGCTGTCCGAGACGCTGATGGCCGATGCCCAGGCGCTGTTTGTTCTCGGGGAGTGGGAGGACGCGGTGCCCGGTCTGATCGCCGGCGGCGAGGCCGCACGGGAGAAGGGCAATCAGCTCCTGGTCGAACAGTCGCTCGCCTACCGGACGATCATCGCGACGGGGACGGGAGATCTTGCGGCCGCGAGCGAGCTGGCCGCGCCGATCGCCGACTCGTTGCAGGGCGACCAGTTGAGCTACAACGCGGGCATCCTCGCGTTCGCGGTAGCGGGCCTGAGGGCGGCCGAAGGCGACCCGCAGGAGGCTTACGACCTGTTGCTTCGCTGTTGGCGGTTCGACGCCGCAAGGGAGAACCGCTTCTACCACCGCTGTCTCGCTCCCGATCTCGTCCGTCTTGCCCTGGCGCTGGATCAGCGTGACGTCGCCGCCGAGGTGGCCGCCACCGTCGCGGCCGGAGTTGCCCTGGCGCCGGAGGTGCCGACGGTGCGCAGCCTGGCGCTTCGCTGCCGGGGACTGGTCGACGGTGAGGTCGAGCCGCTGCTCGAGGCGGTCGCACTTGCCCGCCAGGCGCCGCTCCTGATCGAGCACGCCGGCGCCTGCGAGGACGCGGCGAGGCTGCTCGCACAGGCCGGGCAGCCGGACGAGGCGGCGGCGTTACTGGCTGAAGCACTCGACCGCTACGAGCGCGCAGGCGCAGCTGCCTGGGAACGCCGCGTCCGGGCGCAGCTGCGGACGCTCGGCGCACGCCCCGGCGCGCGCGGCTCGAGGCAGCGGCCGGCGCACGGCTGGGAAAGCCTCACCCCGACCGAGCAGGCTGTGTCACAGCTCGTGGCCGAGGGCCTGACGAACGGCGCCGTCGCAAAGCGGCTGTACATCTCGCCGCACACCGTCAACACCCATCTCCGGCACGCATTCGCGAAGCTCGGCGTCTCCAACCGGGTCGCGCTCGCCGCCGAGGTACATCGCACGATCAAGTGATGTCTCCACCGCCGGCAACGAGGACACTCTCGCCTCCGGCACGGCACCAGAAACGGAGGCGTCATGAGGTTCCTCGTCGTCGCGACACAGAAGTTCCCCGCTCCCCCCGAGATCGT
>DASVDJ010000149.1:0-123777 GCA_036381155.1 Vicinamibacterales bacterium
AGTTCCAGCCCGACGTGCCGATGCGGAGCATGGGTACAATTGTAGGTTCGTGCTGACCGTCAACGAGATCTTTCATTCGATCCAGGGGGAGTCGACCTTCGCGGGGCGGCCGTGCGTCTTCGTGCGCCTCACCGCGTGCGACCTCCGCTGTTCCTGGTGCGACACGCCCTACGCGTTCCACGAGGGGCGGAAGATGTCGCTGGATGAGATCGTGGCGGCGGTCGAGCGCTTCGGCTGCGACCTGGTCGAGGTGACCGGCGGGGAGCCGCTGCTCCAGAAGTCGGTCCATCAGCTGATGGAGCGGCTGCTCGCGAGCGGCCGGACGGTGCTCCTCGAGACCGGCGGGCACATCAGCCTCGAGCAGGTTCCGGACGGCGTCCACACCATCATGGACATCAAGTGCCCGGGCAGCGGCGAAGCGCACCGGACCGACTGGTCCAACCTCGATCGGCTCGACGCCGGCGACGAGGTGAAGTTCGTCATCCGCGACCGCGAGGACTACGAGTACGCCCGGGACGTGCTCCGGCGGCACGGGCTGGAGCGGCGAGTCGGCGCCGTGCTGTTCTCGCCCGTGCACGGCGTGCTCGATCCGCGGACGCTCAGCGAGTGGGTGCTCGAGGACCGGCTGCCGGTCCGCGTGCAGCTGCAGATTCACAAGTACATCTGGTCGCCTGAGACGCGAGGCGTGTAGATGGTGATCCGGTCCATCTGTTCCGCATCATGAGCCGGCGCGCCGCGGTCGTACTGCTGTCTGGCGGGCTGGACTCGTACACGGCGGCGGCGATGCTCCGCGCCGACGGCTTCGAGCTGTATGCGCTGACGGTCCGCTACGGCCAGCGCCACGCGCGTGAGCTCGAGGCGGCGCGACGTGTCGCGGCGTCTCTCGGCGTGCGGGAGCAGCTGGAGCTGTCCGTGGATCTGGACCGCATCGGCGGGTCGGCGCTCACCAGTGCGATCGACGTGCCGAAGGATCGCGCGGAGCTCCAGACGACCGGACACCAGGAGATCCCGGTCACCTACGTTCCTGCGCGCAACACGGTGTTCCTCTCGCTGGCGCTCGCCTGGGCCGAAGCGCTCGGCGTCACGGACATCGGCATCGGCGCCAACGCGCTCGACTACTCCGGATATCCCGACTGCCGCCCCGAGTATCTCCGTGCCTTCGAGGCGCTCGCGAACCTGGCGACGAAGGCCGGGGTCGAGGGGGCGCGCTTCCGCATCCACGCGCCGCTCCTGAGGATGACGAAGGCGGAGATCATCAGGCAGGGGATGGCGCTCGGCCTCGATTACGGGCTCACGCACAGCTGCTACGATCCGGGTCCGGATGGCCGCCCCTGCGGCGCGTGCGACAGCTGCCGCCTCCGGCGGAAGGGGTTTGCCGAGGCGGGAATTGCCGATCCGCTGCTCGGCGTGTGAGCCTCGCGATTCGAGAGCATGACCGACCGCCTCTACTACAACGACAGCAGTCTGCTCCGCTTCGACGCCTCCGTGATCGAAGCCGGCGTCCACGAAGGGCGGCCGTTCGTGGTGCTCGATCGCTCCGCGTTCTACCCGACGTCCGGCGGGCAGCCGTTCGACACGGGCACGATCGACGGCCGCCGGGTCGTCGACGTCTTCGTGCGCGACGAGGACGAAGCGGTCGTGCACGTGCTCGAGAGCACGCTGGATTCCGGCGTCAGGGTTGAGGGCGTGATCGACGCGGCACGCCGGCGCGACCACATGCAGCAGCATTCGGGGCAGCATGTGCTGTCGGCCGCATTCGTGCGGGCCTGCGGCGCGCGCACGGCGAGCTTCCATCTGGGCGCCGAGGTCTCGACGATCGATCTCGCCGCGTCGCTCGATGCGGGTGCGATCGAAGCCGCCGAGCAGGAGGCCAACCGCATCGTCTGGGAGGACCGGCCGGTCCGCGTGCGGTACGTCAGCGCAGAGGAGGCGGCCGCGCTCCCGCTGCGCAAGGAACCGGTGCGCGGCGGCACGCTGCGGCTCGTCAACATCGAGGACTGGGATCTGTCGGCGTGCGGCGGGACGCACGTGCCGCGAACCGGTGTCATCGGCCTGATTGCGATCACCGCGTCCGAGCGCTACAAGGGCGGCACCCGGGTCTCGTTCGCCTGCGGGGGGCGCGCGCTCCGATACCTCCGCATGTGCCGCGAGGCGCTGGGCGGGGCGGTCCGGCAGCTCTCGGTCCAGCCTCGGGAGCTGTCCGACGCCGTCGCGCGGCTGCAGAGCGAGACGAAGACGCTGCGCCAGCAGACACGTGCGCTCGGCGAGCGGCTCGCGGGTTTCGAGGCCGGGGAGCTCGCGCGCAGCGCCCGCGACCTGGGCGGCGCGCGCGTCGTGTGCGCGGCCGTGCCCGGCGCGGACGCTCAGCGGCTGCGGGCGCTGGCGCAGGCGATTGCGTCGCGGCCCGGGCATGCCGCGGTGCTCGTCGGCGAGGAGCGCCCTGCGGCGGTTGCCGCTGCACGGTCTGACGGAGTGGGAGCCGATGCGGCGCTGATCGTGCGGGAGCTGACCGCGCGCTTCGGCGGACGCGGCGGGGGCAGGCCGGAGCTGGCACAGGCCGGCGGCCTCGACGCCGAGCCCTCGGTCATCGTCCAGGCTGCGCTGGAGCTCCTGAGTCGAGCGTGAACGGTACCGGGAGGCCCCTGGCCCCTGACCCCTGGCCCCTGAACTCCACCAGCCGGTTCACGACCTCGTCGGTGATCCGGTTCACGTCCGCGACCGTCACGCTGCCTGCGAAGTTGTTCGCCAGGATCGAGAAGACCACCCACCCGTTGTCCGTCTGCGCGTAGCCGGAGAGCGCACGCACGTAGCCGATCGAGCCGGTCTTGGCGAAGACCCGTCCTTCCGCCGGTGTGCCGCGCATCCGCCCCGAGAGCGTGCCGTCGACGCCGGCGATCGGCATCGCCGCCACCCAGGCATCGCGGTGCGCCGGCTCGAACATCTTCGTCAGGACGATCGACAGCGTGCGCGCCGAGGTCAGGTTGTGGCGCGAGAGGCCCGAGCCGTCGCGGACGATTGCGCCATCGGGCGCTGCGCCCCACTCCTGCAACACCTCCGCAATCACCTCGCGTCCGGCGGCGGGATCGCCCCGGACCTCCGCGCCGAGCGTGCGCAGCAGCAGCTCCGCGTAGAGGTTCTGGCTCACCTTCATCAGCGTCACGCCGATTTCGGACAGCGGCGGCGAGAAGTGCCGCAGCAGCACGGCCGCGCCATGGCTGTCGGGCCCGGGCGGATCGGTCTCGACGGAGGCCGCGCGGCCGACCACGGTGATCCCGCGGGCGACAAGCGCCTCGCGCATCGCATGCGCGAAGTACGCCGCCGGATCCGGGACCGCGACGTACATCCGGAACGGTTCCATGTCCGCCGGCACCTCGCCGGTGAGCCTGATGGCCAGCCCCGCGCGGTCCCACCCGGCGCGCACCTGCCGTGCGGTCGCGGTCGTGGTGCGCAGCAGCGAGCGGACGCGCGTGAGACCGTCCGGTTCGACGACCGTCACCGACGCCGCTGTGCCGGGCGCCGGTCCCGGTTCGATCAGGAGCTCGACCGTGTTCTCGTTGTACGACAGCGCGCTCACGGGCGCGGCGTAACCGTACGGCAGGTCGTCCCACTCCCAACCGTCGCCGAGGGTCGTCCCGCCGAACCGCGAGGCGTCGCCGATGATCCGCCCCTCGATCCGGCGCACGCCGATCTCCCAGAGCCGATCCGCCCAGGACGCGAGGAGCTCCGAGCCGCCGTGGCGTCTCGCGATCATCGGATCGCCCGAGCCGACGATCACCAAATCGCCGCGGATGGTCCCATCGGCTTCCAGCCGGCTCGTCGTGCGGACGGTCGTCGGGAACTGGTAGTCCCATCCCAGCCGCTCGGCAGCCGCCGCGAGCGTCAGGACCTTCATGTTCGAGGCGGGCATCAGCAGCTGTTCGGGGTTGCGTTCGTACAGCACGGCCCCGGGGCGACCCGCGTCGTCCAGCGCCAGCACACGTACGCCCCACAGCACGCGCGCGGCAGGACCGCTGGTCAGGAGGGTGTCGAGGTCGTGCCGCAGCCGCGCGGCGGCCGGAGGTGCCGAAGCGGCACGGGGCCCGTCCGCACGCGATGCGCAGCCGGGCCCCGGAAGGAGGAAGAGAAAGAGAAGAAGCGCGAGACGACGGCTAGGCCTTGACGAGCTCATCGAGCTGCTTCAGCACCTCGTCGAGCTCGCTCGCCTCGACGACCGCCGCGCCGGGCTCGTCGCCCCGCACGGCGTGTACCTGCCCGCCGGCGCGTGTGATCCGGACTTCCTCGTTGCGCTTGCCGTCATCGAACGTCGTCTTGACGACGACGTCCGGGCTCGCGCCGGCCGGCTTGTCGACGAAGGACCCCGCCCGCAGCGCCGTGAGCCGTGACAGGAACGACTCGAACTTCGCGGCGTCGACCTCGCGGTCCGCGGTGACGTTGCGCCACGCGTCGGCGCCATCCTTGCCCTTGCCGCGCTGCCGCTCGAAGACCAGCGTCTCCGAGCCCCGGGCGATCTCCAGCCGGTCGACGTTGTAGGTCCGGAACTCGAAGACGTCCTTGCGCCGATAGTCGGCGGCCGTCTTCTGGAGCTCCGTGAGGATGTCCGATCCCGTCGTGAAGACCGCGGGGCGGGACAGATCGCGAACGTGGACCAGGTCGTCGCCCGTCTTCGAGCCGACCACCAGCGCCGCCTGCGAGCTCCCCGACGACAGCGTCACCTGCGTCGACGGGTTGCGGAGCCCGAACTTCGCGAAGTCCCGCTCCTGGACGTTCTCGTCGACGATCTCGCGCATCTGCAGCGAGGCGAGGCGCGACAGCAGCCCTTCCGCCGCACTGTAGTCGGCGCGGACCTGAATCGGCTCGGCGAGGCGCCACTCGCCGTCCTGCTTCGTCAGCACGATCGTGCTCCCGCCGTGGCGCACCTCGATGCGGTCGACCTTGTCCCGATCGAACGTGAGGATGCGCTTGTCACGCAGGTCGAACGTGCCGTGATCGAAGGAGGACTCGATGTAGTTGTAGACCAGGAAGACCTGGTTCTCGCCGCCGCGCTTCGCGTACATGTCGGCGCCGGCCGCCGTCTTGTCCCCCAGCTGGAGGACCTTGTAGGGCTCGTCGGCCTTCGTCCTGAACGCGACCTCGAGCGTCGGCTCGGCCAGGCCGTACCGGCCGAGGTCGGTGGGGTTCTCGTCGACGACGCGCTGGATGGACAGCGCCGCGAGGTTGCTCGTGATGCTCCCCACCGTCGACGCGTCGGCGGGAGCCTCGATCGGGCTCGTGATGCGCCAGGTGCCGTCCGTCTTCGTCAGCTCCGTGGTCTCGCCCGAGCGCGACCTGATCCGCAGCGCCTGGATGGCGTCCGCGTCGACGTCGAAGACTTCCGGCTTCTCCTCGACGTCACCGACCGGCCGCTTCGCGTCGACGAAGTAGAGGTACCCGAGCAGTCCTCCGAAGACGATGACCAGGATGATAAGGGTCCGCAGCTGCTTCATCCGCGCCTCCGCGACCAGGTGTAGATGCCCGCTCCGAAGATCGCCAGCGGCACGATCGCGAGCGCGAACCAGCGAATCGCGAGCTGCTGCGAAGCGGTCATCGTCAGCCGGCGGTCCTCCGGATCGCGCGGACGGATGGAGATGAGATCCTCCTGCTGGGCCAGCCAGCTCACCGCGTTGAGGAACATGTCGCGGTTCCCCTGGATGCCCAGCGCGAAGTCGGCGGCGAAGTCGGAGTCGCCGAACACCGCGACGCGCGTCTCAGGCTTGCGGGGCGTCTCGCCGCTCTCGTTCCCCTGGCCGTTGGCGGCCGTCGTGTCTTCAGCCGACTTCTCGTCGTCTCCCTTCGCGTCGGCGCCCGCCTGCGCGGAGTCGCTGGGGGGCTCGGGCGCCTCGACGTTGATCGCGGCCGCGAGCGTGACGGGGCCCTGCAGGTCGCGCGCGGGGTCGTTCTCGACCTTGCCCGACTCGAACAGGGAGGTCATGTCCGTCTCGCCCCAGCTGTTGGGCGAGCTCTCGACGAACGCCCGGGCGGCGCGGCCTTCCACACCGCTCGCCGCCTGCACCGATCGCGCGAGCGGGTAGGCGGTCAGCAGACGGAAGCCCTCGACGATCGGATGCGTCGGATACCGCGCCGCCACGGGCACCGAGGCGTCCGTGCCGAGGAGCTGGCCCATGCCGCTGGCGTCGACGACGACGTTGTTGCCCAGCTCGAAGCCCCACTCCTTCAGGAACGCCGCGAGGTTGGTGAGCGGCTGGCCGTTCTTCTCGACCGGATCGACCAGGGCGAGCAGCTTCCCGCCGCGGTTGAGGTACTTGCGCAGCGCCTCGATCTCCGGCGCCAGCAGGTCGGTCTTCGGCCCCGCCAGCACCACGAGCGTCGCGTTGTCGGGCACCGATCCCTGCTGCGCGAGCACCAGCGTCTCGACGGCGAAGTTCTCCGACCGCAGGTCCGACGCGATCCGGTTGTAGCTGTCGCGCGCCGTGCCCGTGGGATCCTTCTCGCCGTGCCCCTGGATGAAGTAGACCGTCCGCTGCTCGCCGGTGATCAGCTTGATCAGCCCGTTCGTGAGCTGCTGCTCCTCGGAGGACGTCACCCGCTCGGTGCGTCCCTGGTACTCCATGACGACCGTGCCGTAGGTCGTGACCTCGAACTGCCGCGCCGCGGCCGGCTCACGGTCGACGTCGATGTACTCGACCGAGACCTTGTCGGACACGTACTCGTACTCGTTCAGCCGCTCGCGGAACCGGTCGAACTCCGTCGGCCGGTCGAAGACCCGCATGTGCAGCGGCGCGTCGAGCTTCTGGAGGATCTGCTTCGTCTGGTCGGACAGCGAGAACTGCTGGTTCGCCGTCAGGTCCCAGCGGACGTTCCGCCGCGAGGCCAGGTAGTTCACCGCGGCCAGGATGCCGAGCACGACGAGGACCGTGGAGGCCGCGATCGTGCCGAGCCGCGTCTGCCGCCGGCCGAACGAGCCGAAGATGCTGCGCCACTGCGACGCCATGTAGACGAGCACGCAGGCGAGGCCGGCCCACGCGCCCCAGGTCGCGTACTGGTTCCACTCCGGCCGGAACAGCCGCACGCCGACGGCGGCGAACACCAGCGCGGTGCCGATCCAGCCGATGATCGAGGCAATCGTCTGCACCATCACCTATCCCCGCCACCGCTCGGTGTCGACCGACCGGACGGTCAGAAACAGCCCGAACCCGATGAAGCTCAGGTAGTAGACGAGATGCTTCGTGTCGATGACGCCCTTCACGAAGTCGTCGAGGTGTCCGGTCATCGACAGATAGCGGAGCACGTCTCCCGTGCGCGGCCCCACGCTCTCGGCCAGCCAGTCCACCACCCAGAGCATCAGCACGACCGCGAAGGTCGCGACGCCGGCGATGATCTGGTTCTGCGTGAGGCTCGAGATGAACAGCCCGAGCGCGACGATGCAGCCGCCGAAGAGGATGAGGCCGAGATAGCCCGCGAGGAGCGCGCGCCATTCCGGCGTGCCGAAGAAGAAGAGCAGCCCGACGTGGAGCGCGGTGATGGCCATCAGCACGCCGAAGAGCGCCATCGCCCCGGCGAACTTGCCCATGACGATCTGCAGATCCGTGACGGGCGAGGTGAGCAGCAGCTCCACCGTGCCCGTGCGCTTCTCCTCCGCGTAGCTGCGCGCGGTGAGGAAGGGCAGGATGAACAGCAGCAGCACCGACACGTTCAGGAAGAGCGGCCGGATCATCTGCTGGTTCACGTTCATGTTCTGCGGGCCCATCCCCATCATGCTCATCTGCATGCCCTGGCGCATGAACCAGTCGAGGATGCTCGTGAAGAAGGACCCGAAGAGCAGCGCGAAGAACCCGATGATGATGTAGGCAATCGGCGACGCGAAGTAGGAGCGCAGCTCTTTCTGGGCGATCGCCAGCACGTTCGTCACTGCCCCACCTCCCCGGTCCGTTCCTCCTCGCCGCGCTCCTCCGTCGTCAGCGAGAGGAAGATGTCCTCGAGGCTCATGCGGAGCGGCCGCAGCTCGAGCAGGTCGACGCCGCCCTGCACGACCGCGCGCGCCAGCTCGCGGCGGACGTCCCGCCCGGCCTCGCTGTCGATTTCGAACGCGCCCGGCGCTTCGCCCGGGGCCACGCGCACGACGCCGGGCACGCGCTCCATCGCGGCGCGCGCGTCGCCGGCCCGCGCCTCGTCGACCTGCACGTACATCGTCTCGGAGCCGCGCAGGCGGCGCGTCAGGTTCTCCGGCGTGTCGACCGCGACCACCTTGCCGCGGTTGATGATCACGACGCGCTGGCAGGTCTGGGAGACCTCGGGGAGGATGTGGGTGCTCAGGATGATCGTGTGGTCGCCGGCCAGCTCCTTGATCAGCCGGCGGGTCTCGATGATCTGCTTCGGGTCCAGGCCGGCGGTCGGCTCGTCGAGGACGAGGACCTCGGGGTTGTGGACCAGCGCCTGCGCCAGCCCGACGCGCTGCTTGTAGCCCTTCGAGAGCTTGCCGCACGCCCGGTTGGCCATGTCCGCCACCCGCGTGCGCGCCATGACGTCCTCGACGCGACGGGCGCGATCGCGCGGGGGCACGCCCTTGATCTTCGCGACGAAGTGCAGGTACTCCCGCACCGTCATGTCCGAGTAGAGCGGCGGCGTCTCGGGCAGATAGCCAATCCGCCGCTTCGCTTCGATCGGCTGCTCGAAGACGTCGTACCCGGCCACCGCACAGCGTCCCTCGGTGGCGGGCATGTAGCCCGTGAGCACCCGCATCGTGGTTGTCTTCCCCGCGCCGTTCGGCCCGAGGAAGCCCAGGATCTCACCTTTGTTCACCGTGAAGCTGACGTCACTGACCGCCGTGACCGGTCCGTACCGCTTCGTGAGGTGGTCAACCTCGATCACCGATGTGCTCCGTTTGATGACAATTCTGTTCCGCGCAAGACACGCCCGGGTTGCGTTCGATGTAACCTGATGCCCGGGCGCGACATGTTCACGCCAACTCCCGATCCTAAACAATCCATTCCAAGCCCGGCAAGCACGGGACTCCGCGCGTTGGCGGCCCGTTTCCGGCGCGATCCGTCCCTTCCGGAGCGGTGAGTCCGACCTCGTCACGCGGCCGGCGGAGGGGGCGGCTGCCACGGCTGGCGGCCCTTGTCGTGCTGCTCGCGGCCGTTGCCGCCGCGGGCTGGTACGGGCTGGGGCGATCCGTCCTTGTGTTGGACGGCGAACGGCGCCTGAATGGTCTGCACGCGCCGGTCGAGATCCTGTTCGATCGCTACGGGGTGCCCCACATCTACGCGCGCGACGCGACCGACGCGTGGATGGCGGTCGGTTATCTGCACGCGCGCGAACGGCTCTGGCAGATGGAGCTGTACCGCCGGGCCACCGGCGGCCGGCTCTCGGAGGTGCTCGGGCCGGCCACGCTGCGGGTCGACCGCCGGTTCGTCGCGCTGGGGCTTCGCCGCGCGGCCGCCGCCGAATGGCAGGTGCTCTCGCCGCACGTGCGCAGCGCGCTCGAGCGCTACGCCGAGGGCGTGAACGCCGCCATCGGCGAGATGGGCCGCTGGAACCGCCCGCCCGAGTTCCTGCTGCTGGGCATCACGCCGGAGCCGTGGACGCCGGTGGACTCGCTGTCGGTGGCGCGCCTGCTCGCCTGGCGGCTCGCGGAGAATCGCTGGGGTGAGCTGCTGCGCGGGCGGCTGACGCAGGCGGTCGGCCCGATTGACGCGGCGCGCCTGATGAATGCCTGGCCGCCCGAAGCGCCGCCGATCCTGCGGGAGGGGCCGGCGCCTGCGCCGCCGCGCTCGACGGCCTCTCCGGCGGCGCCCGTTGCGCTCGCCGTCAGGGACGAGCACCGCGTCGCCCGCGCCGTTCCCCCGCCGCTGCCGCCCGGTCTCGAGTGGCTCGATGTCGCCGTGCGTCCCGGCGGCAGCAACAGCTGGGTCGTGTCGGGCGCGCGGACGGCCACCGGGCGGCCGCTGCTCGCCAACGATCCTCACCTGGCCATCGAGATGCCCGCCACCTGGTACGAGGTGCACGTCGTCGCGGCCGGCCTCGACGTGGCGGGCGTGACGCTGCCGGCCGCGCCGTTCGTGATCATCGGGCACAACGCGCGGATCGCGTGGGGGCTGACCAATACCGGCGTCGACGTCCAGGACCTCTACGTCGAGGACGTCGACATGACGCGCCGCCGCTATCTGTATCGCGGCCAGTGGCTGCCGCTGGAGTCGACGGTCTACGAGATTGGCGTGCGGGGACAGGAGCGGCCGGAACGCTGGGAGGTGTTCCGCACCCGCCACGGGCCCCTCGTCTTCACCGAGACCGAATGGGAGGAGCCGCCCGACCTCGCCGCGCGGACGGGGCGGCTGTCGCCGAAGCCGATCGCCCTGCGCTGGGACGTCACCGGCGAGACCGCTCCCGCGTTCGAGGCGATCAACCGCGCGGGCAACTGGTCCGAGTTCCTGGCGGGGGTCCGCCGGTTCGCGGCCCCGTCGCAGAACTTCGTGTACGCCGACGTCGACGGCCACATCGGCTACGCGATGTCGGGCCGCCTGCCGGTACGCGTGGGCGGCGACGGCAGTCGGCCCGTGCCCGGCTGGACCGGCGAGCACGACTGGGCCGGCTGGGTGCCGGCCGAGCGCCTGCCGGCGCTGCTCGATCCGCCCTCCGGTCAGATCGTCACCGCCAACGCCGAGATCGACCGACGCTGGCCCGGGACGATGACGCGCGACTGGACGGCGCCGTTCCGGACCATGCGGATCGTGGAGCGGCTGGACGGACGGACGGGTCTCGACAGCGAGGCGATGCGGACGCTGCAGCTCGATGTCCGCTCGGCCGCCGTCGATCCGCTGCTCGATGCCGTGGAGGCGGCCGCGGCGTCGCGCGCGTTCGAGCGCGCCGACCCCGAGGCGCGCGTCGCGGTGGAGCGGCTGCGACTGTGGGATCGGCAGGTGGACGGCCGGCCGGTCGTGACGCTGTACCAGGCGTTCGTCCGTGCGCTCTGGCGCCGGACCTTCCTCGACGAGCTCGGCGAAGAACTGAGCCGCCAGCTGTTCGAGTACGGCGCGTCGGAGCGCCACGTGGGCCTCTATGCGATTGCCCGCGATCCGGCGTCACCCTGGTGGAACGACATCGCGACGATCGACCGCCGCGAAACGCGCGACGACATCGTCCTGCTCGCCGCCGGTGACGCGATGCGCGCGCTTGCGCAGCGGTTCGGCAACGAGGCGAACTGGGCGTGGGATCGGCTGCACTCGGTGACCTTCCGGCACGCGCTCGGTCACGGCGGCCGGCTGCTCGACTGGTTCTTCAGCCGCGGCCCGCTTCCGCTCGTCGGCGACAGCTGGACCGTCCGCAAGGCGTCGGTGGACGACCGGTCACCGTATACCGTCACCGAGTCGGCGTCGTACCGGCAGGTGCTCGACATCGGCGACTGGGATCGCTCGCTCGCCGTGATCACCACCGGGCAGTCGGGTCATCCGAGGTCGCCGCACTACGACGACCAGCTGCCGCTCTGGCACGAGGGACGCCTGCGGCCGATGCCGTTCTCGCGCGGCGCGGTCGAACGCGAGCGGGCGCACCGGCTGCTCCTGATCCCCTGACGCTTGTCGGGCTCTGGGCCCTGGGCAGCCGTGGGCCGTGGGGGCGAATGCGATAATGCGGACTTTCGGGAGGCCTTGATGTCAGCGACAGTTGGAACGAAGGCGCCGTCCTTCACCCTGCCGAACCAGGACAACCAGCCGGTGACGGTGGAGCCGTCCGGCAAGAACGTGGTGCTCGCATTCTTCCCGGCGGCGTTCACGTCGGTGTGCCAGAAGGAGCTCTGCTACTTCCGCGACAACCTCGCGTCGCTCAACGACGCGAACGCGACGGTCTACGGCATCAGCGTCGATCATCCGGCCTCGCTGCGGGAGTTCCGGCAGCAGAACGGCTTCAATTTCGATCTGCTCAGCGACTTCAACCGCGAGGTCATCCAGCTGTACGACGTCATGGCCCCGGAGCTCCGCGGGTTCAAGAACATCTCGAAGCGCGCGGTGTTCGTCATCGACGGCGAGGGGACCATCCGCCACCGGGAGGTCACGCCGAACCCGGGCGTCGAGCCGGACTACGCGAAGGTCCACGAGACGCTGGCCGCCCTGAAGGGCTGAGCAGCGTTCCCAGAGCCCAGGGGCCCAAGGCCCCAAGGCCCAAGGCCCAAGGCCCAAAGCCCAAAAGGGGGGGCCGGACTGACGTTCGGCCCCGCGGGTCCCTGTGGTAAACTGACATCTGAACACTTGTTCAGATATTCAGTCATGCCTCAGGCGCCCTCGGCCCCGGCTCTCGACGATCGCTGCGAAACCCGGCACGCGGACCCGGCCCGGGTGGACCTCATCCGCGCCGCGCTCCCGTCCGGGGAGACCCTCGAAGTCCTCGCCGAGACCTTCCGGGCGCTCGGCGACCCGACGCGCGTGCGCATGCTCGCCGCCCTGTCGCGCAGCGAGCTCTGCGTCTGCGATCTCGCCTCGCTCGTCGGCATCAGCGAATCGGCCGCCTCGCACCAGCTGCGGCTGCTCCGCAGCCTCCGGCTCGTCCGCTCGCGCCGCGAAGGGCGCATGGTCTTCTACCGGCTGGACGACGACCATATCGTCCGACTGCTGGACCAGGGGCTCGAGCACGCCGCCGAACCGGGGGCCGGCCGGGAGGAGCGCTGACCGATGGCCTTCGCGCGGACGGCCGCCAGCTGCCCGACGTGCGAGATCCACGCGGAGTCGACGTTCCGCGTCGAAGGGCTCGACTGCCACGAGGAGGTCTCGCTCCTCGAGCGGCGGTTCCGGCACCTCGACGGCATCGAGACGTTCACCGCCGATGTGGTCGGCGGCCGGATCCGCGTGCAGTACGACGCCGCGCGGCTGAGCACGTCGGCCATCGCGGGCGCCGTCGCCGACACCGGCATGCGCGCCTGGCTCGAGCACGACGAGCCGCGCAGCGCGACGGCGCGGCCGCTGCCGGTGCGCCTCGTGATCAGCGGCGTCGCGCTTGCCGGCGCGCTCGCCGCCACGCTCGCCGGGTGGACGCCGGCTGCCGTGACCCTGGCGGTCGCAGCCATCGCGACGGGCGGCACCACCTCCGCGCGCCGCGCGTGGGCCGCGCTGCGTCTGCGCACCTTCGACATGCACGTCCTGATGAGCATCGCCGTCATCGGCGCGATGGCCATCGGGGAGTGGCTGGAAGGGGCGACCGTCGTCTTCCTGTTCGCACTCGCCCAGCATCTCGAAGCACGAAGCCTGACGCGCGCCCGCACCGCGATCCGCGCGCTCATGGATCTGACGCCGCCGGAAGCGATCGTCCTTCGCGGCAACGAGGAGCAGCGCGTCGCCGCCGACTCGGTGCGCCCCGGCGAGCGCATCCGCATCCGTCCCGGAGACAAGCTGCCGCTCGACGGCCGCGTCGTCGCGGGCACGAGCGAGATCAACCAGGCGCCGATCACCGGTGAGTCCATGCCGGTGGAGAAAGGGCCCGGCGACGAAGTGTTCGCCGGGACGATCAACGGGCACGGCGCGCTCGAGATCGAGGTCACGCGCCATCGGCGCGACACCACCCTCGCCCGCATCGTGCACCTGGTCGAAGAGGCGCAGACGAAGCGCGCCCCCTCGCAGGCGTTCGTCGATCGCTTCGCGCGCGTCTACACCCCGGCGGTGATCGCACTCGCGGCCGCCATTGCCGTCCTCCCGCCGCTGGCCGGATGGGGCGACGTGGGCGAGTGGGTGTATCGCGCGCTCGTGCTGCTCGTCATCGCGTGCCCCTGCGCGCTCGTGATCGCCACGCCGGTCGCCGTCGTCTCGGCGCTCGCCGCGGGCGCGCGGCAGGGTGTGCTCGTCAAGGGCGGGCTGCACCTGGAACGGCTCGCGGACATCCGCGCGATCGCGTTCGACAAGACCGGGACGCTGACCGCGGGTACGCCGACCATCGTCCACGTCGCCGCCGAGAACGGACAGCGAGCCGAACACGTGCTCGCGCTCGCCGCGTCCGTCAACCGGCATTCGGAGCATCCGGTGGGCCGCGTCATCGCGCATGAAGCCGCTCTGCTGGGGCTCGTCGCGCAGCCGGTGTCGGACTTCCGGGCCGTTCCGGGGCATGGCGTCGAGGCGGTGCTGGAGGGACGGCGCGTGCTCGTCGGCAGCGCGCGATTCCTCGAATCGGAAGGCGTTGCGCTCAATGGTGGCCATGGCGGTGCGGAGCCGGTTGCGGGCACGACGACGGCCTACGTCGCGGCCGGCGGCCATCTGGCCGGCCGCATCGAGCTGGCGGACGTGCCGCGCGAAGCCGCGCGCGATGCCGTCGATCTGCTCCGGCGCCACGACATCCGCCAGATCACGATGCTGACCGGCGACCGGCGGGCGGTCGCCGAGCGAATCGGGAAGGCCGTGGGCGTCGACGCGGTCGAGGCCGATCTGCTGCCGGAAGACAAGGTGACCGCCGTGCGGCGGCTCAAGGAGCGGTGGGGGAGCGTCGCCATGGTCGGCGACGGCATCAACGACGCGCCGGCGCTCGCCGCTGCCGACGTCGGCATCGTCATGGGCGCGGTCGGCAGCGACGCCGCGCTCGAGACCGCGGACGTCGCGCTGATGGGCGACGAGCTCGCGAAGCTGCCCTACGTGCTGCGCCTCAGCCGCGCGGCCGCCCGGACCATCCGCGTGAACATCGCCGCGTCGCTCATCGTGAAGGTGGCCTTCCTCGCGCTCGCGGTGAGCGGCCACACGTCGCTGTGGCTCGCCATCCTCGCCGACACGGGGACGTCGCTGGTCGTGATTGCCAACGGGCTGCGGTTGCTGCGGACGAACTGAGCCTGGGCCTGGACTGCGCCCTGGACTGGGCCTTGGACTGGGCCTTGGACTTTGGGCGTTGGGCTTTGGGTGGGGGAAGTTCGCACGCCTTCTTCTACCCGTACTGCTTTCGCTGTCACGCGGACAGCGAATGGCGCACCTGTGAGCAGCTGGTTGCCGCTCGCTGGATCGAGCCCAGGGCCCAAAGCCCAAGGTCCAAGGCCTAAGGCCGGAGCCCAAGGCCCAAAGCCCAAGGCGGCCCGGCACGAGGTCGAACGGGTCAGACCTTGTCCGACTTCTCCGCTTCCCTCGCGAGCGACAGGTAGACGCGCGCCACGCGCAGCCCGTCGAGCGCCTCGACGCGGAGCGTTCGTCCTTCCACCTCGATGCGGTCGCCCACGCGCGCGCGACGTCCCAGCCGCCCGAGCACGTAGCCGCCGATCGTGTTGTAGCTCTCCTCGTCGATGTGGAGGCCGAACTGCTCGTTGACGTCGGCGACGAGCGCCAGCCCGTCGACGAGCGCCGAGCCGTCCGCGAGCACGGTGATGCGCGCCGGCCCGCCTCCGGGGCTCACGCCGCCGACGATCCGCTCCATCAGGCCGGCGAACGTCACCAGTCCGGCCGTGCCGCCGAACTCGTCGATGACGATCGCCACCGCCGAGCCGCGTTCCCGCATCTCCGCCAGCAGCGCGTCGGCCGTCATCGTCTCGGGCACGGCGAACACCTCCCGGACGACCGGCGACAGATCGGGCAGGGTCTCGCCCCGGGCGACGATCCGGAACAGGTCGGCGACGTGCACGATCCCGGCGATGTCGTCGATGTGCTTGCGGTAGACCGGCAGCCGCGTGTAGCCGCCGCGCGCCGCGATCTCGGCGACCTGCGCGATCGGGGTCTCGAGCTCCACGGCGGCCATCTCGGTGCGGGGCACCATGATCTGTCCCGCCGTCAGGTCCGAGAACGCGAACACGCGGTGGAGCATCTGCTCCTCTTCCTCCTCGAGCACGCCGGCTTCCTGACTCGCCGTCACCAGCATCTTCAGCTCTTCTTCCGAGTGCACCAGCGCGTGCCCCGACGGCGGCCTGAAGCCCATCGATCGCACGACCAGGTTGCCGAGGCCGTTGAGGAACGTGATGAACGGCCAGAAGACCTTCATGAACAGTTCCGTCGGCCGCGCCACGATCAGCGACACCCGCTCGGACTGCTGCAGCGCCACGGTCTTCGGCGCCAGCTCGCCGAGGACGATGTGAAGCGCGGTGATGATCGAGAAGGAGATCACGACCGCGACGGTGTGGGCGCTGACGGCCGCCATCCAGGGCTGGTTCCCGCCGATCGGCTCGAGGTACGCGAGCACGGCGCGGAACACCGGCTCGATCAGCGACGCCAGCGCCGGCTCGCCGATCCAGCCGAGCCCCAGGCTGGCCATGGTGATGCCGAGCTGTGTGGCTGCGATGTAGCTGTCCGGATCCGTGATGGCGCGCCGCACGGTGCGGGCGCCGCGGTGGCCTTCGGCGATGAGCTGATCGATTCGGGTCTTGCGGACGGTGACGAGGGCGAACTCGGCTGCGACGAAGAAGCCGTTGGCGAATACCAGGGCCATGATCGCCAGCAGCCCCAGTCCTATGCTCGAGATGTCCATGGGGTTCCCGCTGCGACTCTACCGGACCCCCTCGACCGGCGGCAAGTCGGCACTCCTGGGCTTTGGACCTTCGGCTTTGGGCTTTGGGCTTTGGGCCTTGGGGCCTGGGCTCTGGGCCGCGCTACGCGCGGCGGTTGTTGAAGAAGTGGGTGTCGACGAACTCGTCGATGGCGGTCTGGTCGGCGGGGTCGACGCGCTCGAACTGCAGCCCCATGCCGGTCCGCCGGTCGGCCCAGGCGACGCGCGCCTCCACGTCGATCTCCCGCCGGCCGCCGGGAAGCCGGAAGCGCAGGCGCACGGACGTGCCGGGATCCAGCGGGCTGGTGGTCCGGATGCCGATGCCGCCCCGGCTCAGATTCAGCGTCAGCGCCGTCGCGATGGTATTGCCGAACCGGTACGCGACGGGGATCCCCAGGACGACCCGCGGGCTGGTGCGCCGGTTGAAGCTGTCCGGGAACAGGTGTGGTGCCAGGGACGGCAGAATGTGCTGAACGGCGCTATATTCGTTGATGTACCCGGCGATGCCGAGGGACGCCAGCTCGCGGACTTCGTCGGCGCTGCCGATGGTGCCGCTGAACACCAGGATCGGCAGGCGGCCGGCGTCGATGCGCCGGAGCGCGCGGACGAGATCGACGCCCGGCGCGTTCGGCAGCCGCAGGTCGAGCACGATCAGATCGATGTGCTCAAGGTCGGCACGCACGCGCGCCAGCAGTTCGACGGCGCTGCGCACCGTGATGGCGCGGTGACCGGCGGATTCGAGCGCCGTGCGGAAGCGATCGCGTACGAAGCCGGTGTCGTCGGCGACGACGACGGTCTTCGCGATCGCAGCGGTTCCCCCGGCCATTGTCAGGTAGTATCGGAGAGCGGTGCCCCTGCCGTTAGGGCGCGATTGCACGGCATTCCGGGCTGTCGCTATAATCCGGGCACCCGCCAGAGAACTTCAGGGCTTACTGTAACCTTACCAACCACTTACCGCACAAGAGGCCGTCATGGCGAGCTGCGTCGCATGTGATTCCGAACTGGATGTCGACGAATACGAAGTCGATCCGGGTGATATCGTGAGCTGTCCGGAGTGTGGCGCCAACCTGGTTGTCGCCAGCACGTCGCCGCTCGAGCTGGAGCTCGAGTCGGACGAGGACGATGAGGACGAGGACGAGGACGATTTCGACGACGACGACTTCGACGACGACGACGAGGACGACGACGCCGACGACGACTGGGACGAGTAGTGATGCACCTGCCTGCGCCTGACCTCGCCGGAGGCCAGGCCGACGGATTGGCCGAACGCGAGGCCCGGCTCTACGCGCTGCTGAAGGGGTTCGACTCCGTGATGGTCGCCTACAGCGGTGGCGTGGACAGCGCCTTCCTCGCGTGGGCGGCGTCGCGGGCGCGGCCGGGACGGGTGCTGTGCGTCACGGCGGACAGCCCCAGCTATCCGCGCCGCCACCGCGAGATGGCGGAGATGGTGGCGCGGCAGTTCAATCTCCGGCACGAGTTCATCCGGACGAACGAGCTCGACCGGCCCGAGTACCGCGCCAACTTCTCGAACCGGTGCTACCACTGCAAGACCGAGCTGTACGAGCATCTCGAGCAGCTCGCGCGTGAGCGCGGGTTCGCCGTTGTTGTCGACGGCAGCAACGCCGACGACCGCGGCGACTACCGCCCCGGGCGGCAGGCGGCCCGGGAGCACGGCGTCCGCAGCCCGCTGGACGAAGCCGGGTTGACGAAGGCGGACATCCGCGAGCTGGCCCGGCGCGCGGGGCTGCCGATCTGGGACGAGCCGGCGTCCGCGTGCCTGTCGTCGCGCATCCCCTACCTGAGCGAGGTCACGCCGGAGAAGCTGGCCGTCATCGAGCGCGCCGAGGAGGCCGTGCGCGCGCTCGGGTTCCGGCAGTTCCGCGTCCGGCACCACGACACGCTCGCGCGGCTGGAGATTGCCCGCGACGAGATGGCGCGCGCCCTCGAGCCGGGCATCAACGAGGCGCTCGTCGCCGGCGTCAAGGCTGCCGGCTTCAAGTACGTGAGCCTCGATCTTCAGGGCTACCGGACCGGCAGCCTGAACGAAGTGCTGCCTCTCAGGCCGATCTGACCCGCCCGCGGCAGGTCTCCCACCTCATTTTCCCCACGATTTGGCGGGTTGGAGCCCAGGTCTGCTCGCGCCGATACACATCCGGGATCGATTGCACGACGCTTTCTCACAAGCTCGTGCATTGACAACGATTTTCACAAGTTGATAAGTTCCATCGCAAATTTGGAGACACGCCAACGATGACGTCTGCATCCAGACTGACCCTCGCCACGGCGCTCACCGTGGTGATCGGTATGGGTGTGGCCGGCTGCGCCAAGAAGACGCCGCCGGCTCCTGCCCCGCCGCCACCGCCGCCCGCCGAGGCCGCGCCGCCGCCGCCGCCCCCGCCGCCGCCGCCACCCCCGGCCAAACCGCCGGAACTGACGGAGGAGGAGATCTTCGCCCGGAAGACGCTCGAGCAGCTCAACGCCGAGCGGCCGCTGGGTGATGTCTTCTTCGATCTCGATCAGTCGACGCTGCGCGACGAGGGTCGGGCCACGCTGCAGAAGAACGCGGAGTGGCTGCGTCGCTGGACCTCGACGAAGGTGACCGTCGAAGGGCATTGCGACAACCGCGGCACGTCCGAGTACAACCTCGCGCTCGGCGAGCGGCGGGCACAGGCTGTGAAGGACTACCTCGTCAGCCTCGGCATCGCCGGGGACCGCATCTTCACGGTGAGCAAGGGTGAAGAGTCTCCGTTCTGCACGGAGAACACCGAAGACTGCTGGCAGCAGAACCGCCGCGGCCACTTCATCATCACCGCGAAGTAGCCTTCGATCGCGACGCGGCGGCGGGCCCGGATGCCCGCCGCCCGGCGCGCCTTCTCTCCCAGCCGGCCCGGTCGGCCGGACCTGTCAGCGGTTCAGCTTCAACTGCGACACGATGGCGTCGGCCGCCGACGCCGGGTCGTCGGCCTTGACGATCGGCCGCCCGATCACGAGGTAGTTCGCGCCGGCCGCGAGCGCTTCGGCCGGGCCCATCGTCCGGACCTGGTCGTCGCTCGCGTCCACGGGCGCCGTGCGGATCCCGGGGGTGACGATCAGGAAATCGGGGCCGCACCTGGCCCGGATCGCGGTGATCTCCTGCGGGGACGCGACCACGCCGTCGAGCCCCGCGTCCTGTGCCATCGCCGCGAGCATCTGCACCTGCGTGGCCATGGGCCGGGTGACGCCGAGCGCCTCGAGCGCGATCTCGTCCAGGCTGGTGAGCACCGTGACCGCGATGAGCAGCGGCCGGTTGCCGGTGGCATCGGCAGCCTCCCGCGCCGCGGCCGCAGCCGCCTGCATCATCCGCGACCCGCCGGTCGCGTGGACGTTCATCATCCAGGCGCCCAGCCGGGCCGCCGACCGCACCGCGCCGGCCACGGTGTTGGGGATGTCGTGGAACTTCAGGTCGAGGAAGATGCGGTCCCCGAGCGCCGCCAGCTCGCGGACGATCGCCGGCCCCTCGGCGGTGAACAGCTCGCTGCCGATCTTGATGCCGCCGACGCGGCCGCGCAGCAGGCCGGCCAGCCGCAGGGCCTGCTCGCGGGAGCTCACGTCGAGGGCGGCGAGGATGGGATTCATACGTGTTCGTGAAGCGGCGCCGTGTCGACCCTGCCGACCAGGTCCGCGATGCGCGCAATCCCGTGGCGCGTCAGGTAGTCGCCCAGCCCGTCCAGGATCTTGCCCCAGATGAACGGGTCGACGAAATTCGCCGTGCCGATCTGGACGGCATCGGCGCCCGCGATGATGAACTCCAGCGCGTCGCGGGCGTTCATGATGCCGCCCATGCCGATGATCGGGATCTTCACCTGCTGCCGGCACTCGTAGACCATCCGCACCGCAATCGGACGGATCGCGGGCCCGCTCAGGCCGCCCATGACGTTCGACAGCTTCGGACGCCGCGTCTCGACGTCGATGGCCATCGCCAGGAACGTGTTCACCAGCGAGATCGCGTCGGCGCCGGCGTCCTCGGCGGCGCGGGCGAAGGACGCGGGGCTGGTCACGTTGGGCGTCAGCTTCGGGATGACCGGCAGGTGCGTGGCCTTCTTCACCGCGCTGACGACGTCGTAGGTGCCGTCGAGGCTGCAGCCGAACTGGATGCCCCCTTCCTTGATGTTGGGGCACGAGATGTTCAGCTCGATGGCGGCGACCCCTTCGGCGTCCGACAGCACGCGCGAGACCTCGACGTACTCGTCGATCGTCACGCCGCAGACGTTGACGATCACCGTCGCGCCCGTCTGGCGCAGCTCCGGGAGCCGCTCCTTCACGAACCGGTGGACGCCGATGCCCTGCAGGCCGATGGCGTTCAGCATGCCCGCCGGCGTCTCGACGATCCGCGGTGGCGGATGCCCCTCGCGCTCCGTCAGGAAGAGCCCCTTGACGCAGACCGCCCCGAGCGACGCGAGGTCGACCACGTCGCGGTACTCGACGCCGTAGCCGAAGCAGCCGCTCGCCGCGATGAGGGGGTTCTTCAGCTCGAGCGAGCCGAGGCGGACGGAGAGGTCCATGGCAATCAGTCCCAGACGATCGTGGACGCGTCGAACACCGGGCCGCCGATGCAGGAGCGCACGTGGTGGAAGCCGCCGTCCGCGTTGATCGGCACGACGCAGCTGTAGCAGCCGCCGAGCCCGCAGCCCATCACCCGCTCGACCGACACTTCGCAGGGGCGGCCGTACCGCGCCGCCAGCCGCGCGACCGCGGCCAGCATCGGCTCGGGTCCGCACGCCTGCAGCACGACCTGTCGCGACGGCGGCGTCTCCGCGAGCGCCTGTTCGAGCGGGGCCGTCACGCGTCCGGTTTCGCCGGCGCTGCCGTCCTCGGTGGCGAGCACGAGCCGGGCGCCCACCTCCCGGAAGTAGTCGAGATAGAACAGGTCCGAGGCCTTCCGCCCGCCGTAGAACAGGACCCTCGGCGTGCCCCGCGACGCCAGGCGCTCCGCCACGGTCCAGAACGGCGCCAGTCCGACACCGCCGGCGATCATCCAGACCTCCGCGCCGGCGGGCGGGTCGCTGAACGGCCGGCCGAGCGGGCCGAGACACTGGACGACGTCGCCGGGCCGGGCGTCGAAGATGCGCGAGGTCGACAGGCCCACGCGCTTGCTGAGAATCGAGATGCCGCGCGGGGCGCCGGCCTCGTCGCGCAGGACCTCGAAGACGGAGAAGGGTCGCCGGAGCAACGGCTCGAGGCCGGGAGCCGGCTTGACCATCACGAACTGTCCGGGGGCGGTGGCGGCCGCGATGTCCGGCGCCTCGAGAGCGAGCACGTTGTACTCGGCCGAGAGCCGCCGGTTCTCGATCACGCGTGCGGCGACGTCGACGGGCACCGGACGAGTATATCAACCGGCCGGTATGATCCTCCCGTGCGCTTCCTCCGGATGCTGTCGAACGCCGTCATCGCGGCGCTGGTCGCGGCGTCTTACGTCGTCCTGCTGATCCTGCACCTCAACCCGGCGCTGCGGCTGGACGATCCGGAGGCCCTGCCGCTCGTGGGCGTCGTGCTGTGCGCCTACGCCGTGCATCTCGTCCTGGGCTTCTACGCCGCGATGGCGATCCGGCAGCTGCTGGCCGCCGAGCCGCTGTCACCCGGATGGCTCAGCTACGGGGTGCTGTCGTGGCTGTGCGCGTTGTCGGCCGCGACCGGGGCCGTGCTCATGTGGCTGAACCTGCGCGGCCTCTCGGTCGCGCTCGAGCCCGGCGCGCGCAGCAAGCTGCTGGCAAGCGCGGTCGTTGTCTCCGTGTGCGCGGCAGTGTCGCTCGTGCTCGCCGTTGTCCGCGCGTCGGGGCGGCGGAACCGCGGCGGCGCGATCGCCTTCGGCGTCGCCGTGGTGGCGTCGATTGCGGTGCCGCTCGCGATCCGCGGCCCCGGGCTCGACGTCCACGCAGCGGTGCCAGCAACCCCGCGCGCGGTGCCGGTCGACAACGATTCGGGCGGACGTGTGCTGCTGCTGGCCCTCGACGGCGCGTCGCTCGACTTCGTGTCTCCCTGGGCCGCCGACGGGCGCCTGCCGAATTTCGCGCGCCTGCTCGACGGCGGCGCATCGCTCTATCTGGCGACGCTGCGCCCCACGCAGCCGGCGCCGGCCTGGTCGGCGGTGGCGACCGGCCAGCTGTCCGCCCGCAACGGCGTGCGTTCGGCGGCGCGGTACGTCGCGCAGCCGGGCGGCGCGTCGATTGACCTGCTGCCCGACTACTGCTTCTCGCACGCGCTCGTGTCCTTCGGCGCGCTGATGGAGCGCGCGCACACGTCGGCGACGCTGCAGACGCCGCCGGTGTGGTCGATCCTCGGCCGGTCCGGCATCCGGTCCTCGATCGTGCGCTGGCCGCTCACCTGGCCGGCAACGCCGATCGAAGGGACGCTGGTGAGCGAGGAGTTCCACCGTGCCAGCGACGTCGCCCTCGCGATCGGCGGCGGCGAGCTGGCCTGGCCCCCGGGGCTGGCGCAGGCACTCCGGCTGGGAACCCCGGTGGCGCGCGCGTCGGCCGGAGAAGGGGCGTTGCCTCGGGACCTGCCAGACGACGTGCGGAGCGCGCTGCGCCTCGATCGCCTGTATGCGGACACCTGGCACCGGCTGGACGAATCGGACCCGGCGCGCTTCAGCGTGCTGCGCCTGACCGGCATCGACACCGTCGGCCACGTCTACATGCGCTACGCCGTGCCGCGCGACTTCGGCGACGTGTCCGACGAGGAGCGCCGCCGGCACGGACGGGTGCTGGAGCAGTACTACCGGTTCGTCGATGCCGAAATCGGCCGGCTGCTGGACCGGCTCGAACCGGGGGACCTGCTGCTGGTCGTCTCGCCGTTCGGGCTGCAGCCGCTCTCGCTGCCGAAGCGGCTGCTCGAGGGAGCCCTCGGCAACACCGAGTTGAGCGGCACGCACGAGCGCGCGCCCGACGGGTTCCTGCTCGCGCACGGCACGCCGGTCCAGCCGGGTCGCCTGCCGCGCGGCTCGATCGCCGACATCGCGCCGACGCTGCTCTACTACTTCGGTCTCCCGGTGGCCCGCGACATGGACGGCTACGCGCGGACGGATCTGTTCACGTCGGCGTTCACGTCGGAGCGGCCGATCGCGTACATCCCCTCGTATCAGGATGGCGGGGACGCGTTGCCCGAGCCGGGACTCGAGAGCCCCGAGTCGTGGGCCGACCCGGACGTCGAGGCGCCGGACGCGGCCGGAGACGACCCGGCCGCAGCGCAGCGCGACGAGGAATGACCCGGCCGTGGTCAACCGCTTCCTTCGGTGAGCCGATCCGTCGCGGAGCCGGATCCCGGGGCCGACACCTGCTATACTGAACGACGGCTCTTTAATTGCGGTCCCGTGAGACCGCGAAGAGGTCTGCCGTGAACCTGTACCCTCCCGCTCCGGCGCTTCGCCGGAATCCCTCTCGACGAGTGTCCGTTCCGTTCCTGAAGCCGGCCGGCTCCATGGGCCGTACGCGAGGTGTGCCGTGCCGGTCGTGATGGATGCCGACCGGATGCGCCGGTCGCTGACGCGGATCGCGCACGAGATCGTCGAGCGCAACCGGGACATCGAGCATCTCGCGCTCGTCGGCATCCGCGAGCGCGGCGTGCCGCTGGCGCGCCGCATTGCCGCGGAGCTGCGCACGATCACCGGCGTCGAGCCGCCGACTGGCGCGCTCGACATCACGCTCTATCGCGACGACCTGATGCGCCATGCCGTCGGACCGCAGCCGGTCGTGCGCAGCACGGACATCCCGTTCGACATCGACGACCGCATCATCCTGCTCGTCGACGACGTGCTCTACACCGGCCGGACGATCCGGGCGGCGCTCGACGCGCTCATCGACTTCGGCCGGCCGCGCGCCATCCAGCTCGCCGTGCTGGTCGATCGCGGACATCGCGAGCTGCCGATCAAGGCGGATTACGTCGGGAAGAACGTGCCGACGTCACGCCGCGAGAGCGTGCAGGTGCGGCTCCAGGAGGTGGACGGCCATGACGACGTCGTCATCCAGAGCGCGGAGTAGGGGGATGGCCGGGCAGACCCCCAATCCGGCGCCCACCCGGCTGAAGCAGCGGCATCTGCTGGGCATCGCGGATCTCTCGGCGGAGGAGATCCTGCTGGTCCTCGACACGGCCGCCGCGATGCAGGAGATCGCGCAGCGGCCCATCAAGAAGGTGCCGGCGCTGCGCGGCCGCACGGTGGTCAACCTGTTCTTCGAGCCGAGCACGCGCACGCGCACGTCGTTCGAGGTCGCCGAGAAGCGCCTGAGCGCCGACACGCTGAACGTCGCGATCGCGACCTCCAGCGTTGTCAAGGGCGAGACGCTCATCGACACCGCCCTGAACCTCGAGGCGATGTCGCCCGACTTCATCGTCCTGCGCCACTCCGCGTCCGGCGCCTGCCACCTGCTCTCGCGGGTGTGCCGGTCCCGGATCATCAACGCCGGCGACGGCATGCACGAGCACCCGACGCAGGCGCTGCTCGACGCGTTCACGATCCGGCAGCACAAGGGGCGGATCGAGGGACTGAAAGTCGCGATCATCGGCGACCTGCTGCACAGCCGGGTGCTGCGGTCGAACGTGCTGCTGCTGACGAAGCTCGGCGCGGAGGTGTGGGTCTGCGGTCCGCCGACGCTGGTGCCGCCGGGAATCGAGCGGCTGGGCGTGCACGTGACCGCGAAGGTCGACGAGGCGGTCGAGGGCGCCGACGTGATCATGATGCTCCGCATCCAGCTGGAGCGGATGCAGGGCGCCTTCTTCCCGTCGCTGCGCGAGTACTTCCAGGTGTTCGGGATGACCGAGGAGCGCGTGCGGCGAGCCCGCCCGGACGCGATCATCATGCACCCGGGCCCGATGAACCGAGGCGTCGAGATCGCGTCGGAGGTGGCCGACGGTCCGTATTCGGTCATCCTCGAGCAGGTGACCAACGGCGTCGCGGTGCGCATGGCGGTCCTGTATCTGCTGGCGGGCGGAGTGGAGCATGAAGCGGCTGCTTAAGGGAGGGCGGCTGGTCGATCCGGCCGCCGGGGTGGACGGCGAGTTCGACCTGCTGATCGACGGCGATCGCGTGGCGCGTGTCGGACGCAACCTGCCGGTCGAGGACGGCGTGCAGGTCGTCGAGGTGCCCCGGGGCTTCGTGGTCGTGCCGGGCCTGATCGACATGCACGTCCACCTGCGCGAGCCGGGGCAGGAGCACAAGGAGACGGTCGCGACCGGCACCCGCTCGGCGGTGGCCGGCGGGTTCACCGCCGTGGCCTGCATGCCGAACACCACGCCGGTCAACGACAACGCCAGCATCACCGAGCTGATCCTCCGGCGCGCCGCCGAGGCCGACCTCGCGCGCGTCTACCCGATTGGCGCGGTGTCGCGCGGCTCGAACGGCGAGCTGCTGGCCGACATCGGCGAGCTGCACCGCGCCGGCTGCGTTGCCATCTCGGACGACGGGAAGCCGGTGGCGACGGCGCTGCTGATGCGCCGCGCGCTCGAGTACGCGTCGATGTTCGACATGCCGGTCATCGACCACTGCGAGGACCCGTCGCTCAAGGGGGACGGCGTCGCGCACGAGGGCTACTACGCGTCGGCGCTCGGCCTGCGGGGGCTGCCGGCCGCCGCGGAGACGGTGATGGTGCAGCGCGACGTCACACTCGCCGGGCTCACCGGCGGGCACTTCCACCTCGCGCACATGAGCACGGCGGGGGCGCTGCGCGCGATCCGCGACGGCAAGGCGCAGGGCTTTGCGGTGACCTGCGAGGTGGCGCCGCATCACTTCGTGCTGACCGACGCGCAGCTGGAGTCGCCGATCCAGTACGACACGAACTGCAAGATGAACCCGCCGCTGCGGTCGCAGGAACACGTCGACGCGATGATCGAAGGCATCGCCGACGGCAGCGTCGACGTGATCGCGACGGACCACGCCCCGCACCATGCCGACGAGAAGAAGCAGGAGTTCGACCGCGCGCCGTTCGGCATCGTCGGGCTCGAGACGTGCGTGCCGCTCGTGCTCGACCGGCTCGTGCACCGCGGCCACATCAGCCTGGCGCGTGCGGTGGAGCTGCTGTCGGTGAATCCGGCGCGGATTCTCCGTCGCTCCGGCGGCACGCTGAAGGAAGGATCCGTCGCCGACATCACCGTGCTGGCGCCGGACGTCGAGGTCACGATCCGCGCGGAGGCGCTGTTCTCGAAGTCGAAGAACACGCCGTTCGACGGCTGGACGCTCCGCGGCGCGGCGGCGGCGACAATCGTCGGGGGCCGGACGGTCCACGTGAACCCGGCAGTCAGCGGCGCGGAGAAGCTGGCGTAATCATCCGGAGAACGACAGGAGTCTTGCCCCTTGCGCGCTGACGAAATCAGGAAACGGGCGCTCGACGAGCTGCGGCGCTACGAGGTGCTGATGGACGGGCACTTCGACTACGGCAACGGGTATCACGGGCCCGCGTACCTGAACCCTCACCAGCTGTTCCGGTATCCGTCCACCATCTGGCGGCTCGCCCAGGACCTGCTGGATCTCGTGCCGGACACGATCACGTCGGCCGCCGAGGTCGTGGCGGGACCTGCCACAGGCGGCGCGCTGCTCGCGCACACGCTGGCCGGCCTGCTCGACAGCCGCCGCAGCCTGACGCACCCGCCCTGTTCGTTCGCGCCGTTCGAGAAGCGGGGCAAGGAGCCCGTGCTGCGTCCGTTCTACCAGCAGCTCGTGAAGGGGCGCCGCGTGCTGATCGCGGACGACGTGCGAAACACGGGGCAGGTCGTCGCGAGATGCGCCGAGCTGGTGCGCGAAGCGGGCGGCACCGTGCTGGCCGTCCTCTGCATCTGCGATCGTCTGGAATCGATCGTCGATCCGGGCGTGCCGGTGTATCCGCTCATCGAGTACTCGGCCCCGGCGAACTATCCCGCGTCCGATTGCCCGCTGTGCGCCGCGGGTGTGCCGATCACCGCGTTCTGAAGAGCCAGCCCGTGCCCACAGCAGCCGCCGCCGCGCGGCGCGAACGGCTCGCCGCAGCGCTCGAGCCGCTCTATGCGGCGTACAACCGCGAGTGCTCGGCGACGGATCCCGTCGAGCTCGTGCGCCCATACGCCGATCCGGCCGATCGCGAGATCGCCGGTTTCATCGCGGCGGGCCTCGCGTTCGGCCGCGTCGGCAGCGTGATGCAGTCGGTGTCGCACGTGCTCGCCCATTGCGGCCCGTCGCCTGCCGCGTACGTCCGTGCCTTCTCGCCGGAGCGCGAGCGCAAGGCGTTCGCGTCGTTCGTCCACCGCTGGACGCGCGGCGCCGACATCGTTGCGCTGTTGTGGGTCCTCCGGCAGATGCTGGATCGCAGCGGGTCGATTGAAGGCTTCTTCGTCGAGGGGGACGACCCGTCGGCGCCGGACGTCGGCCCGGCGCTCGACTCGTTCTCGGCGCGCGCCATGGCGCTCGACCTCACGCGGGCGTACGGCCGCGTGCCCGCGCGGGCCGGCGTCAGCTGGTTCTTCCCGCGCCCGTCACGCGGCAGCGCGTGCAAGCGCCTGAACCTCTTCCTGCGCTGGATGGTCCGGCGCGACGACGTCGACTTCGGCATCTGGACGCGCGTCAGCCCGTCGCGGCTCATCGTCCCGCTCGACACCCACCTGATTCGCTTGGGCCGCTGCCTCCGCCTCACGCGCCGCGCGACGTCCGGCTGGCAGATGGCGGCGGAGATCACCGCCAGCCTGCGCGCCGTCGACCCGCACGATCCGGTCCGCTTCGATTTCTCGCTGTGTCACGTCGGGATGATGGGCGCGTGCGGTGACGGTCAGCGGAAGGGGAGCCGGGACTGTCCGTTGCGGGGGCTGTGCAGGCCGCGGTGAGGACGCGGCCACAGAGATTGCAGAGGGCACGGAAGCCGCAGGGGCCACAGAGAAGTCAGGAACTCGCGCCAGGGCCGAGAGTCCACGGCCCACACGTCCAGAGCCGGACTCCGTCACGGGCGGACCGAAGGTCCGCCTCAGTTCGCTCCTGCCAGCACGTACGCGGTCAGCGTCCCCTCGACCATGCGCTGCACGCTGAACTGCTCGCGCACGCGATGCAGGCCCGCCCGGCCCATTGACGTCCGCAACTCCGCGTCCTGAAGCAGACGGACGATGGCCGTGGCGAGCGACGGCGGGTCGTGCGGGGGCACGACCAGGCCGGTGCGTCCGTCATCGATGACCTCGGGGATGCCTCCCGCACGTGTGCCGATGCAGGCCTTCTCCGCGGCCATCGCGTCGAGCAGCGACGTACCGAGTCCCTCGGTCTCCGAGCTCATCACGAACAGGTCGCTGCCCTTGATCATGCCGTGGACGTCGGTCCGGAATCCGGTGAGCAGGACGTGCTTCTCGAGATGGTGGCGCCTGATCCGCGCCTCGAGCTCGGCATGCAGCGGCCCCTCGCCGGCGATGAGCAGCCGCGCGTCGGGCACGCGCTGCAGCACGAGCGGCATCGCGTCGATCAGGTGCCGCTGCCCCTTGTGCGGCACGAGCGCCGCGACGTTCAGGACGACCGGCGCGCCGTGCGGCAGCCAGAACGTCGCGGGCAGGTTGACGGGCTCGACGTGCGCCATGCGGTCGACGTCGATGCCCTCGTACACCGTCACCACACGATCCTCCGGGACCCCATCCTGAATCAGCAGCTGGCGGATGGCCTCGGACGAGGCGATGAACAGCCGGACCTGCCGGTACTTCCACCGCGAGAACGAGTTCCGTTTCAACCGGAAGTCGACGCGGCGCGAGGCCACGAGCGGCGGGGGAGGCGTGCGCGTCAGCATCGACAGCGCGACGGAGGCCATGGCGACGCCGTGCGGGTCGTGCGCATGGACGACGTCGGGGCGCAGACGCGTGAGGACGCGCGAGAGCTTCCAGGCGGCGCGCAGGTCGAGCTCGTGGTCCGGCGCGAGCGGGACGAGGTCGAGCCCCTCCTCCGCGCGGCGGCGCAGCTCGCCGTTCGGATGTGCGACGAGCGCGGTGCGGTGACCGGCGGCGCGCAGTCCCATGACGGTCAGCAGCACCTGATTCTGCCCGCCGCGCCACGTGCGCGCCGTGTCGATGTGGAGCGAGAACATCGCTAGCCGCGCCGCCGCTGCTGCTCCCAGAGCTTCGCGAACTTCAGCAGCACGTAATACGAGTTCATCAGCGACACCACGAGCCCCGTCGTCCCCTGCCTGAAGCCGCCGCGGAGCACGTAGTTCCGCAGGAAGGCCAGCGCCGGGTGGATGACGATGCGCAGCGCGCCGGATCGGCGCCCGCGGGCGTACAGCTCGGCGGCGGCGATGGAGGTGTAGCGGTCGATGGTGGCGAGATGGTCGGCGATGTCGCGGTACGGGTAGTGGAGCAGTTCGCCGCGCAGCTTGCCGACCGGACCGGCGACCCGCACAGACTCGTGGACGTGGACGCGCGCCCACGCGCCGGCGCGCCGATCGTAGAGCCGCAGCTGCCAGTCCGGCCACCAGTCGGTGGTCCGAATCCACCGGCCCAGGTAGTGCGTGACACGCGGAACCCGATAGCCGCGCATCGGCGGCTCCGTGGCCACCAACGCCCGGATCTCCGCCGCGAGCGCCTCGCTCACCCGTTCGTCGGCGTCGAGCGAGAGAATCCAGTCGTGGCTGGCCAGCGACGCGGCATGGTTCTTCTGCGCCGCGTAGCTGTCCCACTCCCGGACCTCCACCCGCGCTCCCCTGGCCCGGGCGATGGCCACGGTATCGTCGGCGCTGCCCGAGTCGACGACGATGCGCTCGTCGGCCCAGGCGACGGAGTCGAGGGCATCGGCGATGTGCGCCGCTTCGTCGCGCGTGATGACGGTCACCGAGACCTTCGGCACCCGCACACTTTAGCAGGGCTGCGGGCCGGGCTGGCGGGAAGGGTGGGGCGGGAGGGTGAAGGCGACGGATCCGTCGCGAGGGAGGACACGGAGGCAGGGGCGACACGCGAGTCGCCCCTGCCCGAATCCGCGCTAGGGCTGCGGGCCGCCGGCGCCGCCACCGGTCGTCCCGGCCCCGCCGCCCGTCCCGGTGGTGCCGGTGCCGCCGCCGATGGCGCCGCCCAGCTGCGGGCTGAACGACGCGCCGCCGCCGCCGGGCGCGACCTGCACGGTCTCGAAGTTCACCTGCGACTGGTTGTAGTCGAGGATCGCGCGCAGCTCGTTGCTGCGGGCCTGCGAGAGGTCGCGCTGTGCCTGGAACACCTCGAAGCTGGTGGACATGCCGGCGGCGAACTTCTTCTCCTCGGCCTCGAGCCGGCGCTCGGCGAGCACCCGCGCGGCGCGCGTCGCCTCGACGCGCTTCGCGTTGGCCACCAGCTGCCGCGCCGCATCGCGCACTTCGGTGGCGACCTGCAGCTCCAGCTCGCGCAGCGCCGTGCGCGACTGCACCTGCTCGAGCCGCGTGCGGGCCAGGTTCGCGTCGGCGGTGCTCGTCCCGATCGGGTAGCTGACGTTCAGCGACAGCCGCCAGGTCGGGAAGTTGTTGCCGAAGATGTCCGAGTAGACGTCGCCGATCGAGCGGCGCACCTCGCCGATGATCGGCGGCGGGAACTGCGGGCTGTCCGGGTCGCGAATGAGCTGCGTGCCGCCGATGCCCGTGGTGTTGTAATCGAACTGCAGGTTGAGGCCCGGCAGCGTCTGGTTCTTGTAGTAATCGACGTTGTAGTTCGTGATGTCGAGCCGCCGGCGCGCCGCCTCGAGGTCGGTGCGCTCCTTCAGCGCGCGGTCGATCGCCGCCTTGACGTCCACGTCCTGGGCCACGAACGGCGCGGTGTCGGTGGGCTGCAGCCGCATGTCCCAGAACTCCGGCGATTTCGGGTCGAAGATGAGCGCGCGCAGCCGGTCCTCGGCCTGCCCGATCGCGGCTTCCGCCAGGATCACGGCCTCCTCGCGGCTGGCCACTTCCGATTCGGCCTGGACGATGTCGATGGGCGCGAGCGTGCCGATCTCGACGCGCGAGCGTGTGTCGCGCAGCGAGCGCTGCGCGAGCTCGAGCGACTGACGCGCGACCTCGAGCGCGTTGATCGCGTAGACGTACTCCCAGTACGCGTTGCGGACGTTGCGCTCCGTCACCGCGATGAGCCGGCGCAGGTCGACGTCGGCGATCTGCTGGTTCGCCCGCGACACGAACAGCTGCTGCTTCACCGGATCGAACCGGAAGTTGCGCAGCAGCGGCTGCCTGACGACGACATCGAGGTTGCCGCTGAGCAGCGGCTGGAAGCTGGAGAACTGGTTGTTCGTCCGCTGCCGTCCGCTGTCGAACGAGACCGTGGCCTCGGTGCCCCACGAGAACAGCTTCGTGATGCTGGTGTTGAAGCCGATGTTGTCGGTGGAGATGATCTCGTCGCCGCCCGAGAGGAAGCTGCTCGGCGGCTGATCCTGGCTCTGGGTGAAGGCGCCGAACGTGACCTGCGGCATGTAGTTCGAGAGCACCGCCGCGGTGTTCTGCTGCTGCAGCTGCGGATTGAGCCGCTCGATCTGCACTCCGAGGTTCTGCTCGAGCGCCAGGTTGACCGCCTCCTGCACCGACAGCGGACGCACGGGACCGGTGGGATCCAGTCCGATGGCCGACGGCGTCGTGGTGGGCGGCGTCTGCACGGGTTCCTGCGCCGGCGGCGCCGGTTCCTGCGCGGGCGGCTGCGCGGGCGGTTGCTGCGCAGACTGTCCGGAAGCGGACGGCGCGGCCGCCGCGACGAGCACCAGCGCGAGCATCAGCGCGCCGGGGCGGAAACGTAGGGACATGTGTCGGAGCTCCAGTGTGATCCGGCGAAGCAGCATTACGGCGTTCTGGGCAGAAGATTCCCGAGGCGGCCCGGCATCAGTGGATATAGACGGACGAGTGCGGGCGGGAGTTTCCCCGGGCCCGGACATGTATACTACGCCGTTGCGCCAACCGCTTACCCGGGAGTCGCGCCCGGTGCAGCGGTCAGCCGCTGCACGGGCACTTCCCGCGCGCATTTCATACCGACCGTGACCCACGACGATGTCCTTGCCCTGTTCCGGCGTTCGGGCGCCCTGCTCGAAGGCCATTTCCGTCTCTCATCGGGGCTGCACAGTCCCGGCTACCTGCAGTCCGCGCTCGTGCTGCAGCACCCGGCGGAGGCCGCCCGTCTCGGGGCGGCGCTGGCCGATCGGCTCCGCGGAGCCAGTCCCACGGTCGTGCTGTCGCCGGCGCTCGGGGGCATCGTGATCGGGTACGAGGTCGCGCGTGCGCTGGGGGTGCGGGCGTTGTTCGCCGAGCGCCAGGACGGGCGGTTGACCCTGCGGCGCGGGTTCGTGCTCGAGCCGGACGACCGCGTCGTCGTCGTCGAGGACGTCGTGACCACCGGGCTGTCGACGCGCGAGACCATGGAGGTCGCGAGGCAGGCGGGGTCAACGGTCGTCGCGGCCGGCGCGATCGTCGATCGCAGCGGCGGGCGGGCGGAGCTCGGCGTGCCGCTCTCCGCGCTGGTGTCGGTGTCCCTGCCGACGTACGAAGAGGCGTCGTGTCCGCTGTGCGCGCAGGGCGTGCCGGTGGTCAAGCCCGGTAGCCGGTCCAAGTAGGGCCGGACTGAAGTCCGGCGCTACGTCCTGCTGGCCCCGGCCCCCTGGCCCCTGACCCCTGCCCCCTGATCCCTGATCCCTGAGATATGCGCCTCCTCAAGCTCACGGTCGCCTACGACGGCACGGGGCTGGTGGGCTGGCAGCGGCAGGCGACGGGGACGTCTGTTCAGGGGCTGCTCGAGGAGGCGCTGACGCGCATCGACGGGCAGTCCGTGGCGGTCGCCGGCGCGGGGCGCACCGACGCCGGGGTCCACGCGCTGGCGCAGGTCGCCAGCTGTGCCGTTGAGACCAGCCTGCCCTGCGACACGCTGCGGCGGGCGCTCAACGCGGTGCTGCCCGCGCAGGTCCGTGTCCTTGCCGTCGAGGAGGCGGCGCCCGGGTTCCATGCCCGCTTTTCCGCGCACCTGAAGCACTACCAGTATCTGTTCGTCGACGGGCCGGTACTGTCCCCGTTCGTCAGCCGGTACGCGTGGCATGTCCTACAGCCGCTGGATACGGGCGTGATGGACGCGGCAGCGCAGCACCTGGTGGGGACGCACGATTTCAGCGGGTTCCAGTCGACCGGCAGCGAGGTCGCGCACGCGGTGCGGACGGTGGTGCGGGCGACGGTCGCGGAGGTGCGCCCGCCGGACGAACTTGCGGCCGCCCTGATCGCGCCGGCCGGGTCGCGGCTGGTCGCCCTCGACATCAGCGCGGACGGCTTCCTGCGGCACATGGTCCGCGCCATCGCGGGCACGCTCGCTGACATCGGCATGGGGCGCCGGGATCCGGGGACGGTCAGGCAGGTGCTGCAGGAGCGGCGGCGCGAGGCGGCCGGCGCCACGGCGCCCGCCCACGGCCTGTGGCTGCTGCGGGTCGATTACTGATTGATCGGACGAACTACTGATAAAATCACGATTTGCTTTCCCCAAGGGGTCCTGATGCCGCTTGACGAGTTGCTGGCGTGGCTGCCGCCCGGTTCGCCGGAGGAAGCGCTGGCCCGCCAGGTCAATTTCGAGCAGCTGCCCGCCCACATCGCGATCATCATGGACGGCAACGGCCGGTGGGCGTCGCGGCGCCACCTGCCGCGTGTCGAAGGGCATCGGGCCGGCATCAACGCGGTACGTGACGTCGTCGAAGCGAGCGCCCGGCTGGGCGTGGAGGTGCTGACGCTCTACGCGTTCTCGGTGGAGAACTGGAAGCGTCCCGAGACCGAGGTCAGCACGCTCATGGCGCTCCTGCGGCGGTATCTCCGCTCGGAGCTGGGGACCTTGCTCTCGAACAACATCCGCTTCCGGCCGATCGGCCGGCTGCACGAGCTTGCGCCCGACGTGCGCGAGGCGCTCGCCGACGCCGAGGCGCGGACGCGGCACAACACCGGGCTGCTGTTCAACATCGCGCTCAACTATGGCGGCCGCGCGGAGCTGACGGACGCCGTGCGGCGGATGATTGCCGACGGGCTCTGCCCGGAGCAGATCGACGAGAGCCGGGTGAGCGAGTACCTCTACACGGCCGGCCAGCCGGATCCCGACCTGCTCATCCGCACGAGCGGCGAGATGCGCGTCAGCAACTTCCTGCTGTGGCAGATCGCGTACGCGGAGATCTGGGTCACCGACACGCTGTGGCCCGACTTCCGCGCGAGCCACCTGCTCCAGGCCGTGCTCGAGTACCAGAAGCGCGATCGGCGGTACGGCGGCCTCAAGCCCACGCGGGTCGCCACGGTCCGGTGATCCGCCTCCTCAGTGGCGCCGCGCTGCTGGTGATTGCCGCCGGCGCGGCCTGGTTCGCCCCCTCCTCTTGGCTCATGGTCGTCGCCGCCGTCGTGGCGGCGCTGGCATTCGTCGAGTTCGCCAGACTCTTCGACGGGCTCGGCGCGACCGTGCCCCGCTCGCTCGGCCTGATCCTGACGGCAGCCGCCTGCGTGTTCGCCGCGGTGCCGCAGGCCCCGCTGCTGCCGGTGCTGCTGACGGGCGCCGTGTTCGCCGCCATCTGGGTCGTCGCGCTGGGCGGCCCCGAGCCGCGGAACGCCCTCGCCGCGCCGGCGCTCGTCTTCGCGCCGCTCTACATCGGCGTGCCGCTCGGGCTGCTCGTCAACCTGCACTGGCTCGAGGGGCGCGAGGTCGCGCTGCTGCTCATGCTCACCGTCATCGCGAGCGACACCTCGCAGTACTATGCGGGGCGGATGCTCGGGCGCAGCCCGCTGGCGCCGACGATCAGCCCGAAGAAGACGGTCGAGGGGGCGATCGGCGGTTTCGTCGGCGGCATGGCCGCCATGGGCTGGCTGGGCGGGTACTGGCTTCCGGAGATGGGGTTGACGGCCCGGCTCGTGCTGGGCGGGTGGATCGTGGGGCTCGGGATCGTGGGGGATCTGTTCGAGTCGGCGATGAAGCGCGCGGCGCACGTGAAGGACAGCTCGGCGCTGATTCCCGGTCACGGGGGCATGCTCGACCGCATCGACGCGCTGCTGCTCGCGACGCCGGCGTACTTCTTCGCGCTCCGGTACGCATGGCTGGTGTGGCGATGAAGCGGATCGCGATCCTCGGATCCACCGGGTCGATCGGCACGAGCGCGCTCGCCGTGGTCGACGCGTATCCGGATCGGCTCTCGGTCGCGGCGCTGGCGGCAAGCACCAGCGTCGACGCGCTTGCGCGGCAGGCCGCCCGCTACCGGCCGGCGATTGCGGCCATCGCGTCGGAAGCCTGCGCCGACCGGCTCCGGTCGAGCGCGCCACAGGGAACCGCCGTTGTCACCGGGCCCGAAGGGCTGCTGGCGGTCGCCACTCATCCCGACGTCGACCTGCTGCTCTGCGCGTCCTCCGGGACCGCGGCGCTCGAAGCGGTGCTCGCGGGCATCGAATCAGGCAAGACGATCGCAATCGCCAACAAGGAGGTGCTCGTCATGGCCGGCGCGCTCGTCACGCGCGCCGCGCGGCGGCATGGCGTCGCGCTGCTGCCCGTGGACAGCGAGCACAACGCGATTCACCAGTGCCTGCACGGACGTTCGCCCGCGGACGTGCGACGGCTCGTGCTGACCGCCTCGGGCGGCCCGTTCCGCGGATGGCCGGCCGAGCGTCTCGCCGGCGTCACGCCCGACATGGCGCTGCGTCACCCGACGTGGCAGATGGGACGCAAGATCACCATCGACTCGGCGACGCTGATGAACAAGGGGCTCGAGGTGATCGAGGCGCACTGGCTGTTCGACGTTCCCGCCGACAGGATCGACGTCGTCGTGCACCCGCAGTCGATCGTGCACTCGATGGTCGAGCTCACCGACGGGTCGACCATCGCGCAGCTCGGCGTCACCGACATGCGGCTGCCGATCCAGTACGCGTTCTCGTACCCCGAGCGATGGGACGCGATGCTGCCGCCGCTGGATCTCACGCGCTGCGGACCGCTCGAGTTCCTGCCACCTGACCCCGTCCGCTTCCCGTGCCTCGGGCTCGCCTACCGGGCGCTTCGCACGGGCGGGACCATGCCGATCGTTCTGAACGCGGCCAACGAGGTGGCCGTGGAGGCGTTCCTGGGCGGACGCCTGGCGTTTCCCGCCATTGCGCAGGTCATCGAACAGACGATGACGGCACACGACGTGCACGAGGCCGACACGCTGGAAGAGGTCCGCGCGGTGGACCGCTGGGCGCGTGCCCGCGCGGCGGCCTTCTCCGGCACCTTAGAATTGAAGGTGCAGGGGACGACACCATCGTGACCACGACGCTCGCTTTCATTTTTGTCATCGGCGTGCTCGTTTTCGTCCACGAGCTCGGCCACTACCTCGCCGCGCGCCGCGTCGGCGTGCGCGTGCTGGCGTTCTCGATCGGCTTCGGCCCCCGGCTGCTGGGGTTCACGCGTGGCGGCACGGAGTACAAGATTTCGGCCATCCCGCTCGGCGGCTTCGTCAAGATGGCGGGGGAGACGGTCGAGGATCAGCGCAGCGGCGCCCCGGACGAGTTCCTCTCGAAGTCCAAGTGGCAGCGCTTCCAGGTGCTCATCGCCGGGCCGGCGATGAACATCCTGCTGGCCATCGTGGTGCTGTGGGGCGTCCTGCTCCAGGGCACCACCGTGCCGGCCTACCGCGACATGGCGCCGATCGTCGGCGCGTTCGAGAAGAACGCGGCCGCTGCCGAGGCCGGGGTGCAGGTGGGCGATCGCATCCTGCGCGTGGACGACCGCGAGGTCGCGACCTGGGACGACTTCCTGTTCGCCATCGCCGGCAAGGCGCGGCGCGAGGTCACGCTGCTCGTCGACCGCAACGGCGAGCACCGGACGATCACGGTGGTGCCGCGCGCCGAAGGCAAGTACGAGGTCGGCGACATCGGCGTGCTGCCGGACACGCACCCGAACATCCCGTCCGTGAACGCGGGCGAGCCGGCGGATGTCGCGGGCCTGAAGGCGGGCGACGTCATCCTGGCGGTGGCCGGGGAGACGGTGAGCTTCGCGCGCCAGGTCTCGGAGCTCATCGCCGAGCACGGGTCGGGCGGCCGCGAGATCGTCGTCCGGGTGCTCCGGGAGGGGCGTGAGCTCGACATCCCGGTCACGCCGATGCAGCGTGACACGGGCCAGTGGGCGATCGGGATCGCGATCAGCGATCAGGTCGAACGGATCGAGCCGGGAGTCTTCGAGGCGTTCCGGATGAGCCTCGAGCAGAACTGGGAGGCCTCCGGGCTGATCTTCCGGACACTCACGGGGCTCTTCACCGGCGAGACCTCGCCGAAGCAGCTCATGGGCCCGGTGGGGATTGCCGGCCTGTCGGGCGAGTCGGCGCGCGCCGGCATCATCCCGCTGCTCTCGCTGCTGGCCTCCATCAGCCTGAACCTCGGCCTGCTGAACCTGCTGCCGATCCCCGTGCTCGACGGCGGTCACATCCTGATCATCCTGCTCGAGGGGATTGCCCGCCGGGACTTCAGCGTCCGGGTCAAGGAGCGCATGCTCGTGGCGGGGTTCGTGCTCCTGATGCTCCTCATGGTGGCCGTGATCTACAACGACCTGACCCGTGTGGAGTGGGTCGAGAACCTGATGTTCTGGCGCTAGCCGGACCGGGTGGGACCGCCTCCGTTCGCCTCGCCTGCCGCGTTTCGCACTAAGATGATCCGGTCGGTCCGGCCGCCTGTCCGGCCGGGTCGTCTGTACGGATGAGCGGGCCCGGCTGCCTCGCTGTGCGCCGGCTGCTCCGATCGAAAGGACTCACCATGCTGCTGCGATACCTGCTTGCCGCCGCGTTGGCGGTGGCGTTCGTGCCGGGGCTGGTTCTGACGCCCGCGGCGGCCGCCCAGGGCGCGTCGGTCACGGACGCCGATATCCAGCGTCTCAGCCTCGCGATCAGCGATGCGGAGGCCGAGGTCCAGCGCGCCGTCGATCGAAAGCCCGACCTCGCGTCCCGCTACAACAAGGAGCTCGCCGACCTGCGCGACGAAGCGGCGTACCTCCGCGTGAAGCTGCGGAAGGAGCGCTCGGTTTCGCGCGAGGAGTACTACGACCTCCGCGATCGCATCGACGACCTGCGCGCGCGCGCCCGCGCCGAGGTCAACGGGCCGGCCGCGAGCAGCACCTCCGCGTCGAGCTCGCGGACGACGAGCCGCAGCGCGATTCCGGTCGGCACCGAGCTGGACGTGCGGTTGCAGGACCCGCTCAGCTCGGGACGCAACCAGGTGGAGGACCGCTTCATCGCGACGACGGCCGTCGATCTGCAGGTGGGCGATCGCGTGGTGATACCCGCGGGCTCGGAGATGCGCGGCGTCGTGAGCGGCGTGGACAAGGCCGGGCGGCTCGATCGGAAGGGCAGCCTGACGCTCGCGTTCGATCAGATCACGGTGAACGGCCGCGACTACCCGATGCGCGCGACGGTGGTACAGGCGCTCGAGAGCGAGGGCGTGCGCGGTGAAGTCGGCCGGATCGGCACGGGCGCCGGCGCCGGCGCGATCATCGGCGGCATCCTCGGCGGCGTGAAGGGCGCGCTGGCCGGCATCCTGATCGGCGGCGGCGGTGTCATTGCCGCGACGCCGGGCAAGGACGTCGAGCTCGAGCCGGGCACGATCCTGCGGATCCGGCTGGATACGCCGCCGGAGGTGCGATAGGAATCGGCTGTCGTGGGGCGGAGCCTCGGCTCCGCCGTGCGGTCACGGGCGCATGGAGGCCTCACCGAGAGGCTTTCATGCGCCCTTTGCTTTCAGACTCTCCGGTAGTACGCCGCAATCGCCTCGACGAGCGCGTCGAGCGTGTACTCCTGCGGCATCACCGTGACGGGGATGCCGAGTCGCTGCGCCGCCTCGGCGGTCACGGGCCCGCACACCGCCACCATCGTCTGCCGCAGCAGATCGGCGGTCTGCTCCGCGCCGAACGCCTGGACGAAGTTGCGCACGCTCGCGGCGCTGGTGAAGGTGACCGCGTCGATCTGGCCGTCGAGCAGCATGCGATAGAGATCGGGATCCTTCCCCGGCACCGGATCGGGCGGCAGCATGCGATAGGCGGTGATGTCAACGACGTCGCCGCCGGCGGCCGCGAGCGCCTCGGCGAGCCGTTCGCGCCCGGTGTCGGCGCGCGGCAGCAGGAAGCGCAGCCCCTCGATCCCGGTCTGCATGCGCAGCGTCTCCACCACACCCTCGGCCTTGAAGTCGGAGGGGGCCGCGTCGACGCGCAGGCCGAAGCGGGCGAGCCGGTCGCGCGCCGACGGCCCGACGGCGCAGAGCCGGACTCCCTTCAGGTCGCGCGCGTCGCGTCCGCTGCCGTACAGGCGCGACATGAACTGGTCGACCGCGTTCAAGCTCGTGAACACGATCCAGTCGAAGCGATCGACGGCTTCCACCGCGGCGTCGAGCGGCGCCCAGTCCTCGGGCGGCGCAATCCGGATCATCGGCACGACGATCGGCTCGGCGCCGAGCGCCGCCAGACGATCCGCCAGGTCGGCGGCGTCCTCACGCGGGCGCGTCACGGCAATCCGCCGCCCGAAGAGCGGCCGGTCGTCGAACCACCGCAGGTGCTGCCGCAAGCCGGCGACACGGCCGACGACGAGGATCGCGGGTCGGCGCGGGCGCGAGGCCCGTGTGAGCTCGATGAGCTCCTGCAGCGTGCCCTCGATGGTCTGCTGTCCCGGCAGCGTGCCGTCGTAGATCACCGCGGCCGGCTCGTCCGGCGGCCGGCCGCTTGCCAGGAGCGACTCGAGAATCGCCGGCAGCTGCTTCGTGCCCGCGTAGCAGACGATCGTGCCTTCGAGCTTCGCGAGCGCCGCCCAGTCGATCCGCGGCGGCGACTGGCTCTCGTCCTCGTGTCCCCGCACGAGCGTCAGCGTGTCGCCGGCGCCGAGATACGTGACCGGCACGCCGGCGTAGGCCGGCACGCCGATGGCGGCCGGAATGCCGGGCACGACCTCGAACGGGATCCCCTGCTCGTGCAGGAACAGCGCTTCCTCGCCGGCGCGGTCGAACACGAACGGATCGCCCCACTTCAGCCGCGCGACGACGCGGCCTTCGCGCGCCTTCTCGACGAGCAGGTAACAGATGGCTTCCTGCGCGAGCTCGTCGGGCGCCGCCGTCCCGACCTCGATCAGCTCGGCGTCCGGCCGCGCGCGCGCCAGCAGTCGCGGGTGCACGAGCCGGTCGTACACGACGACGTCGGCCGACTGGAGGCAGTCCAGCCCGCGCGCGGAGATGAGACCGGGGTCGCCCGGACCGGCGCCTATGAGATAGACGGAGGAGCGGACCAGCATCTGAACGGGGGATGATAACAGACCCCCTGAGACGCCCTTCGCAGTGCGCGCCGGCGCGCTCCTTCCGGAGGATCTCCGTGGCGGCGGGCCTTCCGGTCCGCCTGCACGATCGCAGTGGGACGGCGAATCGGACCTCGAGGTCCGTGTGACCGGCGCTACGAGACCGGCCCGTAGTAGCCCTGCTTCGTGCGCGCGGTGGCGTTCGGCGCCAGGACGCGCACGACGATTCGCCGCCACGCGCCGTCGCGCTTCGGGTTCTTGGAGGTGTAACCGATCGTGTACTGGCTCGAGAGCTCCTCGGCGATCTGCTCGTAGATGCCGCTGAGCTCGTCCACCGACTGCGCGAAGAACGCGCGGCCGCCGGTTTCCTGCGCGAGCTGCCGCAGGACGAAGTCCGACTCGTTGAAGGCGCCGCGCACGCGCTCGGGGCCGCGCCCGCGCAGGCCGATGGCGTAGATGGCCGTCTCCGAGCGCTTGGCGAGCTCGAGCACCTCCTCGAAGTTCACCAGGCTCGACGTGTCCTCGCCGTCCGACAGCACGACGATCGCCTGCCGCCGGATCTCCTCCGTGTCGGTCGCCTGGATCTTCTTCAGCTCCTTGAGCGCGATGTAGACGGCGTTGTAGAGCGCCGTCGACCCGCCCGCGGCGGTACGGCGGATGGCGACCTCGAGATCGCCCGTGCTGGTGGTGAACGGCTGCGCGATCGTCACGCGGCTGTCGAAGTCGATCACCTGCGCCAGATCCTGCGCGCGCAGCCGGCGGGCGAAGTTGATCGCCGCCTGCTGCGCCGTCTGCATCTTGTCCTCCATGCTGGCGCTCGTGTCGAGCAGCAGCGAGAGCGCGATCGGCTGGTTCGAGCGCGAGAAGAACGTGATGTCCTGGCGGACGCCGTCCTCGAAGACCTCGAACGCGGACTGATCGAGATCGGTCACGAAGCGTCCGGACGGATCGGAGACCGTGACGTTCAGCGACACGAGCTCCACGCCCGCGCGGAAGGACGGCTGCTGCGCCGCGAGCACCGGAAGGCTGGCGGCGGCGATTGCGACCGCCGCCAGGATCCGGGCGCGCCTCACTTCGTGCCTCCCGGCTCCGGCCGCACCAGCGTGCCGCTGGCCGTCGCGCCGGGCCGCTTGACGTCGACCTCCCACCGGGTCGGGGGAACGAGCGCCCCGGGGCGTGCGTACACGACCTTGTACTGGTTCAGCAGATCCTCGGCCACCGTCTCGAGCGCGTCGCCGAACGCCATGCTCGTCAGCACGTCGTGGCGGCGGCCGCCGCTGCGCTGCACTCCCTCGTCCAGCACGATCCCGCGCTCACGCTCGGTCTGGCTGTCGAAGCCGCGGCGCGAGTCGGTGAGGACGACCGCGTGGAACTGGACGCCGCTGTCCTTCAGCGTCTCGAGCGTGTGCTGGTACGGGATGTTGCTGAAGTCGGCGCCCTCGCCCATGACGGCGAGCAGGACCCTGCGCGGGTTCTCGCGGCGGACGAGTCCGCGCGTCGCGTCGTTCACGGAGTCCTGGAACACCATGCCGCTCGACGGCAGCGCGAAGATGCGCTCCACCGCGCGCGTCAGCTCGGCCGCCGACTGCGTGTAGCCGGCCAGCACCGTCGGACGGTCGCCCATGCCGATGAGCACGATGTTCGCCTGCTCGCCCGCGAGCCGCGTCAGGAATGGCGTCAGCGCCCGGCGCAGGTCGAGGATGTGCGGCTGCATCGCCTGCGAGTTGTCGATGAGGACGGCCAGTTCGATGGGGTCGCTCGTCCGCCCGGCGCGCAGCACCTCGCGGGCGCGGCCATCCTCGCGGACCACGAAGTCCTCCGGCCCGAGCCCGGACACGGGACGCCTGTCCCCGTCCAGCACGCTCACGTACATCGTCATCTCGGTGGTCTGGGCGGCGGCGGGTGAAGCGGCCAGCGCTGCCAGAAGAGTGAGCAGGCAAGCGAGCGTGCGCATGAGGGCCTCGTGGTGAATGCTGCGGGCGGCCGAGGGGGATGCAGGGTGCCGTCGGGTCCGAGTATAGGAACCGGCACTCCCGCGGTCAAGGTCGTCTGTGCTCAGAAATCGTTGCAGATGCGAGACTTGTGGGCGTAGGATCGGAGGCATGTCGAAGCGGCTCCTCTGGGCGGTGCTCCTGCTGGTGGTGCTGGGGGGCGGAGCAGCCCTCTATTCCCTTTGGACGCCGGAGCGCGCGGCGACGGCGGCTGCGGAGGAGGAGTGCGGGGCGGAGCCCCCGCCGCAGGAGACCTTCGCGATGGCCTCGGAATGCAGTGACGGCGCGCCGGCGTCGGCCGGGAGCACGACGCCGCGATGAGTCCGTTCCGGCTCGGCCGATCGCGAGGCGAGACCATGCGGAGCCTCGGCGCGCTCAGCAGCGCCGGCCTGGCGTTCGGCCTTGCCGTCCTGATGGGCGTGGCGGGCGGGTACTGGCTCGATCGCTGGCTCGGCACCTCCCCCTGGTTCTTCCTCATCGGGTTCGTGCTCGGGCTGGCTGCGGGGATGATCAACGTGTTCCGCGCGGCCCGCGTGATGGACCGCCGGGACTGACCGCGGCGGCGCGTCCGCGCTGCCGTTTCCTGCATGGCTTCCGTGGATTCCTTCCTGCAACATGTCGAGCGGGACGCGCTGGTGGCGTGCCTCGTGATGGCGGGAGCCGCGCTCGCCTGGCCGGACGGGGGGCTGCGCGCGGGGGTATCGGTGCTGGCCGGCGGGGTGCTCGCAGGGGTCAGCTACCGGGGGCTGAAGGCCGGAATTTCAGGGATTGGCGGGGGTACCGGGCGGGTCGGGGCGCTGGTGAAGTTTTTCACAAGGCATGCTATACTGGCCCTCGCGGCGTACGTTATGCTGGCGCGCTTGCGTCTGCACCCGCTCGGGCTCATCGCGGGCGCATCCTCGCTGGTCGTCGCCGTGGCCGTTGCCGCGGCGCGGACGGAGACGACGAAATCGTCCGGTACGACCTCTCGGTCCGGTCATCCCCGATAGCAGTCGATGGAGCAGCTGCACCACGAACTCTGGATCACGCATGCCGTCAACGCGGTGCTCGGGCCCGTGGCGGCCGCGATCCTGCGCGCGCTCGGCTGGGACGTCGCCCCCGGCGCCCAGGTGATCCCCGACTACATCGCGATGCTGGTCGTGATCACGCTGGCGCTCACCGCGCTGTCGCTCGTGGTCCGTTCGCGGCTGAGCGTCGACCGGCCCGGCGCATTCCAGATCCTGCTCGAGGACTTCGTCGGCTTCTTCCACAACATGCTCGACGACCTGGTCGGGCCGAAGGGCCGGCGCTACCTGCCGCTGGTCGGCTCGGTGTTCCTGCTGATCTGGGTGTCGAACCTGGCGGGCCTGGTGCCGGGGCTGATGGCGCCGACGAGCAATCTCAACGTCACGCTCGGCTGCGCGATCACGGTGTGGATTTACTACCACATCCAGGGGATCCGCGAGCAGGGGCTCTGGTCCTATATCGCGCACTTCTTCTTCGCGCCGGGCGCGCCCAAGGTGATGGCCTTCATCATGGGCCCGATCGAGATCATCAGCCACCTCTCGCGCGTCCTGTCGCTGTCGCTGCGTCTGTTCGGGAACGTGTTCGGCGAGGAGATGGTCATCCTGATCCTGGCCAGCATCATCCCGTTCCTCGTGCCGCTGCCGATGATGTTCCTGGGTGTCGTCACCGGCACCCTGCAGGCGGCCATCTTCGCAATCCTGACGATGATTTATCTGGGCGGCGCCGTGGCCGTGGAGCACCACGACCACGGGGAGGCCCACTGAGTTCGCCGAACCGCTTTCGAGGAGGCATTTCAACGTGAGCACACGGTCCGTTGTCACCACCGCCCTCGTCCTCGCGACGCTGGGATTCGTCTCTCCCGTCTACGCACAGGAGCCGGGGGCGGCCGCCGACGCGAGCACCACACTCATCCAGTGGTCGATCATCACGGCCGGCTTCGCGCTCGCGTTCGCCGCGGCGTTCGGCGCGCTCGCGCAGGGCAAGGCCGTCAGCGCGGCCGTCGAGGCCATCGCGCGCAACCCCAGCGCCGCGGGCGACATCCGGGGCAACCTGCTCCTGGGCCTCGTGCTCATCGAGTCGCTCGTCATCTACGTGCTGCTCATCGCGCTGATCCTGTTCTTCGCGAAGCCGTTCGGCGGCTAGCCCGCCCTCGCACCATCCTGACGCCGCGGCGGCGCGCTGCCGCCGCGGCGGTCGGACCGCCGTTCACCTGTCACCGGCGCCCGCCGCGCCAGTTTCCGCGCATGTCCGGTTCCTTCCCGCGCCGTTCCGTGCTCCGGAGCGGTGAGGCCCTGTCCATCGGGACGCGGACCGGCTGCCTGCCAGGCCTGCGATGACCCGCCGGCTCCGGCTGGAACTGACCCGCCTGGACGCGTGGCTGCTCCTGATGACGTTCTTCTGGGGCAGCAACTTCACCGTGATCAAGGCGGCGCTCATCGAGCTGCCCGGGCCGGCGTTCAACGGATTGCGGATGCTGCTGGCGGCGACGCTGTTCCTGGCGCTCATCGCCTGGCGGGAACCGCTCGTTGCAACGGTGCGCGCGATTCCGCGCCGCGACTGGGGCCCGATTCTCTGGCTGTCGTTCATCGGCCACGGGCTGTACCAGTACCTGTTCCTCGGCGGCGTCGCGCGCACGTCGGTCACCAACGGGTCGCTCATCTTCGGCCTGACGCCGATCACCGTCGGCCTGCTCTCGGCCTGGCTCGGGCACGAGCGCCTGGCGTGGAACCGCTGGCTCGGCGCGGCGCTCTCGCTGATCGGGATCTATCTCGTCGTGTCCTCGGGGAGCGCCTCCCGCACCGCGTCGCTGACCGGCGACCTGATGATGTTCGCGGCGATGCTCTGCTGGGCGCTCTACACGGTGGGCACGAAGCCGCTGCTGTCGCGCTACTCGCCCTTCTTCATCACCGGCCTCACGCTGGCGATCGGCACGGTGATGTATGCGCCGCCGGCGCTGCTCTGGCTGCGCGGCGTCGATCTCCGGGCCGTCTCCCTCCCCGCCTGGGGCGGCATCGTCTACTCGGCGGCCTTTTCGCTCGTCGCCGCGTACGTCATCTGGTACACCGCGGTGCAGAAGCTGGGAGGCTCCCGGACGTCGATGTACTCGAACGTCGTGCCCGTGGTCGCGATGAGCGTCGCCGCGCTCGTGCTGCGCGAGCCGATGGGCATCGTCCGCATCGCCGGCGCCGCGGCCGTCCTCGGCGGCGTCGCGCTGTCGCGGGTCGAGGTGAAGACGCCGGAGCCGTCGTAAGCCGAAGCTGCGTCCACCCGTCACTTACTACATCCGCTTCACACAACACAGACGTCGCAGAGGTCACAGAGTTCGCAGAGAAATGAATCTCTGTGCGCTCTCTGTGAGCTCGGTGGCTCTGTGTGTGGCGGGTGTAGCGGGAAAGCATGTAGCTGGCAGCTGGCGGCTGGAGCCACCCGCACTCGGCGTTGCGTCCGCCTCACACAGAGGCGCTCTGTGTGTGACGGGCGCATCGCCTGCGACCGGCATGGCTCGGTTGTTGACTCAGCTGTTTCCAATGGCTGAGCATGAGGGGTATGCGTCGCGCCGCCCTTCTGATCCTTGCCGCCATCCTTGTCGCTCCGCAGGCGGCCGCTCAGACGGCCCCTGCCGCTCCCCAATCCCAGCGTCCGTCCGGACCGGCCAGGGCGTCGGGCCCGGGGCTCGACCGTGAGCGGCTGGAGCTCATCGACGGGCTCGTCGAGGAAGCGATCCGCAACCGCGAGCTTCCCGGCGCGGTCGTGATCGCCGGGCGCGGCTCGCGGGTCCTGTATCGGAAGGCGTTCGGCCTCCGCGCGACCTTCCCGATCACGGAGCCGATGACCCTCGACACCATCTTCGACGTCGCGTCGCTGACGAAGGTGGTCGCCACGACGACGGCGGTGATGAAGCTGGTCGAGGACGGCAAGCTGCGGCTGAACGACCGGGTGAGCGCGCACATTCCCGGCTTCGGCAAGTACGGCAAGGAGCGCATCACCATCCGCCACCTGCTGACACACGTGTCGGGGCTGCGCCCGGATCTCGACCTGCGCGTCGAGTTCGAAGGGGGCGCGCCGGAAGCCATCCGGCTGGCATGTGAAGAGGTACCGGTCGCCGCGCCCGGCGAACGCTTCATCTACTCCGACATCAACTTCTTCCTCCTCGGCCACATCGTCGAGACGATCACGGGCAAGTCGCTCGACCTCTATCTGCGCGAGACCGTGTTCCAGCCGCTGGGGATGCGGCACACGATGTTCCTGCCGCCGGCGTCGCTGCGGCCGCGCATTGCCCCGACCGAGTCGTGCGCGCCGAAGGCGTGGCCGTGCGGCACCTCCGGCAGCACCATGCTGCGCGGCACCGTGCACGACCCGACCGCGCGGCGGATGGACGGCATCGCCGGCCATGCCGGCCTGTTCAGCACCGGCGACGACCTCGCGATCTTCGCGCGCATGCTGCTGGCCGGCGGAACCTGGCAGGGCACGCGGGTGCTCTCGCCGCTGACCATCGCGAAGATGACCAGCCCGGCCTCGCCGCCGGGACTGCCGGTCCGCGGTCTCGGCTGGGACATCGACACCAGCTACTCGTCTCCGCGGGGCGAACTGCTGCCCGTCGGGTCCTACGGGCACACGGGGTTCACCGGGACGTCGCTGTGGATCGATCCGGTCACGCGGACGTTCGTGATCATCCTGTCGAATCGCGTGCATCTGGACGGCAAGGGGAACGTCACGCCGCTCCGGGCGCGCATCGCCACCGTGATTGCGTCAGGAATCCCGGAGGTCACGCTGCCGCGCGGCACCGTCATGACGGGTGGTGACTACGGGCCGGGCGACCCGGTGCCGGCCTCCGAGCCGGAGAGCCCCGTCCTGACCGGCATCGACGTGCTGCGCGCGGAGAACTTCGCGCGACTGAAGGGGCGGCGCGTGGGCCTCGTCACGAACCACACGGGCCGCGCCGCCGACGGCACGCCGACCATCGATCTGCTGTTCGGCCGGAACGACTTCACGCTCGTCGCGCTGTTCAGTCCCGAACACGGCATCCGCGGCATCCTGGACGAAGCCGTGCCGTCGTCGGTCGACGAGAAGACCGGCCTGCCGATCCACTCGCTCTACGGCGAGACCCGCCGGCCGAACGACGCCATGCTCGCCGGCATCGACACGATCGTGGTCGATCTCCAGGACATCGGCGCGCGCTTCTACACGTACGCGACGACGCTGGCCTACGTGATGGAGGAGGCGGCGAAGCGGCGGATCAAGGTGGTCGTGCTGGACCGGCCGAACCCGATCGCCGGCTGGCAGATCGAAGGGCCGGCGCTCGACGAGGCCGCGCGCGGCTTCACCGGGTATCTCCCCTCGATGCCGACGCGCCACGGCATGACGCTCGGCGAGATCGCGCAGCTCTACAACGCCGAGGGCAGGATCGGAGCGGACCTCGAGGTCGTCGCGATGAAGAACTGGGAGCGCGACGACTGGTTCGACGACACGGGGCTCGAGTGGATCAATCCGTCCCCGAACATGCGGAACCTGATCCAGGCGACGCTCTATCCCGGGATCGGCTCGATCGAGTTCGGGAACATCTCGGTCGGCCGCGGCACCGACACGCCGTTCGAGCAGATCGGCGCGCCGTGGATCGACGGCCGCCGGCTCGCGGCGTACCTGAACGCCAGGCGGATCCCCGGCGTGCGGATGTATCCGGTCAGCTTCACGCCGACCTCGAGCCGGTTTGCCGGCGAGCGGTGCGAGGGGGTGTTCTTCGTCGTGACCGACCGCGAGGCGCTGCGTCCGGTGCGCCTGGGTCTCGAAGTGGCAGCCGCGCTGTTCAAGCTGTTCCCGGGGCAGTTCCAGCCCGGACGGACGACGGTGCTCTTCGGATCGGCGTCGGATCTCGCCGCGGTGGCAGCGGGAGAAGACCCGGCCGAGATCGCGGCCAGGTGGACCATTGCCGAGTCGCGCTGGCGCACGCTCAGGGCGCCGTACCTGCTGTATCGATGACGCTGCGCCCGCCATACGCAGAGCAGAGGCCACAGAGGTCACAGAGGTCACAGAGGTCACAGAGAAATGAATCTCTGTGCGTCCACTACGCCCTCTGCGTCCTCTGTGCCCTCTGTGTGAAGCGGACGTAGCGGAGTGTGCGTTGTGCTGCCGGCTGCCACCAGCCGCCAGCTGCCAGCTGCCAGCTGCATGTATCAGTAGAGCTGATACAGCATCAGGTAGATGAGCACTCCCGTGACCGAGACGTACATCCAGATCGGCCACGTGATCTTCGCAATCCGTCTGTGTCGCTCGTCGTCTCGCTTCAGACCTCGCACGAGGGTCAGGAGCGCGAGCGGGACGATGCCCGCGGCGAGGATGATGTGGGTGACGAGGACGACGAAGTAGACGAGCCGGATCGCTCCCTGCCCGGGGAAGGGGCGCGAGCCGGCGTTGGCGTGGTAGATCACGTACGAGATCAGGAACAGCGTCGACAGCGTGAACGCGCCGAGCATCGCGGCGCGGTGCTGTGCGATGCGCCCGCGCCGGATGAAGTAGAACCCGAACGAAAGGCAGACCGCGGCGGCGGCGTTGAGCGACGCGTTCAGGGCGGGCAGGTCGGACACCGTCATCGGTGACCCTCGCGGCCGACAATCGCTGCGCCGGCGGCGAGCGCTGCGGCGCCGAACAGGAAGACGACGGCCAGCGACGGGGTGAGCGCCGGCTCGCCCGGAAGCGGCATGCCGGTCAGCACCTGCCGGAGCGCGGCGACGCCGTACGTCAGCGGGTTGATCGCCATCAGCAGCTGCACCCAGCCCGCCGCGCCCGATGCCGGGAACGCCGCGCCCGAGAGCAGCCAGAGCGGGACAAGCACCAGGTTCATCACCGCGTGAAATCCCTGGATTGAATCGAAGCGCCAGGCGATGAAGACGCCGAGCGCGCTCAGGCCGACGGCGAGCAGGGCGAGCACACCTGCCGCCGACAGCAGCGGGATCGGCGCGGCCGGGGCGACGCGCGCGGCGACGCCCAGCAGGAGGAGCGCGGCGGCCTGCACGGTCGCGAGCGTGGCCGAGCCGAGCACCTTCCCCGCGACGATCGCGGCGCGCGGCACCGGCGCGGCGAGCACCCCCTGCAGGAACCCTTCGTGCCGGTCCTCGATGATCGAGATCGTCGTGAAGATCGCGGTGAAGAGGACGACGAGCACGAGGATGCCGGGGAAGAAGTACTCGAGATAGCCGGTGCCGTCCGGTGCGCCCGCGGGCTGGAACGAACGGCCGAAGCCTGATCCCAGCAGCGCCCAGAACACGAGCGGCGACCCGATCGCCCCGACGACCCGGCTGGGCTGACGCCAGAAGCGCACGAGCTCCCGCTCCCACAACGTGAGCACCGCGCCGGTCACTCGAAGCGCCTCCCGGTGCAGTGGACGAACACGTCCTCGAGCGTCGGGCGGCCGACGTGCACCGCGCGGATCTCGGCCGGGAACGCCTCGAACAGCGCGGGGACCACCCGGTGCCCCTCGTCGTGCTCGATTCGCACCTCGCCGTCGACGGCTGCGGCAGGCAGCGACAGGCGTGTCGTGATGGCCGCGGCCAGCGCGTGCGCATCCGGCGTCTGCAGCCGGATCACGTCGCGGCCGACCTGCCGCGTGAGCGTATCCGGCGCGCCATCCGCGACGATGCGGCCGCGGTCGAGGATGAGGACGCGGTCGGCCGTCTCGGCTTCGTCGAGCAGGTGTGTGGTCAGCACCACCGTGCCTCCCGTCTCGGCGCGCAGGTGCTCGAGGTCGCGCCAGATCTCGCGCCGTGCGCCCGGGTCGAGTCCGGTCGTGGGCTCGTCCAGCAGCAGCACGGCGGGCTTCGTGAGCAGCACCTTCGCCAGCTCCGCACGCCGGCGCAGGCCGCCAGAGAGCTGCATGACCAGATCGTCCGCGCGGTCGTCGAGCCGCACGCGCTGCAGCGCGGCGTCCGTGGCCCGCCGCAGCGGCTCGCCGCGCAGGCCGTGAAGCCGCCCGTGATGGACGAGGTTCTCGCGCACGGTCAGCCGGTTGTCGAGGGCCGGAGACTGGAACACGACCCCGAGCCGCCGCCGGGCGTCGGCGGGCTGCCGCACGACGTCCGCACCCGCCACGCGCGCCGTGCCCGACGTGGGGCGCAGCAGCGTCGCGCAGATGCGGAAGAGGGTCGACTTGCCCCCGCCGTTCGGTCCGAGGATCGCGACCGTCGTCCCGGCCGCGATGTCGAACGAGACGTCGTCGAGCGCCGTGCGATCGGCGTAGCGGTGCGTGAGGTGCTCGACGGCGAGAGCGGGCGCGGGCATGTCAACAGGAGTCCCGCCGGTTGACCCGGAGAGGTCGGCAGCGCCGGTACGGAGAACCGGGTCAGGCCCGGTTCGCCAGCATCAGCACCCAGAGCACCGGCAGGTACACGAGCGAGACGTAGAACAGCTGGCGGGCGCGGGCCTGGGAACGATGCCTGGCGAAGCGGACCGCCATCACGACGCCGGCGAGCCCGAGCAGCACTGCGGCGGCGAAGTACAGCCGGCCCGCCATGCCGATGATGGACGGCAGCAGGCTCACCGGCACGAGCGCGGCCGAGTAGTTCACCATCTGCAGCCCCGTGCTGCGGCCGTCGGGATCCTCCACGGACAGCACGCGGATGCCGCCGCGTGCGTAGTCCTCGCGGAACATGTACGAGAGCGCGAGCACGTGCGGCATCTGCCAGAAGAACATGATCCCGAACAGCACCCACGCTTCGAGCGCGAGCGTCCCGTTCGACGCGGCCCAGCCGATCACGGGCGGCAGCGCGCCGGGCACGGACCCGACGATCGTCGCCAGCGAGCTGATCCGCTTCATCGGCGTGTAGACGAGCGTGTACAACACGAGGGTCGTCAGGGCCACGCCGGCGGCGAGGGCGTTGGCCCCCAGCCAGAGCTGGAGCACGCCGGCCGCGGAGAGCGCGAGCGCGAACCAGGCGGCGTCACTGACCTCCACCCGCCGATCCGGCAGCGGCCGCGACATCGTCCGGCGCATCTTCGCGTCGACGTCGCGTTCGAAGACCTGGTTGAACGCGCCGGCCCCGCTCGCCACGAGCAGCGTGCCGACGACGGTGTTGAAGAGCAGCGCCAGGTCGGCGTCTCCCTGGTTGCCCAGGTGGAAGCCGATCACCGTCGTGACCAGCACGAGCAGGTTGACGCGGGGCTTCGTGAGCGTGATGAAATCGGCCCAGGGACGCACGCGCGCGGGATGGAGCACGGCCTGGGCAGGCTTCGAGGACATCGGCGTACGTAGATTATAGCGTCCGGGCCGCTGCGACCCGCTGACGCCGGACGCGTGCCGGCGGGCCGCCGGCACGTACCGGCCGGTTCAGTCGACCGTGCCGCCCGCTTCGCGGATCTTCCGGAGAATGCGGTCCTCCATCCACTGGGAGGACCACCAGTCGACCGGGCTCACGGGGTTGCCGCCCACGAGCATCGTGAAGTGGAGGTGATCCCCCCCGGCGAGCCCCGTCATGCCGCTGCGGCCCAGCTGGTCGCCCGTCGCGACGTCCTGGCCCACCGAGACGTCGATGGACGACAGGTGCGCGTAGAGCGACTGGACGCCGAGACCGTGGTCCACGATCACGCAGTTGCCGTAGATGCCGAGATAGTCGGCGTAGACCACCGTGCCGGCGTTCGCGGCGAGAATCGGCACGTTCGCGGTGACGGCCAGATCGAAGCCGAGATGGATCTGCTGATCGATCTCGCGGCCGTTGTGGAAATAGGTGCGGTGATCCGCGAACGCCGACTCGACCTGCGAGCCCCCGAGCTGACGGAACGGCCCGCGCCACAGCCTGCGCGGCTCGCTCTTCGCCGCGAACGAGGCGATCGTCTCGGCGTTGCGCCGGCGCAGCTCGCCGTTGATCGTCAGGAACGCGGAGACGAGATCGTCGGGGTTCTCCACCACATCGGCGATCTCCGGCGTGTTGTCGAGGATCGCGGGGACGACGCGCTGCAGGAACGTGTCGGGCACCTCGATGCGGCTGCGGCGGTAGTTCTTCGGGAAGACGCGCGAGTCGATGGCCGCCGTCGCGGTGTTGCCCGCCTCGTCGGTCGCGAACACGCTCATCGGCGTGTTCAGGTCCTGGTCGTGGAGCAGCGCGTAGACCGCGACGCGGACGTTCGGGTCGGCGATGCCGACGGCGCTGCCGGGAAACGCCGGATAGGTGCGGTCTCCGACGCGCACGCCGGCGGTGACGTCGGACGGCGTCGCGCGGAACACCACGAACTCGCTCCCGCCGTGGTTGATGTAGTGGTGCATCGAGAGCACGGCGACGCGCGGCGGCTCCAGCCTGACGCGGACCGGATGGGTCACCGACGACCGCAGCGTGCGGATGCCATACGGGCCGGTGCGCGCGGCGTTGATGACGATCCGGCCGTCGCCCGATTCGAGGCCCTGGATCTCGCGCCGCGTGGCCGGAATGGTGACGCGGAACGTGTCCGCCCCTTCCTGCTGCAGCTCTCCCTGCGGTCCGCCGAGGCTGTAGAGCGTGGCCGACCGGTCCCCCTGCTCGAAGATCACGTCGAGCTGCGTCAGCGGGCCGCCGGGCGCCGCCACGGCGATCTCCACCGAGCCTCGCGCGCCGAGCACCTTCTCGGGCCTGATCACCGTGATGCGCGGCGCGCCGTCACGGCCGACCCACCAGTACGCAACGCCGGCAGACACAAGCAGCAGAAGCAGAAGGATGAGCAGGAACTTGCGCATGACCTTCCGATTGTAGCGTCGAGCTTCCGGTTCGCAGGGCTGAAGTTGAGTCTGTGCGTCAACTCACGAGCGGGACATCGGCGTGAGCTGAGAGCCGTGCTGGAAGGAGGGTTGGTACCGGTACGGGGATTCGAACCCCGGTCTCGTGGCTGAGAACCACGCGTCCTGACCCCTAGACGATACCGGCCCGTCAGACAGGAACCTCTAATATTACCCGCCGGGGCTCGACCGGTCAAGACGACGAGCCCCGTCTCCGGGCGGGCCCGCCTCGCCTGCCGGGCGTCCCGCTCTCAGTGCATCCGCCCCTCGCGTAGCTCCTTTTCGGCGGCATCGAGGTACGCGCGGTAGCCCTCCGGGTCGATGAACGGCTGCACGGGATCCGCTGCCGTGGTGCTCGCGGTGTATTTCCGGTACCTGCCCCACGCGCGGGCGTGGTTCGTCACCCAGATGTCGGCGGGGAGGCTGCGCAGCACGCGCAGGCTGCGCTCGCGATCGGCCTGCTGTTCCGGATACTGCAACAACTCCAGGACCCCCGTACCGCACACGCTGACCACGTTCAGCACGCGGTCTCCGTCACGGACCGGGAAGGACCACGAGGTGCAGCCCCGGGTGTGCCCGGCCGTGACGTGCGCGGTGAGCTCGATGGGGCCGACGCGGATGACGTCGCCGTCCTTGAACCGGTGGTCGACGCGGGGAGGCGGGTAGCCGAGGACGCCGAGCCGGATGAGGGCTCTGAGCGGCAGGAAGAGCTCCGGTTCGTCGCCGCCCGCCTCGAGGGTGTCGGCGCTGGCGTCGCTGGCCCACAACTCGGCGCCCGAGGCTTCCTGGAGCACCGCCAGTCCGCCCGCGTGGTCCGGGTGCGGCTCCGAGTTGATGAGCACCTTGACGTCCCGGATGTCGAACCCGAGCTTCTCGATGCTCCCCATGATCATCCGCGCCGTGGTGGGATAGCCGGCGTCGATCACGACGTGCCCCTCGGGGCCGGTGATGAGGTAGGCGGCGATATCGTTCGCGCCGACGTAGTAGAAGTTCCCCGCGATGCGGAACGGCTCGGTAGGCTGCTGCCCGCCGACCTTCGTCGCGTTCAGCCACCGGCCGACGAGCACCAGGGCAACGATGATCGGGACGACCACCGCCAGCGCGATGGCCAGGCGGTGCCGGCGCCGGGTGTCAACGATGGGCAACATGACGAAGTCGGGCGCTCCTTTCTCACCGCGGAAGGATCGCCCACGGCAGCGTACCGAGTCCTGATCAGACGGTGAGCATCAGGTGAGACTGCGGTGATCGGCGCGCCACGGCCCCGTTGCGGTGCCTCTTCCGTACGCAGGGGGCGCGTGAATGGCCCGGCCCCTCGCTACCGCCCGAACGCGATCCGGGTCACGAGCAGCGCCACGAAGCTGGCGACGAACCACAATCCGGGCCAGCGCCAGGGGCGCAGCAACGCGACGTTGAACAGCGAGAACGCGGCGAGCGCCAGCATCAGCGCGACCGCGCTCAGGCGCATCGGCACGTTCGCGGTGGCGAAGTTCGCGGCCGTGTAGATGGCCCCGATCAGTCCGAGCCCGGTCCCCAGCAGCCCGAAGAAGACCCGCCAGTACAGCTCGGCGCGGCGGCCGGCGGGAAATCGCCGGACGATCGCTTCGCCGAGCAGCCCTTCGAGCAGGTCATCGAGCATGGCGCCTCCCGCGCAGGCCGTGCAAAGACCGAAGTTGGCCGCTTATCCTTGCGGAGAAGCCGATTGCGGTCAAGATCGAGAGCGATGCCGCCGGAGTCCCGCGCCGTGCACGCGCCCTTCGAGCCCTCGCAGCTGGCGGATCAGCTCCGGGCGCTCGGCGTCGAGCCGGGCGGCGTGCTCGTCGTCCACACGTCCTTCCGGGCGGTCCGTCCGATCGTGGGCGGCCCGGCGGGCCTCATCGACGCGCTGCAGGCCGCAGTCGGACCGGCCGGCACGGTCGTCATGCCGTCGTGGGGGGATGACGACGACGTGCCGTTCGATCCGGAGGTGACGCCCGCGTCGGCGGATCTGGGTGTCACCGCAGAGGTGTTCCGGCAGCTTCCCGGCGTCCGCCGGAGCGCTCACCCGTTCGCGTTCGCTGCGACCGGGCCGCACGCCGCACGCATCGTTTCGGACCCGCTGCCGACGCCCCCGCACCGCCTGGAGAGCCCGATCGGCCGCGCGTACGAGCTCGACGCCCGGGTCCTCCTGCTCGGCGTCAACCACGACGCGAATACGACGATCCACCTCGCCGAGGTGCTCGCCGGCGTCCCGTACGGCGTGCCGAAGCACTGCACGGTGCTCGAGGACGGGCGGCCGGTTCGCGTCGACTACATCGAGAACGATTGCTGCTGCGCGCGCTTTGCACTCGTCGATGGCTGGCTTCGTGAGCAGGGGCTCCAGCGCGAGGGCCCGGTGGGACACGGGCATGCCCGGCTCGTCCGTTCCCGTGACGTTGTGCCTGTTGTCCTCGAGCGCCTCGCCCGTGATCCGCTGATCTTCCTGCACGACCCGGCGGACGGCTGCGTGGACTGCAACACAGCTCGGGACCTGATCCGATCGGATCGGACCTGATCTGCTACGCTGCTGTTGTTGCGCACACCGGTCATCGGCGCGGCGATCGGGCTTGCGGCGGCGCTGCTGGCGCTCGCGGTCGGCGCGCTGCCGTTCGTCGAGACGGTCGAGCTCAAGACCTACGACTGGCGCATGCGCGCCACGGCCGATCCTGCCGCGGCCAGCCGCGACATCGTCCTCGTCGCGATAGACGACCAGAGCATCGACGCGCTCGAGCCCGTCGTGGGCAAGTGGCCGTGGCCGCGCCTGGTGCACGCGTCGCTGCTCGACTTCCTCGCGCGGGGCGGCCCGCGCGTCGTCCTCTACGACGTGTTCTTCACGGAGCGCGATCGGTCGCGGTTCACCGTGAACGGCGAGGAATGGACCGGCGCCGAATCGGACGCGGCGCTGGCGCGCAGCACGCGCGACCTCGGGGTCTTCGTCGCGCTCGCGGACACGGTCCCGGAAAGCGACGCTGACGATCACGGGGGGCTGCTCCCGCGGTTGCCCGGGCCGCGCATCGCCGCGGATACCGGTATGGAGGAGCGCCCGGGGCTGCGGCTTCCGTTCGAGGAGCTGCTCGACGGCAGCCTGGCCATCGCGCACAACTTCAGCGTCGGCGACGCCGACGGCGTCTGGCGGCGCTACGTGCCCCTTGTCCGCCATGAAGGCGAGGTGATTCCGTCGCTGGCACTCGCAGGCGCGATGACGGCCCTGGAACTGTCGGCCACGGACGTGCGGCTCGAGACTGACGGACTCCGGATCGGCAATCGCGTCATGCCGCTCGTGACCCGCCCGGTTCCGAGCTTCGACGGCACGCCGGCCGAATCGCGACGCGCGCTGATCCGCTATGCGGGAACGTGGCCCGACGGGCGCCCGACCTACGAGACGTTCTCGTTCTACGACCTCTTCTATGCGGAGCAGCAGCTCCTCGCCGGCGAGACGCCGATCGTGGATCCCGCGCGGTTCCGCGACCGTCTCGTCGTGGTCGGCGCGACCGCCGCCAGCCTCCACGACGTCTTCTCGACGCCGCTGCCCGGCAAGCTGTCGGGACCGGAGATGCACGCGACCGTACTCGACAGCATGCTCACGGGCAGGTTCCTCTCGGAAGCGCCCACATGGGCGGGCGTGGCGCTCGTCCTTGCCACCGGCCTGCTGCTCGGCGTCACGGCGGCGCAGCTCAGTCCATGGGCTGCGGCCGGCGCGGCACTGCTGGCGGGTGGCGCGCTCACCGGGCTTGCGACCTGGCTGTTCGCGCTCGGCCTCTGGGTTCCGCTTGTCGCGCCGCTCACCGCCGCGGCCACGGCGACCTTCGGCGGCGCCGCCTGGCAGTACTTCGTCGAAGGACGCGAGAAGCGCCGCGTCAAGCAGCTGTTCTCCCGCTACGTCTCGAAGGACGTCTACGAACAGCTCCTCGCGAACCCGGACGACGCGCGGCTGGGGGGACAGCGGCGTCTGATGACCGTGCTGTTCTCGGACATCCGCGGGTTCACGAGCGTCTCCGAGCGCGGCGAGCCCGAGGAGATCGTCCGGCAGCTCAACGAGTACTTCTCGCGCATGGTGCCGATCGTCTTCGAGCACCGCGGCACGATCGACAAGTTCGTCGGCGACATGATCATGGCGCTGTTCGGCGCCCCGCTCGACGATCCGGACCACGCCGACCATGCGGTCCAGGCGGCGCTGGCGATGACGGCCGGGCTTGCCGCGCTGAACCGCGAGTGGGCCGCGGAGGGACGGCCCACGCTCAACATCGGCATCGGGATCAGCACCGGCGAGATGGTCGCCGGGAACCTGGGATCCGAGTCGATCATGAGCTACACGGTGATCGGCGACAGCGTGAACCTCGGCGCGCGGCTCGAGTCGCTGAACAAGGAGTACGGCACGCACGTCATCATCAGCGAGGCCACGCGGCAGGCGCTGAAGGGGCGCTATGATGTGCAGGCCCTCGGTGAAGTGACGGTCAAGGGCAAGAGCCGGCCCGTCCGGATTCACGCCGTCGTTCCCCCGGCGGAGGTCCGGGCCGGGCTCAATCCCGCCGCCGGCGGGACCGATATGTCGGCCGAGGCGGCGGCGACGCCGTCGGGAAACGAGGAGCAGGCGACCACATGAAATCGCACGCAGTCCGGGGAATGGGGGCGCCGATGCTGGCGCTGCTGCTGGTCGCGGGAACCGCGGCGCCGGCGCTGGCCGGTGATGCCGCCGGACAGCTCGGGTCGATCATCAAGCGCGGGCAGCAGCTGCGCGACATCCAGATGACCGACGAGGAAGAGCAGCAGCTGGGCGCGGCGGTCAGCGAGCGCATCCGGGCCCGGTACGGCGTCGTCCAGGACCCGGCCATTCACACGTACGTGACGCTGGTCGGCACGCTGCTGGCGCAGGCGAGCGACCGTCCCGATCTCGACTGGCGCTTCATCGTCCTCGACACCGACGGCGTCAACGCGCTGGCGGCGCCCGGCGGCTACATCCACATCACGCGCGGCGCGCTCTCGCTGATGAAGGACGAGGCGGCGCTGGCCGGCGTGCTGGGCCACGAGGTGATCCACGTCACCGAGAAGCACACCATCCGCGCGATCCAGAAGGGCAAGACCATGCAGCTTGCCGCCGACGAGACGCTCGGCGATCGCGCCGTGTTCAACCGGCTCGTCGATCGCGCGACCGACGTCGTGATGGCCGGCTTCGGCCGGTCCGAGGAGCTGGAGTCGGATCAGAAGGGCGTCGTGCTCGCCAACACCGTGGGATATCAGCCCGCGGGCCTGTCGCGCTTCCTGCAGACGCTGGCCGACCGCAACAAGGCGTCGACCGAGAAGCAGGGGCTCTTCGCGTCGCACCCGGAGATGAAGGAGCGGCTCGAGAAGCTGGCGAAGACCATCGAGTCGAAGAAGCTGAATGCCGCCGCAGACGTGCAGGCGCGATTCCGCAGCCACGTGACCTACGAGCCGGTGCCGCTGACGGCCATCGCGACCGTCGAGGAGGGATCGGCGGGCCTTGCCGGGGGCGGCTCCGGAGGCGGCAAGCAGGAAGAGCAGGCGAAGAAGGAAGAAGAGCCGAAGAAGAAGCGTGGCTTCGGCCTGGCCCGATTGACGGCGCCCTTGACCGGCGGAGAGCGGCGATCGGCGGAGAACACCGCGTCGACGGGCTCTCGAGGGGTGGACACGGAGCGCAACGCCAGGGGCGGATCGAACCCCGCGCCCGTGCCGGTGACCGTGACGGCCGCCGAGCTGACGGCCTTCAGGAAGGAGGGCGGCCTGAACTGACGCCGCCCTTCCTCATGTTCCTGCCGACGCGGTCATCCTGACGTCGTGAGCTCGGGCGGGCGTCCGCGCGCGGAGCGTGCCGGTCCGCTCCCGGACGCCTTCAGCGGCGCCAGCCGCGGCGATCGTGCTCGCGGTAGCCCTGCGCGTAGCCGCGCAGGAACGCCTCCCGATACGCGTCCTTGTAGCGTTCGCGCGAGCCGTAGCGGCTCTTGTAGCCGCGATCCCCCTCGCGATACCACTTGTGGCGACGCGGATCGTAGCGGTCGCCGTCGCGCGCGTCTTCACGTCCCTTCTGGTAGCCTTCGCGCAGTCCGCGCTCGACCGCTTCGCCGTAGCCATATGAGCCGCGCCCGAACGGCGGGTTGTAGACGGGACCACGCCGGTAATCGCCGACGCGCTCGCCTCTGCGATAGCCATCGCGATATCCCGCTTCGAATCCCTGCCGGTACGCGCGGCGATAGGCATCGCGGCTGCCGTACCTCGAGTGATACCCGGAATGGCCGTCGCGATAGAGACGGTGCCGCGCGTAGTCGGAGCGGCGGTGCCGTTCCGCGTCGGCCCTGCCCTGATTGAACCCGGCCCGATAGCCGCTGTCCCACGCATGGTCGGCGCGCTGTGCCCAGTAGCCGTGTGCGCGGCCGTACGGCTGCGCAGTGGCGCAGGCAGGCAGCATGAGGCCGCCGGCGATGACCAGCATGGCGAAGGTTCGTCGTCTCGGACGCATCGGACTCTCCCGTCGGCGCAGGCACTTCGACACGGATCAAGGTCGATGCCAACCGCAACCGCAGGAGAAGTTGCCGGACACTGCCGTGACGGGAGCGGATTCCGACCCCGGCGGAGGACAGGCAGGAGCCGCCGCAGGACGATCAGCGGAACGGCGTCCGGCGCAGGCGCTGCGCTTCGGCGCGAGTCCCCGGATCGTTGCCGGCTTGTGCCAGTCGCGCGGCGGTCTCGTACGCGGCGCGCGCGGCGTCGCGGCGCCCCTGCAGGTCCGCGACCTTGCCGCGTTCGAGCTCGACGCGCGCGTGGACCCACTGGCGTGCCTTCAGGTCCCGGGCGCGTGCCAGGTCGGCTGCCGCGGCGTCGAGCCGGCCGAGGGCGCGGCGCGCCAGCCCGCGCTTGTAATACCAGAGCGCTTCCTCGCCGAACGCGCGCGGGCGCGTGTCCTGTGACAGGCGTGCGATCCCGTCATCGAGCAGACGTTCGGCCTCGGCAAAGCGGCGGGCGCGGATGGCCGTGCCGCCGGCCTCGAGCAGCAGGATGCGGTTGCGCGGGAAGCGTTCCCTGAGCGTGGAGATCACGGCCAGCGCCTCGTCGTACCGCTTCTCCCGATTGTAGAGCAGCATCAGCGCGAACCGCGCATCGTCTTGCGACTCGTTCGGATGGCGCGCCGCGGCCTCGATGAGCGCGAGCCCGTGCGTGTCGTCACGCCCGAACCCGACGAGATACGCCATCCAGCGCATCGGGAACGCGAGCGTCGACACCACATAGCGGTACGTCCCGACGATGAGGCCCGCTTCGTGTCGTGAGGGGTCGAGCTCCAGGACGCGCTCGTGCAGGTCGTATGCGCGGCGCGCGCTGCGGAAGGCGCGGCCGATCTTCCCTTCGACCGTCGCGGTGTAGGAGGCGAGCAGGCCGAGCGCCGCGCCGAGGTCGTACAGCGCATCGACGTCGCGGCCGTTCGCGTTCACCCGCCGTTCGCTCAGCTCGATCGCGCGATTGACGTGCGACGCGAAGAGGTGCGCGTCGTCGGCCGGCGGGTCGTCGAGCTTGACGTCGCGGCGCGAGAGACCGCCCAGGTACTGGTCGACCGAGACCGACCCGCGCTCGAAGATGATGTGCAGCCAGACGATCGTCGCCAGCCCGCGGTGCGTGCGCGGATCGTCCGGGTCCCGCGCCAGCGCTTCCTGGAACAGACGGACGGCCTGCGGATAGTCGAGGTTGTAGGCGAATTCGAACGCGCGCGTGCGCAGCGTCGCAACCGGCTCGCCAACTGCCTGAGGGGAGCGCCCGCCGGTCGGAGCGGGAGAGCCGCTGCCCGCAAGCGCGAGCAGCACCGCTGCCGCACACGCCGCCGTCAGGCGGATGCGGCGCCGGCTGGCTGGAAGGTCGCTGCCGGAGTGCCCAGACATCGTTCGGGAGCCGCGGATCCTGCCCGTATCATGATGCCATGCGCGTGACCACGCTCGATGCCCACGTCGGCGGCGCCGCGGTCCGCCTCGTCACGTCCGGGCTGCCGACACTCGACGGCACGACCATGGCCGAGCGCGCGGCAAGCTTCGAGCAGCAGGCCGACGACATCCGCCAGCTGCTCTGTCTCGAGCCGCGTGGACATGCCGGCGTGCTCGGGGTGGCGCTGACCGAGCCCGAGCGCGACCAGGCCGAGGCGGGCATGCTCTTCTTCGACGGCGGCGGGATGCGGCCGCTGTCGCGCACCGGCGTCCTCGCCGCGACCGCGCTCGCGCTCGATGCGCACCTGATCTCGCCGCGTGAGCCGGGACGGCTCGAGATCGACACGGCGGCCGGTCCCATCTGGTCGCGCGTGTCGGCGCGCCGGCCGGATGGCACCGTGGCCGCCGTCTCGGTCGAGGGACCGGGTGCCGTCGTCGTGCGCGGCAACGCGCGCGTGATTGCGGGACGTCCGATCCCGTACGACCTGGCGTGGTCGGGGAGCGGTCTGCTCGCCATCGTGGACGCGGAGGCGGCGGGTGTGGCGCTCACGCCCGCGCGTGCGCTGGAACTGCGGCGTGCCGGACTCGACCTCCTCGCGCACATCGGCGAGCAGCAGCCGCCGGAGCCGCCGGCGGAGCTGGCCGGCTGCGTCTTCGTCGGAGCGTCGACGAAAGCCGGAGCCGACCTGCGGGCCGCCCTCGTACGTGCGGACGGCCGCGTCGCGCGTGCTCCCTCGGGCGAGGCCACCGCGGCGGTCTGCGCGGTGCTCTCGGCGATGGGGGTGCTCGCGGAAGGCGTCGCGGGCATCGAGTCGCTCGGCGGCGCGGTGTGGACGGCGTATGTCGACGCCGCTCCCCCTGAGAACGGCGCGCCTGCAGTGCGCGTCAGGATCGAATCGCCGGTGTACCGCACCGGCTCCCACGAGTTCGTCCGCGAGGCGGACGACACGTTGATCGGCGCCGCCTGGATCTGATCGCGTGTCGCGCGCGATCAGGTGTTGACACCTGCACCGCCCGGTGCCTATAGTCCCGCAACTTCCCTCTTCCGGCTCCAACGGGCCGGACCCGTTCGCGGTCCGGCCATCGAGGCAGAGTCCGACATGACGACACGGAGAACGGCGGCGGTTCTCGCGGTCTTCGGTTTCCTGTGCCTGATCGGTCCGTCCGTGCAGGGCGCGCAGGAACCCGAGTGGGATGCACGGCCCCTGAGCCACTGGATCGGCGCCTTCAAGGCTCCGGCGACACGCGGGGACGCGTCACGCGCGCTCGCCGGCATCGCGAGCCGTGACGGCAGCGCCGCGATCCGGCCCGCGCTGCCGGTGCTGATCGAGGCGCTGGCGGCCGCCGATCCCGCGGTGCGGACGGAGTCGGCGAACCTGCTCGGGGCGATGGGGCCGGTGGCTGCAGAAGCCGTTGCACCGCTCGCGACGCTGTTCGAGGCCGACGCGTCGCCCGGTGTCCGCCTCCACGCGGGGCTTGCCCTGGCCAACATCGCGCCGGACCATGCTGCGGTCGTCGAGGCGTCGGCCTCCGCGCTGCGCGACGCCGACGTCGAGGTGAGACGGACCGCCGCGGCGGTCCTCGTGCAGGCCCGTGACGCGGCGGCGCCCGCGGCGCCGGCGATCACGACGGCACGCGGAGACGAGGACGCGCTGGTCCGCGTGTTCGCGTTCGCCGCCGAGGGCCAGCTTGGCCATGCCGCGGTCGCGCGCGACGGGTTGCTGGAAGGACTCGCAGACGCCGATCCCGTCGTGCGGGCGGAGGCGGCGTGGCAGCTCGGATCCGCGCTGCCGCCGGCGGAGCGGGCGCGGGTCATCCGGCCGCTCACCGAGGCGCTGCGCGATCCGGACTCACGCGTCCGCCTGGCGGCTGCCGACGCGCTTGCCACGATCGGCCGGCCCGCGCAGCCGGCCGTCGACACGCTGTGGACGTTGATCCGCGACCCGGACGAGTCCGTGCGGTCGGGCGCGCTGCGGGCGATCAAGGCCATCAAGGACTGACCGCCCGCCGCGCCGCGTCTTACTGAAGGGACGCCAGCTTCGCGAAGTCGATCTGCGCGATCGCGTCCTGCAGGACCTTGATGTCCGTCAGGTTCGAGCCTTCCGCCTGCACCAGGAAGCGCTTGCCGACCACGGCGTTCACCTCGCCGCGGCGGTCGTCGGCGTCCCACTTCTCCCAGCCGGGATGCCCGCCGATCCTGGTGCTCTTCTCGTAACCCGACTCCGTCTCCTTCTCGTAGCCGGCGGTCAGGAACATCGTGTACGGCGCAAGCAGCAGCTGCTGGAAGCCGGAGTCGACGATCCGCACCTCGATCGCCGTGTCGCCGTTCGTGTAGCGGACCTCGGTCTGCGAGTACGGGACCGGCGAGGTCATCCGCTCGCCCGTCGGCTTGCCCTTCTCCCAGCCGGGCAGGTCGGGCAGGGCTGCCTGCAGTTCCTTGAAGCTGACCGGCTCGACGGTCTCGCCTTCACCCGCCAGCCCCTTCGCCATCGCCTCGAGCCCCTTGGCGAACTCCGCGGCGCCGGCCTCCATGTCCTTCGCGGCCGCCTCGAGCTGCGCCGCGGCCTCTTCGGCCTTCTTCTCCTGTTCAGACTTGCCGCAGGCCGTCGTGGCCACCATCAGCGCCGCCACCAGCGCCGGCGCCATCCATCTCGCTCGCATCCGAATCTCCTCTTCTGCCGCCCGACGCGGCGGCCCCGACCCTGCTATCGGCTTCCGGCCCGCACGGCGTTAAGCGCCTCGAGGTACTGCCGCGCGGCCGCCGTGATCCGCCCGTAGTCCCCCGCCGCGATGGCGCTCTTCGACACCAGCTCGCCGCCGACGCCCACCGCGACCGCGCCGGCCTCGAAGAAGGCGCCGATCGTCTCGAGGTTCACGCCGCCCGTCGGGCAGAGCGGAATCTGCGGGAACGGGGCGCGCAGCGCGCGGATGTAGCTGGCGCCTCCGACGTTGCTCGCGGGGAAGACCTTGATGATGTCGCCGCCGGCCGACCAGGCCTGGAAGACCTCGGTCGGCGTCAGTGCGCCGGGCAGCACCGCCACCCCGCGCTCCACGGCCGTGGCGATGACGTCGTGGACGACACAGGGCGTGATGAGGAACTCGGCGCCGGCGTCGATCGACCGTTCGGCGAGCTCGCGGCTGGTCACCGTGCCCGCGCCGAGCAGCACCGACGAGCCGAAGCGCTCGGCCACGGCCCGGATGGCGCCGATGGCGTCGGGGACCGTCATCGTGATCTCGAGCGTGCGGATACCGCCGGCCACCAGGGCATCCGCCACCCGCACGGCCTGCTCGGCCGACTCGGCCCGGATGACGGGCACGATCCCGCCGTTGCGCAGTTCCGCAAGCACCGCGTCCTTCGTTCGCTGGGTCATGAGAGAGGCGCTCCTTCGCCCGCCTCGGGCAGGGTGCGTGCCCGCCCGGGCCGGAAACCTTGATACCGGGGAGATCGTATCCCCTTAGAGACACACGACTGAATCGATACGCACAGGAAGGACAGGAAGGACAGCCATGAACCGCTTCGAATGGTCCTTTTCCGGCAGCGCCGAGTACGTGACCGGACTGCTGCTTGCCGGACTCATCATCCTCGCAGCGGCGCTGGCCTGAGTCGAGGCCGGCGCTCCAGAGCGGCCCACGACCTTCGCGTAGACGGGCACCCGGGGCGGGAACGCGGGGAGATGCTCCCCATCACCTGGCTCCCGGTGCCCGTCAGTTTCTCGTAGCCTTTCCCGGTTACTGCGTCCCCGCGTCCGGCGCCTGGTAGGTGCGACGCGCCCGCGCCGACATCCCGGGCTTCCTGATCTTCACTTCCAGGCGGTGCTGCTTGCCGTCGGTTGCCGGCGGGAACCCCAGCACGTACTGACTGTGCAGCTCCTGCGCCACGCGGGTGAAGGTCGAGCCGAGCTCGTCCGTTTTCTTCAGCTCGAAGTAGCCACCGCCGGTCTCGTCCGCCAGGCGACGGAGCCCGCGGTCCGGGCGTGAGCGTACGCGGCGCTGGCCGTTGAAGTACTCGCTCTCGAGGCCGATCGCGTAGATCATCACCTCGTGCTCGCGCGCCTGGTCGAGCACCGTGCCCATGCCGATCCGGCTGGCGGTGTCCTCGCCGTCGGTGAAGACCAGCACGACTCGTCGCCCCTCCACCTGCCGCAGCTGTTCGATGCTCGCCTCGATCGCGTCGTAGAGCCGCGTCGGATTGCCGAAGTCCAGCTGCTTCAGCGCGGCGGCCAGCTCGTCGCGGTCGGACGTGAACGAGCCGATCGGGAACTCGATCTTGTCGTTGAACGCGCCGACCATCCCCTGGTCCTCGGGCAGCAGGCGGATGACGAACTGTTCGGCGGCCGCCTCGAGGAGGTCGAGCGAGCCGGTCATGCTGGCGCTCGTGTCGAGCATGACGACGACCGAGAACGGCTCGGGCTGGTTGTCGAAATGCGTGATCGTCACGGGACGCCCGTTGTCCAGCACCTCGAAGTCCTCGAGCACGAGGTCGGGCACGAGCCGCTTCTGCGAGTCGGTGACGGTGACATAGATCGGAACGATCTGGGTGCCGGCGCGGAACGACGGCTGCCGGCCCGCCAGGGGCGCGGTCATCGTCGCCACCGCGGCCAGGACGGCGGCGAGCAGCGGAGCGCGGTGTCGCATCGGCACAAGTACCTCGAAGACCACTATATCGGTTCCGGGCGCCAACCCGGATGTCCTCCGCCGCCGGCATCGCCCGGGACTCCGGCCTCCGCCGGAACCTCGACAGTCATCGGCTATACTCCAGACCTTTTCGGGAGAATCCAGACGGTTTCGGAGGGGCGATGACGTGGAGAGGAGCCGCCGGCGCGGCCGGCGTGGTGCTGGCGCTCGCCGTGTCGCTGAGCGCGCAGGAACAGGTGCTGTGGCCCGGGACGGCCTATGACCCCGCGATCCCGACGTCGCGGGCCGTCCTGGGGCACGATTTCGGCGAGGAGATCAGCTCGCCCGAGCAGATTGCCCGCTACCTGCGGGCACTCGCCGACGCCGCGCCCGACCGGACGCGCCTCGTCGAGTACGCCAGGACGTGGGAGGACCGGCCGCTCCACCTGCTCGTGATCGGATCGCCCGGGCGCATCGCGCGACTGGACCAGATCGCGGCCGACCTGCGGCGGCTCGCCGATCCGCGCACGCTGTCGCCGGCCGACGCGGACCGCCTGGTGCGCGACCTGCCCGTGGTGACCTGGCTCATGCACGCGGTGCACGGCAACGAGGTCTCCTCGTCCGACGCCGCGCTCGCCGAGGCCTATCACCTGCTCGCCGCGCGCGGCGACGCGATGGTCGACACGATCCTGCGCGAGTCGCTGGTGCTGATCGACCCGCTGCAGAATCCGGACGGGCGCGCACGGTTCCTCCTGCAGCACCGGCTCGGGCGCGCCGCGCGTCCGGACGCCGAGCGGCTCGCAATCGAGCATGACGAGCCGTGGCCCGGCGGGCGCTCGAACCACTACCTCTTCGACATGAACCGTGACTGGTTCGCGCAGACGCAGCCGGAGACGCGCGGCCGCGTCGCCATCGCGCTGCAGTACGCGCCCCACGTGGTGGTGGACCTCCACGAGATGGGCGGCGACGCCACCTACTACTTCGCGCCGCCGGCCGATCCGCTCAACCCCTTCATCACGCCCGCGCAGACGCGCTGGCTCGAGACCTTCGGGCGCGCCAACGCGTCGCGCTTCGACGAGCGCGGCTTCGCGTACTTCATCCGCGAGGTCTACGACTCCTTCTACCCGGGCTACGGCGAGTCGTGGCCGATCTTCAACGGCGCCATCGGCATGACCTACGAGCAGGCGTCGGCGCGCGGCCTGGTCTTCGAGCGCAGGGACGGCACGACGCTGACGTATGCCGACGGCGTGCGGCACCACTTCACCGCCGCGGTGACGACCGCGTTCACGGCAGCGGAGAACCGGGAGCGGTTGCTTCGTGACTTCCTCGAGTACCGCCGCTCGGCGACGCGGGGTGTCGGCGACCCGGTCGTCCGCGAGTACGTCCTGCTCGCCGGCGCCGATCCGCGGATGACCACGCGGCTGGCGGCGACGCTGGTGCGGCAGGGCATCGAGGTCCGGAAGGTCGAGCGGGCGTTCAAGGTCGGCGACCGGGAGGTCCCCGCCGGGTCGTATCTCGTCTCCGGCACGCAGCCGACCGCGCGCCTCGTGCGCAACCTGCTCGACCCGCACGTCCCGCAACCCGAGCCGTTCGTGCAGGAGCAGGACCGGCTGCGCCGGCGCCGCAGGCCCGACCAGATCTATGACGTGACGGGCTGGAGCCTGCCGGCGCTGTTCGACGTCGAGGTCCTCACGAGCCCGCAGCCCCTCGACGTGCCGGCGGTGCCGTTCACCGGCGATCGGAACCCGCGTCCCGCGCCGCCCGCGGCGAAGGTCGCCTGGCTGATCCCGTGGGGCGCGGAGACGCCGGCGTTCGTCGCCGACCTCCTTCGCGCCGGCATCCGCGTGCGGCACGCGCCGCAGCCGTTCACGATCGGCGATCGCACGTTCCAGCCGGGGACGGCGATCGTGCGCACGCCGGAGCTGAATGCCGACGAACGGAGCCGGTTCGCGGCCATCGCACAGAGCCACGCCGTCGAGATCGTCGCGGTCGACAGCGGCTGGGTCGATCGCGGCCCCTCGCTCGGCTCCGGCACGGTCGTCGCGCTGAAGGCGCCGCGTGTCGTCCTCGCGTGGGACAGCCCCACGTCGACCCTGTCGGCAGGGTGGGCGCGCTACGTGCTGGAGCGGCGGTTCGGGTTCGACGTCACTGCGGTGCGCGTGGCGTCGCTCGAGCGGCTCGATCTCGATCGGATCGACGTGCTGGTCCTGCCGGCCGCGGACTACGGACGCGCGTTCAGCGGCGAAGCCGTCGATCGGCTGCGGCGCTGGATGCGGCGCGGCGGAACGCTGGTGACGCTCGGCGAGGCGTCGCGGTGGGCCGCCAGCGAGCGCGTCAGGCTGCTCGAGACCAGCACGGAGCTCCGCGGGGGCCAGCCCGAGGTCCAGGAGAAGGAGGGGGAGCGGCCTCGCCGAGACGGAAACGCCGGCAAGCCGTTCGACTACGACGAGGCGATCAGGCCGGAGCGCGAGCGGCCCGAGAACACGCCGGGCGCGATCCTGCGGGTCCTGCTCGATCGCGAGCACTGGCTGTCAGCCGGAACCGACGGCGAAATCCAGGCCATCGTCGAGGGACGTCGCGTGTTCACGCCGCTGAAGCTGGACAAGGGCACCAACGTCGGTGTCTACGCGGAGCGCGATCGGCTCGTTGCCGGCGGCCTGGCCTGGGAGGAAGCGCAGGAGCAGCTGGCGCGGAAGGCGTTCCTGATGTACCAGAGCGTCGGCGAGGGCCATCTGATCGCCTTCGCGGAGGACCCGAACTTCCGCGGGTTCACCGAGGCGACACAGCTGCTGTTCGCGAACGCGGTGCTGCTGGGACCCGGGTACTAGTCTGGGCTTTGGGCTTTGGGCTTTGGGCCTTGGGCTCGGCTTTGGGCGTTGGGCCTTGGGCTTTGGGGGTGTCGCGGTAGCAGCATCAAGCTGCTTTCAGTAACGATGTTCACTGTCACGCCGCTGGCCAGGGGCGTTGACACTCGCGGTCCACGCCGCCGCGTACCAGGCAGCGTGACGGTGACTCCTCGCCGGGTGAGCGTCAGGCCTTTCGGTATGCCCCGATGAGCCCAAAGCCCAACGCCGAAAGCCCAAGGCCTGAAGGGGCCGAAGGCCCAAGGCCAAAGGCCAAAGGCCCAGGCCGAAGGCCTAAGGCCCAAAGCCCAAAGCCCAAAGCCCAAAGCCCAAAGCCCAAAGCCCAGAGGGGGCCTACTCTGCCACCTTCTCCGCCGCCCGCATGACGCGAAGGACGTTCAGCCCGAGGATCTTCCGGATGTCCTCGTCGGAGTAGCCGCGCCGCAGCAGCTCCGCCGTCAGATACGGATACTTCGACACGTCCTTGAGGCCCTCGACGACGGAGTCGATGCCGTCGAAGTCGCCGCCGAGGCCGATGTGGTCGATGCCGGCGACTTTGCGGATGTGATCGATGTGATCGGCGACCATCGACAGGGTCGCCTTCGGCGACGGGTTGCGCGCCCGCCACTCGCGCATGCCCTTCTGCACCGCCGCCGGATCGTTGGGGAACTGGGCCTGCAGCCGCTTCTGTTCCGCCTGCGCCTTCCGGTACCGCTCGCCTCCGGCAGGCGCGACGAAGTCGGGCACGAACGTCACCATGACGACGCCCCCGTTCGCCGGCAGCCGGCGGAGAATCTCGTCGGGCACGTTGCGCGGGTGATCCGCGACGGCGCGGGCCGACGAGTGCGAGAAGATCACCGGCGCACGCGAGACCCGGATCGCATCGTCCATCGTCTCGGGCGAGACGTGGCTGAGATCGACCAGCATGCCCAGCCGGTTCATCTCGCGGACGACCTCCTCGCCGAAGGGCGTGAGGCCGCCGTGCTCGGGCCCGGCCGTGGCCGAGTCGGCCCATGGGACGTTCGCGCTGTGCGTGAGCGTCATGTAGCTCGCGCCGAGCCGGCGCATCATCCGGAGCACCGCGAGCGAGCCGTCGATCGAGTGCCCGCCTTCCATGCCGATGAGCGACGCGATCTTCCCGGCCTTGAACGCCCGCTCCACGTCGTCGGCAGTGCGCACGAGCTCGAACGTGTCGGGATAGCGCGCCATCATGCGATGGACGACGTCGATCTGCTCGAGCGTGGCGCGGATCGCGGCGTTCCCCTGCAGGCTGGCGGGCACGTACACCGACCAGAACTGGCCGCCGACGCCGCCGCTCCGCAGCCGCGGAATGTCCGTCATGATCGACGGCTGCGCCGTGCGGATGTCGAGCACGGTCATGTCCCGCTCGGGGCTCTTCTCGCGCAGCGCCCACGGGTAGTCGTTGTGGCCGTCGATGAGCGGCACCGACCGGTGCAGCGCGCGTGCCCGTTCGAGCAGCGCGTCGTCGTTCGACGTCGTGGAGGCGAGGGGGGCCGTGACGAGGAGCGCGGCCGTGAGCAGGGCGGCGAGCGAGCGGATGAGCATGCACAGAGTGTAGAAGAGGAGCCCGTCCACACGAAAACCGGCGCTTGAAGGGCCGGGTTTCACCGGGTTCCGGGACTCCCCGCCCCATGGTCCCGCTGGCTCTTTGGCGCCTTGACCGGCAGAGCCTGCGGCCTCTACGCTGGAAGGATCGTGGTGGATTTGTGCCCCCTCGTCCGTCGCGCTGCGTCGGTCGTCGCCCTGGTGCTCGTGTGCACCACGGCGCTGCCGCCCGTGCTGCATACCGACCGGGACGACCTGGCGTGCGAGGGGAGCCCGCAGGCCGGCGACGATCGGCCGTCGCTCCGGAGCGGTGGCTCGCCGGACGAGCTCTCCCACTGCGTCGTCTGCCACTGGCTCCAGGCGGCCCGCGCCTGCCACGTCGTCCATCAGCGGCTTCCGCATCTGCAGCCCGTCCCGTTGGCGCCGCCGATGGCGGCAGACCTTGCCGTCGTCGCACCGGGGCTCCCACGCCGTTCGCCCCGCGCCCCGCCCACCGCCTGACCAGCCGCGCGGCCGCTGTGGCCGCGTTCCGACATCCTTCCGCCGGCGCCGGCCGGCGGCGACACGCGCGTTCGTCGCGCGCGTGGGTTCAGGTGCATTTCATGGGTGGTGTGTTCGTTCGCCTCGCCCGTCGCGTCCCCATCGGGTTTGCGCTGGCTGGCGTGCTTGCTTCGGTTCCAGCCTGGGGCCAGTCATCCGCTTCATCCGGTTCCGGCGGAGCGGCATCCGTGTCCGGCAGGGTCGTCGACAGTCTGACGGCCGCGCCGCTTCCCGGCGCCGTGGTCGTCATCGAGGAGCTGCGCCGTGAGGCGGTGGCCGACGCGGAGGCGGTCTATCGCTTCGAGGACGTGAAGCCGGGGACGTATCACGTGTCCGTCCGCCTGGATGGGTACAGCCGGAGGCGGATGGAGGTCACCGTTGGCGCGCAGCCGGTCGTGCTCGATCTCGCCGTCGATCCGGAGCTGCATTTCGAAGAGGTCGTGTCCGTCGGGCCGGCAGCGCGGAGCGCGTTCGAGGCGTACCAGCCGACCTCGGCACTCTCGGGCCAGGAACTGGACCGGCGTCTCGGCGGATCGCTCGGCGAGACGCTGGCGGAGCAGCCCGGCGTGGCGAGCCGTTCGCTCGGCCCGGCGCCGTCGCGCCCCGTCATCCGCGGGCTGGACGGCGATCGCGTGGCGATTCTGGAAGACGGCATCCGCACGGGCGACATGTCGAGCCAGTCGGGGGACCATGCCGTCGCGGTGAACCCGGCCGGCGCGCACCGGATCGAGGTCGTGCGCGGGCCGGCGACGCTGCTCTACGGCGCCAACGCGATCGGCGGGCTGGTCAACGTCATCACCCAGCAGATTCCGAGCGAGCCGGTGCGCGGTACGCACGGCGGTTTCCGGGTCGACTTCGGCAGCGGCGCGCGCGAAGGCGGCGCGTCGGCCGACGTGCTGTGGGGCAACGGCCGGTGGGCCCTCCACGCGGGCGGCGTCGGCCGCGGCGCCGGGGACGTGCGCACGCCCGGCGGGCGCATCGACAACTCGCAGTCACGCACCGGATCGGCGGACCTCGGGCTGTCCTGGACGCGGGAGCACCACTATGTCGGCGGCAGCTACGGGTACGACAACCAGCGGTACGGGGTTCCCGTCATCGAAGGCGGCGGCATCGAGCTGACGCCGGAGCGCCATGACTTCTCCTTCCGCGCCGGCGGCCGCGACCTCGACGGGCTGCTGCGGTCGTACCGGGCGACCTTCGCCGTGCGCCGCTACCGGCATCAGGAGCTCGAAGGCGAGGAGATCGGGACCGTCTTCCGCAACAACACGCTCGACATCGATCTGCTCGGGGAGCACAAGGCGTTCGGCCGGCTGAGTGGCGCCGCCGGGTTCGCGCTGGGGACGCGCGGGTTCGAGGCCATCGGAGAAGAGGCGCTCGCGCCGCCGGTGGACCAGCGCCAGTTCGCGTTGTTCCTGTACGAGGAGCTGAAGTGGCCGCACGTGACCACTCAGCTGGGGGCGCGGATCGATCACGTGCGCTACGAGCCGGAGGGCGGCCTGCGGCCGCGCCGGTTCACGAATTTCTCCGCGTCGGCGGGCCTGCTCGTGCGGCCCCCGGCCGTGCACGACAATCTGACGATCGCCGTCAGCCTCGCGCGGGCGGCCCGGAACCCGGCGCTGGAGGAGCTCTACTTCTTCGGTCCGCACGCGGGCAACTTCGCGTACGAAATCGGCAACCCCGATCTCGAATCGGAAGTCGGCCTCGGCGTCGATCTCTCCCTGCGCTGGCAGACCCGACGGGTGAGCGGGGAGGTGACCTGGTTCCGCAACGCGATCGACGACTTCATCTTCCGGAACCCGCTGACGCAGGCGCAGAGTGCCCTGGAGTACGGCAGCAGCTTCGACGCCGAGGACTTCCAGGTCGTGCAGTTCGCTGCCGCCGACAGCGTGCTGACCGGTGTGGAGGCGCACGCCGATGTGCACCTGACCGAGGAGATCACGCTCGAGGGGGGCGTCGATTACGTGCGCGGGACGAATCGCCTCCTCGATGCGCCGCTGCCGCGCATTCCGCCGCTGCGCGTGCGCGGCGGGCTGCGCTATCAGCGCAACGCCTTCCAGGCGGGCGGCGAGGTCGTCGCGACGGCGGATCAGAATCGCGTCTTCGGCGCCGAGACCAGGACGCCGGGGGCCGCGATCGCCAAGCTGTTCGGCGCCTACTCGTGGCAGACCGGCCCAGGTGTCAGCACGATCACAGTCCGCCTCGAGAACCTCGGCGACCGGCTGTACTGGAACCACCTCTCGTACATCAAGGACTTCGTCCCGGAGATGGGTCGCAGCTTCAAAGTGATCTACGGGCTGGAGTTCTGACAACGGAACGCGGAAGCAGGAACGGCGCGACGGCTTGATGGTCATTGGTCCTCGCCGTCGCGCGGCGGCGCGCTGGTGCTGCCGATGCGCGCGCCGCGGTGGCGGGTGAGGCGGGCCATATCAGGGCATGTGTGGCCCGCGCGTGCGAGAGCTCACCGGTCACGCGAGCGCACGCGCCCTTCCCGTTTCCCGCTTCCCGTTTCCCGTTTAGAATCCCGCCCATGCTGCGCCTGCTCTCGCTCCTTCTCGTCACCCTGGCCGCCGCGGACGCCGCCGCGCAGGGGCTGACGCTCGCCCCGGAGGCCCGCGCGGAGATCGACCGGCTGGCGGCCGCGCTGCAGCCGCGGGTCGTCGAGACGCGCCGCGACATCCATCGGCATCCGGAGCTCGGGTTCCGCGAGACCCGCACGGCCAACCTCGTCGCGGAGCGTCTGCGTCAGCTCGGGTTCGACGAGGTCCGCACGGGCATCGGCGTCACGGGCGTGGTCGGCATCCTGAAGGGAGGACGCCCCGGCGACGTCGTCGCGGTGAGGGCGGACATGGACGCGCTGCCCATTCCCGAGCTGATCGACGTCCCGTACAAGTCGACCGTCGAGAACGTCAAGCATGCCTGCGGGCACGACGCGCACGTCGCGATGGCGCTCGGCGTCGCCGAGGTGCTCGCGAAGATGCGCGCGCAGGTGCCGGGGACGGTGATGATGCTGTTCCAGCCGGCCGAGGAGGGCGATCCCGACGGCGGACGCACCGGCGCGCTCCGGATGCTCGACGACGGGCTCTTCGCGGATCCGAAGCCGTCGGCCATCTTCGGGCTGCACGTCATGCCGACGCTCGACGCCGGGACGATCGGGCTCAACAGCGGCCCCGCGATGGCGAGCGCCGACCGGTTCACGCTCACGGTCACCGGACGCAAGACCCATGGCGCGTACCCGCACACCGGCGTCGATCCGGTGCCGATCGCCGCGCAGATCGTGATGGCGCTGCAGACGATCCCGAGCCGCCGCATCAACGCCCAGCAGCCGACGGTCGTGTCGGTCGGCATCATCCAGGGGGGCAACCGCTTCAACATCATCGCCGACGAGGTGAAGCTGACCGGCACGGTGCGGACGCTGAGCCAAAAAGGTCCCGCGCGCGTGCGCGAGCAGATGGACACGATCGCGAAAGGCATCACGTCCGCCTACGGCGCGACCTACACGCTGGAGTACGAGGAAGGAGCGGCCGTGACCTACAACGATCCGCAGCTGACGCAGGCCACGCGCCCCGCACTCGCCGCCGTGGTCGGCGATGCCAACGTGCTCGTGCCGGCGCCGCAGATGGGTGCCGAGGACTTCTCCTACTTCCAGAAGGAAGTGCCCGGCGTCTACTACTTCCTCGGCGTGCGCAACGAGGCGAAGAAGATTACCGCGATGATCCACACCGAGTACTTCGACATCGACGAGGACGCGATGCAGATCGGCGTGCGGACGATGGCGACCGTGGTGATGGATTATCTGGCGCGCGCCGCCAGGGACAGCAGCTCGTCGCAGTAGATCGGAGCTGTTACGGCCGGCACGCGCCGCTGTTCCCGAGCCGGCGGCCGTCGAGCTCGGCGGCCGCGAGCAGAGCTCACCGAGCGGCCGCGCGGACCTGATCCGACCTGATCCGCCGAGCCCGCGACCAATCGCACGTGGGCGAAGGCGGGACCCGATCCGACCTGATGAGACCTGATCCCGCCCCTATACTATCGGTCGATGCCTCCGAAGCCTCCGGTCTCCGTCGTCCTGCGCTGGGACGGTGACCTCGCGTTCGTCACCGACGAGCGGACCCACCGCATCGTGACCGACGGCGACGGGAAGCGCGGGCCGTCGCCCGTTCAACTGCTCGCCGTCGCGCTGGCAGGCTGCATGGGCAGCGACGTCGCGCTGATCCTCACGCGCGCGCGGCAGCCGCTGCGCGGTCTCGAGGTGCAGCTCACGGCCGATCGCGCGTCCGAGGATCCGCACCGGCTCACGGCCGTGCGCATGCACTTCGCCGTCGAAGGCGCTGTCGATCCCGCGCGGCTCGATCGCGCCATCGCGCTGAGCCGCGACAAGTACTGCTCCGTGTGGCACTCCATCCGGCAGGACGTGCCGCTCGAGCTCACCACGGCCATCCACGCGTGAACGCCGCATCGCCGGCATCGCGCCGGCTCGACTACCTCGACTGGCTGCGCGGCATCAGCGTCCTCGTGATGATCGAGGCGCACGCGTTCGACGCCTGGACGCTGCCCGTCGAGAAAGGGCGCGCGCTCTACTCACACCTCATCGTCCTCGGCGGCTTCGCCGCGCCGCTCTTCCTTTTTCTCGCCGGCGTTGCCGCGGCGCTCGCGGCGTCGAGCCGGATCGCGCGAGGCTGGACGCCCCGGGATGCCGCGCGCCGCGTCGAGCGGCGCGGACTGGAGATCCTGCTGCTCGCCTTCCTGTTCCGGCTCCAGTCGTTCGTGTTCGGGTGGTTCACGAACCCCGCCGGGATCCTCAAGGTCGACATCCTCAACGTCATGGGGCCGTCGATCGTGGCGGCCGGTGCGTTCTGGCGAATCCCGGTGAGCCGGTCGACGCGCGCGGTGCTGCTCGCCGCCGCGACGCTCGCCGTCGCGCTCGCCACGCCGGCCGTCCGCCAGGCGGCCTGGGTGGACGCGCTGCCGTGGCCGCTTGCGGCGTACCTGCGGCCCCCCTCCGGGCGCGGCGCATTCACGCTGCTGCCGTGGAGCGCCTTCGTGTTCGCCGGCGCGGTGCTGGGCCTCGTGATCGACGCCGCGCGGCGCGACGCATCCGGGTGGCGCCTGCACGGCGGGATTGCGCTGGCCGGCGGCGCGCTCGCGCTCGCGTGCTGGTGGGCGTCATGGCAGCCGGCCGTGTTCGCCGGCGCGGCGTTCTGGACGACCTCGCCGGCGTTCTTCGGGCTGCGGGTCGGGTTGCTCCTGGTGGCCGTGGCTGTCGCGTGGCTGTGGTGCCGGAGACCGTGGCGGCGCTGGCCCAGCCCCATTGAACGGCTGGGCATCGGCTCGTTGTTCGTCTACTGGGTGCACGTCGAGCTCGTCTACGGGCTCGCCGGACGACCGCTGCGGGGCCGCCTGACGCTCGAAGAGGCGGCGGTGGCCTGGGCGGCGCTGACCCTGCTGATGCACGCGCTGCTGGCCGCGTGGCAGTTCCTGCGTGCGACGCGGCGCCAAGACCCCCGCGCTGCGCTCCCAAGTCTCACGCCAGAAAGGATTTAGCTCAGCCTCGCGCCGCCGGCCGCCCGTGCCTGGTGCACGGGATGGGCCGGGGTCCGTTTCCGGCGGCGAGTTGCGGGTATACAATCCCGGCTCTTGGGGGCGTTGCCCGGCTCTTGGGGGCGTTGCGGCCGGTTCCAGCGAGAGCCAGTCGGATGCGGCCGGCCGCCCGTGGGGCGCATCGCCATGATCAATGTCGCGGCCATCCGCATGCAGCAGTTCGGCGTGCAGTTCTACCAGGCGTCGCTGACTGCGCGGGATATCGACAAGCTCGTCCGCTTCGAAGTGCTCAGCTACGGCGACCACGGGCACGCGCCCGTGCGCGGGGGCAAGCGCGGGACCGGGCCGAAGATCAACTGGGATCTGCTCGAGCGGCGCATCGCCTCGAGCGAGAAGGCCTACCAGCGCCAGATCATCCGCCGCAAGATCGACGAGCTCGTGCAGTACTACGAGCAGTGCCGCCAGGCGCGCGATCTGCCGTCGATTCCGGGCGCGGTGATCATCTCCGCCGACGAGCGCCTGCGCTTCGAGCCGATCTCGGGGGACTCGCCGATCGGCACGCTCAAGGTGCCGGAGCGCGAGGGCATTCTCCGGGCGATCGACGGACAGCACCGGCTGCTCGCGCTGCACGCGGCGCTGGAACAGATCGGCAACGAGGCGTTCACGGTGCCGGCGATCATCTTCGATCAGCTGCCCGAAGATCACATCGTCCAGATGTTTGTCACGATCAACGCCAAGCATACGCGGCTGAACGCCTCGCATCTGGTGTCGCTGTCGGGCCGGCAGCTCTATCGTGACGACAACCTCGCGGCCGCGCACGACATTGTCCGGGCGCTGAACGACCGCGAGGATTCTCCGCTGTACCAGCAGATCAAGCTCCTCGGCGTCGGGCGCGGGCGGGTCGCGCAGGCGCCGCTCGCGCAGGAGCTGAAGAAGCTGTTTGCGGCCGAGGCGTTCGGGAGCGGCCGGCGGGGCGACGAGTTCCGTGAGGAGTCGAAGCGGTTCTTCGTGAACTACTTCAAGCAGGTCGCGCAGGTCTTCGGGGCCGCCTGGAACGGGCGCAAGTACAGCATCCGGACGGCACCCGCGCTGCGGGCGTTCATCCGCGTGGCGCCCGACGTCATCCGGCAGCTCGACCAGCAGCGCGCCGACCGGACGGACTTCCGCGCGATCGGGCGGGTGATCGCGCCTTGGGGCCGCCGGATCGGTGACCTGCGATTCGAGACCGAAGGTGCCTGGAAGCGGAACGGGTCGTCGGTCGAGCAGCTGGCGAAGGAGCTTCGCCTGGCTCTTCAGTATCCGGAGGGAGCCTCGATCTGACGTTCAGCGGGGGGTCACTTGCGGTCGGCGTGTAGATTCGGAATGTAAGTACGACATCAATGTAAACGGCATTCCGGACCCGCAATCGTGGATCTGCAGGGAACCCCCAGAAACGGCCTCCTCGCTGCACGGCACGCGACTTGCTCATTAGTAATCGCGTCAGCGGTCCGATATTACGGCAAGGGCGCCGTGATTGTGCTGGGGAGCCGGGCCGTTGGCAAAGGGCATCGCGTTCACGCGATGCCCTTTTCTTTTCTGCGCCAGAGATCTGCCTGCAGGCAGCTGACTTCCTTCCGGCGCGTCCCCCACAACCCGTGCAGATCGACCTGAACGCGGACGTCGGCGAGGCGTCTACGCCCCTGGACGAACTGGTCGAGCTGGCCCTCACCCGGACCGTCACATCCGTCAACATTGCGTGCGGCGGTCATGCGGGCGACCTCGGAACCATGCGCCGGATGGTGGCCGTGGCGCGGGGCCGGAACCTGCGGATCGGCGCGCATCCCGGCTACCCGGATCGGCAGCACCAGGGACGCGTCCCGCTCTCACTTCCGGAGCCGGAGGTCTACCAGCTCATCAGTGAGCAGATCGAGGCGCTCGCGGACGTGGCCCGCGCGGCCGGGGCCCAGCTGACGCACGTCAAGCCTCACGGCGCCCTCTACAACCAGGCAGCCGGCGACCGCCGGCTGGCCGATGTGGTGGCTGCCGCCGTGCGCGACGTCAACCCGGCGCTTCAGCTGATTGGCCCGTGCGGTTCGAAGTTGCTGGACGCGGGGACAGCCGTGGGGCTCGCGGTCCTGCCGGAGGCCTTCGTCGATCGCCTGTATCGCCCTGATGCGTCCCTCGTGCCCCGAAGTGAGCCGGGCGCCGTCATCACCGATCCGGAAACTGCCGCCGCACGCGCGGTGCAGCTGGTCGTCGCCGGAACGCTGCCGGCCGACGATGAGCAGACCGTCCTGCAGCTGCGGCCGGGGACCCTGTGCATCCACGCCGACACGCCGGCGGCGGTTGGCATCGCGCGCCAGGTCCGCGCGGCGCTCGTCCAGCACGGCGTCGAGATTGCGTTGGGAACGGAGAGAAGGGCGGAAGCCGGACGCCGGGCCAGGTCTTAAGGCTCCGGCCGGACAGCGCGGCCTTCCTCTGACGCGGTCCGGGTTCCGTTGTCCGCTTCCCGCCTTCGTCTCGCCCGCTGATACAGGAACGACACGGCCAGCAGGATCAGGCCGACGCCGATGAAGCCCAGCACGCGATAGATCCCGCCGAGCGACGACAGGTCGACCAGGAAGACCTTCAGCACCGTCAGGCCGAACAGCGCAATGGCCAGATACCGTAGCGGCGCGTAATCGCGCCACATCCCGGCGGCAATGAAGACTGCCGCCAGCACGGTCCAGATTGCCGACAGCGAAAGGGAGGCCGCGAAGCGGGCATCGGCCGAGAAGTCGCCGCGCAGCGTCCAGTAGATCTCGTTCTGTGCCGTGCACGCGATGACGACCAGCACGCTCGCCGCGACGACCGCGAGCGTGATCTCGGAGGGGGGCGCGTGTCCCGATCGCCGGGAGTGCCAGGCGACGAGATAGAGGAGCGCCGCCAGCGCGAGCCCGACCGTGAAGGCTTCGTTGAAGAACGCGAAGACCGCTGGTGTCTTCGTGGCCGAGAGCAGGAGATAGCGTGCGACGGCGGCTGCGAGCACGGCCAGGCCGCCGAGCCTGAACGCGCGCTGCGTGGAGACCAGGCCGAGCACCGCGACCAGGGCTCCCTCCACGCCCAGCGCCACCGTCAGCCATGGGCCGTCGAGCTCGATCGCGAGCGCGACGGTTGCGGCGCCGATCGCGACGGCGAGCGCATGCAGCGCGGCGCGTCGATCGGCGACGCGCAGCCGCGTGGCCAGGATGCCATGCAGCAGGCCGACGCCCGCCACCGCCGGCGCAGCGATCGCGAGCCAGACGTTCTCGAGCGCGAGGTAGAGCGCCGTGATCAGCGCGTAGCCGTTCGCGTGAAGCAGGACGAGATCCGCCGCGCCCAGCCGCCGCTCGTGCCTGAACACGTGATCGAGCTGCGCCAGCGCGTGCAGCGCGAAGATCGCCGCGGCGGAGACGACGTTCGGGACGAGCGAGCGCTGCGCCGGATGATCCTGGATCCAGAGGATCAGCACGGGGACGACGAGCGCCCAGATCGTCATCCGGAGGGCCGGCGTGTCGAGGCGCACCGCCAGCCCGACGCCCACCATCGTCACGGCGATCAGGTAGACCCAGAGCGCCACGCCGTGTGGCCCCAGGATATCGATGGACGCGACGTGATAGAGCAGCGGCGCCGAGACGAGGACGAGCGCCGCGGGGGAGCGCCACCCGCGCTGCCGGACCTCGGCGCGCAGGATGAGGATGAACAGCACGCAGAAGAGCGTCAGGAACAGCTCCGTGCGCACCCACTTTGCCGGCGTGTAGAAGGCGCTGGCCCACGACGCGACCGTGAAGACCGTGAAGAGGTAGCTCAGGACGTTGAGGACCGGCCAGCTCTGCCGATTGGCGAGATAGAGCGTGCCGACCACCAGCAGCGCGTCGTAGGTGAACAGCGTGAGCTGCGCGTCCCGTCCGCTGCCGACCAGGAAGGGCGTCAGGAAGCCGCCGCCGACCGCCATGATCGCCAGCCCCCGCGCGCGCTGCCGGTCGGCGAGCACCGCCGCGCCCGCGGTGATCGCGACCATGGCGAGGAACGCGGGCGTCTGGCCGATGAGCCCGTAGAAGTTGTAGGCGGCGTAGACGGCGAGGAAGAGCACTGCGATTCCGCCGCCCGCGACGATCTGTCCGTACGCGGTATACCCGCGCGAGGCGAACCGGTCGCCTGCGGCGACCAGCGCCAGGCCGGCCGCCGCACCGAGCGCGACCCGCATCGTCTCGGTGATCCATTCGTTGTCGAAGGCGTACTTGAGGAAGAACGCGACGCCGAGGACCAGCACCACCGCGCCGACCCACAGCATCAGGCGTGCGCCGATGACTTCCTCGAGCGAGGCCGGCTCCGCGTCTGCCGTTGCCGCCCCGGCAGGCGAGCCGGCCCCGGACGGCGGGGCCGCTGCGGGTTCGGGCCACTCGTCCGGATCGGGCCAGCCGGCGTGGGCCGGGACGGCGGGCGGGGCAGGGGGCTGCGCGACAGGAACCGACGGAGCGGGCGGCGGGGGTACGGGTTCCGTGGCGGGAGCCGGCGGCGGAGACGGCGCGGCGGCGGCCGCAGGGCGCGCCGCCGAGGGTGGCGGCGGAACGGCGCCTGCCGCGATGGCGGCTTCGAGCGACGCCAACCGCGTCCGCAGCCGCTCCAGATCGCGCTGCAGCCGTACTGTCCGTGCAAACGAGACGATCGGCAGGACGACCCCGAGGCCGAGCACGATCGCCCCGGAGATCAGAAGGATCAGCAGGGGGAGCACGTCAGCCACGGCGTTCGTGCGCGCAGATGCACGCGATGTCTCCTGCCGGCCGGATCTCCAGCATGGCGTCGCCCCGGCTCCGCCCGACCGACCTGCACGCCTGACGACTTGACCGCTGCATGCTCACGCACACGTGACCTGCCGGATTATGACGGTCACTGCCCGCACCCGGCAAACCGGAAACCCGCGCAGGTGCCCGGACACCGACGATGGTCCCTGTCCTTGCCGCGCCACGGCCGGCAATGTCGACGCGGACGCGGTCGCGGCGCCGGAGCGCTCTCGATAGGCTCCTCCGAAGCTCATCATTGACAGGCTCCCCCCGGAAGGAGCATTTTCTATCCGCGTGTCGAAAGCCAGGCTTGCGCTGGTCTCGTCATTCGGCCCTGGCCTGGCCGATACGCGGTTCCCCGTTTCAGCACCTGGACGTCGCGCATCCGTTGTCGGCCAGCCTGAACGGAGCGTCCAGCAATCCGCGTCGGTTCGCGCCGCCGGAGCAAGTCCGGGCGGCCTCGTCCGCTCCTCGGAATGCCCGGCAGTGAATCGCTCTCGCATCCCGGATGCCGGGTTCGAGCTTCATGCGACAACCTGACGTCGTGAGGTCGTGGACTCAGCTTGAAGGAGGTTCTTAGCGTGCTGCCGATGTCGCAGGTGAGTCGCGCTCGTGTGCTGTCCGTGATCGTGGGCGTCCTGTGCCTGCTGCTTCCCGCGGCGGTGCTGGCGCAGGGCATCTACATTCCGGTGGCGGGTCCGGTCAACCGCTCCATGGGTGGGACGACCACCGCTGCGCCGCTGGACGGCCTGGGCGCGCTGTACTGGAACCCGGCGACCATTTCGGGTCTTCCCGAGTCCGAGCTGTCGGTCGGCGCGGACTTCCTGGTTGCCGTGACCACCCTGTCGTCGTCGGTCGGTCCGGTCTCCGGGTCCACGAAGGGCAAGCCAGGCGGGGTGCTCATTCCGAACGTCGCCTGGATTCACCGGATGTCGAATCCGAAGCTCACCTTCGGCCTCGGCATCCTCGTTCCGGCCGGGTTCAAGACAAACTACCCCGCCGACCTCTCGAATCCGATTCTGACGCCCCAGCCCAACGGCGTGGGCCGGCTCTATTCGGAAGCCCAGTTCGTGCAGGTGACCCCGTCGTTCTCGTACCAGGTGACGGAGCGCCTTGCCGTCGCCGTCGGTCCGATGCTGACGCTCGCTACGCTGAACGCCGACCCGCTGCTGTTCGTCGCGCCGAACATCAACGGCTACGCGTACGGGCGTGGGCAGGTCCGCTTTGGCGGGGGCGTCCAGGGCGGCGTCTACTACCGGGGCGCGGGCAACTGGGACTTCGGGGCGTCGATCAAGAGCCCGCAGTGGATCCAGACGTTCGAGTACACCGCGGAAGATTCGATCGGCGGTCCCCGCACGGGCTCCTTCGATCTGGATCTGCCGCTGATTTTCTCGGTGGGCACCGCCTATCGCGGCATCGACCGGCTGCTGTGGACCGTCGACTACCGGTACTTCGATTACGGCAACACCACCGGACTCGGTGACAGCGGCTTCAACGACGAGGGGGCGCTGCGGGGTGTGGGCTGGCGGAGCGTGAACAGCGTCTCGACGGGCGTGCAGTACCAGCTGCGCGACGGCCTGGTCGTGCGTGGCGCGTACGGGATCAACCAGGCGCCGGTGGTGCCGGAGAACGCGGGGCTCAACATCGCCTCCCCGCTCGTGCAGGAACAGGTCCTTCATGGCGGCGGTTCGATCGCGCTCGATCCGAACGTCACTCTGAACGTCGCCTACACCTACTTCCCGAGCAACGAGGTCGGCGGGCCGATGCAGACGTTCATCGAGGGCCCGCTTCCGGGTTCCACCGTCTCCAGCCGTCTGTCCGTGCACACGCTCAGCATGGGCATCACCGTCAAGTACTAGCGGACGCGCGAGGTCACGCATCCATGACTTGTCACGAGTTCGCACGTCTGTCGAACGGCGATCGCGCCTCTCTCTCCGGGGAGGCCCGCCAGCATCTGTCGTCATGTCCCGTGTGCGCCGCCGCGACGCCGGACTCCGCCGCCACGGGTCAGGGTGGACCGTCACGCCGGGGCTTCCTGAAGACCGGCGTGACCGCCATGCTCGGCAGCCTGGTCGTCGGGGTCCGGCGGCTCTTCGGCCAGCAGCCACCGGTCTCGCTGCCGCCGAACGCGCCGGTCGAGTACATCGTCGTCGGCTCGGGCGCGGGCGGCGGTCCCCTGGCGTGCCGGCTGGCACTGGCCGGGCACAAGGTGATGCTCTTCGAAGCCGGCGGGGATCACTATCCCGACAGCGCGGCCGTGCCGCCGTTCGCCGCCGTGGTGACCGAGGATCCGCTGATTCAGTGGAACTACTGGGTCCGCCACTACGCCGACACGGAACGGCAGCGGAAGGACACGAAGTACATCGCCGACAAGGACCCCGACGGGACGGGCGGCATCTATTACCCGCGTGTCGGTGCGCTCGGCGGCTGCACGATCCATACGGCGCTCATCGCGATGGCGCCGAGCGAATCGGACTGGGAGCACATCGCGGCGATCACCGGAGACCCGAGCTGGGCTCCGGAGAACATGCGCAAGTACTTCGAGCGCCTGGAAGCCTGCACGTACGCGCCGTACGAGCTGGGCAATCCCTCGCGGCACGGGTTCTTCGGCTGGCTGCCGACGTCGATCACCGACCCCGCGGTGTTCGCGAGCGACTCGGTCATCGTGCGGTTCATCAGGGCGGCCGTCGAGGAGATCTACGGCGCGGTCGGCAATGCGGCCGACATGATGCGGCGCTTCTTCGAGGGGACGCTCGACCCGAACGACTACCGGCTGCGTCACAGCCGCAACGGGTACTTCAACCTCCCGCTCGCGGCGTCGAAGGGGCAGCGCCGGAGCGTCCGCGATTTCATCCTCGCGACCGCCACGGCGCTCCCGAACAACCTCATCATCAAGAAGGACTGCCTCGTCACCCGGGTGCTCTTCGAGGGCACGACGGCGATTGGCGTCGAGTACCTGGAGGGCGCGCGGCTGTACCGCGCGGATCCGAACCCCGCTGCCACCGCGCCGCCGGCGCCGAAGCAGGAACTGGCCACACGCGAGGTGATCCTCTCGGCGGGTGCATTCAACAGCCCGCAGCTCCTGAAGCTGTCCGGTATCGGCCCGGCCGACGAGCTGGCGAGGCACCGGATTCCCGTGATCGTCGACCTGCCCGGCGTCGGCGAGAACCTGCAGGACCGCTACGAGGTCGGGATCGTCACCGAGCAGGATCAGCCGTTCACGTACGCCGCCGACTGTACGTACTTCGAGAACCTCAAGGACCCGTGCCTCCCGGCCTGGTTCAAGGGGCAGGGGCCGTACACGTCAACGGGCGTGTACGGCGCAATCTTCCACACGTCGGAGACGGCCCGTGCCGCCGGCGAAGTGAATCCGGATCTCTTCGTCTTCGGCGCCGCGGCCCAGTTCAGGGGGTACTACCCGGGCTATGCCTTCCAGGACGTCGCGGCGTACACCAACCGGCACACGTGGCTGATCCTGAAGGCCCATACCGTGAACCGCGGTGGCCGTGTCCTGCTGCGCTCGGCTGATCCGAGGGACACGCCGATCATCAACTTCCACTACTTCGACGAGGGGACGGAGGGCAGCCTGCACGACCTGGCCGCGATGGTCGAGGGGGTCGAGTTCGTGCGCCGGATCTCGGCGCGCGTCGCCGGCATCACGAACGGCCACGTCTGGCCGGGACCCGAGGTGCGGTCACGCGAGGACATCGCGGAGTTCGTGCGCAACGAGGCGTGGGGGCATCACGCGTCCTGCACCAACAGGATGGGACCGCGCACGGATCCGATGGCGGTCGTGGACAGCGAGTTCCGGGTCCACGGGACGCAGCGGCTGCGTGTGGTCGACGCCTCGATCTTCCCCCGCATTCCGGGGTACTTCATCCTCGTGCCGATCTACATGATCAGCGAGAAGGCGGCCGACGTCATTCTCAGCAGCGCGAGTTGATCCCGATCGCGGCGGTGTGACGCGCGTCAACGACGCGGGCCCATCAGCCGGGTCTTCAGGCGGAGCGTCTTCCAGAAGAGGCTCACGAGCACGAGCAGTGCGAGGGACACGACAGCCGGGGGAAGGGCACGCCAGGCGGACACGGCACCGCTCATGTGCAGCCTCCCGGCCATGTCGGCCGCGCTCGCACTGAGATACGTGACGGCGCCGGCGGCCACCAGCACCGCGAGGACGTCGGACGTCAGCTGCAGCACGGCAGCGGAGGCGAGCACGAGTGGCCGGGTCATGCGGCGCGCGGCGGCCGAATGCGCGCGCAGCGCCCCGGCCCCCAGGCTCTGCCCTTCGCCGGCGTTCTCCAGCAGGTCGTGCATCGTCCTGGCGAAGCGCCCCAGTCCCCGCGGCGCCAGGACGGATCGCGCGGAGCTCAACGCCACGCGCGTCTTTGCCTCGCGCCAGTAGTCGCCGACGAGCTGCATGTAGTCGACGTCCGGCAGCAGATACATCAGCGAGGCATCCAGCGTCAGCTGAGCACGGTCCGCCCGCATGAACGCCCAGTCCAGCGGAATCTCCAGCGCCGCGAGCTCCTTCATGATCTCGCCGAACACCGAGACGATGGAGCGATCGTGGTACGAGAGCGTGTCGGTCGCGCTCCGGGTCTCGAACGACTTCATGATGGCGAGATAGCGCCTCCGGAACTCCTCGGTCCGGGCGTTCCCGGGTCTCTGCGGCGCAAGGAGGAGCAGCAGATCGACGGCGCGGTCGAACTGCCGTCCGACGATCGCCTGGTAGTACATCGTGTACTTCTGCAGGAACTCGGCTTCGAGGGACCCCGCGGCGCCGAGGTCGATGAGCGCGATCGCGTTGTTCCGGAGCAGCAGGATGTTGCCGGGATGCAGATCGCTGTGGAACAGGTTGTCCTCGAAGATCTGCCGGTTCATCGAGTGGTTCAGCTTCCGCCCGACGACCTCGCGTGAGATGCCGTTCTCGTTCAGCCAGCGCACCACCCGATCCGGATCCTCCTGATCGGCCGCGATCAGGTCCGCCATGGAGACGCCCTCGATGAACTCCATCACGAGGACGCGCTCGCTGGTGTACTGGCTGTAGACGGTCGGGACGTGGATCTCGTGCGCGGCCAGCGAATCCTTCATCCGCGCGAGGTAGGCCGCTTCGAGGCGGTAGTCCGTCTCCTCACGCAGCGCGGTGGTGAGCTCCCAGTACAGGTCGTCCCAGGCGAAGGAGGGCTTGACGCGCAGCCAGGTCAGGACGCGGAACAGGCGGCCGATCCAGCGCAGATCGGCGGCCATCTGTTCGACCACAAACGGTCGGCGGACCTTGATGGCCACACGCTGGCCGGTGGCGCGCAGGCGGGCCAGATGGACCTGGCCAATCGAGGCGGCCGCGTACGGGGTCTCGTCGAACTCGTCGAACGCCTCTGCGAAGGCGGGGCCGAGGTCCTCCTCGAGGATCCGGACCGCGATGAATCCGGGAAAGCCCAGGGCACGGTCCTGGACTCTGGACATCTCCCGGCAGAACTCCGCCGGGAACACGTCGCGCCGCATCCCGAGGAGCTGTCCGACCTTGACGGCGGTACAGCCGAGCGACTCGGCGAGAGTGCGCAGGAGGCGACCGTGCTCGGCGCCCCCGATCGGACCGCGCAGCCGCGCCCGGAACAGGGCGAACACGTACGCCCCGAGCAGCCGGAGCCGCTGAAAGGTCAGACCACGGACCTGGCCGCGTGGAGCCGGCCCGACGAGGCACGGCGCGCGACGTTCACGAAGCGGTGTGGGAGCGAGAGTGGACCGCATCCGTCGACCGTCAGGCGGCGCACCGGGCGCCTCCGGCTGGCGCGCCGCGACCGTCGGCTGGCGGTCAGAGAAAGCGCGCGATCAGATTCTTGCGGCTGGCCTTCTGCTTCACGACGACAATCACCGGCTGGGCCGATCCGTTGATGGTGCCGTCGCTGCGGAGCTCGTCGAGCAGGCCGAGCACGCGTTCCGCGAGCTTGCCCTGCCCCTTTGCCAAGTCCTTGATCTGGCTCTTCTTCGCGCTCCCGAGCTCGACGATGACAGGCGCGGCCGTCTTCGACGTGTCGTGAGACTTCTTGGGTTCGACTTCGGCGAGGCCGGAAGCGGAGTGCTTGTCCATAGCGTTGTTTCCTCGTGCGTGCTGCTGTATATTCCCCGGGCGCGGCAGAGTTTAGCACCTCTTCCGGACACAGCACAATCGGAGCAGCACCTATCGTGGACGGCGACAATATCCTTGTCACCGGTGGGACCGGTTTTCTCGGTGACGAGCTCATCCGCCGCCTGTGCAAGGACACGCAGGCGCATCTCTGGGTGCTCTCCCGCGCGTCGAAGGACGGGACCGCCGCCGAGCGCATCCTCCGCCGTCTGGACCGCAGGTTCCACGAGCGGGTCACGGTCCTGGAAGGCGATCTCGGCCGCCCGCTCCTCGGCATCGATCCGGCCGGGGACAGCGAGCCGGCCAGGCAGCTGCGGCGTCTCCTCGACTGCTGCAACGAGGTGTTTCACAACGCCGCTGACCTGAGCTTCCGGAGCGAGCCGGCGATCGTTGCCCGGGTCATGGACACGAACGTCGGCGGCACGGCCCGCCTGCTGGACCTCGCGCGGCAGTTCCGCCGGCCGTTGAAGGCCTTCAATTTCACCAGCACGGCCTACGTGCACGGGACCTGGCCGGCCGATCGGGTGTTTCGCGAAGACGATCGGCCCACGGGATGGCGGAACGCCTACGAAGAGTCGAAGTGGCAGGCGGAACGGCTGGTCGCCGACTCGGGCCTTCCCTGCAGGATCTTCCGGCCGAGCATCATCGTCACGGAGCCCGAGGCGACCATCCTCAGCTACGACGGGATGTACACGATTGGCGATGCCCTCGCCAAAGGCCGGGATCTCTATCGCCGGCGCGTACCTGACGGGCACCTGTCGCTGGAGATCATCGCGGATCCCGATTCGGAGCAGAACTTCGTCCTCCGGCGTGATGTCGTCGACATGATGATGCGGCTGCGTGCGGCGCCGGGCACGACCGGCCGCGCATTCCACCTGGTCACGCCGTCGAACACCCGCCTCGAGTACATGTTCGACGCGATCGCCGAGACACTCGGGTTCTCCTACACGTTCGTGGATCGGGTGGTCACGCGGAACCCGGTGTCCCACTTGTTCAAGCGGACGGTGCTGCCGGCCTACGAAGGGTATCTGTTCAACGGCTGTCCGATTCTCGATCAGTCGAATGTCCGATCCGCGCTCGGCGACGCCTACGTGGACGCGACGATCACACGGATCGACGCCGGCTGGATGAAGACGCTCTTCCGGGACTACTTCGATCGCCGCGGCGTGGTCGAGGAGCCGGTTCCGGCCGTGGCCGTGGCAGAGCCGGTCGCCGAGCGTGAAGCGGTCGCCGCGCTGGTGGAGGACGGGTGGGACAACATGGTCCGCGTCCGTCTCATCGGGGAGTACCGCACGAGCGACCGCCGGGTGAATCTGTGGCGCGTACGCGTGCCCGTCGAATCCGAGTAGGCGCCACGCAGGTCTGGCCGATCCATGGAGATCCACGCACCGGTTGACGAGAGGACCGCGACGTCGCCGGCCGGCCCGATGACCCGGCCCAGCGCCGAGGTACGCGGGGGCATCGGCGAGCCGATGAACCACGCGGACCTGACCTTCTTCAACGCGCACACCGAAACCACCTCCCAGGCCATCGCCGCCTTCTGCCTGCTCGACGGCGTGCCCGACATGGACCGGCTCCGCCGGCGGGTCGCGGAGACGCTCGGTCGTTCGTTCCGCCGATTCACGCAGCTCGCGGTCCGCGACGGCGGGCCACGATGGGTGCCGGCGCCCAACTTCGATGTCAACGACCACGTCAGCCTGCTCCGGAGCCCGGAGGTCGTCGACCTGACCTCGCTCCTGGCGGTGGCGAGCCGGGAGTTCACGCGGCCGCTGCATTTCAACCGGCCGCTCTGGCGCATGACGGTGATCACCGGTGAGCCCGGGAGCGACGGCAGGCCGCCGGTGACGGCACTCCTGTTCCTGCTGCATCACGCGACGGCTGACGGTCTCGGCGCGCTCGAAGCGCTGTATGCGTTCTGCGAGGAACCGCTCGTCAGGACCGCGCGTGAGACCGACGACCCCGACGACGTGGCGGACGACTGGGGATCGGCGCGCGGACCGCTCGCGCGCCTGGCGGTCGGCGCCCGATGCGTCAGGCGGATCGTCTACGAGACGATCAAGCCGCCGATTTCCAGCCCGCTCAACGGTCCGAACTCGACCGGGCGGCAGGCGAGTCTCTTCCGGTTCCCGCGATCCGAGCTGCGCCGGATTGGCGTGCGGCTCGACGGGTCGCTGCACGACGTGCTCATGTGCCTGCTCGCAGGCGCGCTCGCCCGGTACCATGCGAGGACAGGCCACCCGCTCGGCGACATGCGCGCGATCGTCCCCGTGTCGATTCGGCGCAGCGCACAGCGGGAGGACATGGGCAATCTGATCACGGCCGTGGGGATCGGGATGCCGATCGGGCTGCCCACGCCTCGGGAGCGCCTGCACGCGATCCGCCGGGAGCTGGAGCAGCTGAAGAGCGACGGATCGGTGGCGGCGTACCGGTTCCTCTCGTGGGCGCTCAGCCGGTTGCCGTCGGCGCTCCACCGGATCGGCTTCGAGCGCATGTTCCGGAACACGAACTTCCTCTGCACCATCATTCCCGGTGCCAGGCACACGAAGACCCTCGCCGGAGCGCGCATCGACCTGATCGCCGGATTCGCCGCGAACAACCGGAATCACGGCAGCTCGTTCACCTTCGTCACGTACCGTCACGAGGTGTCGCTCGTCGTCCTCGTCGATCCCGCGGTCGTGAGCGATCTGCCCGGACTCGAGGCCTGCGTCAGGGAGTCCTACGACGAACTGCGGGGAATCGGGAACGGGGCGTGAGGCCACAGGTGTCGGTCGTTCCCATCCGGCCCCGCACCGACTCCGAATCTGACGGACCGAAGGACGCGCCGGCTGCGGCCTTCCCGGCCCGCGCGCTCGTGAGGCCGTCGGCACGAACGGATGGAGCGGGCACGTCCAGCCGGCTGGCGCGCCGGACGCCGACGCCGCTCAACCCCGGCACGCAGGTACACCGCGCGGACCAGCCGACACCGCCCAGGGTTCGGATCCGGCCGATCGTCACCGGCAACCGCGGATGGCTGCTGGTCCGCAGCGCCTTCCTGCTGGCGTGGCGCGCCGCCCGGCTGCGGCTGCTGCACGGCCGGGACCCGGCGCGCATGGCGCAGCTCGTCCTGCAGTTCGCGAGCGAGACCGGTGGGTTCTGGAGCCGCCTGCCGGTGTATCTCGCCAACCACCGGTTCGCGTTCTCCGACGAGTTCTGCCAGGTGCTGCTCGAGTGGCGCGAGCGCTCGGACGGGTTCCCGTTCGAGGACGTGCGGCGCGTGGTGGAGCAGGATCTCGGCCGGCCGCTCGACGAGGTGTTCGAGACCTTCGATCGGCATCCGATCGCGGCGACCTTCACGGCACAGACGCACAAGGCGAAGCTCGCGAAGGAAGGGGTGGTCGTCGCCGTCAAGGTCCAGCGTCCCGGCATCGAGGACGTCATCCGGACCGACCTGCGGATCGCGCGGCGGCTCCGGCCGCTGCTCATCCGGCTGACCCGCATCCCCGCCGACAACTGGGACGACGCGCTCTGGCGTTTCGAGACGGCGACCGAGGAGGAACTGGACTACCGGCTCGAGGCGACCCACATGATCCGGATGGGCCGCCGTCTGCGGAAGCACAAGGTCCTGGTCCCCCGCGTCCATCTCGCGTACTCCGGCCGGCGCACGCTCACGAAGGACTTCGTCGCCGGCGTCACGGTCGCCGAGTTCGTGAGCGCGCGGAAGACCGATCCGGCGCGCGCGGCGCAGTGGGCGCGGGAGAACGACATCGATCCGGAGAAGGTCGGCCGGCGGCTGTTCGAGTCGCTGATGCGGCAGGTGCTCGAGGAGGATCTGTTCGACCGGGACTGGAATCCCTACAACACGCTGATCCTGAAGGGCAGCCGGCTGGCGATCGTCGACTTCTGGGCGATGGTCTCGGTGGAGCGGGCGTTCCAGTCGAGGATGAGCACGCTGATGCGGGCGATCGCGCAGCGCGAGTTCCGCAAGGCGGCCGACTATTTCGTGCTCATCGGTCCCCCGGTTCCGCCGACGCACGACGCCAGCGAAGTGCGCCGCCAGGTGATCCACGCCCTCCGCACCTTCGACGTGCGAGCCCGGGCGAGGCTCCTGCCCTACGAGGAGAAGACGCTGACCAAGGCGTTCGGAGAGATCGAGCGCATCCTGGCCGCGGACGGCGCACCGCCCACCTTCGACTTTCTCGAGGTCGATCGGGCGTTCAGGATCCTGGACCTGTCGCTCAAGGACCTGCTGCCGTCCGCCGACGTGATGCGGATGCACGAGCGGTACTGGGAGAAGGCGGACATCCGCCGGCTCAAGTCCACCGTCTCGCGCCGGTCGCTGAGGGCCAGCGTCACCGGCGCCATCGAGGTCGTCGCCCGCAGCCCGGAGTTCCTGTCCGAGCAGCTGACGGTCGGCGCCGACATCATCCGCCGCCAGGCCAAGGTCTTCCAGCAGACGACCAGCAAGATCGCCACGCTCTTCGAGTCGCTCTTCACCCTGATCTGGAGGAGCCTGCTGGCGGCCGCCGTACTGCTGGTGTCGGCATCCGCGTACCAGAGGTTGCCGGCCACGCGCCCCTGGTTCGACTGGACCGGGTCCAGCGGCCGCGAGCTGCTCGAGAGCCTTCCGGCCGCCGACACGCTCGAGGGGGCCGCGATCCTGTTCGTCGCGCTGTACCTGGCGAAGGGGGCCCGGCAGTTGAAGCGCCAGTTCGCACAGAAGACCGTGACGCGCCCGGACGCGGTCGAGGTCTAGCACCCATGCCCGCGCCGGAACGGCCCTCCGAGAGCAGTCTCGCGTTCCTGCGCGCCGGCACCGTCTTCTCGAAGCTTCCGCCGCAGGTCTTCGAGCTGGTCGTCTCCGAGTTCGAGTGGACCAGCTTCGAGCAGGGCGAACTCCTCTTCTCGGAGGGAGACCCGAGCGATCGCCTCTACCTCGTCGTGCATGGCCGCCTGGCGATCACCCGGCGCGGCAACGATGGCCGCGAGATCGTCCTCGGCTGGGTGAGACCGGGCGAATCCGTGGGCGAGCTCGCCCTGCTCGACGGCCATCCCCGAACTGCCACGGTCCGCGCGTCCCGCGCGACCGTGACCATGAGCATCGAGCGCGACCAGTACGAGGCGCTGACCGCCCGCGTGCCGGAATCGCTGGCCGTGCTCAATCAGCTGCTGGCCCGGCGCGTCCGTCAGGTCATCCTCGCAGGGCGGGAGGAGGCGCGTCCCGCCGACATCCTGGCCGTCGTCGCCGCGAGCCGTGACGCGCCGCTCACCGCGTTCTGCGAGCGTCTCTGCAAGGTCCTGGAGAAGGAGGGGCCGGTTCTCCATCTGTCGGCGGCGCGCGTCAGGGCGATGGCCGGAGAGGACGCCGAAGCAGCCGTCCTGAGCGTCGAGCAGCGCGGGAAGCTCCTCGCCTGGTTGAACGCCCAGGAGCTGCGGCATCGATTCATCGTCCTCGAGGCGGACGTCGGGAACACGAACTGGACCGCGCGATGTCTCCGTCATGGCGACGAAATCCTGCTGGTGGCACGCGCCGACGCGCCGCCGGGCGGACACGTCGTGGAGGGCAGTGTCGGTCGGCCGGGACAGGACGGGTTCGAGCGGCCCCGGCGGCTCGTCCTGATCCATGACGACGCCGTGCGACGGCCGTCCGGAACCGGTGCGTGGCTCGACGCGCTGCCGGTGGCGGATCACCACCACGTGCGGCTCGGCGTCGACGGGGACATGGAGCGGCTCGGCCGCTTTCTGCGGCGCCGGCCCGTCTCGCTGGCCCTGGCGGGAGGGGCGGCTCTCGGCTTTGCGCACATCGGCGTGCTGCGCGCGCTGTCCGAGGCCGGCATCCCCATCGACTTCGTGTGCGGGACCAGCATGGGCGCGATCGTGGGCGGCCAGATCGCCCTGGGCATGAGCTGGGAGGAGGTGTATCGGGAAACCCGGCGGCACTTCCGCGAGAGCTCCGTCTACGACGCGACGCTGCCGATCATCTCGTTCTTCAAGGCCAGACGGCTCGATTCGAGACTGGAGGCGACGGCCGGCGACACGAGGATCGAAGACCTGTGGATCCGGTACTTCTGCGTGAGCAGCAATCTCACGAACGCCGCGCCCGAGATTCACGAGCGGGGCAGCCTCAGGCGCGCGATGCGCGCGAGCTCCGCCGTCCCCGGACTGTTCCCGCCCATCCGCAGCGAGCGTGGCGACGTGCTGGTCGACGGCGCGTTGCTGAACAATCTCCCGGCCGATCTGGCGGCGGCCAGGAACGGTGGCTCGGTCATTGCCGTCAACGTCATCCCCACCGTCGACCAGGTCACCACCGGCGGGTATCAGGAAGGCGCCTCGCCGCTCCAGGTGCTGCTGACGCGCATGAAGGCGGGCGCGGGCATGCGACCCCCGACGATCGTCGACCTGCTGGTCCGCGGGATCTTCCTGCCGACCGTGAGCGCTGCGAGCCGCATCCGGACGGCCGCGAGCCTGTACATCGAGCCGCCGCTCGGACGATACGGGCTCCTGAACACGAAGCCGTTCGACGAGATCGTCGCGGCAGGCTACGAGGCCGCGGTGGAGAAGCTGCGCGACTGGCGTCCCGATCTCTGAGCTGTTGTCGGACGCGTTCGAGGTCGCACGCGATGGGAGCGCCGCGCCGAGGGTCGGTTGCGAATCGGGCCCCGGGACCTTAGAATAGCCGGGCTTTCACCCCCCACCATTGCACCAGACAGGAGACGGCTGGATGGCGAAGACGACGAAACCTCCCAAGCGCGTGACCGTTCTGACCCGCGATGCCAGCGGCGGCCTCGCCGTGAAGTCGGAGATCACGCCCGCGAAGAAGAAGCGGAAGAAGGGCACGAAGGGGCTCGGTCTGGTCGAGCGGATCGTGCGGACCAGCGTGGACGTCGGCACGGCCGCCGGCAGTTCCTATCTGGCGCGCCACAAGAAGTCCAACGAGAAGAAGAAGGACGGCTGGATCAAGGATGCCCCGGTGAACGTGCTCCGCTCGGGCCTGAAGGGCATGAAGAAGGTGAAGATCGGCGACTTCATCTGATCGCGTCCGGTTCGTGACAGCCGTCCCGCCACGCGTCGGGGGCAAGCGGATGGGGCTGCGCGCGCCGCGCGAAGGCGCGGCGCGTCGCGCGGCCCGGTCAGCGTCAGACGGCGGCTGCCTCGATCGGGAAGTTCCGGGGGGTGAGCGGGTCCCCCTCCTTCAGCTCGCGGGTGTGGATCATGTGGAAGGCGACCCGTTCCGCGAGCGCCGTGATCGTCGCGCTGGGGTTGACCACGAGCGCCGTCGGGATGATCGCCGCATCGGCGACGTAGAGATTCGGGTACCCCCACACCTCTCCGTATTCGTTCACGACGCCCTTCTGCGGGTCGTCGGACATGACACACCCGCCCATGGGATGTGCCGTGAGCAGCTTCCGGATGGGCCACTTCCACAGGAAGCTGTCGACGAACCTGCCTCCCGCCGCGGCGCTCAGCCGGCGCATGATGTCGCGCATCTCCTCGAACATCTCCTCGCTGCCCGCGTTGTCCCACGCGATCTCGATCCGGCCGCGCCCTGACAGCTTGATCTGGCCGTCGGCCGCGTCCGTCCCCATGCCCAGATAGAGCATCAGGTTCTTCGTGACCCGATCCTCCATCAGCGTCGCCAGGTTCGGGCTGAGCCGCTCGTCGCGGTCGAAGCCGAAAGCGGTGAGCAGGTAGGACGCCAGGTACTGCAGGATGTTCTTCGCACGCCGCCACGAGGGCAGCACGCCCTCCAGATACCAGGCGAATCCTTCGGGCGTCCCGAGGTCCTGAATCTGGATCAGGTGCTCCTTCGTCGCGAAGAACGCACCCGCCGTAATCGGCAGGCCGTACCCGAGATCGACGTCCCGCGGCACGTCGGTGGTGCCGGCGAAGAGATAGTCGCCGTTCCCGGAGAAGCGCTGGCCGAGCGCGGGGCTCAGCCCGGGCAGCGTCCTGTGGAGATCGCGTGCCCGCAGGAGGATCTCGGTCGAGCCGAGCGTGCCCGCGGCAAGGACGACCTTGCCGGCGAGCACCTGTCCCTCCTCGGATCTCGTGCCGTCCTCACTCTTCCTGACGAAGTGGACCGCGTAGCCGTCGCCGCGAGGTTCGATCCGGTCGGCCTTGTGGAGCGCGTACACCTCGGCGCCGTGCTGGAGCGCCAGCGCGATGTAGGTGAGGTCGAGCGTGTTCTTGGCCTGCACGTGACACCCGAGCAGGCAGTTGCCGCAGTACTCGCACGCGCGCTGCCGGGCCTGGCCTCCGTGCGGGTTGACGCGGTCATCGCCGGTGTGCACGCAGATGTCCACCAGACGGACGTCCTGGCCCCCCGCCTTCCGGGCGGCCTCCAGGAAGATCTCGGTCTTGGCGGAGAACGTGCGTCCGGCCGGGGGCGTCAGCGGCCGGGCGTCCAGCATGTCGCGCGCCAGCTCGTAGTACGGGTCGAGCGTCCTGCGCGTGGTGCCCTCGGGCCAGGCGGGATGCTCGAAGATCTGGGCCGGCGCCCGGAGATGGGTGTTGAAGTAGTGCAGCGATCCGCCTCCCACGCCGACGCCCTGGATGACGTCGATCTTCCGGAAGGCCTTGATCTCGATGAAGCCGGTGCCACGGTCCGGATCCCAGATGGCGTTGCGTGAGAAGTGGCCGGCCGAGCGGGGGAACTCCTCCTTCTTCCACCAGCGCCCCTGTTCGAGCACGCACACGGAGCGGCCGGCCTGGGCGAGACGGCAGGCCGTCACGGCCCCGCCGAACCCCGACCCGATCACGACGACGTCATACTTCTCACGCATGTGCATGCTCCTTTTCGGCGAGCGGGGCGGAGCCGGGCGGGCGCGTCATGACGTCCCAGCCGGCGTGCTCGCCGGATCTCCCCTCCGTGATGCCGCTCACGCTCAGATCTCGTAGATGGTCACGGGTTCGCTGCGGCCCTTCACCGTGACGGACCCCAGCGGCCGGGCCTCGATGGCGCCCTCGGCCATCCGGTAGGTCGACTCGCTCACGAGGATCTGATCCGGCTTGCAGATGCTGGCCTGCAGCCGCGACGCGGTGTTCACCACGTCGCCGAGCACGGTGAAGTCACGCCGGCGCGGCGCGCCGATGTCGCCCACCAGCGCGCGCCCCGAGTTGACGGCCAGTCGCATCCGGACGGGCCTCGGCAGGTCCCTGGCGTTGAGCCGCTGCAGCGTCTCGCGCATGTCGGCGGCGGCGCGCACGGCCCGCACCGCGTGGTCCGGCTGGCTCAGCGGCGCGCCGAAGACCGCCAGCACGCCGTCGCCGATGAACTTGTCCAGCGTGCCCTCGTGCTCGAAGATCACGTCCGTCATCGCCGTGAAGTACGTGTTCAGGAGGGCCGCCACCTCGGACGGCGGCAGCGTCTCGGACAGCGTCGTGAAGCCGACGATGTCCGCGAACAGGACCGAGACGTCCCGCTCGTGCGCCTCGAGGATGGTGTCGGCCGCGTCGGTGCCGTTGATGATGCGCGCGGCGACGGCGGGCGAGTGATAGCGCTGCAACCGCTCGCGGCGCTTGGTCTCCTCCAGCAGCCGCGCGGCGAGCCGCGCCTGATCGATGGCGACCGCCGCGTAGTTCGCCACCGTCACGAACAGGTCCAGATCCGCCGGCGAGAACATGAGCGTCGTCGGCGTGTCGACGTAGAGGATGCCGAAGACGTCCTGTCCGGTCCACAACGGCGCGCACATGAACGAGCGCACCTTCTGGATCGCCAGGCTCTTCGAGCCGTCGAGGCGCGGGTCGTGCTTGACGTCCGCCGTGAGCATGGCGGTCTTCTCGGCCATCACCGTGCGCGTGACGGTGCGGCTCACCTCGGTCGTGGCCGGCGGCCTGCCGTCCCGCGTCCTGGCGGCGCGCGGGACGAGATCACCCGACGCCTCGTCCACCAGGAGGAGGAACGCCTGCTCGGCGGGGATGATGTCGAACGTCAGATCGAGCACGCGATCCAGGATCTGGCTCAGATCCCTGGTGCGTGCGAGCGCGCCGGTGGCCTCGGCCAGCAGCGGCAGGAGCCGATCCGCGTGCGATGCCGCGCCGCCGGCCGCCGGCCGCGCGAGCCCGGGCAGGCCCGCGGGCCGCACGATCGTCGCGTTATCGGGCCACGGGTCCGACGTGTCCGACACCACGAAGCTCCCCTGGGTCCGCTGCACCTTGATCGTCAGCTGCCCGAGCGTCAGCACGTCGCCGTCGCGGAGCGTCGCCGACTGCACCGGTTCGCCGTTGACGCACGTGCCGAGGCGGCTCCCGAGATCGGTGATGTGGCAGACGTCCCCCTCGACATGTACCAGTGCGTGACGGCGTGAGACGCTCGGATGCCGCAGCACGAGGTCGCTGGACGTGGCGCGTCCCAGGATGCTGTCGCCGGACGGCAGCGGGCGCCGCTCCCAGCGGTCGTCTTCCCTGTAGATGAACGTGAACATGATCCCCGAGTGGCTGGCTCAGACGTCGATGAGTTCCCCTTCGCGTGCGGCGCGGGTCGCCGGAAACCGGCGTCGCGCCTGCTCGACGATCTCATCCAGCGCCTCGTCGCTCCGCTCCGGGTCATGGTGGAACAGGACCAGCTCGCGGACGCCCGCACGCTCGGCGAGCGCGACCGCCTGTGTCCATGTGCTGTGCCCCCAGCCCTGACGCAGGGGCTGCTCGTCGGGCGTGTTCTGGGCGTCGGCGATGAGCACGTCGGCTCCCGCACAGTGCTCGATCAGGATGCGGTCGTGCTCCGGATCGCCCCATTCGAAATCGGTCGCGAACACGATCACGGCGCCCCCCGACGTGATCCGGAATCCGGAGCACGGCTGCGGATGTCGCAGCGGGAAGGGCTGGATGTCGAGTGCGCCGATGGAGAGCCCCGCCGCGCGAATCGCCGAGAAGCTGCGGCGCGCGGGGGCATCCTCGAGGCGCATCGGGAAGTACGGCGGGCGCATCACCGCGGAGAGCGTGCGCGCCAGACGGCGCGGATCGCCGACCGCGTGGAAGTGCAGGTCCCAGTCGGGCAGGAACAGGGGGCGGAAGAACGGCAGACCCTGAACGTGATCCCAGTGGAAGTGCGTGAAGAGCACGTGCACGTCGTGCGATGCGGGCTTCCGCCCGGCCAGGTCCACGCCGAGCGCCCTGATTCCGCTGCCCGCGTCGACGATCACCGTCTCGCGCTGGCCCGGACTGCTCACCTCCAGGCAGGCCGTGTTGCCGCCGAAGCCGCACGCGCTGTGGCCGGGCACGGGGATGGAACCCCGCACGCCCCAGAAGCGCAGTCGCAGGCGCAGCGCGCCTGGATCATTCACGTGCCGCCTCCCTCCGTACCGCTACCGGCATCGCATGACGCGCGTCCCGTCCGTCGACCGGAGTCGCGTGCGCGCCCGGCGTTGCGGGACCGCCGTGCCACCGTGCGGCCGGCGCCCGGCGGAACGGATGCGCGGAGCGCGGGTGGCGGGCCGGCGCGGGGCACGGTGCGCGGGTGCGCAGAACCGCGCCACGACGAGTCCCGCCTGTACCTGGCGGAAAGCTCTGCTGTAGCGTCGCTGATTCTAGGCGTGAGCCGCCATGAACGCAAGGCATCGCGGGAGCCGTTCCGGCGCAGGCTCCGGATGGGCGGCTGCCCATATACTTCCCCCGTGCGCGCGTTTCGTGCCGCCCTGGCCGCGTTGCTGGCCTGTCTCTCCGCCGGATGCCTCGTCGCCGCGCTGCACCCTGTCTACGATCCGCGGCTCATCGCCTTCGATCCGTCATTGCTCGGGAGCTGGAGTCCGATCGAGGCGCCGGAGGGACGGACGCTCACGTTCGAGCGGGGCGAGTGGCACTCCTACCACGTGGAGTATGTCGACGGCGAGCAGCGCGTCCGGGCATCCGCGCGGCTGACCCGCGTCGGCCGAGACCTGCTCCTGGATGTCTCGCCGCTCGACGGCGTGGATCTGCCGCCGCTCACCCTGCCGATCCACGCGATCTACCGGGTTGCGATCGAGGCGGAGCAGCTGCGGCTCTCGGAACTGGACTACGACACGCTCGCGGGACAGGTGCGAGCGGGGATGTCTCCGATCCCGGCGTCGCTCGACGCCCGCGGCAACGTCGTGCTCACGGCGACCACGCAGGAGCTGCGGCGCTGGCTCGAGGAGATGCAGAAGGAGGGAAGCGATCCGTTCGCCGAGCCGACCGCCTACGAACGACGCCAGGCGCTCGAGACCGCCGAACCCTGAGACCGATCAGCGCCCTCGACGTCTCCGTGCGTCCTCTGTGTCTCTCTGTGGCGTGTGACTCCGTCGCCACGCTCCCGGCGTTGCCCCGCGATCAGGCCGCCGAGGTGTGCTGGCGCACGAGCTCGCGCCGGAGGATCTTGCCAACCAGCGTCTTCGGCAGCTCGGTGCGGAACTCCACCTCCGCCGGCACCTTGTAGGGCGCAAGCTTCTCGCGGCAGTGGCACCGCAGCTCGTCGAGGGTTGCCGTGTGGCCCGCGCGCAGCACGACCCACGCCTTCACCAGCTCGCCGCGCTGCGGATCGGGCACGCCGGCCACGCCGACCTCCGCGACGGCCGGGTGCGCCGCCAGCACCTCCTCGACCTCGCGCGGCCAGACCTGGAATCCGCCCGTCTTGATCAGGTCCTTCTTGCGATCGGTGAGGAAGACGTACCCGTCCTCGTCCATGTAGCCGATGTCGCCCGTATGCAGCCACAGCCGGCCGTCTTCCCGCCGCCGCAGCGTCTGCGAGGTCTCGTTCGGGTTCTCGAAGTACTCGCGCATCAGCTGCGGCGCGCACAGGATCAGCTCGCCTTCCTGGCCGGCCGGCATCCGCTCGCGTCCGGTCTCCGTGTCGACGATCATCGCGTCGACGTCGGGCAGCGGCATGCCGATCGACCCGATCTTGTTCGTGCCGGCGAGCGGGTTCACCAGGCACGCCATCATGGCTTCCGTGAGCGAGTAGCCCTCGATGATGCGCCCGCCCGTCAGCGCCTCGAAGCGCTCCTTCGTCGCCTTCATGAGCGCCATCGCACCGGAGAACGAGATCTTGATCGACGAGAAGTCGACCTTGCCCTGCTGCACGGCGGGGTTGTTCAGCATCGCCTGGAACAGCGTCGGCACGCTGAGCATGAACGCAGGGCGCACCTTCGCGATCGTCTTCAGCACATCGGGAAGGTCGCGCGGATTGGGCACGAGCGCCAGCGGGCTGCCGGTCACGAGCCCGAGCCCGATGCCCCCGACGTTCGCGTACACGTGGCAGAGCGGCAGCGGCACGAGGATGATGTCGCGGCCCGCGACGAACATGGAGCGCGTCCACCCGTAGATCTGCGTGCCGGCGTACACGAATCCCTTGTGCTGGCCGACCACGCCCTTCGGTGTCCCCGTCGTCCCTCCGCTCGCCAGCACGATCGCATCGTCGTCGGGACCGATGGGCGCGGGCGCGACCGTGCGTCCCCGGTGCTCGCGCATCAGATCGCGGAACCAGAGATCGCCCGGTGCGAGCGTGATGCGATGCCCTTCCTTCTTCTCCTTGAAGAGGGTGAACAGCACCGCCAGCGCCGGCGGGAGGTACTCCTTGATGTTCGTCGCGATGACGCGCTCGACCTTCGTCTTCGGCTGCGCCGCCTTCAGCCGGTCGTAGAACTTCGTCAGCGTCAGCGCGAGGCGCACGCGGGTGTCGGAAAGCGGCGCGACGAGCTCATGCTCGGTGTAAATCGGGTTCAGCGCGACGACGACGGCCCCGAGCTTCCAGAGCCCGAGCTGCGCGATGAGGTACTGCGGGCAGTTGGGGAGGAGCAGCGCGACGCGATCGCCGCGGCCCACGCCGAGCGCGGCGAAGGCCGAGGCGCACTCCGTGCTGAGGCGCTCGAGCTCGCCCCAGCTCATGCGGCGCCCCTTGAAGATCAGGGCGGCGTCATCGGGGCGCTCCCGGGCGTGGCGCCGCAGGTCATCGAGCAGCGTGCCCCGGGGGTACGGTTCGAGTGACTGGGGGACGCCTTCGTCGTAATGGGCGAGCCACGGGCGCTCGGTCATGGAGTGCCACTCTAGCCGCCCCGGCCGCCCGGATCAACGTTCGGGCCGTCCGGCCCTCACCCGGCGGCGAAGAGCAGCGCCAGCACCGCCTTCTGCACGTGCAGCCGGTTCTCCGCCTGCTCGAGGACGATGGAGCAGGGGCCGTCGATGACATCGGCGGCGACTTCCTGGCCGCGATGCGCGGGGAGACAGTGCATGAACACGGCCCCGGGGGCCGCCAGCGCCATCAGCTCCGGCGTGATTTGGTAGCCCGCGAACGCGAGCTCCCGCTCGGCCGCCTCGCGCTCCTGGCCCATGGAGGTCCAGACGTCGGTGTAGACGGCTGCGGCGCCGCGCACCGCGTCGGCCGGGCTCGCGCACAGCTCGAGCCGGCCCGCGCCGCGCCCGAGGCTGCCGATCTGGCCGCAGACGCGCTCCGGCAGTCCGTAGCCGGAGGGGGATGCGGTCCGCACCTGCATGCCGGCCATGACGCAGACCTGCGCCAGCGACGTCGCGACGTTGTTGCCGTCGCCGACGTAGGCGATCACACGCCCGTCCAGCTCGCCGAACACCTCGCGGAGGGTCAGCAGATCGGCGAGCGCCTGGCACGGATGCTCCTCGTCGGTCAGCGCGTTGACCACGTGCAGCCGCGGCGCGGCATCGGCGAAGGCCTCCAGCACCTGGTGCGAGTAGGTCCGGATGACGACTGCATCCACCCACCGCTCGAGATTGCGGGCGACGTCGGCGACCGGCTCGCGGCCGCCGAGCGCCGAGTCGGCGGGGACGACGATCGGCTCGCCGCCGAGCTCGCGGATCGCGACCTCGAAGGTCACGCGGGTGCGCAGCGACGGCTTGTCGAAGAGCAGCGCCACGTGGCGGCCGGCCAGCGGCGTCTCGGCGCGGCGCCGTCCCTCGGCGCGCGCCTGCTTCAGCCGCGAGGCGAGCGCGAGGCAGCGCTCGAGCTCCTCGTGCGAGAAGTCGGCCACCGAGAGCAGCGACCGCGCGCGCCCCGAGGCGGGACGCACGGCACGCGCCGGCCGCGTCGCCTTGATGGGCTGCACGCGGGTCGACGCCGATCGGGCGGAACCGTTCCGGCTCATGTCCGATACTCCCCGTTGATGCGCACGTACTCGGCGCTGAGATCGCACGTCCACACCGTGGCCTCGCCGGAGCCTCCGGTACCCAGGTCCACATGGACCTCCAGCTCCGCTCCCTTCATGTATTCCGCGGCGCGCGGCGCCAGCTCGTCGTGCGGCTGTCCGTCGCGGAACAGCACGACGGGGCCGACCTCCACCAGCGCGCGCTCCAGGACGAAGCGGGCGCCGGACCGGCCGGTGGCCGCCACCAGGCGCCCCCAGTTCGGATCGCCGCCGTGAATGGCGGTCTTCACCAGGGGCGAGTTGGCGATCGTCTTCGCCGCGCGCATCGCGTCGGCGCGCGAGTCGGCGCCGGTCACGCGCACGGCCACCAGCTTCGTCGCCCCCTCGCCGCCGCGGACGATCGCCAGCGCGAGCGTCCGGGACACGGCTTCGAGTCCCGCGACGAGCGCCGGGAAGAGCTCGTCGTCGATGGACACGCCGCTGCGTCCGGACGCGAGCGCCGCCACCATGTCGTTCGTCGAGCACTCGCCGTCGACCGTGATCGCGTTGAACGTGCGATCGGCCGCCTCGCGCAGCGCGCGATCCAGCAGCGTGGGCGACACTGCCGCGTCGGTCGTCAGGAACGCCAGCATCGTCGCCATGTTCGGCTCGATCATGCCGGCGCCCTTCGCGATGCCGCCGACGCGGAACGGGCCACGCGGCGTCCCGACGCGGACCGCCGCCCACTTCGGCTCGAGGTCGGTCGTCATGATCCCGCGCGCGGCCGCGTCGTTGTGCGGCCCCAGCGCGGCGGCCGCGGCCCGGAGCCCGGCCAGCACCTTCTCGCGATCGAGGTGCACGCCGATGACGCCGGTCGAGGCGACCAGGACCTGTTCGGCCGGACAGCCGACGAGCGACGCCGCGGCGTCGACCGTCGCGCGCGCGGTGTCGAGCCCCTGGGCGCCGGTGCACGCGTTGGCGCAGCCGCTGTTGACCACGATGGCGCGCACGACGCCGCCGCTGCGGGCGAGCTGCTCCTGCGAGACCTGCACGGGGGCCGCCTTGACCTGGTTCGTCGTGAACAGCGCCGCGGCCGACGCGGGCGCGTCGGCGACGATCAGCGTCAGGTCGAGCGCACCGGATGCCTTGATGCCGGCGGCCACGCCCGCCGCGCGGAAGCCCGCGGGCGCCGTGATGCCCCCGTCGATGTCCGTTACCGTCATGCCGCCAGGCCTCTCCGTCCCCGCGCGTCGAGCCGGAGCTCGACGGCCGTCTGGCCGCACTGCCGGAACAGCGGGCAACCGGCACAGTCGGCCGCGATCTTCGCCGGCAGCCAGGCGTGCGGCACGATCGAGTAGCCGAGCCGCACGAAGAACGACGGGTCGTGCGTGAACGCGCAGATCGACGTGAACCCTTCGCGCACCGCGTCCTCGGCCAGCGTCTGCACCAGACGGCGCCCCAGCCCCAGCCGGCGCACCGACTCGTCGACGACCAGCGACCGGATCTCGGCCAGCTCGCTGCTGAGCGGCGCGAGCTCGGCGCAGCCGAGCACCACGCCGCCGTCCGCGGCGATGCGGAACCGCCCGGCGTGCCGCGCGATCTCGCTCTCGACGCGCGGCAGCAGCCGTCCGGCCGCCTGGTAGCGCGTGATGAGCGCGTGGATGGCGGCGGCGTCCTCGCGCGTGCCGCGGCGCAGCGCGCCGGCGGCGACGGCCGCGGGGCTCACTGCCCGCCTCCCTCGACCGCGGTGAACGCGCGATCGAGCACGTCGACGGCTTCGTCGATCTCCTGTTCGGTGACCGTCAGCGGCGGAAGGAGCCGGAGTACGGTGCCGGCGGTGGCGTTCGCGAGCAGCCCCAGCGGTCGCGCGGCATCCACGACGGCGCCGGCCGGGCGATCCAGCTCGAGCCCGCGCATGACCCCCGCGCCGCGGACGCTCCTGATCGCCGGATGCGACGCCGCCAGCGTCTGCAGCTTCGCCTCGAAATGCGCGCCGACGCGGCGCACGTGCTCGAGCAGGCCGCCGGTGAGCAGCTGATCGACCATGTAGAGCCCGGCGCGGCACGCGAGGAGGTTGCCGCCGTAGGTGCTGCCGTGGTCGCCGGGCGAGACGGCCTCCGCCACGCGCTCCCGCAGCAGCGCGGCCCCGATCGGCACGCCGCCGCCGAGGGCCTTGCCGACGGCAATCAGATCAGCCGACAGCCCGAGCACGGGTGCGTAGAACGCATGGCCCGTGCGGCCGAGCCCGGTCTGGACCTCGTCGGCGATGAGCAGCGTGCCGGTGCGGGCGATCGCGTCGCGCACGGCCGCGGCGAACTCCTGGCTGATCGGGTGCACGCCCCCCTCGCCCTGGATCGGCTCGAGCACGATGGCGGCCGTGCGGGACGTGACCGCCGAGGCGAGCGCCGACGGATCGGCGGGGTCGACGAAGGTCGCGCCCGCCAGCAGCGGTGCGAACGGATCGCGGTACTGCGCCCCGCCCGTGATCGAGAGCGATCCGAACGTGCGGCCGTGGAACGCCCGCTTCAGCGCGACGAACTCCGTACGCTCCCGCTCGCCCTTCGTGTACCAGTAGCGGCGCGCGAACTTCAGACAGGCCTCGACCGCCTCGGTGCCGCTGTTGCAGAAGAACGCGCGGTCGAGTCCCGAGAGCTGCGCGAGCTTCGCGGCGAGCGGCCCCTGGTACGGGTGGAAGAACAGGTTCGACGTGTGGATCAGCGTCCTGGCCTGCTCGGCGATGATCGCGGCGAGCCCCGGGTTGGCGTGGCCGAGCGAGGCGACGCCGACGCCCGACGTGAAGTCCACGTACGCCTGGCCGTCGCTGTCCCACACGCGGCTGCCCTCGCCGCGCACGATCACGATCGGCGCCCGGCGGTAGGTCTGCAGCACGTGCGCCGCTTCGAGCTCGCGAACCCGTGCGGCGCTGTCCTTCGTCGTCCCGGTTGTCGTCACGTCACGCCACCATGCGCGTGGCCGGCAGGGACCCTGCCGCGTCGCGCGAATCGAGAGCCGCCGCGATCGCGGCCGGCTCGCGTCCATCGACCAGCACTACCTCTTGCACGCCCGCATCGAGCGCCTCGCGGCAGGCGCGCAGCTTCGCGACCATGCCCGCGCTGGCGACGCCCGAGGCAATCAGGCGTTCGGCCGCCTCGCGATCGAGCTCGGCGATCGTCCGCCCCGATTCGTCCAGCACGCCCGCCGTCGCGCCGGCGATGACCAGCCGCCCGGCGTCCAGACGTGCGGCCAGGTGTCCCGCCATCGTGTCGGCGTTGACGTTGTAGAGCGTGCCGTCCGCCGACGCCGCGATGCTGCAGATCACCGGTACGTAGCCGCCGGCCAGCAGATCCGTCAGAAGCGCCGGCGCGCCCGTGCCGGCTGGACGGCCCACGAGCTCGAGATCCACGGTCCTGCCGTCGACCGTCACATGCGGCGGCGCCTTCTCCACCGGCACGATGGCCGCGTCGGCGCCCGTCAGCCCGACCGCGCGCCCGCCGGCCGCACAGATCGCCGCGACCAGCCGCGTGTTCACGGCGCCGGCGAGCACTTCGACGACGACGTCGCGGGTGGCGGCGTCGGTGATGCGAATGCCGTCGACCTGACGCTTGGCGAGACCCGCACGCTTCAGTGCGGCGTCGATCTCGCGGCCGCCGCCGTGGACGACCGCGAGCCGCGCGCGCGCCGCGGCGGCCGCGAGCACGCCGGCGAGCGCCGCGACGCGGACCGGCTCCTCGAGGAGCTCGCCGCCGAACTTGATCACCGTGGTCATCAGAGCAGCCCCAGCCGCTCGTCGAACCCGAGCGCGACGTTGAAGTTCTGGATCGCCTGACCCGCCGCCCCCTTCAGGAGGTTGTCGATCACGGACACGACCACGAGCCGCCCCGTGGCCTCGTCCAGCTTCCAGCCGATGTCGCAGAAGTTCGTGTGCGCGACGTGCTTGATGACGGGCAGGTCGCCGCCGCGCAGCCGGATGAACGGATAGCCGGCGTAGGCGTCCGCGTACGTCGTCGCGATCTGCGCCTCGGTCGTGCCGGGCGCCACGCGTGTGTAGATCGTCTCGAGGATGCCGCGATCGAGCGGCACCAGGTGCGGCACGAAGGTCACCGGCCGTCCGAGCTCCTGCTCGATCTCCGCCGCATGACGGTGCGCGAACACGCCGTAGGCCGACAGGCTCTGGTCCACCTCGCAGAAGTGCGTGCGCTCGCTCGGCGCCTTGCCGGCCCCCGACACGCCGGACTTCGCGTCGATGACGATGTCCCCCTCGACGAGCCCGGCGCGGACGAGCGGGGCGAGCGCGAGGACCGCGGCGGTCGGGTAGCAGCCGGCGCAGGCGACGAGCCGCGCGCCGGGCAGGGTCTCCCGCGTGCGCTCCGTCATGCCGTACGCCGTGCCGTCCGGCAGCGCCTGCACGGCGTGATACCAGCGGCTGCGCGTGCCCGCGTCGCGGAGCCGGAAGGCGCCGGAGAGGTCGAAGACGCGGACGCCGCGGTCGAGCAGCGGCGGCGCGATGTCGGCCGAGGCGTCCTCGGGCAGCGCGAGGAACACGACCTCATGGGCCGCCAGCTTGTCGAGGTCGAACGGCTCGATCTCGCCGTCCCAGACACCGGAGAGCGCCGGAAGCCGGCGGCCCCCCTCCTTCTGGCGGGAGGAGCCCATCGCCGTGCGGAGCGCGACCTTCGGGTGGCGCGCCAGCAGCCGGATCAGCTCCTGGCCCGCATACCCCGTCGCCCCTGCCACGCCGACCGACACCCGATCCCCGTCTCGCATTGCCCCCGTCCCGATGTATGCAGTAAAGTGGATAACTATACGACACGCGCCGCGACGGATCAACTGGAAATATCGGTTCTCCAGCGGCTCCGGCTTGCGCCCGCATGCGCCGATCCTGTATATTCATGCGTCCGACTGCATAATCATGAAAGCCAGGCGGCAGGCGCTCATCCTCGAACTGCTCGACCGCGAGCCGATCCGCAGCCAGGAGCAGCTGCGGCGCGGCCTGCTGGCCCGCGGTGTCTCCGTCACGCAGGCCACGCTCTCGCGCGACATCAAGGAGCTCGGCCTGGTCAAGCGCGCGGGCGACGGCGCCTATCAGAAGCCGTCGGGGCCGCCAACCGGCAACGGCGCCGGGCTCTCGGGCCTCGGCCGCGCCATCACCGAGTTCGTCACCGGCGTCGACCGCGTGCAGCAGCTGGTCGTCCTTCGCACCGGTCCCGGCCAGGCCCACGCGGCCGCCAGTGCCATCGACCGCGCGGGGCTGCGCGAGGTCGTCGGCACGCTCGCGGGCGACGACACCATCCTGGTCATCGCGCGCGACCCCGGCCGCGCCCGCTCGCTCGAGCGGCGTTTCAACGGATTGATCCGTCTGTGACCGCACCACCCCTGGTCTTCGCGTTCGACCCCTCCACGCCTGACGCGTCGCTGCGGGATCTCGTCCGGCGCGCCGGTCCGGTGGCCGCGCTGACCCTGGATCTCGGCGGCGGCGACGATCTGGAAGCGGTGCGGGACCGGGCGCTCGGCGCCGGCGCGCTGCGCGCACACGTGATCGACGCGCGGAGCGAGCTGGCCGCGGAGGTCGTCGGCCCGGCGCTTGCCGCGGGAGCGCTGTCGCCCCCCGTCAACCCCGTCGCGCTCGCGCTGCCCGTGATGGTCCGCCGCCTCGTGGAGGTCGCGCGCATCGAAGGGGCAGTCACGATCGGACACGCGCTGGAGGGCCCGGACGCGCTCGTGCTGGAGCGGCTCGTCCGATCGCTTGCCCCCGACCTGGCCATCGTCGGTCCCGGGCCGGATGCGCCGGCACAGGCGACGCGAGCGTTCGCGACCCTCTGGGGACGGGCGGTCCGCTTCGACGCCGCGGCCGCGCCGGCGCGGCTCTTCACGCGCACCCGCGACCCGGGGGCGCGCCCCTCTGAAACGGCGGTGGTCGAGATCGCGATCGAGGCGGGGGTGCCCGTGGCGGTGAACGGGATTGCGCTCGCGCTCGACGAGCTGATCGAGGTCGTCGGCACGATCGCGGGCGATCACGGCGTCGGCCGCTTCGATCACCGGTCGGGCGACGCGGCGCCCGTGATGCGCGCGATCATCGAGGCGCCGGCGGCGGTCGTTCTGGCCGATGCCGTCGAGGCGCTGGCTGCCGTCACGCTGGATCCGCTGTCCCTCTCGCTGCGCCGGCAGCTGGCCCCGGCCTATGCGGGCCTGCTCACGGACGGCCATTGGCATACGCCGGCGCGCACCGCGCTCGACGCCTTCACGGCGGCATCGGCGGCCGCGATCGCCGGCACAGTCGCCCTTCAGCTCTCCGAGGGGGCCTGCCGCGTCACCGCGTGCCGTCCGGCCGCGGCTGCCGCCGAGCCCGCCGGCTGCGCCGCCCCGCATCGGTCATGACACAGGCCGCGCGCCGCATGCCTGCGCGGGCAGGCCGGGCGACGCGCCCATTCACGCAGGATGACATCACGCTCATGAGCACGCTCTGGTCCGGCCGTTTCGACACCGAGCCGAACGCCGCCGTCTTCGAATTCGGCGCCTCGTTCCGTTTCGACCGCCGCCTGTTCGAAGACGACGTCACCGGCAGCCTGGCGTGGGCCGAGGCGCTGGCGGCTGCCGGCGTGCTCACGCAGGCCGATGCCGACGCCATCACCGGCGCGCTGCGCGAGATCGCGGAGCGCGGGCTCGCCGATCCGTCGTGGGTCTCGGGCCCGGACGAAGACGTGCACTCGTTCGTCGAGCGGCAGCTCGTCGAGCGGATTGGCGATGCCGGACGGCGCCTGCACACCGGCCGTTCACGCAACGAGCAGGTGTCGCTGGACCTCCGTCTCTACCTGCGCCGGCGCATTCCCGTGCTGCAGGCGGCCATCCGCCGGCTGCTGCGCGCGCTCGCCTCGCAGGCGGCGGCCGCCGGCGATGCGTGCATGCCCGCCTACACGCATCTGCGCCGCGCGCAGCCGGTGCTGGTCGCGCACTTCCTGCTTGCGCACGCGGCGGCGCTGCGGCGCGATCACGACCGGCTTTCTGCAGCCGCCGGGGAAGCCGACGCGTTGCCGCTCGGCTCGGGCGCGGTCGCCGGCACGAACTACGCGGTCGACACGGCGCAGCTGGCCTCCCGCCTCGGTTTCTCGCGCGTCGTCGCCAACAGCATCGATGCCTCGTCGGACCGCGACTTCGTCAGCGCGTTCCTTCACGCCGCCTCGCTCGCGATGGTGCATCTCAGCCGGATCGCGGAGGACATCATCGTGTTCGCCGGCGAGGAAGCGGGCTTCTTCGAGCTGTCGGATGCGGCGTCGACCGGCAGCAGCATGATGCCGCAGAAGAAGAACCCCGATCCGCTGGAGCTCGTCCGCGGAAAGACCGGGCGGGTGGTCGGCCGGCTCGCCGGCTGGCTGACGACCATGAAGGGGTTGCCGAGCGGCTACAACAAGGACCTCCAGGAGGACAAGGAGGCGGTCTTCGACGCCGAGGACACGCTCGTTGGCTCGCTCGAGTCAGTGTCAGTGGTGGTGGAAGGCCTGGTGCTGAACCGTGACCGCGCGGCGGCCGCGGCCTCCGGCCTGCTCCTGGCCACGGACGTGGCGGACTACCTGGTGGGCAAGGGGCTGCCGTTCCGCCGGGCGCACGAGCTGGTCGGGCTCATGACCCGCCGCCTGCTCGAGGCCGGACGCGATTTTGCATCGCTGTCCGTGTCGGAGTGGCAGCAGTACTCTGAGCTATTCGGGCCCGACATCGTCGAGCGAATCACGACGCGCGCGTCGGTGGAAGCCCGGCAGACACCTCAGTCCACGCGACCGGACGCCGTCGCGGCGTCGCTGCGTGAGCTGCAGGCCTGGCTGGACAGGACCGACACCCGGCGCTGAATCCTTGCCTCTGCCGTTGCCCGTTTGCTATAGTCCCGTGGCCACTTCCGACGTGACCCTTCCGAGAAAGCGAGCCTGTCAGGGGGCTTGATGCAGCAGCGCCAGCCTCGCCTCGGTGACGTGGTGGACGACTACTGTCCACGCGAGCGCCGGGTGACCAATCACGCCATCGTCGCGATGGTGGGCGACGAGATACGGCAGACCCGGTGCACCACCTGCGAGTCCGAGCACGAGTACAAGCACGCGAGGGTTCCGCCGCAGCGGCGGCGCAAGGAGACGACCGGCGCGCTGTACCAGCAGGTGCTCGCCGGAGCACCCCGCAGAGTGATGCCCCAGGAGCGCGCCGCCGACGAAGACCAGCCACCGCCGTCGTCCCAGGAACAGGAGCCAGTGCCCGAGCCGGCCGTGGCCGCGCCGCCTGCGCGAGACGACGATTTCGACGGCCCCGTGCACCGGCGCCTCATCCGGGCCACGCTCCCGCGCCTCGGCAACGAGACGCCGGTGCGGCGTGAGCCGGAGTTCACGCTGCGTGCGCCGCTGCACCGTCCGGGAAAGCCCGGTCGAGGTCCCAAGGGTGGCGCGCGTGGCCACGGCGGCGGCCAGCCGAACGGTGCCAGGCGGCACGGCGCAAGCCGGGGTCAGCCGCCGAACGGATGGAACCGGAGCGGGCAGCCCGGTTTCGGCCGTGCCCAGACCGGCCGCGGACGCAACAAGAAGCGTTCGCGCTGACACTCGCGGCGTTCGCCGCTCGACACAGATGCTTCGTCCGACTCTCCGGATGCCTGCGGCAGCCGCGCTCGGGCTGCTGATGCTCTCTCCGTCGCCCATCGAGGCGCAGACCACGGTCCGGTACGAACCGACGGCCGGTGCGCCGACCTTCGCCGTGCGCGAGCCGGTCCTGCGCATCAAGCCGGGCACCACGCTGGAGTCCCGGACGTTCTCGCATCCGGGCGACTACTACGATGTCCAGGGAGGTCCCTGGCCCGGTGAGGTCGGTCCGATCTACGTCGAGGGGGCCACGACCGGCGACACCCTCGTCGTCCGCGTGCTGAAGGTCCGCCCGAACCGCGACACCGCGGTCTCGACGGTGGGCCCCTCGCTGAGCGCCGTCGCCGGCGACTCGCGCCTGAAGATCCTGAACGAGCCGATCCCGTCGCGCCGCTACATCTGGCGGATCGATCGCGAGCGCATGGTCGGCATCCTCGATCTGCCGCAGTCGGCGTCGAAGCGGATCGAGCTGCCGCTCGTCCCCATGCTCGGGCGCGTCGCGGTGGCGCCGCGCGGCGAGGAGGCCTTCGGCGGGCTCTGGCCCGGGAACTTCGGCGGCAACATGGACGCGTCCGACGTCCGCGAGGGGGCGACGGTCTACCTGCCGATCTTCCACGACGGCGCCTACTTCTACTTCGGCGACGGGCATGCGCTGCAGGGCGACGGCGAGATCTGCGGCAGCGGGCTCGAGACGACGATGGACGTCACGCTGCAGATCGACCTGATCAAGGGGCGGCGGATCGACTGGCCGCGGATCGAGGACGCCGAGCACATCATGGTCGCCGGGAGCGGCCGCCCGCTGGTCGACGCGTTCCGCATCGCCCAGGTCGAGCTGATCGAGTGGCTGGTCGAGGACTACGGCTTCGAGCGCTTCGACGCCTACCAGGTCGTCTCACAGGCGGGGACCACGCGCATCGCCAACGTCGTCGATCCGAATTTCACCGTGGTCGCGAAGTTCCCGAAGCGGCACCTGCCCGCGCGCGTCACGCGACCCGCAGGCGCGACCGGCGGGTCGGCCGGTCGCGGCCAGTGAACCGGCAGAACAGGACATGACCGATTTCACGAACAGGCACGGCCTCATCGTCGGCATCGCCAACAAGCGCTCCATCGCCTGGGCGATCGCCAAAGCTGTCTCCGCGCGGGGCGCGCGGCTGGCGGTGACCTATCAGGGCGAGCGGCTCGAGGAGAACGTGAGGGAGCTCGCGGCGGAGCTGACGGACCCCCTGATCCTTCCGCTCGACGTCACCGACGACGGGCAGATTGCAGCCGCGGTGGACGCGTGCGAACGCACGTTCGGCGGGCTGGACTTCGTCGTCCACGGCGCCGCCTTCGCGCCGCGCGAGGAGATCACCCGGCCGTTCCTGCAGACGTCGCGCGACGGGTTCGCCCGCACGCTCGACATCAGCGCGTACTCCCTCATCGCGCTGGCGCGGGCGACGGCGCCGCTGCTGGAGCGGCGCGGGGGCGGCAGCATCCTGACGCTGACGTATCTCGGCAGCGAGCGGACGTTCCCGAACTACAACGTGATGGGGGTCGCGAAAGCGGCGCTCGAGGCCTCGGTCCGGTACCTGGCGGCGGAGCTGGGTCCGCAGAACATCCGCGTGAACGCGATCTCGTCCGGTCCCATCAAGACGCTGGCCGCGTCGGGCATCGGCGGCTTCTCGAGCATTCTCCAGATCTACCGCGACCGCGCGCCGCTGCGCCGGAACACGGAGGCCGCCGAGGTCGCCGACGCCGCGGCGTTTCTCCTCGGTCCGGCCGGCCGTGGCGTGACCGGCGAGGTGCTGATGGTGGATGGGGGGTATTCCATCACGGGCATGTAGCGGGCAGCTGGCAGCGGGCAGCTGGCAGTAACCCTTCCCGGAAGGGGCGGCTCGGAGCCGTGCGGGATTGCCGGCGCCGCCTGCTACCGCGTCACTTCCTCCATTCCTCCACGCGAATCCTCTCCGGCGGCACGCCGAGCTCGCGCAGCATGCGCGGCACTTCGTGCACCAGCGATTCAGGCCCGCACACGAAGCACATCGCGTCGTCGCCGGGTAGCGCGGCTTCCAGCTGCCGCTGCGCGATGCGTCCCCGCTCACCCGGCCAGCCGGGCCCCGCGTGCCGCGTGACCGTCCGCACATAGCGCAGCCGTCCCTCCGCAGCCAGCGCGGCGAGCTCGCGATCGAAGGCGAACTCCTCGGGCGTGCGCGCGCTATAGAGGAGGCTCATCGGCACGTCGTGACCCGTGGCCAGGACCTCCTGGAGCATCGCGCGCAGCGGCGCGATCCCGGTGCCGCCCGCGACGAAGAGCAGCGGATGGGTCCCCGCTCCGTCCGGAAACCGAAAGCTGCCGATCGGCCCCTCGATCTCGACGGCCGTGCCCGGGGTCGGCGCGGGCAGATGGCTGCCCGGCGTGCCGTCTTCACCGAGCCCGACGAGGAACTCGAGCCTGCCGCTGGATGCGGCTTCGCGCGGGCCCACGGCGATCGAGTACGGGCGCCGATCGCCGCGGCCGCGTTCGCCGATGAGCGCCGCCTGACCCGCGGTGAAGTCGAACGGCGACGCGACGGCCACGCGCACCAGCAGGCTGCGCGGGGTTTCGGGATGGACGTGATCGATGACGGCCGTCAGCATGAGCCGTGGCGCCCACGGCGTGTGATGCTGCCGGTCTCGCCGGTCAGTGAGGCCGGTTCACCGAAGGCTGGGACGGGATCTTAGCAAACACCGACTGGCGCTTGCCTTCCGCGTTCGGCTCCGTCTGGCCCGCCTGGCGCGCCTTGCGCTGCGCCTTGTCCTGATACATCCGCTTGTCGGCGGTCGCCAGCAGCGTCTCGTACGCCTCGCCGTCGTGCGGGAACACCGCGAAGCCGAACGAGCTGCCGAGCTGCACGAAGCGGCCGGGCCGCACCTCGAACGGGATCCCCGCGATCGCCTGCTGCAGTTCGAGCTTCTTCTGCTCGGCCTCCTCCGCGCCGCAGCCCGAGAGCACGACGACGAACTCGTCGCCGGCGTAGCGCACGCAGATGTCGTACGGGCGGATGCCGTTGCGCAGCACGCGGGCCACCTCGCGCAACGCCTTGTCGCCGATGTGGTGCCCGTGCATGTCGTTGATCTCCTTGAAGTTGTCGAGGTCCATCACGAGGAGGGAGACCTCGCTCTTCAGGCGCTCGGCGCGCGCCAGCTCGCGCGACAGGTGCACGAACATGAACCGCGTGTTGGGGAGGCCGGTCAGCGGGTCGGTGAGCGAGTCGCGCTTCGTCTGCTCGAAGACGATCGAGTTGTTGACGACGCCGGCCGCCTGTTCGGCGATGCGAACGAGCAGCCGGCGGTGATCATCCGTGTACCGGCCGGGCTCGACGTCGTAGACGGCAATCGCGCCGATCAGCTTCTCGTCCAGCACGAGCGGACAGACGAGCGCCGACTGCAGCGACGTCGCGGTCTGCACGCCGCCGGCCTCGAAGTCGGCGCTCGGGCGCGCGTTGACGAGCGGCCGCTGGTTGCGTCCCACCCAGCCGACGAGCCCCTGCCCGTTCTTGACGGCGAGCGACTGGAGCAGCTCGGCATCCACGCCGGTCGCGAAGCGGCAGCGCAGCGTGTCGCTGGCTTCGTCGTGCAGGAAGAGCGCGCACGACGAGAACGGGATCAGGTTCGTCAGCTTCGACGAGATCAGCGCCATCGTGTCGGGCACGCTCAGGCTGGTGCTCATCGACTGCGCGATCTCGTAGAGCGCGTAAATCTCGCGGTGCGCCAGCGCGATGTCCTGGTAGACGCGCTGCGTCGTCGGCATCGGCTGGGGCTCGGCCGGGGTGCCGCGGAGCTGCAGCACCGTGTGCGGCGTCGCGTTCTGCGGCGAGAACGAGAGCTGGCGCTGCGGCCCGATCTGCAGGCGCTGCGCCTCGGCCTCCAGCTCGGGCAGGCGCTCGACGAACACGTCGACCACGTAGGGGTCGAACGCCTGGCCCGCCTCGCGCTGCAGCTCCTCGATCGCTTCCGCCTCGGACAGCGCGCGATGGGACGGCCGGTTCGACGTCAGCGCGTCGAAGCGGTCCACCACCGCCAGGATGCGCGCGCCGATCGGGATGTCGTTGCCCTTGAGGCCCGCCGGGTAGCCCTTGCCGTCCCAGCGTTCGTGGTGGCCGGCGATGATCGGCGCCACCGGGTAGGGGAACGGCACGCCGGCGATGATCTCGGCCCCGACCGTGGGGTGGACCCGCATCCGCTCGAACTCCTCGGCGGTCAGCGGGCCCGGCTTCGACAAGATGTGCTCCGGCACCGCGAGCTTGCCGATGTCGTGCAGCAGCGCGGCGGTGCGGACGGCCTGGATCTCGGCGGGCGGGAGCCCCATCGCCCGCGCGACGCCGACCGCGTGCACCTGCACCCGCCGGATGCGCGACGTCGCGGCCATGTCCTTCGCGTCGATCGCGAGCGCGAGCGCCTCGATGGTCGCGATGTGGACGCTCGAGATCTCGTTCGCGCGCCGGCGCTCCTCCTCGAGCCGCTCGGTGTAGACGCGATACGTGCGGAACGTCAGGTACACCGGTCCGAGCAGCAGCGGCGTGAGCCACGGCTGCTGCCCGGTCAGCACGACGGCGGCCGTCGAGGCGGCCGCGGCGCCGACGATGTAGGAGAGCGCGCTCCAGACGGCGTGCTCGTTCCAGATCTTCGGGAGCGGCTGGTTCGCCTCGAGCGCCATCGCGGTCGAGACGAGCAGCGTGTTCATGACGAAGTACGTGACCGCCGCGCCGAGGATCGGCTTCTCGAGCCCGGCCAGGCCGGGAGCGTCGAAGGCCAGCATGCCGCCGAGCCCGAACAGCACGAGCCCCGACGTCTTCGCCGTCAGCGCCGCGGCCGCCATGTTGAACACCGTCCGGTGGATCGGGTTGCGCTCGGCGACGTTGACGGTGCACTGCACCCAGGCGGCCACGGCCGCGATGAGCACCGTCGGACCCGGTCCGAGCAGCAGCAGCGACGCGAACTCGAACGCGAACGACGGCGACATCGTCGCGCCCTGCATCGAGAGCGGCTGATGGACGCGGAAGAGGGCCGAGAGGGCCGCGCCGCCGAGCAGGACGGCGAACAGCCCGTAGCTCGTGAACTCGGACGGATTCGTCTGGAGCAGGAGCGCCCCGGCGCCGGCCAGGCAGACCGCGATGGCGAACACGCGCGCCGGGAGCGGGAGCTCCGCAAAGACACGCGGCGCGGACGGGCCGTCCTCGTCTCCCGGACGGACCCTGACGATTCCTGATAGCGCGAGGCTCATGAGCGTTGCGGCAATACGGCTGCCGGCGGCACTCTCAAGGCATCTGCCATAGCAATGCCACTGCCAATGTGCCCGTCCACCGGTACTGTCCGTCCAAGTCTCTGGTGTCGTTGAGGTTCGCCGCGAAGCAAGCCTCCGGCGGGCCGCCCGCGCGGCGCTGCGCCGCGACGGATGTCTGTCCCGGACCGGCACACAAGTCTGTGATCAAGCTGACAACTCTGACAAGTCGCACGTGAGTACGCGGTCCTATCGTGTTCCGGGACGAGACATCTGATGACCGAATCGTCAGCGGCGGGGGAGGGAGCTAGGCCGCGGACCGGGGGGCGGTTGGCGGCATGAGCTGGTATTGCGCAATCTTGCGATAGAGGGTGCCCCGGCTGACATCCAGAATCCGGGCTGCCTCTTTTTTGTTCCACTGCACCGACTCGAGGACGCGCTGGATGTGCGCGCGCTCGGCTTCGGCCAGCGTCGGCAGCCGGTCGGCGGGTGTCGCCGCCGGCGACATCGTGTGCAGGAACTCGATGTCCTGGGCCCGGATGACCGGTCCGGGCGCGGACAGGGCTGCACGCGACACCGTGCTCTCGAGCTCGCGGATGTTGCCGGGCCACGGATACGAGACCAGGAGATCGATGGCGTCGCGACCGAAGCGGCGCGCGTCCAGCGGCAGGCCCGCCGAGACGCAGTACCGCTCGAGGAAGCGCTGCGCGAGCACGGGAATGTCGGCCGGGCGTTCGCGCAGCGACGGCAGCCGGATCGCGAACGCGTTCACGCGGTAGAACAGGTCCTCGCGGAAGCGTCCGTCGCGCACGAACAGGTCGAGCGGCCGGTTCGTGGCGGAGATCAGCCGGAAGTCGACCTCGATCGATCGGCTGCCGCCGAGCCGCTCGAAGCGGCGGTCCTCCAGCACGCGCAGCAGCTTCGCCTGCGCGACGATCGACAGGTCGCCGATCTCGTCGAGGAAGAGCGTGCCTCCCTCGGCCAGCTCGAGACGCCCGGGCTTGCGGTCGTGCGCGCCGGTGAACGCGCCCTTCTCGTAGCCGAAGATCTCCGACTCGAACAGCGTGTCCGGCAGCGCCGCGCAGTTGACCGCCTGGAAGCGCGCGGAGGACCGGCGCGACAGCTCGTGGATCATCCGGGCGACGACTTCCTTGCCCGATCCGGTCGGCCCGAGGATCAGGACCGAGATGTCCGACTTGGCCGCCGTCCGCACCCACTCGAAAACGACGAGCATCTTCTCGTCGCGGCCGATCATTTCGCGGAATCGCTGGACCGATGGCGACTGGTCCTCGGTGGAGGCGGCCGCGCGGCGGTCGAGGAAGTCGCGCAGCAGGCGGGCGACGACCGGGTGGACCGGCGGCGAGAAGACGAGCCGCGACGAATCGCCGGCCGTGCGGCGGACCAGCCCGAAGTCGACGAGCTCGCGGACGCAGTTGGCGATGTCGAGGCGCATGCGGCCGAAGGCCGCCATCAGCGACTCGATGTCGAAGGCCTCGTCCGGACGGGCGGCGAACCAGCGCAGCAGCCCGGCGCGCAGCGGCGACTGGACCAGCGTCTGGAACCGCGCCTCGAGCCCCGCGTCCGGGTTGCCGGCCTGGGCGGTGTTCTGCACGATCGCCGTATCGGCCGGTGTGCAGGAACGGAACAGATCGGGTCGGATCAGGTCGGATCGGGTCGGATCAGGTCGGATCAGGTCGGATCAGGTCCCGCCTTCGCCCGCGTGCGATCTGTCCGCGGGCTTCGGCGGAGCAGGTCCGATCAGGTCTGATCGGGTCCCGCCTCGCCCGCGTGCGGTCGTTCGCGGGCTCGGCGGATCGGGTCGGATCGGGTCCGCGCACCCGCTCGCTGTTCTCGGCTCACGGGTGCGCGCCGCAGAGGCAGAGCATCCACCAGGCCGGCGAGCCGAGCAGAGAGCGTTCGCCTCACCAGACGCAGCGCACGGCGCGATCCGCTGGAATCCGCAATCGGAACGGCTCAGACCTTCGCCGGGCCCTGTGTCCGGTAGTACTCGGTCTGGAACTGCTCGATGAGCGCCTTGATGGCGAGCGCGTCCTTCTTGTGGTGCCCGCGGCAGTGGATGGCGTTGTGCCCGCCGGTGGTCTCGATGCAGACGTCCGCGAAGAGCAGGTTCGTGTCGACCTTCACCGATGCGACGTGCGCGATGTTGATCGACTGCTCCAGCTGCCCGAGCCACTGCGGCGTGTAGTGGATGACGCTCGTCGGCGTGACCTTGACCTGGGTGGGGAAGAGCCGGTTGCCGCGGCTGAGACGGCTGGCCACGAACACATGGGCGCCCGGCATCGGCCGGGACTTGCGCAGGAGGAACCAGACCCCGATACCCGCCGCCAGGCCGACCGCCGTCAGGACGAGGGTCACCGGGTCCATGCAGCGCCAAGCCTGCGTGAGCGCGTCCCTGCTGTCAAGAGCCGTGCCGGTGATACACTCGCTTCGACGGAGGAATTCCCCAGTGCCGCATCGCTCGCCGGGAGCGTCCGGCGGTTCGCAGGGACGCTATCTCTCGGGCAAGCCCATCCGCTATTACCGCCCGCGCGGCAGCGCCGAAGTGCGCGCGCTCGTCGACGAAGGATTCCAGGCGTTCAACGCCGCGCGGCTCTCGGAGGCCTGCCACATCTTTTCCGACAAGATGCTGGCGCCCGAGAACGACACGACCATCGGGCTCACGATCGCCGGCGCGCTGACGCCCGCCGGCCTCGGCGGCTGCGTGATCGAGCTGATGGAGCGCGGGCTGGTCGACTTCATCATCAGCACCGGCGCGAACCTCTATCACGACCTGCACTACGCGCTGAACTTCACGCTGCGCCGCGGCTCTCCCTTCCTCGACGACCGCGAGCTGTTCGACGAAGGGGTCATCCGCATCTACGACGTGCTGTTCCCGGCGAAGGTGCTGCTCGAGACCGACGCGTACATCCGCGACTTCCTCGGCCGGTCGGGCCTCCAGGGCGCGATCTCGACCGCGGACCTGCACCTGCGCCTCGGCGAGGCGCTGCGCCGGAGCCATCCCGGGTGCGAGGCGCACTCCGTGCTGGCCGCCGCCGCGGCGTACGGCGTGCCGATCTACACGTCGTCGCCGGGCGACAGCTCGATCGGCATGAACCTCGCCTATCACGAGCTGATCGAAGGCGCCCACCTGATGATCGATCCCAACCGGGACGTCAACGAGGTCTGCGCAATCGTGCTCGCCGGCACGAAGAACGGCTGCGTGATCCTCGGGGGCGGGTCGCCGAAGAACTTCTACCTGCAGGCGCAGCCGACGTTGTGGGAGGTCTACGGCATCCCGAAAGGGGGCAACGACTTCTTCATCCAGTTCACGACCGATCAGGTCGTCTGGGGCGGCCTGTCCGGCGCGACGCCGTCGGAAGCGGTCAGCTGGGGGAAGGTCAATCCGGGCGTGCTGCCGGACACGGTGGTCGCGTACGTCGACTCGACGATCGCGTTCCCGATCTTCTCGGAGTACGCCGTGGGCTCGCCCAACGGACGCCGCACCCGCAAGGAGCTCGTGCACCGGCGCGACGCGCTCGTGGCGCGCCTCCGCGAGGAGGCGCTGGCGGCCAAGCAGCAGCGGCCGTCCGCGGGAGAGTTCGAGACGATTGCAGACATGGATCGGTCGCGCTAGCCTTGCGGCGCGATGCTCCGGTTCGGGAACGACGTGGGGACGCTCTTCTCGGAACTGGCCTCGCTGGGCGCGCTGCCTCCCGTGCCGCGCGTCTACGCCGACGCGAACGTTCCCGCCGGCCTCGTCGCGTTCATGCGCGCCAGGCTCGGCTGGGACGTCCTCTTCGTCGTCGAGCACGAAGACCTGCGCCGCGCGCCGGATCGGCGGCACTTCGAGCTGGCACGGCAGCTCGGGCGCACGCTCGTGACCCTCGATCGTGACTATCTCGATGAACGGCGATTCCCGTCCGCGGAGTCGGGCGGCGTGATCGTCCTCTGGGCGCCGAACGAAATGCTGCTCGCGCGCACGCTGCGCATCGTCGACGCCCGCGTGTTCACACGGAGCGGCACGCGGCAGGTTCCCGCGCAGCCGCTCGACGGCCGCAAGCTGGTGGCCGATCCCGAATGGGTGGAGGCATGACGACGGTTCTGACCGGGGCGACGATTGTCCTTCCCGACCGGTTGCTGGAGTCCGGGACGCTCGTGATCGAAGGCGGGCGCATCGCGGACGTGCGCCCGGGCACGGTCGCGCGCGGCGGCAGCGGCGACTGGATGGATCTGACCGGGCACCTCATCGTCCCCGGCTTCATCGACGTCCACGTGCACGGGGTCGAAGGGAAGGACACGCTCGCCAGCGCCGATGCCGTCGCGGAGATGGCACGGCGGCTGCCGCGCTACGGCGTCACGGGGTTCTGCCCGACGACCGTCGCGTGCGGCCCGGCCGAACTGCGCGCGCTGCTCGACGCGATTCGCGCCGCCCGTTCCGCGCCGGTGCCGGGTCACGCCCGCGTGCTGCCGGCGCACATGGAGAGCAACTTCATCAACCCGGATTTCCGGGGCGCGCAGCCGCTGACCTGCCTGCGGCTCGCGACCACCGAGAAGCTGCCGGCGCCACCCCCGGGCGCCGACTTCTCTGGCCAGGACATCCTCGACGAGATCGACCGGGCGCGCAGCGAGGTCGCGATCATCACGATGGCGCCCGAGATGCCGGGCGGCATCGATCTCGTCCGGCACTTCACGCGCAACGGCCACATCGTCTCCATCGGGCACACGGCGGCGACCTTCGAGCAGGGGCTCGAGGGCTTCGAGGCGGGTGCGCGGCACGCGACGCACCTGTTCAACCGCATGACGCCGCTCTCGCATCGCGCGCCGGGGCTGGTCGGCGCGATCTTCAGCCGTCCCGACGTCCGCGCCGAGATCGTGTGCGACGGCTACCACGTGCACCCGGTCGTCGTCCGCGCGGCCATCGCGGCGCTCGGCCGCGATCGCGCGATGGCCATCACGGATGCCACCGCGGGCGCGGGGCTTCCGGTCGGCTCGGTGGTGCCGCTCGGCAGCCACACGATCACGGTGAAGCAGGAGGCGGCATTCCTGCCCGACGGCACGCTCGCCGGCAGCCGCTGGACGATGGACGGCGCGTTCCGGGTGCTGACGGAGAAGGTCGGCGTGAGCGTCCTCGACGCGGCCCACATGTGCGCGACCACGCCGGCACGCCAGCTCGGGCTGGAGAACCGCGGCGCAATCGTTCCCGGCTACGCGGCGGATCTGGCCGTGCTCGACGGTGCCTACCAGGTCAAGGCGACGTTCGTCGACGGAGTGCGCTGGACGGCCTGAACGGGAACGGTGCCGAGCCGGTCCCGTTCGACCGCGCTGAGGCCGGGCGGCGTTCGGCCGCACGTCACACCCAGGCTCGAGGACGGTCGGCAGCGGGCGGGCAAGCCGCCCTCCGGCTGGACCGAAACCGAACGTCCCCCGCCTCCGTATGTCAGGGGCAGCACACAAGGAGGGGGCATGTCTCGCGCACGTCTCGGAATCCTGCCGGCGGTCCTGCTGCTGTGCGCCGCCTGCAGCTTCAGCGTCAACGCCGAGCCCTTTGTCGCGAAAGAAGAGAAGACCTTCGCGGTAACCGGCCGTCCCGAGCTCAGCCTCCGGACCTTCGATGGGTCGATCGAGGTCACGAGCTGGGACCGGCCCGAGGTCGCGCTGACGATAGAGCGCCGGGCCGGCAGCCAGGCCGAAGCCGAGGCGCTCGAGGTGACCACCTCCCAGGACGGCAATCGCATCGTCGTCGAGGCCAAGGCGCCGGCTCGGCGCGTGTACGTCGGCTTCCAGGGGCCGGAAGTGCGCTTCGTCGTCTCGATGCCTGCGGAGGGGGACCTGACCGCCGCCAGCGGTGACGGGTCGATAGCGGCGACCGGCATCAGCGGGCGGGTCGAGCTGCGGTCGGGAGACGGCAGCGTGCGAGGCGAGCGGCTGCGCGGCGAGGTCGTCGCCGACACCGGCGACGGATCCATCGCGCTGTCGGACGTGGCGGGCCGGGTGCGCGTGAACACCGGCGACGGCAGCGTGCGGATTTCGGGAGCGCCGAATGCGCTCGAAGCGCACACGGGCGACGGGTCCATCGCGCTGGAGCTCACCGGCGACGCGGCGCTGCAGGAGGACTGGGAGCTGACCACCGGCGACGGCAGCGTCCGGGTCGCCCTGCCGCCGTCGGTCAACGCGGAGCTCGATGCGCGCACGGGCGACGGCGCGATCGACGCGGCCGATTTCGGGCTCCGGACGCGCGAGGATTCCCGTCACGAGCTGCGCGGGCCCATCAACGCCGGCGGCAAGGTGCTGCGCATCCGCACCGGCGACGGCAGCATCACCGTCGCGAAGAACTGATACGGGTGTCAGACACCGGTACGGGCGCCCGGATCGGTGACACCTGCCGCCGCGAAGGCGTCGTGGCGCTCGCGGCACTTGCTGCACGCGCCACACGGCCGGTACGGCGCGGCGCCGCTCGACGGCTGCGGGTTCATGCACGACAGCGTCAGCTCGAACGGTACGCCCAGCTGAAGGCCGCGCCGGATCACGTCGGTCTTGTGCAGGTCCCGGTAGGGCGCTTCGATTGCGGTCGGGTGATCCAGGCCGAGCGACAGCGCGCGCGCCATCGCGTCGAAGAACTCCGGCGTGGCGTCGGGGAACGGATTGCCCGCCAGCGGCCCGAGCGCGAGGCGCCCGATCCCGTGCTGCGCGCACCACGTGCCCGCCTTCGAGAGCAGGATCAGATTGCGGCCGGCCAGGTAGACGTCCTCGTCCGGTGTGTCGTAGGCCGGAGGCTTCCCCGTGATGGCCCAGTGCCCGGCGGGGTAGACGTCCCGCATCGGGAACTGGAGCGAGACGAGCGGACGCAGCCCCGCGAACGCCGGATGCTGCAGCAGGCGCTCCGCCATCGCCAGCTCCGCCGGCTCCCAGGCGAGCCCCGCCGTGACGTAGATCGGCTGCACGGCGGCAGTGGTCGCCAGATCCGCAGCCAGCACCGCGCTGTCGAGCCCCGCCGAGAACAGCACCGCAACGCTACCGTTCGTGGTCATCGCACTCCCCGACCCCGCCCGCGCATGCACCCGCGGCGCGCGGGACCCGATCCGACCCGATCGCGCGCCGCGAGCAGGCGAGCATCGAGCGGCGCGCGGACCTGATCCGACCCGATCCGACCTGATCCGACCTGCCAAGGGTACAATGTCCCCGAAATGTATTCCGTCACAAAGCGGATCGAGTTCTGCTACGGGCACAGGCTGCTCGACTACGACGGCATCTGCAAGCACCCGCACGGGCACAACGCCCTCGCCGAGATCGAGGTGCGGACCGATGCGCTCGACACGCGCAACATGGTGTGCGACTTCAGCGACATCAAGCGCGTGGTGAAAGGGTGGATCGACGCGAACCTGGATCACCAGATGATCCTCCGGCGCGACGACCCGCTCGTGAAGCCGCTGCAGGAGCTCGGCGAGCCGGTCTATCTGGTCGACAGCAATCCCACCGTCGAGCACATCGCGAAGATCATCTACGACCAGGGCAGGAGCGCCGGGCTGCCGGTGGTGCGCGTGACGGTCTGGGAGACGCCCACCTCGTTCGCGACCTTCACCGGCGACGACGCGCGCTGAGCCGCGCGATGGCTGCGGTCGTCTTCGATCTCGACGGCACGCTCGTCGACTCGG
>DASVDJ010000150.1:0-6331 GCA_036381155.1 Vicinamibacterales bacterium
CGCGTGGAAGCCGTAGTCCATGAGCCGCTTCGCGACGTCGATCTCGTCGATGCCGGCCGCCTTGAACGCGCGCAGGTCGAAGATCATCTCGTGCGCCACTCGTCCGCGCGCGTTCGTGTACAGCACGTCGTAGTACGGCTCGAGCCGCGCCTTGATGTAGTTGGCGTTGAGAATCGCGACGCGCGTCGCCTCGCGCATCCCGTCCGCTCCGAGCATGCGGATGTAGCCGTACGAGATGAGCAGGATGTTGGCACTCCCCCACGGCGCGGCCGCCACGGGGCCGATCGACTGCTCGCCGCCGAGGTCCGCGAGCGGATGCCCGGGCAGGAACGGCGCCAGGTGCGCCGCGACCGCGATGGGGCCCATGCCGGGCCCGCCGCCGCCGTGCGGGATCGCGAACGTCTTGTGCAGGTTCAGGTGGCAGACGTCGGCGCCGATGGCCGCCGGGCTCGTCAGCCCGACCTGCGCGTTCATGTTCGCGCCGTCCATGTACACCTGGCCGCCGTGGTCGTGGACGATCCGGCAGATCTCGCGGATGGTCTCCTCGTAGACGCCATGCGTCGACGGATACGTGACCATCAGCGCGGCGAGATCGTCGCGATGCGCCTCGGCCTTCGCGCGGAGGTCGTCGACGTCGACGTAGCCGCGCGAATCGGTCGCCACGACCACCACCCGCATGCCCGCCATCACGGCGCTGGCCGGATTCGTGCCGTGCGCGGAGGCCGGGATCAGCACCACATTGCGGTGCGCCTGGCCGCGGCTGCGGTGCCAGGCCCGGATGACCAGCAGGCCCGCCAGCTCTCCCTGCGCGCCCGAGTTCGGCTGGAGCGACACGGCGTCGAAGCCGGTAATGGCGCGGAGCGCCGCCTCCAGCTCCCTGAAGATCTGCACGTACCCGGCCGCCTGGTCCGCCGGCGCGAACGGATGGAGCCGCGCGAACGCCGCCCAGCTCACCGGCATCATCTCGGCCGCGGCGTTCAGCTTCATCGTGCACGAGCCGAGCGGGATCATCGACTCGCCGAGGCCGATGTCGCGCCGCTCCAGGCTCCGGATGTAGCGCATCATCTCGGTCTCCGAGTGATGCGTGTTGAAGACCGGGTGCGTCAGGTACTCGCTGCGGCGGGCGAGCGCCTGCGGATACGCCGGCGCCGGAGCCTCGACGATCGCCACCGGCTGACGTCCTGCGGCCCTGGCGAACGCGCGCACGAGCGCGGTCAGGTCCGCCTCGCTGACGGTCTCGTCCAGCGCGATGCCCACCGACGTCTCGTCGACGCGCCGGATGTTGATGCCCTCCTCCAGCGCCGCGCGGACGATCGCGTCCGACGACACCCCGGCATGGTCGCCGGCGTCGACGTGCAGCGTGTCGAAGTACTGCCCGTTGCGCTCGCGGTAGCCGAGCGCGGTGAGCGCGCGCGCCAGCGCCGCGGCCTGCGCATGGACGCGCGCGGCAATCGCCCGCAGTCCGGCCGGGCCGTGATACACCGCATACATCGCCGCCATGTTGGCGAGCAGCGCCTGCGCGGTGCAGATGTTCGACGTCGCCTTCTCGCGGCGGATGTGCTGCTCCCGCGTCTGCAGCGCCATGCGGAACGCCCGCCGGCCGGCCGCATCGACCGAGACGCCGATGATCCGCCCGGGAACCTGCCGCACGTACGCGTTGCGCGTCGCGAAATAGGCCGCGTGCGGCCCGCCGTACCCCAGCGGGACGCCGAACCGCTGCGACGTGCCGACGACGACGTCGGCGCCCATCTCGCCGGGCGGGGTGAGCAGCGTGAGGGCCAGCAGATCCGCGGCGACCGCCACGAGCACGCCGGCCTCGTGTGCGCGCGCGATGATCCCCGAGAGGTCCTCCACGCGTCCGAACCCGTCGGGATACTGGAGCAGCAGGCCGAACACGCGATCGTGGAACTCGAACGCGTCCGGCTCGGCGACCTCGACCGTGAGCCCCAGCGGCTCGGCGCGCGACTGGAGCACCGCGAGCGTGTGCGGCCAGACCCGCGCCGACACCAGGAACACGTCGCGCGACGGCGTCCGCCGCGGCTGCACCCGGTGCAGCATCGTCATCGCCTCGGCCGCGGCCGTGGCCTCGTCGAGCAGCGAGGCGTTGGCGACCTCCATGCCCGTGAGGTCGCTGACCATCGTCTGGAAGTTGAGCAGCGACTCGAGGCGGCCCTGCGCGATCTCGGCCTGATACGGCGTGTACGGCGTGTACCAGCCGGGATTCTCGAAGAGGTTGCGCTGGATCACCGGGGGCGTGATGCAGTCGTAGTAGCCAAGCCCGATGAACGAGCGAAGGACGCGGTTGCGGTTGGCAATCGCGGACAGGTTGGCCAGGTACTCGTGCTCGGTCGCGGCCGGCGGGACGTTCACATCGTCCGTCCGGCGGATGGCCGGCGGCACGACCTCGTCGATGAGCGCGTCGAGCGACGCCGCGCCCACCGTCCGCAGCATCTCCTGGATGTCGCCGCCACGAGACCCCACGTGGCGGTCGACGAAGCGATCGGGGTGCGGGAATGTCATGCCCGGGCCGTCAGCGCACCAGCTCGCCGTACGCGGCGGCATCCAGCAGCGCGTCGGTCTCGGCCGGCTGCGACAGCCGGATGGCGACCATCCACGTGCCGTGCGGATCGCTGTTCACGCGCTCCGGCGCATCCTTCAGCGCCTCGTTCACCTCGACGACCTCGCCCGACACCGGCGCGAAGAGCTCGGACACCGCCTTCACCGATTCGATGGTGCCGAACGGCTGCCCCTGCGTCACCGTCGTCCCGGGCTCCGGCAGGTCGACGTACACGACGTCGCCGAGCTGACGCTGCGCGAAGTCGGTGATGCCGACGCGGCCCACGCCGTCCTCGACACGAATCCACTCGTGGTCCTTGGTGTACTTCAACGTATCCGGATACATGCGCTAGTTCTTCCTCGGCCGCTTGTAGAACGGCAGCGGGACGATGCGGGCGCGGGCGCGCCGGTTGCGGATGTCGATCTCGAACTCGTCGCCGGTGGAGAGCCCCGCCGGCACATAGGCCATGCCGATGGCCTTCTTCAGGAAGGGCGTCTGCGTGCCGCTCGTCACGACGCCGGCATCGACGCCGTTGACGAACACGCGGTAGCCGTGCCGCGCGATGGCGCGGTCGACCATCTCGAAGCCGACCAACCGCCGCGGCACGCCGGCCGCCTTCTGCGCGGCGAGCGCCTCGCGGCCGACGAAGTCCCCCTTGTTCCACGCGACGATCCACTCGAGATCGGCTTCGAGCACGGTGGTCGTGTCGTCGACGTCGTTGCCGTAGAGGCGCATGCCGGCTTCCAGGCGCAGCGTGTCGCGCGCGCCGAGCCCCGCCGGGCGCACGTCCACCGGCCGGCCGGCGTCGAGCAGCGCGTCCCAGACCCGCTCGGCGTACTGCGGCGCGACGAACACCTCGAAGCCGTCCTCGCCGGTATAGCCGGTGCGCGACACGGTCGCGCGCACTCCCGCCACTTCGCCGGTCGCGAACCAGTAGTACTTGACCGAGCCCAGCTCGACGCCGGTCAGCGGCTGCAGCACCTCGCGCGCGGCGGGGCCCTGGACCGCGATCAGCGCATAGCGGCTGCTCGTGTTGACGGCGACCGCGTCCATGCCGGCCGGCACGCCGCCGGCAATCCACGCGAAGTCCTTCTCGATGTTCGACGCGTTGACGACGAGGAGGAAGTGGTCGGGGGCGACCCGGTAGACGAGCAGGTCGTCGACGAAAGTGCCCTGCGGCGTGGTGAGCGCGGCGTACTGGGCCTGGCCGATCTGCAGCTTCGCGACGTCGTTGCTGGTCAGGTGCTGCAGGGCCGCGAGGGCGTCGCGCCCCGCCACCTCGATCTCCCCCATGTGACTGACGTCGAACAGCCCAGCCCTGGTGCGGACGGCCAGGTGCTCGTCCGTGATGCCGGTGTACTCGACCGGCATTTCCCAGCCGCCGAACGGCACCATGCGGGCACCGTGAGCGACATGGCGAGCGTGGAGTGGCGTGCGGCGCAGGGCGGACGATTCGACAGGGGTCATGAAAGCAGGCGGCGCAGAGGGGAGAACACTTTACGGTACTATGCGGTCCGGGCAAGGTCAAGGATGCCCGCCGCGCGTGTCCTCTGCCGGTGCGACCGCCCGCCTTCCCGTGGCGAGGCAGGATTCCGGGGCGATTCTGACCGGCTGGCCCGGGCCGGCCCGGTCCCTCATCGCGCGCGCGATCGGCCCCGGCTCCAGAGCAGGATCCCGCCGAGCACGGCGACGATCGCCATGGCGGCTGCGGCGCCGGGCCCAATCCGGCCGCCGGCCACGGGCACGAGCAACGCCATCAGGATCCCGGCCAGCAGCAACCCGCCGACCACGTACAGCACCATCGACAGCACCGGATTCGTCCCCATCGTCCTGCTCCTTGTCATCTGCCGCGGGAGGGGCGCCCCGACGCGCCCCGCACGGAACCTGCCGTCCTGCCGCTAGCCGAGCGGAACCGCCGAGCATTTGAGCAGCCCGAACCAGGCGGCTTCAACCTTCAGTACCCACACGAACACGCACAGATTGCGGGTCGGGTTATACACCGCAAAGTCGGCCAGGCATCGTTCGAGCTCGTTGGCGGCCGCGACCACGGCGCGCTCGTACTGATCCCAGCAGCTCGCCGGATAGGTCTGCGCGATGCGCCGGACGCGCCCGCCCAGCCGTGCCTGCAGCTGCCGGCCGAATCGCTGCGCGGCCGCCCCGTCACCGCCGAGCTCGGCCAGCAGGGCGCCGGTGGCCCGCAGCGACAACGCCGCGCCGTCGAACGCCTCCGCGCTCTCGAGCGCTCCCACCAGCTGCCTGAACCGCTGCACCGCCTGCGACGCTCCCAGCCAGGCCCGTACCTGCCGGCCCTGTTCCTGCGCCGCCGCGCCGGGCGGCAGATGCACGAGCGCCCGCCCCCTGGCCACCCGCACGCCATCATGGTCGCCCGACAAGACGATGCGGTCACGGCCGAAGTGCAGATCGGCGATGAAGCGGCCGTCCGGATACACCGTCTTCCTCACCGTCAACCCCTCCGACGCCACCTCCAGCACCACCCCATCGTCTGTGCCCGCGGTGAGTGAGGCGGTCATCGGCGGCGTGGACCGCTCCGGGGCCGCGTGGAGAGGGGCCGCACACACCGCGAGCAGCGCGGCGGATGCGAGAAACGTCCCTGTACTGCGCGTCATGACAGAACTCCCTGCCGGCATCACGCCGGCGGATGCAGACGCGCGACCTCGTGCCGTCCATGACCACCCTGCTGACGTCTGGTGAGACAGCCGGCAGCACCCGGCCGGCTCTCGTGCTGCTCAGCTCGCCCGCTCCGCCTCGCCGCGTGCGCGGGCGGCCGTTACCGGCGCGTTCGCCCATCGCATGCGTCCCCCGTATCGCAGGTGAGCCTGCAGCGTGTGATAGGTAATACCGAGCGCGCGGCACGCCTTCCGCTTGTTCCCGCCGTGCCGCAGCCACACCAGCCGGACGTACCGGCTCGCCCACGTGCGCAGCGTCTCGTCGCGCACCAGCGACGGCAGCAGCGCGTCCTCGATATCCCCGCGCAGCGGCGGCGGCAGATCCGCGAGCAGCACCCGCTCCCCCTGCGCGAGGCACACCACGTTCTCCACCACGCGCTGGAGCTCGCGGACGTTGCCGGGCCAGTCGTACGCCAGCAGCGCCTCGCCCGCCTCGGGCGACAGGTCCAGCGACCGCGTCGCGCGGTGACGGTCCAGGAAGTAGCCCGCGAGCTCGAGGATGTCCTCGCGACGGCTGCGGAGCGGCGGCACGGACAGTTCGACCCCGCTCAGCCGGTAGAACAGATCCGCGCGGAAGAGCCCGTCGCGGACGAGCGAGCGCAGCGATCGGTTCGTCGCCGCAATCACCCGTACGTCCACGCGCTGCGTCCCGTGTCCTCCCACCCGCTCCACCGCCAGGTCCTGGAGCGCCCGCAGCAGCTTGGCCTGCGCCGACGCGGAGAGGTCGGCAATCTCGTCCAGGAAGAGGGTGCCGCCGTCGGCGAGCTCGAACTTCCCGCGGCGGCCGCGCACGCCGGTTGCGGTGCGGTCCTCGATGCCGAACAGCTCCGCCTCCAGGAGCGTCTCGACGATGGCGGCGCAGTTGACGGCGACGAAGGGACCGGTGCGGCGGCCGCTGAGCTCGTGAATCTGGCGCGCCACGAGCTCCTTGCCGGTTCCGGACTCGCCTTCAATCAGGACCGTGAAGTCGGTGGCGGCCACCCGTTCGATGCGCTCCCGCAGCACGCGCATCGACTCGCTCGACCCGACGATCGGCGCGGCCTTCTCCTGGCGTTCCGGGACCGCGCGCCCGGCCTGGACCCGGCAC
>DASVDJ010000151.1:0-13824 GCA_036381155.1 Vicinamibacterales bacterium
TCCGCGCGAGGGGATCGACTTTCTCCCGCTCACGGTGGACTACCGCGAGTACACGTACGCGTCCGGCCGCATCCCCGGCGGGTTCTTCAAGCGCGAAGGCAAGCCGGCCGAGAAGGAGGTGCTGACCTCGCGCGTGATCGACCGGCCGATCCGGCCGCTCTTCCCCGCCGGCTGGCGACACGAGACGCAGATCATCGCGCTGGTCCTCTCGGCCGACACGCAGAACGATCCGGACGTGCTGGCGATCACCGGGGCGTCGGCGGCGCTGGCGCTCTCCGAAATTCCGTTCCACACCACCATCGCGGGCGTCCGCGTCGGGCTGGTCGACGGCGAGTACGTGATCAACCCGACGTACGAGCAGCGTAAGCGGAGCACGCTCGATCTCGTCGTCGCGGGCAGCCGCGACGGCATCGTCATGGTCGAGGCGGGCGCGAAGGAAGCGAGCGAGGACGAGGTCGTCAGGGCGCTCGAGGCGGCGCACGAGGCCATCCGGCGCATCGTCGCGATGATCGACGACCTCGCGAAGGCCGCGGGCCGTCCGAAGCTGACCGTCAAGAAGCAGGAGATCGGCACGGAGTTCTACCGCGAGGTCGAGGAGAAGATCTACGTCCCGCTCAGCGAGGCCATGCGGATCCGCGGCAAGCTGGAGAACTACGACCGCGTGGACCAGCTGCTCGAGGAGCTCATCGCCTCGTTCCCCGAGCAGGACGTGCAGCGCCGCCTCGAGGCGAAGCAGATCTTCAAGGAGCTCAAGGAGAAGGTGCTCCGCGAGGAGGTCCTCGAGCGCCGCGTGCGCCTGGACGGACGGAAGTTCGACGAGATCCGCCCGATCTGGTCGGAGGCCTCGGTCCTGCCGCGCGCGCACGGCTCGGTGGTCTTCACGCGCGGCGAGACGCAGGCGCTCGTGACCTGCACGCTCGGCACGGCCGAGGACCAGCAGAAGATCGAGCACGTCGAAGGCGAGATGTACAAGCGCTTCATGCTCCACTACAACTTCCCGCCGTTCTCGGTCGGGGAGGTCGCGTTCCTGCGCGGCCCCGGCCGGCGGGAAGTGGGGCACGGCGCGCTGGCCGAGCGGGCGCTGCTGCCGGTCGTCCCGCCCGAGGAGACGTTCCCCTACACCATCCGGATCGTCTCGGACATCCTCGAGAGCAACGGCAGCTCGTCGATGGCGTCGGTGTGCGGCGGCTCGATGGCGATGATGGACGCCGGCGTGCCGCTGGCGGCGCCGGTCGCCGGCATCGCGATGGGCCTCATCCTCGACGAGGAGACCGGCAAGTACGCGATCCTGAGCGACATCGCCGGGGCCGAGGACCACTACGGCGACATGGACTTCAAGGTCGCCGGCACGGCGCGCGGCATCACCGCGCTGCAGATGGACATCAAGGTCACGGGCATCACGGCCGACATCATGCGCGAGGCGCTGGCGCAGGCCAGGGCCGGGCGCCTGCACATCCTCGAGAAGATGGCGGAGACGATCTCGACGCCGCGCGAGAGCGTCTCGGCCTACGCCCCGCGCATCGTCTCGATCAAGATCCCGGTCGAGAAGATCCGCGACGTCATCGGACCTGGCGGCAAGACGATCCGGTCGATCATCGATCGCACGGGCGTGAAGATCGACGTCGAGGACGACGGGCGCGTCAACGTCGCGTCGGCGGACGAGGCGTCGGCGAAGAAGGCGATCGCCATCATCCAGGAGCTGACGGCGACGGCCGAGCTGAACAAGACCTATCTGGGGAAGGTCCAGCGCATCACCGATTTCGGCGCGTTCGTCGAAATCATGCCCGGCACCGACGGCCTGCTGCACGTCTCCGAGATCGCGAACCACCGCGTCAAGGACGTGCGCGACGAGCTGAAGGAAGGCGAGCAGGTGCTGGTGAAGGTCATCAACATCGATCCCACCGGCAAGATCCGCCTGAGCCGCAAGGCGCTGCTCAACGAGGAGGCCGCGGGCGCGGCCAAGAAGTAGGGCGGGCCGGGGCGTCCGCTCCGGCCCGCGCGGCGTCCAATGGTCGAGGGACGGATGAGACGATCCCGGATCGCGGTGCTCGCAGTCGCGGCGGCCTGCACGGCCGGCGTGCTGGCCGGATGGCCGGCCGGCGGCTGGCAGCCCCCCGCCGGCCAGGACCAGCAGCCCGCCCCCCAGCGCGCCTTCACGGTCGAGGCGAAGAAGTACGCGTTCGAGCCGGCGCGGATCGAGGTCGAGCAGGACGACCTCGTGACGGTCCGGCTCTCCAGCCCCGACATTCCCCACAGCTTCACGATCGACGAGTACCGGATCGCGAAGCGCGTCGTCCCGGGCCGGCCGGTCACCTTCGAGTTCCGCGCTAGCCGCCCCGGCACGTTCCGGTTCTACTGCAACCTCCGGCAGGACGAACGCTGCCGCGAGATGCACGGCGAACTGGTCGTGCACCCGAAGAAGTAGGCCGGACCAGAGACGCGCACCGGCAGGACGCGTGTCGGCGAGTGGTGCACCGGCAGGACGCGCGTCGGCGAGTCGCGCACCGGCGAGTCGCGCACCGGTGAGTCGCGCATCCGTGAGTCGCGCACCGGCGACTCGCGCACCGGCGAGCCCCGTATCGGCGAGCCGGTGCGCCCTTCCCGTTCCCCGTTTCCCGTTTCTAGTTCGCCTTCCCCCCTTCCCGTCCCCACTGCTCTGCCACCGCGATCCGCTCCTCGATCGGCGGATGGCTGTGGAACAGCCACCGGACGATGCGCGACGGCCGCTCCTCCGCCAGGTTCTGCGCGGCCAGGCGGCGCATCGCGGTGACGAACGGGCCGGCCAGTCCGGTCAGCTCCAGCGCGAAGCGGTCCGCGCGGCGTTCGTGCAGGCGTGACAGCGCCAGCGCCAGCGGCGTCAGCCCGATCGACCCGGCGCCGGCCGCGAGGGCGACGAGCGGCAGCCCCGCCGGGTCGTCCGGTCCCGACAGCGCGAGCGCCGGCCCGAACGCGCGCAGCGCGTGATCCGCTGCGTAGAAGCCCGCAAGAACGACGGCCGCCTCGGCGGCAAGGGCGCGCCAGATGTCATGGTGCACGTGGTGGCCCAGCTCGTGCGCGAGGACGACGGCGATCTCGTCGTCGGAGTACTGCTCGAGCATCGTGTCCGAGATGATGATGCGCCGGGTCGCGCCGATGCCGGCGAGCGCCGCGTTGGCGCGGCGGGTCTTCGATCCGAGCGTCCACTCGTAGACGCCCATCACGCGCGTGCCGGCGGCCTCGGCGAGATCGCGCAGGCGCCGGACCAGCGCCGGGCGGTCGAGCGGGCGGAAGCGGAAGAACAGGGGCAGCAGCAGGACGGGGGCGAGCGTGGCGAGCACGGCGACGAACAGCGCCATCACGCCGCCGGCGACGAGCCACCAGCGCCCGCCGAACCGGGCCATGGCGCCGTAGACCACGGCGGCAGCGATCGCGGCGAGCACGAGGCCGAGCGCGATCCCCTTGGCCTGGTCGGCCAGCCATTCCCGGGGCGGCTGATGCGAGAGCCCGTAGCGGCGGTCGAGGCGCCAGGCGTACCAGGCGAGTGGCAGCGCGCCTGCCTCGTAGGCCAGGACGAGGAGCGCCGCGATCAGCGGCACGGCGGCCGTGGGCACCTGCAGCTGGAGAGCGGCATCGCGCATCCCGGCCGCGGCGCCCGACAGCAGAACGGCGGCGGTCGAGGTCGCAGCCCAGATGAGCCCGGCGATCTCGGCGCGCCGCCGCAGACGGTGATAGCGGGTGGCTTTGTCTTCCGTCACTGTCCGGCAAGCCGGATCCCGCCATTCACCGCGTCGAGCTCGATGCGGGGTCCGCCGCCATTCAGTCTACCTTCGAGCCGCCGCCGGTTCCGGACGGCTTCGTCGAGGGCCAGATTGTCGAGGCTGATGCCGCCGTTGACCACGCTGGCCACGACCTCGGCCCGCGTGTCCTTCGGAATCACCACCGACACGCCGCCGTTCACGGTCTTCGCGCGGACGCCGTCGCGCACGGCCGTGACCTCGAGATCGATCCCGCCGTTCGTCGTCGACGCGTCCACCTGCCCGGCCAGCCCCGATCCGTCGACGCCGCCGTTCACGGTCGCGGCGGTCACGTTGCCGACGACGCGGTCGAGGTCGATGCCGCCGTTGGTCGTCCGCACCGTCACCGTCATGCCGTCGGGCACGGTCACGTCATAGCGGACTTCCACGCCGCCCCGGCCGCGCCAGCGCGGCGCCTTCGTCTCGACCTTCACGCCCCGGTCGCCCACCGTTTCCTCCAGCCGGAGCTGGGCGAGCAGCTCCTTCGCCGCCTCGTCGGTGGCGGCCTTCGCGATGCGCTCGGCCCGGATCTCCACCTGCGAACCGGTCCCGCGCGTCACCCGGATTCGGCCGTTCACGTTGACGACCTCCACCGAGGCGCCCGGCGCGAGCGTGTACGTACGCTGCCACTCGTCCGAGGCACGGCCCGATACCGGGCCGATGCTGAACCCGTTGCCCTCGACCTTGATGTCGCAGCCCGCCGATGCCAGCGCGGCGAGCGCCAGGATCGCGAGCCCCGCACGCACACGACGCAGGTCTCTCATTCATGCCTCCTGGCAGGACTCTACGGCTGAATTGTCGCGGAGGTTTCAGATCGGGTCCCGCCCGCGCCGGTGGCCATCTCGCGGGCGGGTCCGCCGAAGTCCGGCGGAGGCGGACGGGTCGGGTCGGCGCGGCCGCTCGCCGATCCCTGTTCGCGTCCGCGCGTGAGGCGGGCCCCGAGGGCCCGCCGCCTTTCAGTCTTCCCGTGGCGGCGGGGCTTCAGCCCCGCCCGCAGGATCGCCGTGTGACAGCGAACAGCGCGGCGCGGGATCTCAGCTGAGGCGAACCGAGATCAACTTCGAGACGCCCGGCTCCTCCATGGTGACGCCGTAGAGGCGATCGGCGATCTCCATGGTCTTCCGGTTGTGCGTGATGAGGATGAACTGCGTGTGGTGCAGCATCCCCTTCAGCATCTCCACGAACCGCCCGATGTTCGCATCGTCCAGCGGCGCGTCGATCTCGTCGAGCAGGCAGAACGGGCTCGGCTTGTACTTGAAGATCGCGAACATCAGCGCGATGGCCGTCAGCGCCTTCTCGCCGCCCGACAGCAGCTGCACGCTCTGGAGCCGCTTGCCCGGAGGCGACGCGACGATGTCGATGCCGCTCTCGAGCGGATCCGATTCGTCGAGCAGGGTGATGCCGGCGCGTCCGCCGCCGAACAGCGTCGCGAACGTCTCCTGGAAGTTCCGGTTGATGGCGTCGAACGCATCCCGGAACCGCGTCTTGCTGGTCTCGTCGATGCGGGCGATGGCGTCGTTCGTCGCGGCGATCGAGTCGACGAGATCCTTGCGCTGGGTGACCAGGAACGCGTGGCGCGTTTCGAGCTCGTCGTACTGCTCGATCGCCATCATGTTCACGGGCCCGAGCTTCTCGATCCGGCTGCGCAGGCTGGCGATGGCCTCTTCCGCCGTGATCGTCTGCGGCGCGGGCGCGGGCCCGGCCTCCGCGGGAGCCGCATCGGGTGCGGCCGCGACGGCACTCTCGTCGCCCCCCTTCTCGTCGACGCCTTCGTCGCCGACGTCCTCGGCCGGCTCGTCGACCGCGAGCGCGCGCGCATCGGGCACGGCCGCCCCTTCGCGCTCGAGCTGCTCGACCTCGACCAGCACCTCCTCCAGGGGCGCGCCGACCGCGTCGGCGCAGGCCGTGGCGAGATGTTCGAGATCGCTCTCCGCGCGGGCTCGCGCGATCTCGTGCGAGGCGGCCTCGGACCGGACCGCGTCCAGCGCGGTGCGCGCCTCGCGGGCGAGCTGGTCGTGCCGTTCGGCCTCGCCCTTCAGCGCGGCGGCCGCCTCTTCCGCGGCCTGCACCTCCGCGCGCAACCCGTCGAGCGCGGCGACGGCCGCGTCGAGCCGGACGACGGCGTCGGCGGTCTCGGTCTCGAGCGCATCGCGCGCGGCGATCTTCTGCGTGCGTTCGGCGCCGAGCGCCTCGACGCGGGCCTCGATCTCCCGGGCCTGCTCCTCCAGGCGGCCGACCTCGGCGCGCAGCGCGGCCTCGCGCTCGACCAGCGCGGCATGCGAGGCCCTCGCCTCGGCCGCCCGGGCCGAGAGGCCTTCCACGCGCTCGCGCGCCTCGAACAGGCGCCGCTGCGCGTCGTTGAATCGTCCGTCGGCCTCGGCCTGACGGGACTCCAGGGCCGCGATCGACTCGCGCGCTTCCGCCTGTCGCGCCTCGAGCCGCGCGATCTCCTCCTCGGCGCGACGCCGCTCGGCGGCGAGCAGCTCCTCCTTGCGCGCCAGACGTGACGCCTCCTCGCGCGCCCGGGACAGCTGCCCCTCGAAGGCGACGATCGCCTTCTCCTCCGCGTGCAGCCGCGCGCCGGCGGCGTCGATCGCGAGCGCCGTCTCCTGCAGGCGCGCCGCCGCCTCGGTCACGCGCGCCGACAGCTGCTCGACCTCCGCGCGTCCGGCCTCGAGCCGCGCGCGCAGGTCCTTGATTTCACCCTTGGTCGCGAGAATGCCGCGTGCGTCGCCGCCGGCTCCGCCCACGACCAGATGGCCGCCGCGCACCAGCTCGCCGTCGAGCGTCGCGACGTCGGCACCGGTCGCCCGGGCCGCGCGCACGGCGTCCTCGTAGGTCGAGGCGATGTAGCCGCGCGACAGCACGGCCGCAATCGCATCCGCGTACGGGCCGGTGGCGCGCACGACGTCGCGCGCGGCGAGCACCCCCTCGGGCGCGGGACGCGCGTCGACCGGCGGCACCGCGTCGAGCACCAGGAACCCGCACCGGCCTGCGCTGCGTTCGCGCAGCAGCTGCACGCCGGCGAGCGCGTGCTCGTGGGAGGGCACGAGCACGTGCTGCAGCAAGTCTCCGGCCAGCGTCTCGACGGCGCGCTCGTACCGGCGATCCACCTCGATGTAGTCGGCGACGGCGCCGCGCTGGTCCACGACGCCATTGGCCTCGGCCAGCAGCACGCGCGCCGCGTCGGTGAACTGCGCGCGCGCCGCGTCGAGCTCCTCGAGCGATCGCAGCCGCGCGGCGAGCGACGCGACCTCGTGCTCCTGCTCGCGCAGCCGGGCCGACAGCGCGGCGTGCTCGTCGCGCGCGGCCGCACGCGCCGCCTCCAGCGCCGCGCGCTCCTCCTGGATCGCGGCCTGCGCGGCCTGCGCCGCCGCCAGCCCCTGCTCCGCTTCCTCCCGGACGCGCGCGAGCGCCTCGCGCTCCACCCGCAGATCCGCGTCCTCGACGTCGACGCGCGCGAGCCCCTCCTGCGCGCGCTCGCGCGCGGCGGCCGCGCTCTCGATCGCGTGCCGCAGCGCCGTCGCGGCGTTCATCGCCGAGAACACCTCGCCGCGGGCGGCCTCGACCTCGCTCTCGAGCCCCTCGATGCCGCGCTGCGCCGCCTGGAGCTGCTCCGTCTCGGCCGCGAGCCGGTCGGCCGCCTCGCGCCGCTCCTGATCCGCGCGCGCCGCAGCCTCGCGGCGTTCGGCCAGCAGCGCCTGGTGCGGCTCGCGGCGCGCCACGAGCGCGGCCAGCTCCGTCTCGAGCTCCTCCACCCGCGCGCCGAGGGCGCGAACCTGCTGCCGGTTCAGCTCGACCTGCTGGCTGGTGCGCTGGATGTCGAGCTCGTGCGCGTGCGCCCGGTCGCGCGCCGCGGTTGCGCGCGTGTCGGCCTCCGCGACCTCGATGCGCAGGCGGCCGATGCGCCCTTCGACCTCGGCGAGCCGTGCCGCAGCTGCGGTCTCGCGCTCACGCGCGTCGTGCAGCCGCTCCCGCGCGCTCTCGATCGCGGTGTGCAGGTCGCGGTAGCGCCGCGCGAACAGCACCTTCTCCCAGCGGCGCAGCTCCTCGCGCAGGCGCTGGTAGCGCCGCGCCTTGGCCGCCTGCCGCTTCAGGCTGCCGCGCTGCTTCTCGACCTCGTAGACGATGTCGTCGATGCGCGTGAGGTTCTGCTGCGCCGCTTCGAGCTTCAGTTCGGCCGAGCGCCGGCGCGCCTTGTACTTCGTGATACCCGCCGCCTCTTCGATCAGCTGCCGGCGATCGGTCGGGCGCGAGGACAGGATCATCCCGATCTTGCCCTGCTCGATGATGGCGTAGGCCTTCGCGCCGAGGCCCGTGTCCATCAGCAGCTCGTGGATGTCCTTCAGGCGGCAGTGCTCGCCGTCGATCAGGTACTCGCTCTCACCCGATCGATAGAGACGGCGGACCAGCTCCACCTCGCGGCCCACCGGCTGGAACTCCTCCAGCACGTCGGAGGCCGGCGTCCCCTCGGCCGCATGACCGTTGCCGTTCCCGTTGCGGTGGCCGTTCCCGTTGGCCGACGGCAGCGTCGTCACGCCGCTCAGGCGCAGGCGCACTTCGGCGGCGGCGGTCGGCTTGCGCGCGTCGCTGCCGTTGAAGATGACGTCCTCCATCTTCTCGCCGCGCAGGCTGCGGGCGCTCTGCTCGCCGAGCACCCACGTGATGGCGTCGGCCACGTTGCTCTTCCCGCAGCCGTTCGGACCGACGATGGCCGTCACGCCCCGATCGAAGGACAGCTCCGATCGATCGGAGAAGGATTTGAAGCCGGAAATCTCAAGGCGTTCGAGCCGCATGCCTCTCCTCGATGCGCACGGACCGACACCGGGCCGCAGTCACGGCCGGCGTGCCGTCTCCGTCCCGGGGCCGGGCTGCCGCCATCGCGGGCCGGGCCCCGCCGGAACCGGACCGGCGCTGCGCCCGGACGCGGGCGTCAGGCCGGAAGACCGGGTCGATGCTGGGAACAAGTGGAAACGGGTCCGTGCTGTGCGCCGAACTCGGCGCCGGGCGCACCGGCGGCTGCCGGGCGGGACCGGAATGGGCCGCGCGACCGGCAAGCGCGGCCAGTGTAGCAGGGGCCCATTCCTAGTGGCAAGCACGAATCGGCCCCCAATTGATAGGGGCGTCGGCCAAAACGCGCAGGGGCCGGCGCCCCGGTCTCAGGGCCGGCCGGCCCGGGCGGCGCGGCTGCGCGAGAGCTCGGTGAGCCGCTCGGCTTCCTGGAACAGGCTGAGCGCGAACTGGGCCTGCGGGTCGGCGTCGAACAGGTGCCGGCGCGCCGTGGCGACGCCGAACAGCGCCAGGTCGATGTCGTAGCGGATCATCGCCCGGATGAACGGCAGGTCGGCCTCGAAGGCCGCCTCGTCGATCTCGACCCCCTGCTCCCGGACGTAGTTCTTGAAGTCGCTGACCATCGCGGCGTCGACGACGAAGTCACGTTCGACGAAGCGCCGGTCCTTGCCGGTGCTGCCCGGTCGCGTGTCGCCCCGCAGCGAGAACCGCTGCGCGAAGCCCGCGAAGAGCTGCCGCGCGTAGAGCGACCGCCCGAACTTCGAGGGGTTGAAGCCGGCAACCGGGCCCTCGAGCCGGCGATCCGGCTCGATGCCGCCGCCGCTGTAGACCTCGCGTCCGGCATCGGTGTAGCGCCGGTCCTGCGGATCGCGTTCGCGCGGCGGCTGCTGGTCACGATACGAGTACGACAGGTACTCGTCGAACGTGCCGTCCCATGGACGCTGAATCAGCCGGCCGCTCGGCGTGTAGTAGCGCGCGGTCGTCAGCGCCACGCCGGCGCCGTTCTCGAGGCGGAAGATCGACTGCACGAGCGCCTTGCCGAACGTCGTCTCGCCGACGATGAGGCCGCGATCGTGGTCCTGGATGGCGCCGGCCACGATCTCCGACGCGCTCGCCGATCCGCGGTTGACGAGCAGCACCAGCGGAATCCTCGTGAAATCGCCCTCTTCGGTCGCGGGGAACACCTGCCGCGAGTTGCGCACGCGCCCGCGCGTCGAGACGATCAGGTCGTTCTTGGGCAGGAAGCGGTTCGCGACGCGAATCGCCTGATCGAGCGGTCCGCCCGGATTGTCGCGCAGGTCGAGCAGCAGCCGCTGCATGCCCTGGTTCGACAGCTCCTGGAGCGCGCGCCCGAGATCGCGGTCGGTGTGCTCGGCGAAATCCTGCAGCCGCACGTACCCCGTGCGGTCGTCGACCATGAACGCGGCGGGAATCGTCGGAATCGTGATCTCGTCGCGCGGCACCTCGAGCGTGATCAGCTGGTCGAAGCCGACGCGCTTCAGCGAGACCTCGATGGTGCTGCCCTTCGGTCCCCGCAGCCGTCGCACGGCCTGATCGCTGGTCCAGCCCTTGGCGTCCTCGCCTGCGATCTTCGCGATGATGTCGCCGCGCCGGATGCCCTTCTGGTAGGCGGGAGAGCCCTCGAAGATCCCGACGACCGTGATGTCGCCGTCGATGACCTGGATGGTGATGCCCAGACCGTAGTAGCGCCCCTCCTGCCGCTCACGCAGCTGGGCGTACTGCCGCGGGTCCATGAAGCTCGAATGCGGATCGAGCGTGTGGAGCATCCCCGAGATGGCGGCGTAGACGAGCCGCTCGGAGTCCTCGGGCTCGAGCGGTTCCACGTACCGGGACTCGATCGCCGCCAGGGCGGCCGAGAACGTGCGATAGTGGTCCTCGATGCGGGCTTCCGAAGCCGCGACGCCACGGCCGAACAGACCGCCAGCCAGCGCGGAGCCGAGGATGGTGACGAGGGCGAGCGCAGCGACGCGGACAGGACCCATGATCCGATGCTAACAGATAACCCCTGTCGCAACAATGATTTCACGGCAGCCCGGCAGGGACGGACCGCTTGACCCGCCCGGACGCGGGTTCCTATACTAGGGACTGACATGTGCCGCCCCGTCCCGGCCGGACCGCGGCGGCACATCCAGCCTGCCCGCGCGCTCCGGCGCGCGGCACTCACCGGAGACCGCCGGGCACGGGACGGAACTTCCTGGAGCGCTTATGTTTGGTTCCATCGGCATGCCGGAGCTGATCATCATCTTCGTCATTGCCCTGATCATCTTCGGCCCGCGCAAGCTGCCCGAGCTCGGCAAGTCGCTCGGCCGCAGCATCAACGAGTTCAAGCGCGCCTCCAACGAGCTCAAGAGCACGCTCGAGGACGAGATCCGTCTCGAAGAGCAGCGCGAGCAGCAGCAGCGCGCCGCCGCGGCGGCTCCGTCGACGCCCGCGACGCCCACGACGCCCGCACCGGTCGAAGAGGAGACCGTGGCGCGCCACGCCGACTGAAGACGACCCGGCGGGCGGCGAGCCTGCCGGCGCGTCGCAACCGCGCAACACCGACTGACTGACATCCGATGGCCCTGGTGCCCTTCCCCGGTTCGGCCCAACCTGCCCCCTACGACGATCCCGAGCCGGACGACGATCTCGACCGCGACGACGACGGCGCGGGCGGGAAGATGTCGTTCCTGGAGCACCTCGACGAGCTCCGCCACCGCCTGATCGTCTCGGTCATCGCCGTCGCGGGCGGCTTTATCGTCGCGCTGGTTTTCATCAACCGGATCTTCGAGTTCGTGATGCGGCCGCTGCAGGAGATCCTGCCGGACGGGGGCAGGCTGATCTACACCGGCCCCACGGAAGCGCTGATGCTCCAGCTGAAGGTGGCCGCGCTGGCCGGGCTGATGATCGCGGCGCCCGTCGTGATGTGGCAGGTCTGGCTGTTCGTGGCGCCGGGCCTCTATGCCAACGAGAAGCGCTTCGCGCTCCCGTTCATCCTCGTCTCGAGCCTGTCGTTCGTCGCCGGCGGCGCCTTCTCCCATTTCGTGGTGTTCCCGAAGGCCTGGGCGTTCCTCGCCAGCTTCAGCACCGACTACATGGAGTTCCTGCCGCGCATCTCGGACACGTTCGGGCTCTACGCGAAGATGGCGCTGGCGTTCGCGCTCATCTTCCAGATGCCCACGGTCGTGTTCGCCCTCGCCCGCATGGGCGTCGTCACCGCAGGCTTCCTCGCACGCCAGTTCAAGTACGCCGTGCTGGCGATCTTCATCGTCTCGGCCATCATCACACCCACCAGCGACCCGATGAACCAGACGCTCATGGCCGGGTCGATGATCGTGCTCTACGGGGTGAGCATCCTCATTGCATGGGCGTTCGGCCGCGGGGGCGCCGGTCGCGCCTGAACCCGTCCGAAACTGCGTGCAGCTTCGGGAGAAATCGGGCTGTTCTGGTTTGACCCGTCAGCTGTACCCGCGTAATATCTGACAGTTGACGTGTTCATTGCTGTTACCCGGGAGTCTTGTGTGATGCGACAACTGCTGAGGTTGGGAGGACTGGCCATCGCGCTGATGTTGCCGGTGCCGGCCCCGGCTGTGGCCCAGGATCAGGAGCCCAGGCCGGCCGAGACCCAGCCGGCAACGGACGCGGAGACGCGGCCCGCCACCACCACCTTCATCGGTGACACCGGTCTCTGGTTCGTGCCGACCGGCGAGATCCTGCCGGCAGGCCGGTGGTCGGGCGGCGGTTACTACCTGAACCAGGACTTCACCACCGGGTTCATGGACATCAGCAACTTCGTCGGCACGTTCGGCTACGGCATTCGCGACCGGGCCGAGGTGTTCGGCAGCTTCCAGTTCTACCGCCGCATCGACACGGATCGCCGGCCGCTGCTCGTCAACGGCGCGCCGGTCGAGTATCCGAATCCGTCCGACGGCTGGCAGGAGGGCGTCGGCGACCTGTACATCGGCGGCAAGGTCAATCTCGCCTCCCAGTGGCGCCAGCAGCCGGTCGGCCTTGCGCTGCGCGGCGTCCTGAAGGTGCCCACGGCCAGCTACGACGACGGCCTGGGCACGGGTGAGGTGGACTTCCTGGTCGACGGGATCGTCAGCAAGGAGCTGCCGGCAAACGTCGAGCTGGCGGGCTTCGTCGGCGTGGCGCTGCGCGGCAGCCCCGACGCCGTCGACTCGACGCACGGACTCCGGTACGGCGTCGGCGTCGCGGTGCCCACCCGCTCGTCGCTGCGCTTCGTCGGCGAGCTGTTCGGCGAGAAGTACTTCGACAGCACCATCACGACCAGGGTTCCGGCGCCCGCTGGTGATCCGCTGCTCATCGGCACGCGGCCCAGCGCCTACGACGTGAAGTCGCCGTTCGAGTTCTTCGTGGGCCTCGACTACCTGCACACGAGCGGCTTCTTCGCCGGCGCCGGCCTGCGCGGCAACGTCAACTTCGACGGGCGCGGCAGCTTCGGCGTCGACGACGAGGGCGGCGACAACCTCGGCGTCCAGGTGCGGCTCGGCTTCCATCCGGGTGTCCGGTACTACGTGCCGCCGCCCCCGCCGCCGCCTCCGCCGCCGCCGGTGCAGAACCGCCCGCCGACGGTGAAGGCCCGCTGCGAGCCGTGCGTGGTGCAGGTCGGCAAGACCGCCATGGTCACCGCCGACGCGCAGGATCCGGACGGCGACACGCTCACCTACAAGTGGAGCGTGCCGACGGGCCGGCTGGCCAACGCCGCCGACCGGCAGACCCAGTGGACCGCGCCGGAGCAGGAAGGCTCCGTGCCGGTCACGATCACCGTGGACGACGGCCGCGGCGGCACGGCCACCGACACCGTGACGATCCAGGTCGTGCGGCCGCCGGTGCGCGAGTACAAGTTCGAGGACGTGCACTTCGACTTCGACCGCTACTCGCTGCGGGCCGAGGCGACGCGCGTGCTCGACGAGGTGGTCCGCGCGATGTCGGACAACCCCGATCTCCGGATCGAGATCGAGGGGCACACCTGCAACATCGGCACGGCGGAATACAACCTGGCGCTCGGCGAGCGGCGGGCCACGGCGGTGCGCGACTATCTGACCAGCCGCGGCATCGGCGCCAACCGCCTGCGCACGGTCAGCTACGGCGAAGAGCGGCCCAAGCACGACAACTCCCGCGAGGAGACGCGCCGGCTCAATCGCCGCGCCGCGATGGTCGTCCGGATCGCACGGTAGGGCTCAGGGCCCAGGGCTCAGGGCTGAGGGCTCAGGGTACGGAGGACACGGAGAATACA
>DASVDJ010000152.1:0-27065 GCA_036381155.1 Vicinamibacterales bacterium
ACGTGTAGCCGCCCTCGCGCTGCTCCTCGACGAGGCCGGTCTCGCGCAGCAGGCCGAGGTGGCGCGACACGCCCGACTGGGCGATGCCGAGGATGCCCGTCAGCTCGGTGACGTTCAGCCGCTCGATCGCCAGCAGCCGCAGGATCCGCAGCCGCACATCGTCGCCGAGGAGGCGGAAGAGCGAGGAGGCCTCCTTCATATACATGAATCTATATATGTTGATGTAGGTGAGTCAACCGGTTCTTGGGGGGGCGGATCAGGGTCTGATCGGGTCGGATCAGGTCTGATCAGGTCTGATCAGGTCCGCGCGCTCGCTCGCTGATCCTTGCTCGCGGCGCGCTCGATCAGGTCCCGCCGTCGCCGCGCGTGCGAACCTGTGCGCGGCGCCGGCGGATCAGGTCCGCGCGCCCGCTCGGTGATTCCTGCTCGCGGTCGCGCAACGCGCCGCGCGATGACTCAAGAAGCCCGGCGCGCGGCCCGCCGCGGCCGCCAACGATCCACGGCGGCTGCGGCGGGGACCCGATCCGACCTGATCCGCCGCAGCCCGCGACCGACTGCACGCGGGCGGAGGCGGGACCCGATCCGCCCGCGCTCCCAATCGCCAGCGCGGGCGGGACCTGATCAGACCTGATCCGACCTGATCCCGCGCAGGCGCCGGCAAGGACGTGCAACCGGCCTTATCCTTACGTACCCACACTCTCTTGGTCAGACGCCCGCAGCCGTGCGCGGTTTGAACGCAAACAGATGTTGCGGGGGCCTGTAGGATCAGTGCACGACGGTCGATGACACGGCCATTGCCCCGGATCGCCGGCCAGGCGACGCCGATGCCGGCGGTCGGGGGTCATGGCAGAAGCGATGAAGCCTCCGCGTACGCAGGTCCCGAAGCGCTACTCCCTCCGCTGGCGTCTGCCCATCCAGATCGCGGCGCTGGTGGCAGTCGTGCTCATGGCGTTTCTGTGGGCGGCGTACCACCGGGTGGAAACGGCGCTGGTGCAGACGGCCGGCGCGCGTGCACAGCGGGCGGCCGACCAGATCGCCAGCCTGCTCGACGGCCGGTCGCTGCTCGAACAGCTCACCGGCATTGGCGCGAGGCCCGAAATCCGCACGGTGCTTACCGCCCCGACGCCCGAGGCCCGGCTGCGCGCGCAGACGTTGTTCGAACAGTTCCGGGGCGCCTCGCCGCGCCGCTTCGAGATCTGGGATGCGTCCGGGGCCCTGCAGCTCGAGGTCGGCATCCCGGGAGGCGCCCCGCATCGCTCGTCGCCCGAGCTGCTCCCTCCCGCCGAGGCGCCGTCGGAACCGGGCATCAGCTCGCTGCAGGCCGGCAACGACATCGTCTACGTCGACCTCGTCGTGCCGATTCCGCCGCAGGCGGGCGCTCCGGCCCGGCCGATCGGCCTGCTCCGGCTGCGATCGGCGCTCGTCGAGAACCCGCCCGGCATCTTCGCCCGGCTGGTCGGCGACGACGTGCAGGTAAGGGTGGGCGACCGCACCGGCGGACACTGGACCGACTTCCAGGCGCTGACACCCGCGGCGGTGGACCTCTCGCAACCCGGTGTCCGGCAGTACCGTTCCGCCGACGGGCAGATGCACATCGGCGCGGTGGCGCTCATCCCGGAGACGCCGCTGGCGGCGTGGGTGGACTTCCCGTTCGCGGCAGCGGTCGCGCCGGCCCAGACCTTCCTGCGCCGGATGCTCGGCATCGCCGCGCTGTTCGTGGCCGCCGCCGGCCTCCTGGCCGCCGTGCTGGCCGGGCGGATCACGACGCCGCTGAACGAAATCCGTGATGCCGCCGCCGCGCTCGCCGGCGGCGACTACGACCACCGCGTCACGGTCCGGCGCCGTGACGAGATCGGCCAGCTGAAACAGGTCTTCAACACGATGGCGGCCGCGATCCAGCGGTCATCCGCCGCGCTGCACCGCTCCGAGGACAACTACCATCGCCTGTTCGCCAGCAACCCGCACCCGATGTGGCTGTTCGACGCCGAGACGCTGCGCATCCTCGACGTCAACGACACGGCCATCGACTTCTACGGGTACTCGCGCGACGAGTTCCTGTCGATGTCCGTGACGGACCTCCGGCCGCCGGAACAGGTCCCGGCCCTGCTCGCCCATCTGGCCAACCCCTCGCCGGGGACGCTGCAGGGCATCTGGAAGCACCGCAAGAAGGACGGCACGCTCGTCGACGTCGAGATCAACTGGCACGACCTCGAGATCGACGGCCGGCCCGCGCGGGTCATCCTCGCCAATGACGTCACGGCGTCGCTGCGCGCGCAGCAGGCGCTGCGCGAGCGCGAAGCGCTCTTCCGCTCCATGGCGGAGACGATGCCGCACATCGTCTGGACGCTGGGGGCGGACGGCACGCTCGAGTACGTGAACCGGCAGTGGCAGGAATACGCCGGGCTCGATTTCGAGACGACCGCCCGCGTGGGCTGGCATGCGGTGCTGCACCCCGAGGATGAGGCCGCCGGTCTCGTGCAGCGCTGGACCGACGCCATCCGCGACGGCCGGCCGTACGAGTGCTCCTGCCGGCTGCGCCGGCACGAGGACGGCGCCTACCGCTGGCACCTGGTCCGATGGTCGCCGCTGCGGCACGACACCGGTGAGATCGCGCTCTGGGTCGGCACGAGCACCGACATCGACGACAGCCGGCGCACCGAGGAGGCGCTGCGCGCCCTCAACGCGGAGCTCGAGGCGCGCGTCCAGGCCCGGACCGCGGAGCTCGAGGACGTGAACCGCGAGCTCGAGTCGTTCTCCTACTCCGTCTCCCACGACCTGCGCGCGCCGCTGCGGCACGTGCAGGGCTACGTGGAGCTGCTGACCGCGTCGCTGGACGGCCAGCTCGCGGAGCGTCCGCGCCGCTATCTCCAGACGATCACCGACGCGACCGTGGAGATGGGGCAGCTCATCGACGACCTGCTCACGCTGGCGCGCATCAGCCGCACGCCGATGTCCGAGGAGCGCGTCTCGCTGGACTCGCTCGTGCGCGCGGTGATCGAGCGGCTCGAGACAACGGTCAGCGGCCGCCACATCATCTGGCAGGTCCACCCGCTGCCGGAGGTCATCGGCGACGCGTCGCTGATCCGGCAGGTGTTCGTCAACCTGCTGGACAACGCGGTCAAGTACACGCGCCGCCGCGACCCGGCCACGATCGAGATCGGCTGCAGCGGCAAGGCGGACGGCCGCGTCACGCTGTTCGTCAGGGACAACGGCGCCGGCTTCGACATGCAATACGTGCACAAGCTGTTCGGCGTCTTCCAGCGCCTGCACCGGTCCGACGAGTTCGAGGGCACGGGCGTGGGGCTCGCGACCGTACACCGGATCGTCACGCGGCACCAGGGGCGCACCTGGGCCGAGGGCCGGGTCGACGAAGGCGCGACTTTCTACTTCACCCTTGCCGCGGCCGGCGAGGCCGCGGCCGACGGAGGCGCATGATGCACGGGCTCAACCGGATTCTGCTCGTCGACGACAGCCCGAGGGATCTGGAGCTGGCGATGGCGGCGCTCGAGGCCCACAACCTCGCGAACGAGGTGGTCGCGCTGCGCGATGGCGCCGAAGCGCTCGACTACCTGTACCGCCGCGGCCCCTTCGCCAACCGGCCCGCCGGCGATCCGGTCGTCGTGCTGCTCGACCTGAAGATGCCGAAGGTGGACGGCATCGAGGTCCTCCGCCAGATCAAGAGCGACCCGGCGACGAAGATGATCCCGGTCGTCGTCATGACCTCGTCGCGCGAGGAGCAGGACCTGCTGAACAGCTACAGCCTCGGGGTGAACGCGTACGTGGTCAAGCCGGTGAAGTTCCAGGACTTCGTCGAGGCCGTCAAACAGGTCGGCGCGTTCTGGGCCGTGCTCAACGAGCCGCCGCCGGGAGGGCGCGACGCCTGAACACCGGAGCTCTCGAGGGACGACCGATGGTGTCGATTTCGGCGCGCCCCATCCGGGCGCTTCATCTGGAAGACGATCCGCTGGATGCGGAGCTCATCGCCCACCGGCTGGAGCACGGCGGGCTGCAGAGCGACATCCTCCGGGTCACCTCGCGCGAGGCGTTCGAGGCGGCGCTGGCGCGCGAGCCGTTCGACCTGGTTCTCTGCGACTACAACCTGCCCGGCTACGACGGGATGAGCGCCATCGCGCGCGCGAAGGCGGTCCAGCCCGCCGTGCCGGTGATCGTGATCTCCGGCACGGTCGGCGAGGACGAGGCCATCCGCTGTCTGCAGGCCGGCGCCACCGACTACGTGCTCAAGAGCCGGCTGGATCGCATCGCGCCCGCCGTCCGCCGCGCGATGGAAGAAGCCGAGGAGCGCCGTCAGCGCCTCCGCGCGGAGCAGGCGCTGCAGGAGCGCGAGCGCCGGCTCTCCTCCATCTACACCGCCGTCGCGGACATGCTCATCTATCTCGCGATCGAGGGGGACGGCCGGTACCGCATCGAGTCGGTGAATCCGGCGTTCGTGAGCACCACCGGTCTCCGCGAAGAGGCGATCGTCGGCCGGCTGATCGAAGAGGTGCTGCCGGCGTCCGGGACGACGCTCGACCGGCTGGCGCGCGCGGTCCGCGAGCGCCGGGTCATGCGATGGGAGGACACCTGGGTCCTCGAGCACCGTCAGCTCATCGGCGAGGTGAGCGTGACGCCCATTGTCGACGCGAACGGGCAGTGCACGCATTTGGCGGGCGCGATCCACGACGTCACCGAGCGCCGCGAGCTCGAGGCGCAGCTGCGGCACGCGCAGAAGATGGAGAGCGTCGGGCAGCTCGCCGGCGGGATCGCCCACGACTTCAACAATCTCCTGACCATCATCAACGGCATGGCGGATCTGCTCCTGGAGCAGATGAAGGAGTCCGATCTGGCCGGCGACCTCCGCGAGATCCGCGACGCCGGGGAACGGGCGGCGTCGCTCACCCGGCAGCTGCTGGCGTTCAGCCGGCGCCAGATCCTGCAGCCCGAGGTCATCGACCTCGACGCGACCGTCGCCGACATCAGCTCCATGCTGCGCCGGCTGCTCGGCGAGGACGTCGAGCTCACGATCAATCTGGGCGGCGGCACGACGGTGAAGGCGGACCGCGGGCAACTGGAGCAGGTCATCGCCAACCTGGCCGTGAACGCCCGCGACGCCATGCCGGACGGCGGCACGCTGACGATCGAGACGGGAACGACGACGCTCGACGAGGCGGCGCTGCGCGCCCACGGCGTCACCGCCGCGCCGGGGCGCTACGTCGTCATGGCCGTGCGCGATACCGGCATCGGCATGGACGCGAAGACGAAACGCCGGATCTTCGAGCCGTTCTTCACGACCAAGGAACCGGGCCGCGGCACGGGGCTCGGCCTCTCCACCGTCTACGGCATCGTCAGTCAGAGCGGCGGGTTCGTTGCCGTGGAGAGCGAGGTCGGGCGGGGCACGTGCTTCACCATCTACCTCCCGCTCGCCCGGGAGTCGGCCACCGCGCAGCTCCCCACGACATTGGAGGGACCGGCGCGCGGGAGCGAGACCGTCCTCGTCGTCGAGGACATGCCGGGACTCCGCCGTCTGGTCCAGCGCACGCTGGAGAAAGCCGGCTACACCGTGCTGACGGCCAGCAGCGCCGCCGACGCCCTGCGGCTCGTCGAGGAGACGGCGCCGCCGGTCGATCTGCTCCTGACCGACGTCGTGATGCCCGGCATGAGCGGCCGCACGCTCGCCGAGCGGCTGCAGCGGCTCCGCCCGGCCATGAAGGTGCTGTTCATGTCCGGGTACACGAACGACGTGATGGTGCGCCACAACGTCATCGACGGCAGCACGCCGTTCATCAGCAAGCCGTTCAAGCTGGTGGACCTCACCAGGCAGATACGAAGGACGCTGGACACGGATCTGGTCTGATCCGGTCGGCTCAGGTCTGATCCGGTCGAATCCACGCTATCCGGTCAACCCATCGTGCAGCGACGCCGCGACGGGCGTCGCGGTATCTCGCGCTGCCTGCCCGTCCAGCGGCACCGGCGGACATTGCTTCGCGGTGAGCCGCGAGACGGACCACATCACGACGAGGCCGGAGATCATCGCGATCGTCTTGATGGGGACCATGTCGAGCCCATGCTCATCCTGCGGCAGCGGCAGCAGGCGCGGCAGGCCGAGCAGCGGCTCGCCCGCCGAGATTCGAATCGCGAAGCCGGTGAACATGCCCGCGTACGAGCCGAGGCGATTGGCTGCCGGATCCCACAGCGCCAGCAGGAGCTGCGGGAAGAGCACGCAGTAGACCAGGTCGCTGCAGAGCACCCACAGCGTGTAGATGCTCTTCACCTGCAGGGCGATGAGCGTCGCGGCGACGCCGAGCACCAGCACCGTGCCGCGTACCGCCCGCGTCAGCGCCTCGCGCGACGCCTTCGGATCGACCAGCGGGCGGTAGACGTTCCGCGCGGTCATCGTCGAGGACGAGAGAATCGACGAGTCCATCGACGACATCACCGCCGCCGACACGGCCCCGAGGCCGAGCGCCGCCACCGCCGGCGGCGCCAGATGCGCCAGCACGTACGGCAGCATGCGGGCAGGTTCCGGGTCGGGAACTCCAAGGGCGGCCCAGTCCGCGCCATGCGCGAGGATGCCGATGAGCGCCGGCGGCAGGGCCGCGAAGAGACAGCAGACGGCGGCAAACAGCGACAGTCGTCGAGCGACATGCTCGTCGCGCGCCGCCAGCACCCGCTGGAAGTACACGTGCCACGGGATGCCGCCGAACACGAGCAGCAGCGCCGAGTCGGTCCACGACCACCAGTTCACGGCCGGCGCCGCGGCCATGCGGGTGTTGTACTGTTCCAGCGCCGGGCCGAATCCGCCCACCGCATCCGCGACGGGCGGGACAACGACCCAGAGACCAATCACTCAGCACGCCGAGTTGCACGACATCGGTGACGGCCACGGCCCACAGGCCGCCCGTCGTCGTGTAGGCCACGACGATCGTCGCCGCGAGCACGATTGACCAGGTGTAGTCGAGATCGAGCACGATGCCGAACGTCGTGCCGAGCGCTGTGAGGACCGCCGACGTCCAGAACAGCTCGCCGGTGACGGCCGGCAGATACAGCGCCGCCGCCGCGCGCTCGCCGAAGCGGCGGTGAAAGGGATCGAGCAGCGTGGTGAAGCCATGGCGCCGCATCAACGGCGCGAACCACACCCCGCCAATCGCCAGGCTCAGCGCATAGGCCCACGGCGCCTGCACGTGCAGCAGCCCCGCCGCATACGTCTGCTCCACGGTGCCGTTGATGTAGCCGCCGTCGACCCACGTGGCGGTCATCGTGAACACGCCGACGCCCAGCCCCAGCCGGCGTCCGGCGAGCACGAGGTCGCTGAAGCTGTCGCCTCCCACGCGCCGCGCTGCCCGCAGGCCGATGACGAAGGCCGCGAGATAGAAGGCGCCCATCGCCGCGAGGCTGCCCCAGCGGGGCGATCCTCCGCGGCTGGCGACGATGACCGTGACGACGGAAAGGACGACCGGGACGGCGAGCGCGGCGAAGCGGGACGGCATCCGCGCCGGATGATACGGCGTCACACCGGCGCTGCAAAGTCCGCCTGCCTGCGCCAGACGATAGCGTGACTCCGTGAGCAGCAAACCCTGGCACGCCCTGCCCTGCCCCGACGGCGTGAACGACGCGTCTGCGCGGCGTCAGGCCGAGGTCGGCGTGGCGATGGGCTGGCGCGGCACCACCGACCGCTGCATCCCGTCTTGCGGTCTAATGAAGCATGGGGCGTCTGATGCTGGGCTGGCGGTCCGGTTTGGCAGCGCTGCTGGCGATGTGCCTCGCCGTGCCGGCCTCGGCGGGTCAGACCCCGGCTCAATCCGCAGAGTCCGATCAGGCTGAGACGCCGACGCCGGCGCTCCCGTTTCCCTCGTCGGTCGACCGCATCCGCGACGCGCTCGAGCGCGAGCCGATGCGCCTGACGGCGCCGCCGATCTTCTACATCGAGGTCCAGGAAGACGCCCCCGAGAGCATCGAGCTGTCGAACCGGTTCGACATCCCCTGGGAGCCGCGGGGAACGTCGATCAACCGGTGGCACGACGAGTACATCGCGATGACCACGCCGCCGGAGTTCCGGCAGTACAGCCCGATGCTGACGCCATCCGAGCGCGCGGTCATCGCAGCGACGAGCCTTGCCTTCGCCGGGGCGATGGTGCTGCTGCGGAATGCGATGGAAGAGATGGCGCAGGCACGCCGCCGGCAGCGCGAGGACGCCGCGCGGCGGGAAGTCGACGAATCGCTGCGACGGTGGAAACAGGAGCAGCGATCCGATCAGGACGGCCCTCCGTAGGTTGGAAGACTTCTGTGGCGGCGGGCTTCCAGCCTGCGCCACACGCTCGCTTCGCTCACGGCTTCGGCTGGCGGGCAGCCCCGCCAGCACGGTGGCAGCGTGACAGCGTGATCAGGTCGGATCAGGTCGGCTGGCCGTCGTGAAAATCCGGTTCTGCCGCCACACGGTCCTGGCACGGCGCCAGAACGGCACCCACCGGCGCGCGATGCGGCGGCCCGGCACCCACATCCCGTATTCCCGCTTCTCGATCTGCCACGCCGTCTCGGTCTCGCCGCGCAGCGTCACGCGCAGGCGGCAGCTGTCCGACAGCCCGAACTCGAAGCAGTCGTACGCGTCCTCGGCGCGGCTGAAGCCGTGGTGCCAGCCGTCGTAGCGCACGTGGAACTCGCGGTCGCCGGCGACCTCCAGCGACACGGTGAAGTTCTCCGGTCCCGCGGCCGGTACGACGATGCGGCGGGAGGTCGCGTCGAACCTCACCTCGGGGAAGGCGCTCAGGCGACGTCGGGCTCGTTCGATGACGTGCATCTCGACTCGATTACGGGAGCCATGGGGGATTATCGCGGATTGCGGGGCTGTCACACTGCGATCGTGCAGGCGGGCCTGCCCGCCAGCCGAAGCCGTGAGCGAACCGAGCGTGTGGCGCAGGCTGGAAGGCCCGCCGCCACAGAAATCCTGAGAAAGAAGCCGGGCGCACCCTCCAGATCCTGTGGCGGCGGGGCTTCAGCCCCGCCACGCGCGACCGCGAGCAGGGCTCACCGAGCGGCCGCGCAGGCCCGATCCGACCTGACCCGCTCTATTCAAGAAACAATCGGTAGGCGGAGTTGTCGAACTCGGTCAGGTATGGGTACCCGAGCCCCTCGAGGAAGGCCTTGAACTCGCCGAGCTGTTCGTCGGGCACCTCGAAGGCGGCCAGCACGCGGCCGAAGTCGGCGCCGTGGTTGCGGTAGTGGAACAGGCTGATGTTCCACCGGCCGCCGAGCGCGTCCAAAAACTGCATCAGCGCGCCGGGGCGCTCCGGGAACTCGAAGCGGCAGGGGCGCTCGTGCAGGACGTCGCGCGCCCGGCCGCCGACCATGTGGCGCACGTGGAGCTTCGCGAGCTCGTTGCCGGACAGGTCGACGGTCTCGTAGCCGGCCGCGTTGAGGCTCGCGGCCAGCGCCTCCGCGTCCTCGCGCGAGGCCACCGCGATGCCGACGAAGATGTGCGCGGCGTCGCGGCTGCCGAGCCGGTAGTTGAACTCCGTGACGACGCGGGGACCGAGGCGGGCGCAGAACTCGCGGAAGGCGCCGGGGCGTTCGGGAATGGTCACCGCGAAGATCGCCTCGCGCGCCTCGCCGAGCTCCGCGCGCTCGGCGACGAAGCGCAGGCGGTCGAAGTTCATGTTCGCGCCGCTCAGCACCGCGGCGACGCGCGCGCCGCCGAGCCCGCTGGCGCCCGCCCACGTCTTCAGCCCCGCGACGGCCAGCGCGCCGGCCGGCTCCATGATCGAGCGCGTGTCGTCGAAGACGTCCTTGATCGCGGCGCAGATCTCGTCGTTCGTCACGCGCACGACCTCGTCGACGGTCCGCTGCGCGATCGCGAACGTGTGCACGCCGACCTCGCGCACTGCGACGCCGTCGGCGAAGATCCCGACGTCGTCCAGGCGGACCCGCCGGCCGGCGTGCAGCGACCGGTACATCGCGTCGGCCTCGAACGGCTCGACGCCGATCACCTTCACCGACGGCAGCAGCGCCTTGATGTAGCTGGCGATGCCGCCGATGAGCCCGCCGCCGCCGACCGCGACGAAGACGGCCGCGAGGTCGCGCGCCTGGCGCAGCAGCTCGGCGCCGATGGTCCCCTGCCCCGCGATGACGAGCGGGTCGTCGAAGGGGTGGATCAGCGTCAGGCCGCGCTCGCGCTGCAGCTCGTCGCAGCGCTCGCGCGCCTCGGCGTAGGTGTCGCCGTGCAGCACCACCTCCGCGCCGAGCCCCCGCACCGCCTCCACCTTGATCTCCGGCGTCGTCCGGGGCATGACGATGACGGCCGGGATGCCCAGACGCCGCGCGGAGAAGGCGACGCCCTGGGCGTGGTTGCCCGCGCTGACCGCGATGATCCCGCACGCGCGCTCCGCCTCGCTCAGGTGGGCGATCCGGTTGTAGGCGCCCCGCAGCTTGAAGCTGAAGACGGGCTGCAGATCCTCGCGCTTGAAGAGCACCTCGCCGCCGAGTCGTGCCGACATCCGCGGCGCCGGATCGAGCGGCGTCTCGCGGCAGACGTCGTAGACGCGGCTGGTCAGGATCAGGCGAAGCAGTTCGTCGGTGGTCGGCGTGGCCGCGGCGGTGTTCAGGGTGGGCATTCTGCTCGGGAAATTATAGCTCTGGACCGGTTTGGGCCTTGGGCTTCAGGCCTTGGGCCTTTCACTTGATCCTTGCCGGCTTTAGGCCTTCGGCTCTGGGCTTTGGGCTCCACGGGGCGTACCGACGGCCTGGTGCTCGCCCGGAGAGCGTTCACTGTCGCGCAGCGTGACAGCGAACGCTGCGACTGAAAGCAGCTCGTTGCAGCGGTTCCGAGTACGCCCAAGGCCCAAAGCCGAAGGCCCAAGGCCGGCAAGGATCAAGTGAAGGCCCAAGGCCAAATCGGGGGCCCCGGAAGAGCAGGTCCGTGGTCCGGGCCAACCTTTCCGGTGTCTAATCCGTCTAACACGCCGGAGCCCCAGAAGATGCGTCTCGTGTGTCGAGCTGCCGTCCTCGTGATGGGGATGGCGTTGGCTGGCTGCACCCGTGATTTCACCCCGAGTGCCCAGGCGGCGGCTCCCGGCGGCGCCGACCGTGGCACGGTCACGGTCCAGCCGCGCGACTTCGTGCGGCGCGTCCGCCTCACCGGCCTCACCGAAGCCACCCGCTCCTACGTCGTCACCGCCCCGCTGCTGACCGGAGAAACCCGCGGGCAGCTCGTCGTCACGAAGCTGGCCCCGGCCGGCGCCGCCGTGAAGGCCGGCGACGTGCTGGTGCAGTTCGACAGCCAGACGCAGGACCGCGCGGCGGTCGACAAGCGCGCGGAGTACGAGACGCTCGTCCAGGAGATCCGCCAGAAGGAGGCCGAGCAGGCCGCGGCGCGCGTGAAGGACGAAGCCGAGGTCGAACGCGCGCGCAACGCGGTCCGCCACTACGAGCTCGAGGTCCTGAAGAACGAGATGCTGTCGCGCATCCTGGCCGAGAAGAACGACCAGGACCTCGCCGAGGCGCGCGCGAAGCTGGCCGCGCTCGAAGAAGGACTGGAGCTCAAGCGCATCGCCGCCCAGGCGGAGCTGCGCATCCTCGAGATCCGCCGCGACCGCGCGAAGGCCGCGATGGAGCACGCGATCGCGAACTCGCGCAGCATGACCGTCCGCTCGCCCATGGACGGGCTGGTCGTCCCGAAGATGATGTGGCGCGGCAACGGCCCGGCCGAGATCCAGGAAGGGGACGAGCTGTGGCCCGGCGCCGCCGTCCTGCAGGTCGTGAACCCCGAGTCGATGCAGGTGCGCGCGCGGGTGAACCAGGCCGACGTCGGGCTCATCCGGCCCGGCCAGCGCGCGATCATCCGCCTCGACGCCTACCCGGACTTCGAAATGCCCGGCCGCATCGTCCAGATTGCGCCAATCGGTCAGTCCGGCGCCTTCTCGAACCGCGTCCGCCTGTTCTCGGCGCTGGTCGCGGTCGACGGCACCAGCGAACGGCTCCTCCCCGACCTCAGCGCGGCGGTCGACGTCGAGATCGATCGCGTGCCGGGGGCGCTGGTGGTGCCATGGACGGCCGTCGAGCGTGACGAATCGGGCGCGCGCGTCCGCGTCCGCACCGGCAGCGGCACGGCCGTCCGTCCCGTCACCCTCGGCAGCGGCGACGAGGTCGACGTCGTCGTGACATCCGGACTCGAGCCCGGAGACGTGGTGCTGCGATGACGACCCGAATCGGCAGGCGGCGGATGGTCGTGGCGGGCGGCGTGCTCCTGCTCGCCGCGGTGGTGGTGACGTCAATCGCCCTCTCCGGCAGCGCCCCCGACCTGCCGACGGCCGTCGTCGAACGCGGCGCGTTCGTCGACGCGGTGCAGATGCGCGGCGAGATGAAGGCCGCGCGCTCGGTGACGATCATCGCGCCGGCCGAAGCGGGCGAGCTGCGCATCGTCAAGCTGGTGCGCAACGGCACGCTCGTCAAGCGCGGCGACGTCCTGGTCGAATTCGACGGCACCACCGTCGCGCGGACGCTGGACGAGAAGCAGAGCGAGCTGCGCGGGCTCGACGCGGAGCTGGAGAAGACGCGTTCCGAAGTGCTCGCGACGCAGGGGACCAGCGCCTCGGCCTACCTGACGGCCGGCTACGACGTCACGCGCGCGGAGCTGGACTATTCCGCCCGCGACATCCTCTCGCGCGTCGAAGGCGAGCAGCGCGGGCTGAAGGTGGACGACGCGAAGCATACGCTGCGGGAGACGGGCGAGAAGCTCGAAAGCGATCGGGTGGCCGGGGACGCGAAGCTGGCCGCCGTCGCCGGCCGGCGCGCGAAATCGGAGTTCGACCTGAACCGCGCGCGCAGCCAGCTCAACGCGCTGACCATCAAGGCGCCGAGCGACGGGGTGGTCGCGCTGCAGCGCAACTGGCGGGCGGGGAACTGGATGAACCCGCAGGACTTCAAGGAAGGAGATCGCGTCTGGCCGGGCGCGGTGATTGCCGAACTGCCGGACGTCACCTCCCTCTTTGCCACCGGTCGCGTCGACGAGATCGAGCGCGGCCGCCTGGCGGTTGGCCAGCCCGCGACCGTGCGCATCGAGGCCCTGCCCGACCGTGAGCTCCGGGGCCGCATCAGCAGCATCAGCGCGCTGGCCAAGGCCGACTTCACGTCCTGGCCGCCGCCGCGCACGTTCGAGGTCGCCGTGGCCCTCGACGACCGCGACGATCGCCTGCGCCCCGGCATGACGGCCTCCGTCCGCATCGCGACCGAGACGCTGAACGACGTGCTCCTCGTGCCGGCGCAGGCCGTCTTCTCCGAGGCCGGCCTCGACGTGGTCTACGTCGCGCGGGGCCGGTCGTTCGAGCGACGGCCGATCGTCGTCGATCGGCGGAGCCCGGAGCGCATCGCGGTTCGTGAGGGACTTCAGGCCGGCGAGCGTGTGGCGCTCCAGCGGCCGCCGCTGGAGGCGCAATGATTCGCAGGGGCATCTGGGCAGTCTTCATCCTCCTCGTCATCGGCGGCGCGGCAGCCTTCGCCGTGTCCGACTGGTCGGCGCCCGGAACGGGCATCCCCACCACGCGTCCCGTGAAGGGTGACATCGAGGTCGAGGTCCACGCGCTCGGCGAGCTGAACCCGCGGCGGACGCTGGGGCTGTCGGCCCCGTCCACCGGCGGGCTGCTGCAGATCGTCCGGCTGCTCCCCTCCGGCACGCTCGTCAAGGAAGGCGACGTCGTCATCGAGTTCGACCGAGCCGAGCAGGAGTACGCGCTCCAGCAGGCGTTGTCGGAGCTCGCCGAGGCGGAGCAGGAGATCGCGAAGCTCATCGCCGACCGGAAGGTGCAGGAGTCGACGGACACCGTCTCGCTGCTCCACGCGCGCCACGAGCTGCGTCGCGCCGAGATCGACGTCTCCGGCAACGAGTTCCTCGGCCGCATCGAGGCGGAGAAGAACCTGCTCAAGCTCGAGGAAGCGCGCAAGGCGCTGGCGCAGCTCGAGGCCGACATCAAGGCGCGCGCCGAGAGCGGACGCGCCTCGCTGGCGGTGCTCGAGGAGAAGCGGACCAAGGCGCGCATTGCCGCCGACTACGCCCGGCGCAACATCGAGAGCCTCACCGTCCGCGCGCCGATGGACGGCCGCGTGGTCATCAAGGAGAACCGCGACGCCGGCGGCAACTTCGGCTTCCCCGGCATGACGCTGCCGGACTACCGCGAGGGCGACACCGTCCAGCCCGGGCGCATCGTCGCCGACATCGTCGACGTCGGCGAGATGGAGATCCGCACCAGCATCGAGGAGACCGATCGGTCCGCCGTGGCGGAAGGGGCGTCGGTCGCGGTGCTCGTGGAGGCACTACCCTCGCAGACGCTGACGGGCACGTCGAAGGGGATCGGCGGCATGGCGCAGGCCGCATTCTGGGAACCGCAGGCGTCGCGGCGCTTCTCCGCGGCGTTCACGCTGACGAACCCGCCGGAGGCGCTGCGGCCCGGCATGACCGCGCGGCTCGTCGTCGACGGCGGCACGCTCGAAGGCGTCACGCACCTGCCCAGGCAGGTGCTGTTCGAACGCGAGGGCAAGCCGGTCGTCTACGTGCGGCGCGGCGGCAGCTTCGAGGCCACGCCGGTGCAGATCGTCCGCCTGACGGAGCACCGCGTGGTGCTGAAGGACTTCCCCCTCGACGCCGAGGTCGCGCTCGTCGACCCGCAGCGCGAGGCCACCGATCAGCCTGCCGCCCGGCCCGCGGGCCCGATGGCCGGAGGCATCCGTTGACGTCGCTGGCGCAGCTCCTGGACGATCCAGCCCGCCTGCAGCTCGTCGCCGATTTGCGGCGCGGCGTCGAGACCCTGCGCGCCAACAAGGTCCGCTCGTTCCTGACGATGCTCGGGATGATCTTCGGCGTGGCCGCGGTCGTCTCGATGATGTCGATCGGCGCCGGCGCGCAGCAGCAGGTGCTCGCGTTCATCGAGCAGCTCGGCGTGCGCAACCTGATCATCGAGGCGCGCGAGTCGGTCGACTTCCAGGCATTCCAGCGCGTGCGCCGGACGTCGCCCGGCCTGACCGAGCGCGACCTCCGGATCATCCGCGCCAACGTGCCCGGCATCGCGGCGTCGACGATGCGGAAGCGGTTCGAGCCGCAGAAGCTGGTGCCGAAGCCGCAGCGGGAGGCGCCGCAGGTCTTCGGCGTCGAGCCGAGCTACCAGCGGATCGCGTCGCTCGCCATCGTCGAGGGGCGGTTCTTCACGCAGGTGGAGGCCGACGCCGCCGCGGCGGTTGCCGTCGTCGGCGAAGGATCGCGGACGAACCTGTTCGGCACGCGCGATCCGATCGGCGAGTACATCAAGATCAACGAGCAGTGGTTCCGGGTGATCGGCGTCGCCGGGCCGCAGGTCAGCTCGCAGGTGGACGTCGCCGGCATCCCGGCGCAGGACCGCAACAACCTGATCTACGTGCCGGTCCAGGCGGCGCTGCTGCGGCTCGAGGACAGCTACAGCCGTTTCCGCGACGAGATCGACGGCATCTACCTGCAGATGGCGGACACGGGCGACATCGTCCGGAACGCGGAGGTCGTGCGCGGCATCCTGCGCGCGACGCACCGCAACACCGACGACTACTCGCTGGTCGTGCCGGCGTCGCTGCTGGCCGAGCAGCGCCGCACGCAGCGGATCTTCGGCTTCGTGATGGTGGCGCTGGCGTCGATCTCGCTGCTGGTCGGCGGGATCGGCATCATGAACATCATGCTGGCCAGCGTGCTGGAGCGCACGCGCGAGATCGGGATCCGCCGCGCCGTCGGCGCGCGCCAGCGCGACATCATCCGGCAGTTCCTCGTCGAGACGGTCATGATCGCGTTCGTCGGCGGCGCGATCGGGCTGCTCGTCGGCATCGGTCTCTCCCGCCTCATCGCCGTGCTGGCCGGCTGGTCGACGATCGTGACGATGACGTCGATCCTCATCGCCTTCCTCGTGTCCGTCGCCGTCGGGCTCGTGTTCGGCGTCTACCCCGCCGTCCGCGCCTCAAAGCTCGATCCGGTCGCGGCCCTGCACTACGAATAGTCCCGAATCCGCAGTCCGCAATCGACGATTCAGGGCAATTCGATATACTGCGGCCCGTATGCGCGCAGTCTATGTCTCCCGCTTCGGCGGGCCGGAGGTGCTGACGGTTGCGGAGCGGCCCGATCCGGAGCCGGCCGCGGGTGAGGTCGTCGTCCGGCTGCATGCGGCCGGCGTGAACCCGGTGGACGCCTACATCCGGACCGGGCATTACGCGAGGCTGCCGGAGCTGCCCTACATTCCGGGCGCCGATGGCGCCGGCGAGATCGTCGAGGTCGGCGACGGCGTGAAGCACTTCGCTCCCGGCGACCGCGTGTACGTCGCCGCGTTCCTGCAGCGCAACGGGACGTACGCAGAGCGGATTGCGTGCCCGGCACACATGGTGCACCGGCTGCCGGATCGGGTGTCGTTCTCCCAGGGCGCGGCGCTCGGCGTGCCGGCGGCGACGGCGTACCGGGCGCTCGTCATCCGCGCCGCGGTGAAGGCGGGCGAGACGGTGCTGGTTCACGGCGCCAGCGGAGCGGTCGGCGTCGCGGCGGCGCAGCTGGCGCGGGCCTTCGGGCTCCGCGTCTTCGGGACCGCCGGCAGCGACGCCGGCGAGCGGGTGGCGCGCGAGGCCGGCGCGGTGGACGTCTTCAACCACCGCGAGGACGGCTACGCGACGAAGATCCTGGAGGCCACCGGCGGACGCGGCGTCGACGTCATCCTCGAGATGCTCGCGAACGTCAACCTCGATCGCGACCTCACGCTGCTCGCGCCGAAGGGGCGCGTCGTCGTGATCGGCAACCGCGGCCGCATCGAGATCGACCCGCGCCTGACGATGGGCAAGGAGCTGGCGATCCTGGGGACGACGCTGTGGTCGACGAGCCCGGACGAGTACCGGCAGATTCATGCCGGGCTCGGGGCGGCGCTCGAGAGCGGCGTCCTCCGGCCCGCGGTCGGCCGGGAGCTGCCGCTCGACCAGGCGCCCGAAGCGCACCGCGCCGTGCTCGAAGACCGCGCGGCCGGCAAGATCGTGCTGATTCCGTAGCGCGCCGTGTCGACTGGTGATCCCGGCACCCTGTCCGTCGACACCCTGATGGCGGAGCTGCAGCGCCGCACGGGGGACGAGCTGCGCCGCGAGCTGCTGAAGCAGGGCGCCTCGCCGGCGCTCGAGGATCCGGCAATCTTCGCCGAGGTCGAGCGCGTCCTCCGCCAGGCCGTCGAGCGGCAGAACGTGCGGGCGCTGCTGCTGCCGGAGCTGGCCGGCGAGCCGGAGCGGTGGCGGCTCGAGACGTCGCTGCAGCTGGCCTCGCACCGCGGCCCGCTCGTCGGGGGGCTGATTCTCGGGATCAAGCGCCGCGTCCTGATGCCCCTGGCCCGGTGGCTCTTCGAGTACAGCCGCAGGAACTTCGCGCGGCAGCAGGAGATCAACCGGATCCTGTTCGCCTGCGTCCAGGAGCTGGCCATCCAGAACGCGATCCTGCGGCGCGAGATCGAGCGCCGGTGAAGATCGCCTGCGTCGTCCACCGCTACGGGCCCGACATCGCCGGCGGATCGGAAGCGCATTGCCGGGGGATTGCCGAGCGCCTCGCCGCGACGCACGAAGTCACGGTGCTGACGTCGTGCGCGCGCGACTATCTCACCTGGGCCGACTCCTACCCCGAAGGCCGATCGGACCTGAACGGCGTGACCGTCATCCGGTTCCCTGTCGAGCGGACGCGGAACCTTCACGCCTTCACTGACCTGAGCCACGAAGTGTTCGACCGGCCCACGCCGCGCGAGCGGCAGGAGGCGTGGTTCCGCGAGAACGGTCCGCGCGTGCCGCGCCTGCTCGATCACCTGCGCGCGCACGGGCGCGAGTACGACCTCGTGCTCTTCTGGTCGTATCGCTACTACACCGCGTTCTTCGGCCTGCCGATCGTCGCGGACCGCGCCATCCTGGTGCCGACCGCGGAAGAGGACCCGGCGATCTTCCTGGACGTGCTCGAGCCGTTCTTCCAGCTGCCGGCCGGCCATCTGTTCCTGACGCCGGAGGAGCAGGCGATCGTCGTCCGCCGCGCAGGGCGGCCGCTGGAGCCGTTCGCCATCGCGGGGATGGGGCTCGATCCCGCGCCACCTCCGGCAGCGAACGGTGTGCTCGAGAGGCTCGGGCTGCGTCCGGGCTACCTGCTCTATCTGGGGCGGGTCGATCGCAACAAGGGCTGCGAGGTGCTGTTCGAGTACTTCCTGGAGCACGCGGCCCGGGAAGACGACGACACGACGCTGGTGCTGGCAGGACCGGCCGCGATACCGGTACCGTCGCATCCGCGGATCCGTGCGCTGGGCTACGTGGAGCCGGCGGTCCGCAACGCGCTGCTCGACGGCGCCGGCGCGCTGGTGGCCTCGTCGCCGTACGAGAGCCTCGGCATCGCGGTGCTGGAGGGCTGGAACCACGGCGTGCCCGCGCTGGTGAACGGCGACTGCCGCGTGCTCGTCGGGCAGGTGCGCCGCGCGAACGGCGGGCTCTACTACCGCTCGGCGCGGGAGTTCTCGACGCTGCTCTCGTGGCTCACGAGCCACCACGCCGAGGCGCGGCAGCTGGGCGCTCAGGGGCGGGCGTACGTCGATCGGGAGTACCGCTGGCCGGTCGTGCTGGAGCGGGTGGAGCGGTTGATGGAGGACGTGCTCGCGCGCCGACGGACGGGCTGATCGAATCTCGTCGTCACGCTGTTCGCTGTCACACTGCGATCGTGCAGGCGGGGCTGAAGCCCCGCCTCACACGCGGACGCGAGACGCGATCGCCGAGCGTCCGTGCTTGCCCTCCGTAGCCCGAAGGGCGAAGGAGGGCCCTTCCCGCTTCCAGAATCAGGTCCAGACCGGCTCCGGCGTGATCTGCGGGTTCGGCTCCGGCCCCGCATCCTTGCGGCCGCTGCCTTCGAGGCGGCTGATCGCCCGCACGGCCATGTCGCGGTCCGCGACGATCTGGCACGAGAGGCGCACGCCGGTCAGCCCTTTCTCGGCGAGCTTCGTCCGCTCGGCCTGGGTCATCCGCTCGGGCTCGCCGTCGATGAACTCCACGCGGCAGGTCGTGCAGCGGGCGTTGCCGCCGCAGGCGTGCAGGATGTCCACCTTCGCGTCCTGCTCGATCGCCAGCACCAGCCGCTTGCCGTGCGGCACCTCGAACGTTCCGTACCCCTCGACCGTCAGCCTCGGCACGTCTCTCTGCTCCTTTACGAATGGGAATGCGCCGCGCGCGCGCCCGGCGCGGGCGGTCCGGACACGGGCAGCTCCAGCCGCTGCGCCAGCTCCTTCAGGAAGAACTGGCAGTCCGTCACCAGGCCGAAGGCCTGGCGCGTCCCGCGATCCATCAGCTTGGTGATCGTGTCGGTGTTGTTGTCGACACAGATGATCCGCACGCTCGCCGGCAGCAGGTTCCCCGTCGCCACCGAATGCAGCGTCGTCGCGACCATGATGGCCAGGCCGACGTCGCGGACGCGTGCGCGCATCTCGTCCTGCGCCCGGACGACGTCCGTGATCACGTCCGGCAGCGGGCCGTCGTCGCGGATGCTGCCGGCGAGCACGTAGTCGACGTCGTGGACGATGCAGGCGTGCATGACACCGGAGCGGAGGAGCCCCTGCTCCACCGCGGCGCGGATGCTGCCGGCCGCGCGGATCGCGTTGATGGCGCGGAGGTGGTGGTTGTGTCCCGTCGCCACCGGCGCGCCGTTGGAGAGCCGCACGCCGAGCGACGTGCCGAGCAGCGCCGCCTCGATGTCGTGGGTCGCCAGGGCGTTGCCGGCGAAGAGCACGTCGATCCAGCCGTTCGCGATGAGCGCCTCGAGGTATCGGCCGGCGCCGGTGTGGATGATCGCCGGGCCCCCGACGAAGAGGATGCGCTTGCCCTCCCGGCGGCACTCGGCCATGCCCTCGGCCACCGCCGCGACGGTCAGCTCCTTCGGCCGCTCCGCCGAGACCTCGCTCGACATGAAGCTGAAGACCGACACGGGGTCCTTCCGCGGCGCGACGACGACCTTCACGGCGGCCTCGTGGACCAGCACCGGGTCCCCCTTGCGGATCCGGTGCACCGGCACCGTCACCGCGTGCGGCCCGTCCTCGCGCTCGACGAGCGTGACGCCGCAGTCCATCTCGATGTTCTCGATGCGCAGCCAGGCACCGTTGTGCCGGACGTAGCTCTCGAGGTTCGTCGTCGAGTAGAAGTCCTCCGGCAAGACCCCGTCGGCCGGGGCGGGGACCCATTCGGCGTCGTGCGCCACCGGGTTCGCGCCGTGCTGGCCGATCTCCTGGAGGATCTCGTGCAGCGCCGCGTCCGTTCCGGCCCGGACGATGATTTCGGCGTGGCTCGGCTCCTCGCGGGTCGTGCCGATGCGGAAGGTCGTGATCTCGTAATCGCCGCCGTGCAGCAGGATGAGGTCGAGAACCTTCGAGAGCGTGCCGGAGTCGATGATGTGGCCGTCGAGATGGACTGTTTCTGAAAGCATCCGGGGTAGATGTTATCAGCAGCTGGGCAGCCGGGATGTACGACTCGGGTCGCGGGCAGCTGGCAGCGGGCGGCTGGCAGTGGCCCGAAACGGCCGCTGCCTGGGGTCTGCTGGCCGCCTGCCGCTGCCAGCTGCCCGCTGCCCGCTGCCTGCGACACGGATCTAGAATTGCCGCATGCAGATCGCCCCCTCCCGCAAGGTCTACCCGGTCATCGTGGTCGGCAGCGGCGCGTCAGGCGGCATGGCGGCCTGGAACCTGACCCGCAAGGGCATCGACGTCCTGCTGCTCGACGCCGGGACGAAGTTCGATCGAAGCCAGTTCTGGACGCACGTGCGCCCGTGGGAGGCGCGCGCGCGGCGGGCGAAGGGGGAGCAGCCGCCGCGGTTCTTCCTCGACACGAAGGAGCAGCCGTACCTCAGCCCCGAGGGGAAGCCGTTCGAGCTGATCCGGGTCTGGGGGCACGGGGGCAAGACGAACGTCTGGGGACGCGTCAGCCTGCGGTACTCCGATCTCGACTTCAAGGGCCCGGCGATGGACGGGTGGGAGATCCCGTGGCCCATCGAATACAAGGACATCGCGCCCTACTACGACCGGGTCGACCAGCTGATCGGGGTCTGCGGCGGCGATGACGACTCCGACGCGCTGCCGGGGAGCAAGTACCACCTGCCGCCGCCGCCACCGCGCTGCGGCGAGCGGCTGCTCAAGAAGGCGTTCGAGTCGCTGAACATCCCGATCGTGGCCGGCCGCCGCGCGAACCGGACCCGGCCGCTGCACGGCTTCCCCGCCTGCCACTACTGCGGCAACTGCGGCGCCGGCTGCGACACCGCGTCGTTCTTCTGCACGGCGGATCACCTGCTGCCGGACGCGATGAAGACCGGCCACCTCGAACTGCGCTCGAACGCGGTCGTCGCGCGCGTGCTGGTCGGCGACGACGGGCTCGCCAACGGGGTGCAGTACTTCGACCGGATCACCGGGCGCGAGGAGCGCGTCTACGGCAAGGTCATCGTGATGGGGGCCTCCGCCGTCGACACGACGCGCATCCTGCTGAACTCGAAGTCCGACAGGCATCCGAACGGCCTCGGCAACGGGTCGGACGTGATCGGCCGCTATCTCTGCGAGCAGATCCGCGTGCACGCCGCCGGGTTCCTGCCGTCGCTGTACGGCAACGACGTCCAGCAGGATCACGGCATCGGCGGCGCGCACATCTACATGCCGCGGTTCAACCACCGGCTGAAGAACCTGAACTACCTCCGCGGCTTCCAGATGCAGTTCTGGAACACCGGCTGCCACCCCGGGAACCTCCCGCGGATTGCCGGCACGATCGACGGCTTCGGCGCGGACTTCAAGCGGAACGTCAAGCGGAAGTACCCGGCCTGGGTGGAGCTGCACCCGTTCGGCGAGACGCTGCCGTACCGCCACAACCGGATCACCGTCGACGAGTCGAGAACGGACCGCTACGGCGTGCCGCTGCTGAAGATCGACTACCAGCTCGGGGACAACGAGCTCCGGATGGCCGAGCACATCTACGACGTGCTCGAGGAGGTGGGCAAGGCGGCCGGGATCGAGTGGGTGCACTTCCGGCGCGGCGAGCTGGACTCGAACGGCTCGGCCATCCACGAGCACGGCTGCTGCCGCATGGGGGACGACCCGAAGCGCTCCGCCCTCAACAAGTTCAACCAGATGCACGAGGTGAAGAACGTCTTCGTCGTCGACGGCTCGGCGTTCACGAGCGCGTCGGAGAAGAACCCCACGCTGACGATCCTCGCGCTCTCCTGGAGGGCGACGGACTACCTTGCCGAGGAGTTGCGGAAGGGGAATCTCTAGCGCTGCAACTGCCAACCACGGAGGGCCCAGCGGGCACAGCGATCAAGGGAGACGGGGAGATCCGACTCGCTGCATTCTCTGTGAACCCTGTGAACTCTGTGGACTCTGTGGACTCTGTGGTTGAGGACAGGCGCCACGAAGCCGCTAATAGCGGCGCCGCAGCTCCAGCGGCTCCCGCTCCCCCCGGACAGTCCGCACCCGCAGGTTGATCATCTCCACGAACACCGAGAAGCCCATCGCGAAGTAGATGTAGCCCTTCGGGATGTGCTGTTCGAAGCCGTCGGCGACGAGGGAGACGCCGATGAGCAGCAGAAAGCTCAGCGCGAGCATCTTGACGGTCGGGTGCCGCTCGACGAACTCGCTGACCGTTCCCGCGAACGCCATCATCACGCCGACGGCGATCACCACCGCCGCGATCATCACCCACAGCTCCTCCGCCATGCCGACGGCGGTGATCACCGAGTCCAGCGAAAAGACGATGTCGAGCAGGAGGATCTGGGTGATGACGCTGGCGAAGGTCGCGTGGACCTTCGCGGCCGCGTGCCCCTCGGCCCCTTCCAGCTTGTCGTGGATCTCGTAGGTGGCCTTCCCGATGAGGAACAGGCCGCCGAGGATCAGGATCAGATCGCGCCCGGAGATCTCGTGCTCCCAGACGGCGAACAGCGGCGCCGTGAGCTTGACGATCCACGCCAGCGAGGCCAGCAGCGCGATGCGCATGAACATCGCCAGCCCCAGCCCGGTCCGGCGCGCGCGGGCCTGCTGCTCCTGCGGCAGCTTGCCCGCGAGGATCGAGATGAAGATGACGTTGTCGATGCCGAGGACGACCTCGAGGAACGTCAGGGTGACGAGGGCTATCCAGGCTTCAGGTGAGGTCAGGGCGTCGATCATGGCACGTCCGATTTCGGATTGCGGATTGCTGGAACGAACCACAGAGCCACGGAGCGCACGGAGGGCGCACGGAGTTCGGGGATGGACCCGGCATGTCGCCAGGCTCCGTGCGTTCTCCGTGTCCTCCGTGACTCTGTGGTTCGCCTCATGACTGCGGATCGGCGCGTCGCATGATTGCGGATTGGATCCGCAATCCGAAATCCGCAATCCGCCATCGGCTAGTCGCCATCGATGAGGTTGCCGAGGCCGAACGCGTGGTCGAGGACGGAGCCCTCACCCTTGCGGCCGCCGCCGACGCCCGGGATGGCCTTGTAGATCCGGTCGGCCAGACGGCTCAGGGGCAGCGACTGCAGCCAGACCTTGCCGGGCCCGCGCAGGGTCGCGAAGAACAGCCCCTCCCCGCCGAAGAACGCGGTCTTGACCTTGCCGACGAACTCGATGTCGTACGAGACCGATGGCTGCAGCGCGACGAGGCAGCCGGTGTCGACGCGCAGCGTCTCGCCGGCCTGCAGATCGATCGGGTGTACCATGCCGCCGGCGTGGGCGAAGCAGAGGCCGTCGCCTTCCAGCTTCTGCATGATGAAGCCCTCGCCGCCGAACAGGCCGACGCCGATCTTCCGCTGGAAGTGGATGCCGATCGAGACGCCGCGCGCGGCGCAGAGGAACGAGTCCTTCTGGCAGATCAGCTGTCCGCCGAGGCTGGCCAGGTCCAGCGCCAGGATGCGGCCGGCGTAGGGCGCGGCGAAGGCGACGCGGTGCTTGCCGCGGCCGTGGTTCGTGAACACGGTCATGAACAGGCTCTCGCCGGTGAGCAGCCGCTTGCCCGCGCCGAGCAGCGCCCCCATGATGCCGGTCCTGCCCTGGTTCGACCCGTCGCCGAAGACGGTCTCCATCTGGATGCCGTCGGTCATGTACATCATCGCGCCCGCTTCGGCGATGGCGCTCTCGCCGGGGTCGAGCTCGACCTCGACGAACTGCATGTCCTCGCCGAAGATGCGGAAGTCGATGTCGTGCGCGGTGCGTCCGCGCCCCGGCAGCGGCGGCGGCGCCGTGCCGTTGCCCTTCAGATAGGCCGCCAGCTGCGGCACCTGTGCGATGGGTGTCCAGTTGCTCATGCCGGCCGTGTAGACCAGCGTGTTGCCGTCGGCCGTGCCGTTCTCGATGTTGGCCACGACCTCCTGCTCCCCCACGGGACCAATCTGATGACCACCAATCGCCAGATACCACTGCTGTGCTGACATCGCTCCTCCACGGGCCGCTTGGCCCAGCTCAGGATAGATCAGGTTGCTGATCGGGTTCAGAAGTCGGTCGGATCAGGTCTCATCAGGTCGGATCAGGTCGGATCGGGCCCGATCAGACCTGATCCGATCCGACCCGATCCGACCCGATCCGACCTGAACTCCTATAATCAAAGAACCGATGAGTGATACGACGACACGCGGCATCCGGGTTCAGGTCCGGACGCAATATCTGGCCGACCGCAGCTCCCCGCGCGAGGGGCAGTATCTGTTCGCCTACCACATCCGCATCTCGAACGACGGGGACGAGACGGCGCAGCTCATCAGCCGGGAATGGATCATCAGCGACGCCGACGGCCGCATCGAGCGCGTACAGGGCCCCGGGGTCGTCGGCGAGACGCCGGTCCTCGCGCCGGGCGACGCGTTCGAGTACACCAGCTTCTGTCCGCTGAAGACGCCGGTCGGGTCGATGCACGGCACCTACCAGATGGTCACCGCGTCCGGAGATCGGTTCGATGCGGTGATCGCGCCGTTCACGCTCGCGATCCCGAATGCGTTGAACTGAGAAACGGGAAGCGGGAAACAGGAAACGGGAAGGACGCGCTGCTCGCTGAGTCGAGACTCGCAGTCGCGCACCCCCTCGCCCGCTCGCGGTGTCGTGACTCGCGGGCGCTTTGTAGCGGCCTGAAGCCCGCCGCTACGCGACTCTGTGTGCCGACGCTCCTGAGCCGTTCGGCCTGGGACAGCAAGGCTGTTCACAGGCGACCGCGCGTCACGTGTCATCGAGCGGTCGCCGCGCACGCCGAGCGCACACGAGTCCTCGCGAGGCGTGCGCCCTTTTCGTTTCCCGTTCCCCGTCTCAGTCCAGGTGCGCCTTCCCCGAATCCCCCATCGCCACCCCTGACGGGAAGTATTCGCGCCAGCGGCGCGTGACGCGGTCGGCGACCTCCGGATCGCAGAACAGCTCGTCGGGGAATCCGGGCTTGAGCCGCGCGTCGATGAGCACCGGCGCGGTGTAGGCGAGGTGGTGCCGGACGATGCGGGTGGCGGCGGCGTGGATGTCGCGGGCCGGCTCGAAGCGGGTGAAGGTGGTCCAGAGGAAGTTGACCGCGCTGCGCGCCGCGCGTTCGGGCTCGTCGGTCAGGACCAGCAGCGGCCAGCCGGCGAAGGCCGGATGCGCCGCCAGGCGCGGGCCGGCCTCGGGGTCGTCTGCGTACGAACGGCCGCCGATGACGAGGCAGCCGCGGCAGAAGACGCGCACGTCCGTGACGTCGGACGGCACGGGCGCGGACGGGCGGAACTCGCCGGGCAGCTCGCGCACCGGCTCGCCGAGCCCGAGCCACACCCCCTTGGATCCCTTGTTCACCTCCGGACCCGTGTAGTCGAGCGTGTCCATCGAGAGGTTCGAGAACACGTACAGGTCGGTCTCGGGGTGCGTGCGCGCCAGCAGGTGCTCCAGCACGCCGCGGAAGTCCTTCAGGTCGCGCGGCTGGTCGATCGCGAGCAGGAACTTCGTCAGCGAGAGCTGCCCTTCGCCGAGGATCCGGAACGCGCTGGCCATGGCCTCGCGCCCGTAGCGCTCGCGCACGACCGCGGCGGCCAGCGAGTGGTAGCCGGTCTCGCCGTACGACCACAGGTCGCGCACGCCGGGCATGACGAGCGGGAAGAGCGGCGAGAGCAGCTCCTGCAGCAGGTCGCCGATGAAGAAGTCCTCCTGGCGCGGCTTGCCCACCACCGTGGCCGGGTAGATCGCGTCGCGGCGGCGGGCGACACGCGAGACGCGGAAGACCGGGTAGTCGTGGCGTAGCGAGTAGTAGCCGTAGTGGTCGCCGAACGGCCCCTCGGGCCGCCGCTCGTGCGGCGGCACGTGTCCCATCAGCGCGAACTCCGCGCTGGCGACGAGCGGATGCGGATGGCCGTCCGGCGCCGGCGCCAGCGGGAGCCGCTCCCCTGCGATGAGCGACGCGAGCATCAGCTCGGGGACGTTCTCCGGCAGCGGCGCGATGGCGGCCAGGATGAGCGCCGGCGGGCCGCCGACGAACACCGTCACCGGCAACGGCGCGCCGTTCGCGTCCGCAACGGCGTAGTGGAAGCCGCCCCCCTTCCCGATCTGCCAGTGCATGCCGGTCGTCTGCGGGTCGTGGATCTGCAGCCGGTACATGCCGAGGTTGTGCTGCCCGGGACGTTCGGGGTGCTGCGTGTAGACGAGCGGCAGGGTGATGAACGGCCCGCCGTCCTCGGGCCAGCAGGTCAGCGCGGGCAGCCGATCGAGCGCCGGCGGCTCGACGACGTCGAGGATCGGACCGCGCACGCCGCGGCGCATGCCGATCCGCAGCGCCTCGCGCGCGACGTCGCGCGCCCCCCACAGCTTCGCCGGCGTCGGCGGCAGCAGCGTCTCGGCGAGCTCCACCAGCCGCCGGATCAGCCGCAGCGGCCGCGTGCCGAACGCCAGCTCCGCCCGCCGCGCGGTGCCGAAGAGGTTGGTGACGAGCGGGAACGCCTTGCCGCGGACGTTGGTGAAGAGCAGCGCCGGCCCGCCGGCGGCAATCACGCGGCGGTGGATCTCCGCGGCTTCCTGATCGGCGTCGACCTCGACGTCGATCGTCGCCAGGTCGCCGTCGCGGCGCAGCTGCGCGAGGAACGCGCGCAGGTCCGGGAAGGAGTC